>NZ_JBHSKM010000011.1:0-307913 GCF_042657965.1 Streptomyces coerulescens
GAGGTGACCGGTACTAATAGGCCGAGGGCTTGTCCTCAGTTGCTCGCGTCCACTGTGTTAGTTCTGAGACAACGACCGTTGTCGGCTTAGAGCAGAACAGACAAAAGAAAAGTGTGCTTGTTCGCTCGAAACCATTAGGGTTTCGGTGGTTATAGCGTGAGGGAAACGCCCGGTTACATTTCGAACCCGGAAGCTAAGCCTTACAGCGCCGATGGTACTGCAGGGGGGACCCTGTGGGAGAGTAGGACGCCGCCGAACAATCTTTGGAGGACCCCTGGTCCCAGCGTTCAGCTGGGACCAGGGGTCCTTTTGTTTTTACAATGCTTGCGGTACCGAAGACAGGAGTCACCGATGTCCACCAACTCTCCCGACGACCGACCGGAGCGCGATCAGCGGCGACGGGACGGTGGTGACCGTAGTGACCGAGGCGGTTACCGGGGGGACCGTGGTGACCGTGGTGGCTTCCGTCGCGACAACGACCGGCGTGACAACGACCGTCGCGACAACGACCGTGGTGGTGACCGGGGTCGATTCCGTCGTGATGACAGCCGTGGTGGATTCGGCCGGCGTGATGACCGCCGTGACGATCGTCGGGATGACCGGCGGGACGATCGTCGGGATGACCGGCGTGACGGTGACCGTGGTCCCCGTCCCTCCTTCCGTCGTGACGACCGGCCGGGTGGGCCGCGTCGGGATGACCGGGATCGCGACCGTGGGTTCCGGCGGGACGGCGACCGTCCGTCCTTCCGTCGTGACGACCGGCCGAGTGGCCCGCGTCGGGACGACGACCGCGGCGGGTACGGCCGACGTGACGACAACCGTGGTGGCTACGGTCGCCGCGACGACCGCCGGGGCGATGACCGGGACCGTGGATTCCGGCGGGACGACCGCCGTGACGACCGGCGCGATGACCGGCGCGATGACCGGCGGGACGATCGTCGTGATGACCGCCGGGACGACCGCGGTGGCTTCCGGCGTGATGACCGTGACCGTGGCTTCCGACGGGATGACCGCGGTGACCGGGACCGTGGGTTCCGTCGCGACGATCGTCGAGACAGTGACCGGGGCGAGCGCGGTGACCGCCGGGACGACCGCGGTGGGTTCCGCCGTGACGACCGCCACGATGACCGCGGTGACCGTGGTGGGTTCCGCCGTGATGACCGCCGCGATGACCGCGGTGACCGTGGTGGGTTCCGGCGGGACGACAACCGGGGCGAGCGCGGTGGGTTCCGGGGACGGGACGACCGCGGTGGGCGTGGGCCGCGTCGGGACGACCGTGGTGGGCGTCCCGGAGGGTTCCGTGGGCGTGACGACCGGCGTGACGACCGGCGGGATGATCGGCGGGGCGGTGGGCGGTTCCGGGATGAGCGGGATCGTGACCGGGACCGCGAGCCGATCAAGCGGCTGCCGATCCCCGAGGACGTCACGGGCGACGAGATCGACAAGGACGTACGGCAGGAGCTGCAGAGCCTGCCGAAGACGCTCGCGGAGGATGTCGCCAAGAACCTGGTGATGGTCGCGCGGCTCATCGACGAGGACCCCGAGGGCGCCTACGGCTACTCCAGGGTGGCCCTGCGGCTCGCGTCGCGTGTCGCGGCCGTACGAGAGGCGGCCGGGTTCGCGGCGTACGCCAACCAGAAGTACGCGGAGGCGCTCGCCGAGTTCCGGGCGGCCCGGCGGATGACGGGTGGCGTGGAGCTGTGGCCGTTGATGGCCGACTGCGAGCGTGGGCTCGGGCGGCCGGAGAAGGCGCTGGACATGGCCGGGGCCCCCGAGGTGCAGAAGCTCGACAAGGCCGGGCAGGTGGAGATGCGGCTCGTCGCGGCCGGCGCCCGGCGTGACATGGGGCAGCTGGACGCGGCCATCGTGACGCTCCAGAGCTCCGAGCTCGCCTCCAACGCCGTACAGCCGTGGACGGCGCGGCTCAGGTACGCGTACGCGGACGCGCTGCTCGCCGCCGGGCGGCAGGGTGAGGCACGGGAGTGGTTCGCGAAGGCCGTCGAGGCCGACAAGGACGGCAGCACGGATGCCTCCGACCGGCTCGCGGAGCTGGACGGTGTGGAGTTCGTCGATGCCTTCGACGGCGACGAGGACGAGGGCGAGGGCGACGAGCCGGAGGCTCGCGGCGAGGCCGACGAGGACCGCGACGAGTAGCGGCGAGTGACGTGAGGGGCGGGATCCGGCAGCGGATCCCGCCCCTTCGTCGTTCTAGAGGTCCAGTGCGCGCAGTACCAGGCCCGACGCCGGCTTCGGGCCGAACGACGTCGACTTGCGGGGCATGGTGACGCCTTGGCGGGCCAGATCGCGTACGACGTCCTCGCGGACGGGGTGCATCAGGACGGCCGTACCGCCGTCGCGTTCCGCCTTCTCTACGGTGGCGGCGGTGTCGTGGATGTAGGCGATGCGGGTGGGGTCGTCCTCGGGGATGTGCCAGACGTGGGCGAGGAGCGTGGCGTGCAGCACCGTCGCGTCCAGGGTGCGCCAGGCGGTGGGGCGGTCGGTGGGGATCGTGCGGGCGAGGAGGTCCGGGTCCGGCTGGTCGACGAGGTGGAAGGCGCCGTCGCCGGCGAGGAGGTAGGCGTTGCCCATGCAGGCCGCGTCGGCCAGGGTCGCCAGCGCTTCGGTGAGCGGGGCTTCGAGGCGGCGGACGCGGAAGAGGCCGTCGAGGGCGGCCAGGGCGTCCGGTACCGACACGTCGTGCAGCAGGCGGTGGATGGCGCGGACGCGCAGGGGGTAGCGGGCCGTGTCGACCAGGAGGACCAGGCCGAAGTCCCAGGGGCTGGGCGAGGTGTGCTCCGCGCGTAGACGTCGATATGTCGCCCAGCGGTGGTGGCCGTCGGCGATCAGGGCCTGGCGGCGGGTCAGGTCCGACTGGATGCGGTCCAGGTCGGCGGCGTCGGTGATGGACCACAGGCGGTGGCTGAAGCCGTCCTCGGTGGTGGTCGCCAGCAGCGGTGGGCCTTCGATGGTGCGCTCGATGACGGAGGTCGTGTCGGCCGCCGTGCCGTTGCCGCGGTAGGTGAGGAGCAGGGGTTCGAGGTTCGCGGACGTGGCGCGCATCAGGTCCGCCCGGTCGGCGACCACATGCGGCATGACGTCCTCGTGCGGCAGGACCAGGCCCTCCGAGGGGTCCGACACGCGCAGGGCGCCGATGACGCCGCGTTGCAGCATGCCCTCGCCGTCGCGCTGCTCGTAGACATAGAGACCGGGGTCGGAGTCGGTGGTCAGCACGCCCTCGGACAGCCAGCGGTGCAGGGTTCGTGCCGCCTGTTCGTTGCGGGCGGCCGGCGTCTCGGCCTGGGGCAGGATCAGGCGGACGATGTTGTGCGGGTCCGAGTCCTGGAGGTGGTGCAGGCCGTCGGGGCGGACGACGACGTCGTACGGAGGGGATGTCACGGCGGCCAGGCTGCCGACCCGGTCGGGGTCGTAGCGAAGGCCTCGGAACGGGGTGAGTTCGAGGCCTCGGCGCGCCGTTGCTTCCGGGTGACCTGCTGTGTTCATCCCGGCATCGTACGGGTGTCAGTGGCATGGGGGATGATCGGGGGAAAGCCGTCGAACGAGGAGCGATGTCAAATGAGCCAGAGCGTCAGGACGAGCCCCTCGGGCAGTGACCGGGCCCTGAGCGAGGCGTACGACACGGCGCTGCTCGACCTCGACGGTGTGGTGTACGCGGGCGGGAACGCGATCGTGCACGCCGTCGAGTCGCTGGCCGTGGCGCGTGCGGGCGGCATGCATCTCGCGTACGTCACGAACAACGCGCTGCGGACGCCCGACGTGGTGGCCGCGCACCTGACGGCGCTGGGGATACCCACGGGCGCGGACGACGTGATCACGTCGGCGCAGGCGGCCGCGCGGCTGATCAGCGAGCAGGTGCCGGAGGGCGCCCGGGTGCTGGTGATCGGCGGGGAGGGGCTGCGGGTGGCGCTGCGCGAGCGCGGGCTCGAGCCGGTCGAGTCGGCGGACGACGATCCGGCGGCCGTGGTGCAGGGGTACGGCGGGCCGGAGCTGGTGTGGGGGCGGTTCGCCGAGGCGTGCTACGCCATCGCGCGCGGGGTGCCCTGGTTCGCGTCCAACACCGATCTGACGATCCCCGGCGCGCGCGGGATCGGGCCGGGCAACGGGGCGGCGGTGGAGGTCGTACGGATCGCCACCGGGGCCGAGCCGCAGGTGGCGGGCAAGCCGTTGCCTCCCATGCACCGCGAGACGATCCTGCGTACCGGCGCCGAGCGGCCGCTGGTGGTCGGGGACCGGCTGGACACGGACATCGAGGGCGCGTTCAACGGAGAGGTCGACTCGCTGCTCGTCCTGACCGGGGTGACCGACGGCGCCCAACTGCTGGCCGCGCCGCCGCAGCACCGGCCGACGTATGTCGACGCCGATCTGCGCGGGATGCTCACCGGGCAGCCGGCGGTCACCGAGCGGGGAGAGGGCTTCTGCTGCGGTGGCTGGACGGCGACCGCGCGGGCAGACCGGCTGGAACTCGACGGTGACGGCGCGGCCTTGGACGGCCTGCGGGCGCTGTGCGCGGCGGCCTGGACGGCGGCCGGGGACGGCTCGTGCGCCCTGGACTCGGGGAAGGCGTTGGCGCGACTGGGGTGGTGAGTCGGCGCCCTGCCGTGGTGAGTCGGCGCGCTGCCGTGGTGTGAGGAGCGCATGCGGCGGGATCGTGGCCGAATCGGAGGGTAGGCTAACCTAACTGCGTGTTGGTCGACAGTCCTCCCGAACAGCGCGCGGAGTCCGTGTCCGCGCCGCCAACCCGACGGGCGATACGTGCCGTTGGGTTGCTCGTCTCTGTCCTGATCCTGCTGGCCGTCGTGGTGGCCAGCATCGCGATCGGGGCGAAACAGCTGTCCCTGGGGGAGGTCTGGCACGGGCTGTTCGAGAGTTCGGGCACCTATGGCGACGTCGTGGTCGACGACCGGATCTCGCGCACCGTCCTCGGACTGCTCGCGGGCGCCGCACTCGGTCTCGCCGGAGCCGTGCTCCAGGCGCTCACCCGCAACCCGCTAGCCGACCCCGGCCTGCTCGGCATCAACGCGGGAGCGTCCGCGGCGGTCGTCACCGCCATCACCTTCTTCGGCATCACCAGCCTGCATGTCTACGTCTGGTTCGCCTTCCTCGGCGCTGCCGCGGTCGGGGCGCTGGTCTGGTTCCTCGGCGGCAGCCGGGGCGCCACACCGGTCCGGCTCGCGCTGGCCGGCACGGCGATCAGTGCCGCGCTCTACGGCTATCTCCAGGCCGTGATGATCATGGACGACGCGGCGCTGAACAGGATGCGCTTCTGGACGGTCGGTTCGCTGACCTCGGCGACGGACGCGACCATCAAGCAGGTGCTGCCGTTCCTCGTGGCCGGCATGGTCCTCGCGCTCGCGCTCGCCCGGCCGCTCAACGCCATGGAGATGGGCGACGACACCGCCAAGGCGCTCGGCGCCAACCTGAACCGCACCCGGGTGCTGTCGATGCTCGCGGCCACCGTGCTGTGCGGTGCCGCGACCGCCGCGTGCGGCCCGATCGTGTTCGTCGGCCTGATGGTGCCGCACGTCGTGCGCTCGTTCACCGGGCCCGACCTGCGCTGGATCCTGCCGTACGCGGCCGTCCTGTCGCCGGTGCTGCTGCTCGGCGCCGACGTCATCGGCCGGATCGTCGCCAGGCCCTCCGAGCTCCAGGTGGGCATCGTCACCGCGATCCTCGGCGGACCGGTCTTCATCTTTCTCGTACGACGGCGGAGGACGGCCCAGCTGTGAGGACCGCAGAAAAGAGCGAACCGAGGACTGTGGCGTCCGACGCGGTGAAGTCCGCCCGCGCCAACCGCGCCGTACGGACCCCGGGCGGGCTCTCCGTCCGTCTGGACGTGCGGGCGCTGACCGTCGTCCTGCTGTTGCTGCTCGCCGGACTCGCCGCGAGCGTGCTGCTCATCGGCACCGGCGACTTCCCGATCGGGGCCGGCGACGTCCTCAGGACGCTGTTCGGCGAGGGCAACGCCGGGCAGGAGTTCATCGTCAACGAGCTGCGGCTGCCGCGGGTGCTTGTCGGGCTTCTGGTCGGGGCCTCGCTCGGCCTCGGCGGAGCGCTGTTCCAGGCGCTGTCCCGCAACCCGCTGGGCAGTCCGGACATCCTCGGCCTCGGACAGGGGGCCACGGCCGGCGCCCTCGTGATGATCGTGCTGTTCTCCGGGAGCGCGGGCCAGGTCGCCATCGGTGCGCTCGTGGGCGGACTGGCGACCGGTCTCGCCATCTATCTGCTCGCCTGGAAGCGGGGCGTGCACGGCTATCGACTGGTCCTGGTCGGTATCGGCATGTCCGCGATCATGACGGCGGTCAACGGTTATCTGCTGACCAAGGCCGACCTGGTCGACGCGGCCCGCGCGGTCGTGTGGATGACCGGCTCCCTCAGCGGCCGTGACTGGGCCCAGGTCTGGCCGCTGCTCGCGCTGTGCGCCGCCGTCGTGCCGCTCGTCCTCGCCAACGCGCGCGGGCTCAGGATGATGGAGATGGGCGACGACGTGTCGTACGCCCTCGGGGTGCGCGTCGAAAGGGTACGGCTGCTGCTGATGCTGTCCGCCGTGCTGCTCACCGCGGCCGCAACGGCCGCCGCCGGTCCCGTCAGCTTCGTGGCGCTCACCGCCCCGCAGCTCGCCCGGCGCCTGACCCGCTCGCCCGGCCCGAACCTGCTGCCCTCCCTGTGCATGGGCGCCGCTCTTCTCGTCACCGCCGACTGGATCTCCCAGCGGGTCTTCGGCGCCGACCAGCTGCCCGTGGGCGTGGTCACGGGCGTGCTCGGCGGCGTGTATCTGCTGTGGCTGCTGGTCACCGAGCGCAAGGCGGGCCGGATATGACCGCCGGCGGCAACGACACGGGCGTCGGCCACACCGACAAGAACAGCAGCGGCCGAACCATCGAAGGAGCACTGTGAACCGCCTGTCCGCCGACAACGTCACCCTCGCCTACGACCAGCGGGTCATCGCCGAGCAGTTGTCGGTGGAGATACCCGACAACTCCTTCACCGTGATCGTCGGTCCGAACGCGTGCGGCAAGTCCACACTCCTGCGGGCGCTGGCGCGGATGCTCAAGCCCAGTCAGGGCCGGGTGCTCCTTGACGGTCAGGTCATCCAGTCGCTGCCGGCGAAGAAGGTCGCGCGCACCCTCGGGCTGCTGCCGCAGTCCTCGATCGCGCCCGACGGGATCACCGTCGCCGACCTGGTGGGCCGCGGCCGCTACCCGCACCAGGGGATCCTGCGCCAGTGGTCGACCGAGGACGAGCGGGTCGTGCAGGAATCGATGGAGCAGACCGGCGTCGCCGGGCTCGCCGATCGCTATGTCGACGAACTGTCCGGCGGTCAGCGTCAGCGCGTGTGGATCGCGATGGCGCTCGCCCAGCAGACGCCGCTGCTGCTGCTCGACGAGCCGACGACCTACCTGGACATCCAGCACCAGATCGACGTCCTCGACCTGTGCGCGCAGTTGCACGAGGAGCAGGGGCGCACGCTGGTAGCCGTACTGCACGACCTCAATCACGCCGCCCGCTACGCCACGCACCTCATCGCGCTGCGCGGCGGAGCGGTCATCGCCCAGGGCGCGCCCAACGACATCGTCACCGCCGAGCTGGTCGAGGACGTCTTCGGACTGCGGTGTCAGGTCATCGACGACCCGGAGACCGGGACACCGCTGGTGGTGCCGGCGGCGCGCAAGGCGCGTGTCGGGAACAGGGGCGAGGCCGAGAAGGTGGCCGCTACAGAAGCTTCCTGAGGAGCAGCAGATCGCGCATCCCGGCGTGCAGTTTCACCCGGCCCGCGCCCCATGCCTTGGCGAAGTTCAGCTCGCCGGCCACCAGGGCGACCAGGTCGTCGCCGGTCATGCTCAGCCTGATCTGGGCCTTCTCGCGAGGTGGTCCCTGGAGTGTGTCGTGGACGTGGATCCGGCCGCCCGCCATGCGGCCGGCGAAGGTGACGTCCAGGTCGGTGATGTGGCAGCTCACCGAGCGGTCCAGGGCCGCGGCCGAGCGGGCGTCCCCTTCGGCGCGCTGCATGTTGTCCGAGAGCTTTTCGAGTGCGGCGCGGCACTCCTCAATCGTGGCCATCGCGATCGACGGTACCCCAGCGGTTCGGGGTAGCGTCTGGGCATGAGCGACACGGTTCCGGAGACGGAGAACCCGGTGGCGGAGGCCGAGGCGGAGACCGCGGCCGAGGAAGCGGCCGAGGCGGAGACCGCGGCCGAGGAAGCGGCCGAGGACGTGGCCGGGCTCGCGGTCGAACCCGAGGACACGGCCGGGTTCGCGGTCGAACCCGAGTACGACCCGGCCGCCCCCGCCCCGCTGAACGTCCCCCGCGTCCCCACCGGCAACGCCGACGTGGACGCCCAGCTGGAGCGCCTCGGTGACGCCGACCACCTCGCCACCGACGGGCACCTGGAGGTGTACGAGGATGTACACCGGGGGCTGCGTGACGCGCTGACCGCGCTCGACGCCCGCCCGGGACCTCCGGCGCCCCCGTCGATGCCTGGGATGAGGAGCTGAACCGAACGTGGCAGGAGTCGCACGCCGCCGTCTTGACGCGGAGCTGGTCCGCCGGAAGCTCGCGCGTTCGCGTGAGCACGCCAGCCAGCTGATCGCCGCCGGACGGGTGACCGTCGGCAAGACCGTCGCGACCAAGCCCGCCACGCAGGTGGAGACCGCGGCGGCGATCGTCGTCCAGGCCGATGCCGGCGATCCCGAGTACGTCTCACGCGGCGGGCACAAGCTGGCGGGCGCGCTGGAGGTCTTCGTGCCCCGAGGACTCGCCGTACGCGGTCGCCGGGCACTGGACGCCGGCGCCTCCACCGGAGGCTTCACCGATGTGCTGCTGCGGGCCGGAGCCGCGCAGGTCGTCGCCGTGGACGTCGGATACGGACAACTCGCGTGGACTCTCCAAAGCGATGAACGCGTCACCGTCAAGGACCGTACGAACGTACGCGAGTTGACGCTCGAAGCGATCGATGGGGAACCAGTGGATCTTGTCGTGGGGGATCTGTCCTTCATCCCGCTCGGCCTGGTGCTGCCCGCCCTGGTGCGGTGCGTGAAGCCGGACGCCGATCTGGTGATGATGGTGAAGCCGCAGTTCGAGGTGGGGAAGGAACGGCTGGGCAGCGGGGGAGTCGTACGGAGTCCGCAACTGCGGGCGGAGGCCGTGCGCGGTGTCGCCGAGAAGGCGTGGGATCTCGGGCTCGGGGTGAACGGGGTCACGGCGAGCCCGTTGCCCGGCCCGTCCGGGAATGTCGAGTACTTTCTGTGGCTGCGTGCCGGGGCGCCCGCCCTGGACCCGGCCGACGTTGACCGAGCAGTGGCGGAGGGGCCGCGTTGATGCAGAACTCAGCTCGTACTGTTTTTCTCCTCGCCCACACGGGGCGGCCGGCGGCCATTCGCAGCGCCGAGCTGGTGGTCAAGGGACTGCTGCGGTCGGGGATCGGCGTGCGGGTGCTGTCGGCGGAGGCACAGGATCTGCCGCTGCCGGACGAGGTGGAACTCGTCAAGGAGGCGACCCCGCAGTGCCTTGACGGGTGCGAGCTGCTCATCGTGCTCGGCGGCGACGGGACGCTGCTGCGCGGCGCCGAGTTCGCGCGGGCGTCCGGGGTGCCGATGCTGGGCGTCAACCTCGGGCGCGTGGGGTTCCTCGCGGAGGCCGAGCGGGACGATCTCGACAAGGTTGTCGACCGGGTCGTCACCAAGGCGTACGAGGTCGAGGAGCGGATGACCGTCGACGTGGTCGTGCATCAGAACGGCGACATCGTGCACACCGACTGGGCGCTCAATGAGGCCGCCGTGCAGAAGGCCGGGGCCGAGAAGCTGCTCGAGGTCGTGCTGGAGATCGATGGGCGGCCGGTCACCGGGTTCGGGTGTGACGGCATTGTGCTGTCCACGCCTACCGGGTCGACCGCTTATGCGTTCTCCGCGGGTGGGCCTGTGGTGTGGCCCGAGGTCGAGGCGCTGTTGATGGTGCCGATCAGCGCGCATGCGTTGTTCGCGAAGCCGTTGGTCACCTCGCCGGATTCTGTGCTCGCGGTGGAGGTTCTGCCGCACATCCCTCCGGGGGTTTTGTGGTGTGACGGGCGGCGGACCGTTGAGTTGCCGCCGGGGGCGCGGGTCGAGGTGCGGCGGGGGGCTGTGCCGGTGCGGCTTGCCCGACTGCATCATGCGTCGTTCACTGATCGGCTTGTGGCGAAGTTTGCGTTGCCGGTCGCGGGGTGGCGGGGGGCGCCTCATTAGCGGTTCGTAAGGGGTCGTGGGGGGACTGCCGGCGGCTGCGGGTGGTTCGTTGGTTGCTCGCGCAGTTCCCCGCGCCCCTCAAGGCGTTGCACTCGCCTGGGTGACAATGCGCCCGCGATACCCATTCGTCACCTGCACCTTCACATCACCGACCCGGGGGCCGTCGCACTCTCGGCCCTCGACCTCGTAAGGTCGTGTCCGTGTTGGAGGAGATGCGGATACGGTCGCTCGGAGTCATCGACGACGCGGTCGTCGAGCTGTCGCCGGGGTTCACCGCCGTCACGGGCGAGACGGGTGCGGGCAAGACCATGGTGGTCACCAGCCTGGGGCTGTTGCTCGGTGGGCGGGCGGACCCGGCGCTCGTGCGGATCGGGGCCGAGAAGGCCGTCGTGGAGGGGCGCATCGCCGTGCCCGAGGGCGCGCCGGTCGTCGTACGGGTCGAGGAGGCGGGGGCCGAGCTCGACGACGGTGCGTTGCTCATCAGCCGTACCGTTTCCGCCGAAGGGCGCTCCCGCGCGCACCTCGGCGGGCGCAGTGTGCCCGTGGGGATGCTGGCCGAGCTCGCCGACGAGCTGGTGGCCGTGCACGGGCAGACCGACCAGCAGGGGCTGCTGAAGCTGACCCGGCAGCGGCAGGCGCTCGACCGGTACGCGGGGGACGCCGTCGCCGTGCCGCTCGCCAAGTACGCCGAGGCGTACCGGCGGTTGCGGGCGGTCTCGGTCGAGCTGGAGGAGATCGTCACGCGCGCGCGTGAGCGCGCCCAGGAAGCCGACATGCTGCGCTTCGGGCTCGAGGAGATCGCCGGTGTCGAGCCGCGCGCCGGGGAGGACGTGGAGCTCGCGGAGGAGGCCGAGCGGCTCGGGCACGCGGAGGCCCTGTCGTCCGCCGCCACGGCGGCTCACGCCGCTCTCGCAGGCAATCCGGAGGACCCCGAGGGCATCGACGCGGCCACGCTCGTCGCGGGCGCCCAGCGGGCCCTGGACGCCGTGCGCTCGCACGACCCCGCGCTGGCCGCGCTGGCCGACCGGATCGGGGAGATCGGGATCCTGCTGGGCGATGTCGCCGGGGAGCTGGCGGGGTACGCCGACGACCTGGACGCCGATCCGCTGCGGCTGGCGGCGGTGGAGGAGCGTAGGGCCGCACTCAATGCGCTCACTCGGAAGTACGGCGAGAACATCGCCGCCGTGCTCGGCTGGGCCGAAGAAGGCACCTCGCGGCTGACCGAGCTGGACAGCGACGACGACCGGATCGGGGAGCTGACGGCCGAGCGGGACGCGCTGCGGACCGAGTTGGGCGGACTGGCACAGGCGCTGACCGATGCGCGTACGGAGGCGGCCGAGCGGTTCGCCGCCGCCGTGACGGCGGAGCTGGCCTCGCTCGCCATGCCGCACGCGCGCGTGTCCTTCGCCCTCCGGCAGACCGAGGACCCGGAGGGTGTCGAGGTCGGCGGACGCACGGTCGCCTACGGGCCGTCGGGCGTCGACGAGGTCGAGCTGCTGCTCGCCCCGCACCCGGGAGCGCCGCCCCGGCCGATCGCCAAGGGTGCCTCCGGAGGTGAGCTCTCGCGCGTGATGCTGGCCGTCGAGGTCGTGTTCGCGGGCACTGATCCCGTGCCGACGTATCTCTTCGACGAGGTCGACGCCGGAGTCGGCGGCAAGGCGGCCGTGGAGATCGGGCGACGGCTCGCCCGGCTGGCCAAGACCGCGCAGGTCGTCGTCGTGACCCATCTGCCGCAGGTCGCCGCCTTCGCCGACCGGCAGTTGCTCGTCGAGAAGACCAACGACGGGTCGGTCACCCGCTCCGGCGTGAAGGTCCTGGAGGGCGAGGAGCGGGTCCGGGAGCTGTCCAGGATGCTCGCCGGGCAGGAGGACTCGGAGACCGCCCGGGCGCATGCGGAGGAACTGCTGGAGACGGCTCGGGCCGACGGTTAGGCCGCTCCCGGAGGCCCGTAGGGTGGCCGGATGATCAGGCAAGCCGTCTCCCTCGGTCTCTCCGCCGCCCTCACCCGTGCCGCCGTCAGCGCTCTGCGTGCCAAGGCCCCCGCCGGCCGGGAGCGCTGGGAGCGCGAGAACTACGTCGGGCGGAACGTGGAGTTGTACGCCGGGCCCGCCTCGGCCCTGGCCGTCGCGGTCGGGGCCGGGCGGGTGTCGCCGGCCGCCGGGGTCGCCGTGGCCGTCGCCGGGATCTGCGGGGCGTACGACGACATCGCCGGGGCGGATGACGCGCGACGCGGCTTCCGGGCACATCTGCGCGCCCTGCGGGACGGCGAAGTCACCAGCGGGGCCGTCAAGTTGTTCGGGATCTCGGCCGCCGGTCTGGTCGCGGGGGCGTTCCTGAAGGAGCGGCCGCTGGACAAGGTGCTCGCCGGCGTGGTCATCGCCGGGGCCGCGCACTTCGTCAATCTCGTCGACGTACGGCCGGGCAGGGCCGCCGCGACGGTGCTCGCCCTCGGTGCGCCGGGGCTGCTCCGCCCAGGGCCCGGGGCCGAGATCGCCGCCACCGCCATGGGGGCCGCCGCGGCCGTACTGCCCGACGACCTCGGCGAAAGGGCGATGATCGGCGACACCGGGGCGCACGCGCTGGGTGCGGCACTCGGCGCCGCCGTCGTCGCCGGATGGGGGTCCTCCCGCTCGACCGGCGCCGAGAGTGCGGGAGGGCGTGCCTGGCTGGTCGCGCACGCCGCCGCGGTCGTCGCCGCGGCGGTGTACGGCGACAAGGTGAGCGAGGTCGCGCGGAGTGCGTGCGTGAGGTGTGACGGATCGTGAAGCGCGTCCATGTGGCGGTGAGTCCCCGGGGCACCGTCGACCCTGAAATGTGCGCCACGCGCGCGTGTTCGTGCACCATCGCCACCGCGACTCACTCGTGCAGGTGACTCCGGCCGCCGCGTTGCCCGCATCCCGTCCTCCCGCCGGTCCCGGAACACCCGTGCGTCCTGGCATCCTTGGCGTAAACACGTCGTACGCGAAGGGATCCTCGCGGTACACCCCCTGCGCCCGATCCTTCTGTACGTTCTTCGTGACCGCCCCACCCACAACCAGGAGTCCCGGCCACGTGACCCCCGTGAGCAGCCACTCACCGCACGGCCAGTCGTCGCTGCGCACCGTGCAGGTGCTGGGCGGCGGCAACGCCGGCAGTAGCGCGCATGTGCGATCGCTGGCCTCGGGGCTGGTCGCGCGGGGCGTGCGGGTCACTGTGTGCGCCCCTGTCGAGGCCGATCGCGCCTACGACTTCACCGGAGCCGGCGCCGAACACGTCCATGTGCCGCGCAGCAGCGATCCCGCCTCCGTGGCCGCGCTGCGGGCGGCGTGCGCGGACGCCGACCTGGTGCACGCGCACGGACTGCACGCCTCCTTCCGCGCGGTGCTGGCGCTCAGCGGACGGCGCACTCCGCTCGTCGTCACCTGGCACGACCGGGCGCATGCCGAGGGCGCCCGCGCCCATCTCCTGCGGCTGTTGGAGCGACGGGTCGTCAAGGCCGCCTCCGTCGTCCTCGGCACGACCTCGGCGCTGGTCGACCGGGCCCGCCGCACCGGTGCCCGGGACGCCCGCCTCGCCGCCGTCGCCCTGCCCGGCCGCCGGGCCGTCGTCGAGCGGGACGACCCCGACCGGCGGCGGCCCAAGGTGCGTGCCGAACTCGGCGCCACCGGGCGGCCGTTGCTCATCGCGGTCGGTTCACTGGAACGGCATCGCGGATACGACGTGCTGCTGGACGCCTCGCGCGCGTGGCGGCGGCTGGAACCCACCCCGTTGGTGGTGATCGCGGGGGAGGGGGAGCTACGGGCGGGGCTTCAGCGCCGTATCGAGGACGAGGAGCTGCCGGTGCGGCTCATCGGACGGCGCGACGACGTCTCCGAGCTGCTCGCCGCCGCCGACATCGCCCTGCTGTCCAGCAGTTGGGAGTCGCGGTCCGTCCTCGCGCAGGAAGCCCTGCACGCGCGCGTGCCCCTCATCGCCACCGACGTCGGCGGCATGTCCGAACTCGTCGGAGACGCCGCCGAACTCGTCCCGTACGGCGACCCGGGCGCCCTCGCCGACACCGTCGTACGACTGCTCGGTGACACCGAGCGGCAGGATCTGCTGCGGGAGCGGGGTGTGCGGCAGGCGGCGACCTGGCCGACCGAGGACGAGACGGTGGCCCAAGTGCTGAGCGTCTACGACGAGTTGACGCAGCACCGGCCCATGGTCTGACCGGCTCCTAGGAGACGTGCCTGCGGGCCCGCAGCGCCAGGCTCAAGGCCAGTACCGTCTGCGGGTCGTCGAGGTCGTAGCCCAGCAACTCGCCGATGCGGGCGAGGCGGTTGTAGAGGGTCTGCCGGTTCAGGTGCAGTTCGCGGGCCGTCTCCGCCTTGCGGCCCGCGTGCGCCAAGTACGTCTCCAGCGTGGGCAGCAGAGGCGGCTTCGAGCGGTCGTCGTGATCGCGCAGCGGGCCGATCGCACGGTCCACGAAGGCGGCGAGGTCGGGGTGGTCGCGCAGCCGCCACAGCAGCAGGTCGATGTCCAGGCGACGGGCGTCGTACCAGGGGCGGTCCGCCAGGCCCTGCGCGGCCGTCGCCGTCTCCGCCGCGTGCCGCAGGCCCGCCGAGGCCGCCGTCCAGCCGCCCGCGACGCCGACCACCACGACCGGCGGCCGCGCCCCGGGCCGCTGGATCCCTGCCCGCTCCACGCCCGCCCGCAGCGCCACCGCGACCCGGTCCGCGACCGTAGACCGCTCCGTCTCCGTACGCAGCCCCACCAGCAGCGGCACCCGGCCCTCCACCGGCCGCACGCCCAGCAGCACCGGCACGCCCACCGAGGCCAGCTCCTCTCCGACCGCGCGCGCCAGCACCGCCCAGCCCCCGCCGGGCGACAGCCCGTCCCCGAGCCGCATCACCACCGGCAGCAGCGGGCCGTCACCCGGCTTGAAGCCCAGGACACGCGCCTGCGCCGGGGCGTCCTCGGCGGCGATACGGCCCTCCGCGAGGTCGGTCAGGAAGTCGCCCCGCCCGCGTGCCGCGAGTTCCTCCTCCTGGCGGGCCTGCATCAGCACCACGGCGAGGCTGCCCGCGGCTCGTTCGGCGGCGATCCGGTGGACGGGTGCCAGCGGGCCCAGCACGGGCAGCAGGACGATACGGCCGCGGACCGACCCGGCGCCCTGGCCGCCGCCCGGCACATCCACCAGCACCGTACCCGCGGGCGGCGGCGCGTCCTTGTGCTGGCCCCGCAGCCCCTCCCACACCTGCAGCGGGTCCGCGCCCTCGGGGCCGGCGCCGGCCGCGTACAGCAGCCGTCCGTCGGTCGCCTCCAAGAAGACCGGGTTGCCGCTGAAGTCCGCGAGGATGCCGAGCACTTGGGGCACGCCACCGCCGCCGAGCAGGGCCTCGGTGCAGCGCCGGTGCACCTCTTCCGCCCGTTGCAGCAGCGCGTAGTGGCCGTTGACGATCTCGGTGTGGATCTCCTCGGTCACCGTCACGAAGGGCACCTGGCGATGCAGCTGGACGAGCGGGAGACCGGCCGAGCGCGCCGTGTCGACCAGGGCGGCGGGCAGCCGGGTGAAGCGGGCGCCGAGCTCGATGACCAGCGCCGCGATGCCGCGCTCCGCCAGGGTGCGCACGAACGCACGCTGGTCGGCCGGGCGGGTGCCGAGGCCATAGCCCGTGGTCAGCAGCAGTTCCCCGCCCTTGAGCAGGGAGGCGATGTTGGGCACCTCGCCGGCATGCACCCAGCGCACGGTCCGCCCCAGCCGGTCGGCGCCCGCGAGGATCTCGGGCAGCCCGCTGCGCAGACCGGGCAGCTCCAGCGCCCGCCGGACGGTGATCCCGGCGCCCTGGGTGTCGAATCCGCTGTTCGTCCCGCTGTCCATAGGCGGACGCTACCTGTGCGGATGGCCTCCTGACATCTCCGAGGTCGTGCGCGGGGAGAGGCCATGGGGAGCCGGAGCCGCCGGGCGATCAGGCCGGCCTGATGTTGTGGTTGAAGCGGAACACGTTGTCCGGGTCGTAGCGGCGCTTGAGGTCGGCGAGGCGGCGGGTGTTCTCGGGGCCCAGGCCGGCCACGACCCGCTCGGCGCCCTCGTCGCCGATGAAGTTGAGGTAGACCGCGCCCGTGCTCCAGGGCTGTGCGGCGGCGCGGACGTCGCGGACCCACTGCACACAGCGCTCGTCGTCCTCGGGGTTCTCCCAGATCGCGAAGGGGTGCACCGCCCAGGGCGCGTCCCGGTAGGGCACGGGGTACTCGTGCGGGCCGGCCGCGATCGCCCCGCCCTGCGGGAAGATCACATGGAGGGTGCCGGTAGGCGGCAGAGCCTCGCCGCCGGCGCAGAACGCGTCCAGGTAGGCGTCGGGCGCGCCCGTCAGATACTCCGCCGACCAGTAGTTACGCATCCCCGGCGGATCGTCGAGCATGCACTGGACGTCGGCGTACGGCATCGCCCCGACGATCTCCGACTCGTGCGGCAGGGCCAGCAGGGGTTCGGCCAGCTTGCGCAGGTCCGGCTCGGGCCCGGCGTACGTCAGCAGCGCACCGCACAGGAGCGAGCCGACCAGGTGCGGCGGCACGAACTCCTCGGGCGGGCCGGTGAGATACAGCACGCCACCGCTCGCCTCGTCCGGGGCCGCAGTGATCAGATCGCGGTAGGTGCGGGCCACCTCGGGCCCGAACTCCGGCAGGTACAGCACCAGCGCGATGGAGAACTCCGGCAGCTCGTGCAGCTTCAGCGTGAGCGCGGTCGCGACACCGAAATTGCCGCCGCCGCCGTGCAGCCCCCAGAACAGCTCCGGGTTCTCGTCGGCGCTCGCGTGCACCCGCTCGCCGTCCGCGGTGACGAGTTCGACGCCGACCAGGTTGTCGACGGCCAGCCCGCACCAGCGGTCCAGCCAGCCGGTGCCGCCGCCGAGGACGAAACCGCCGACCCCGGTCGTGGAGGCCCGGCCGCCGGTCGTGGCGAGGGCGTGCGGCTGGCAGGCGCGGTCCAGGTCGCTCATCGTGGCGCCGCCCGCGACCCGTACCGCCTCGGCCGCGGGATCGACGCTCACCGCGCGCATATGGCGCAGGTCGACGACCAGTCCGCCGTCGTTCACCGCCGTGCCCGCCACGCTGTGACCCCCGCCGCGCACCGCGATGTTGAGATCGAGGTCCCTTCCGAACCGCACGGCCCGTACGACGTCTTCCTGGTCCACGCACTGGGCGATGACCGCGGGCCGGCGGTCGATCATCGCGTTGAAGACGGTCCGGGCCTCGTCATAGCCCACGTCCGACGGGGCGAACACGTCGCCGACCAGATCCTCGCGCAGCGCGGCGAGGGCCGCGCCCGCCTTCGATGGGGAGGCCATGGGGGCGCCCCCTTTCGTGCAGGGGCTGATGGATCCCAGCGTAGGCAGGCTTCGGCCGGCGGTCCTGTTCAGCCGCCGTAGGCCCCCGAGGCCGTCAGCCGCAGCGCGGTGTCGATCAGCGGAACATGGCTGAAGGCCTGCGGGAAGTTGCCGACCTGGCGCTGGCGCACCGGGTCCCACTCCTCGGCCAGCAGACCGAGGTCGTTGCGCAGCGACAGCAGCCTCTCGAACAGCTTGCGGGCCTCGTCCACCCGGCCGATCATCGCCAGGTCGTCCGCCATCCAGAACGAGCAGGCGAGGAAGGCCCCTTCGTCACCGGACAGGCCGTCGACGCCCTCGTGCTCGCCCTGCGTCGGATAGCGCAGGATGAAGCCGTCCGACGTGGACAGCTCGCGCTGGATCGCCTCGATGGTGCCGATCACGCGCTTGTCGTCCGGCGGCAGGAAGCCCATCTGCGGGATCAGCAGCAGGGAGGCGTCCAGCTCCTTCGAGCCGTACGACTGCGTGAAGGTGTTGCGCTCCTTGTCGTAGCCCTTCTCGCACACGTCCCGGTGGATCTCGTCGCGCAGTTCCTTCCAGCGCTCCAGCGGGCCGTCCGCGTCACCGGACTCGATGAGCTTGATGGTGCGGTCGACGGCGACCCAGGCCATCACCTTGGAGTGCACGAAGTGGCGGCGCGGGCCGCGCACCTCCCAGATGCCCTCGTCCGGCTCCTGCCAGTGGTCCTCCAGGTAGCGGATCAGCTTCAGCTGGAGCAGCGAGGCGTAGTCGTTGCGGGCCAGGCCCGTCATATGGGCCAGGTGCAGGGCCTCGGTGACCTCGCCGTACACATCCAGCTGGAGCTGGTGCGCGGCGCCGTTGCCGACCCGGACCGGCGCGGAGTTCTCGTAGCCGGGCAGCCAGTCCAGCTCGGCCTCGCCGAGCTCGCGCTCACCGGCGATGCCGTACATGATCTGCAGGTTCTCCGGGTCGCCCGCGACCGCCCTGAGCAGCCATTCGCGCCAGGCACGGGCCTCCTCGCGGTAGCCGGTGCGCAGCAGGGAGGACAGGGTGATCGCCGCGTCGCGCAGCCAGGTGTAGCGGTAGTCCCAGTTGCGGACGCCGCCGATGTCCTCCGGCAGGGAGGTCGTGGGAGCTGCGACGATGCCGCCGGTGGGGGCGTACGTCAGCGCCTTCAGCGTGATCAGCGAGCGGATGACCGCCTCGCGGTAGGGGCCGTGGTACGTACAGTGCTCGACCCACTCGCGCCAGAAGTCCTCCGTCGCCGTCAGCGACTGCTCCGGCTCGGGCAGCGCCGGGGGCTCCTTGTGCGAGGGCTCCCAGGAGATCGTGAACGCGATCCGCTCACCCGGGGCGACCGTGAAGTCCGAGTACGTCGTCAGCGACTTGCCGTAGGTCTCGGCCTCCGTGTCGAACCACACCGAGTCCGGGCCCGCGACGGCGACCGTACGGCCCTCGTGCTTGTGCACCCAGGGCACCACCCGGCCGTACGAGAACCGCATCCGCAGCGTCGAGCGCATCGGGACCCGGCCCGAGACGCCCTCCACGATGCGGATCAGCTGGGGCGCTCCGTCACGCGGCGGCATGAAGTCGATCACCCGGACCGTGCCGCGCGGCGTGTCCCACTCCGACTCCAGGATCAGGGAGTCGCCGCGGTAGCTGCGCCGGGCCGCGGTGGGCGGCGGGGAGTCGGAGGCGTGCGCGGGGCCGAGCCGCCAGAAGCCGTGCTCCTCGGTGCCCAGCAGGCCGGCGAAGATGGCATGCGAGTCGAAGCGGGGCAGGCACAGCCAGTCCACTGTGCCGTCCCGGCAGACCAGTGCAGCGGTCTGCATGTCTCCGATGAGTGCGTAGTCTTCGATGCGCCCGGCCACGTGCAACTCCAGTCGAACGGCCACGTCACCCCCTCTTGGCAACAAGGGGGCTCTCGCTAGTGCGGTCAAGGGGTGTTGTAAATCGTCGTTGAGCGGTGAAGCAAAGCAGCCGCTTCGGCCGTGAGGCAAAACGACTGTCGCTTCTCGACAATCTCTGCTCAACGAACTGACGAGCTCTCGTTGTTCCGGAGGCTACGGGCGAGGGGTGGTGCCGTGTTACCGGCCGGGCTCGGCAGCGAATGTCCGAGCAGGATACGACGCACGTAGATGATCTGCGTGCCGCTCCGGGCAACCCGGGTCCGCCGAACGGGTGAGCAATGGGTGAGTGATGGGTGGGAAAGAGGTGGGGTGTGCGGATCCGTGCCGACTCGTGTGCGGAGCGTGGCCGGAAGCCATCGGTCCTAGTCGCTGATACCCTGGTAGCCCGTGGACCGGTGGGCGTGATGACCCCCGAACCGCACTTCAAGATCGCGACCACGGGAGCCCCCTCTTGGCCATGCCAAAATCCACGACGACCAAGCACATCTTCGTCACCGGGGGTGTCGCCTCCTCGCTCGGCAAGGGCCTGACGGCCTCCAGCCTCGGCATGCTGCTCAAGGCGCGGGGTCTGCGCGTGGTGATGCAGAAGCTCGACCCGTACCTCAATGTCGACCCTGGCACGATGAACCCCTTCCAGCACGGCGAGGTGTTCGTCACCAACGACGGCGCCGAGACCGACCTGGACATCGGCCACTACGAGCGGTTCCTCGACCGTGACCTGGACGGTTCCGCGAACGTCACCACCGGCCAGGTGTACTCGACCGTGATCGCCAAGGAGCGGCGCGGCGAGTACCTCGGCGACACCGTGCAGGTCATCCCGCACATCACCAACGAGATCAAGCACCGCATCCGCCGCATGGCGACGGACGAGGTCGACGTCGTGATCACGGAGGTCGGCGGCACGGTCGGCGACATCGAGTCGCTGCCGTTCCTGGAGACCGTCCGCCAGGTCCGTCACGAGGTCGGTCGTGACAACGTCTTCGTCGTCCACATCTCGCTCCTGCCGTACATCGGCCCCTCGGGAGAGCTGAAGACGAAGCCGACCCAGCACTCGGTTGCGGCTCTGCGCAACATCGGTATCCAGCCAGACGCGATCGTGCTGCGCTGTGACCGCGAGGTGCCGACCGCGATCAAGCGGAAGATCTCCCTGATGTGCGACGTCGACGAGGCGGCCGTGGTCGCCTGCCCCGACGCCCGCTCCATCTACGACATCCCCAAGACCGTGCACGGCGAGGGACTGGACGCCTATGTCGTCCGCAAGCTGGACCTGCCGTTCCGCGACGTGGACTGGACGACCTGGGACGACCTGCTCGACCGCGTCCACAACCCCGACCACGAGATCACCCTCGCGCTGGTCGGCAAGTACATCGACCTGCCCGACGCCTACCTCTCGGTCACCGAGGCGCTGCGCGCCGGCGGCTTCGCCAACAAGGCCCGCGTGAAGATCAAGTGGGTCACCTCCGACGACTGCAAGACCCCGGCCGGCGCCAAGCAGCAGCTCGCCGACGTGGACGGCATCTGCATCCCGGGCGGCTTCGGCGACCGCGGTGTCCTCGGCAAGGTCGGCGCGATCAAGTTCGCCCGCGAGAACAAGATCCCGCTGCTCGGCCTGTGCCTGGGCCTGCAGTGCATCGTGATCGAGGCGGCCCGCAACCTCGCCGACATCTCCGACGCCAACTCCACCGAGTTCGACCCG
The DNA here is from genome assembly GCF_042657965.1 of Streptomyces coerulescens. Lineage (NCBI taxonomy): Bacteria > Bacillati > Actinomycetota > Actinomycetes > Kitasatosporales > Streptomycetaceae > Streptomyces > Streptomyces coerulescens. The sequence goes on from NZ_JBHSKM010000011.1 coordinate 21,150, forward strand.
GCGACCTCCCACCCGGTCATCTCCACCATGGCCGAGCAGCTCGACATCGTCGCCGGCGAGGGTGACATGGGCGGCACCATGCGGCTCGGCATGTACCCGGCCAAGCTGGCCGAGGGCTCCATCGTGCGCGAGGTGTACGACGGCAAGGAGTACGTCGAGGAGCGGCACCGTCACCGCTACGAGGTCAACAACGCCTACCGGGCGGAGCTGGAGAAGGAGGCGGGCATCCTGTTCTCCGGCACGTCGCCGGACGGCAAACTCGTCGAGTACGTGGAGTACCCGCGCGAGGTCCACCCCTACCTGGTGGCCACGCAGGCCCACCCCGAGCTGCGCTCCCGCCCGACGCGCCCGCACCCGCTCTTCGCCGGTCTGGTGAAGGCCTCGGTCGAGCGCAAGAATTCGAAGTAACACGAGAGTTGTACGGTGGCCGGGGCGCAAACCTTCAAAGGTTGGCGCCCCGGTTTTCTGTGGCGGTTCTTTTGAAAGCGTGTGGAAGGGCAGGGCATGACGATCAAGGACACCCCCGAGGAGTGGGAGATCCGGGCGACGGACACCCCCTTCGTGGGCAACAAGACCTCCGTCCGCACGGACGACGTGGTCATGCCCGACGGTTCGGTCGTACGGCGTGACTACCAGGTCCACCCCGGCTCGGTGGGCGTCCTCGCCCTGGACGATCAGGACCGTGTCCTGCTCATCAAGCAGTACCGCCACCCGGTGCGCCAGAAGCTGTGGGAGATCCCGGCGGGGCTGCTCGACATCCCCGGTGAGAATCCGCTGCACGCCGCCCAGCGCGAGCTGTACGAGGAGGCCCACGTCAAGGCCGAGGACTGGCGGGTGCTGACGGACGTCTACACCACCGCCGGCGGCTGTGACGAGGCCGTACGGATCTTCCTCGCCCGGAATCTGTCCGAGGCGGAGGGGGAGCGCTTCGATGTGGAGGACGAGGAGGCGGACCTGGAGCACGCGCGCGTGCCGGTGGATGAGCTGGTGCGGGGCGTGCTCGCCGGCGAGCTGCACAACAACTGCCTTGTCGTGGGTGTGCTGTCGCTGGTTGCTGCGCGTGCCTCCGGCGGTTTGGACGGATTGCGTCCGGCTGAGGCGCCCTGGCCTGCGAGGCCGTTCGACGTGTAGCGCTGTGCGGATGCGCCGCAGTGGTGCGGTGGTCTGCGGGCTGCGGGTTCGCTGTGGCTTGTCGCGCAGTTCCCCGCGCCCCTTGAAGGGGGCTGCCCGCGCGCCTGCTCAATGGTGCCGGTCGTACCATCTGCTGATCCGGTCGGGGGATGTGTCCGCCGTGCTGCGCCTGGATCGTTGCAGAGCGTGAACTAGGCTCTGGAAATGCCCTGGCCGGAGTCCCGGCGGGCTTGCGCGTGTGTGGGACGGGAGTGTGGCCCGTGACGGATCAGGTGGTGGACACAGGCGGCGTGCAGGTGTCGGCACGGACCTCCGACGCAAACCAATTCCTGGGCCGCACCCGCGAGTTGAAGGAGCTGCGCGCCGACATCGAGCGTGCGGGCCTGGACACCCTCTCCGGGCGCAAGGCGCCACGCGCGCGCGTGCTGCTCATCGCGGGCCGCCCCGGCTCGGGCCGCACCGCCCTCGCCGAGGAACTCGTCCGGCAGGTCGCGGACCGCTATCCGGACGGTGTCCTGCGGGCCCGGCTCACCGACCCCGACGGCGCCCCCGTCCCCGTCGAGCGCACCGCCCGTCGGCTGCTCACCGACCTGGACCGGCCCACCCCGCCCGGTGCCGCCGGGGACGACCTCACGGCGGCACTGCGCGAGGCCCTGGCCGACCGCCGGGTCCTGCTGCTGCTCGACGACGCCGCCGAGGCCGGCCAGGTGGACGCCCTGCTGCCGGACACCCCGGACTGCCTGGCCGTCGCCGTCTCCGGCGGCCCGCTGACCGGGATCTCGGACGTCCGGCCCTGCACGCTCGGCGGTATGGACACCAAGTCGGCCGTCGAGATGCTGTCCCGGCACGCCGGGTCGGTGCGCATCACCGTCGACCCGCGGGCCGCCGAGGGCCTGGTCGAGGTGTGCCAGGGCCAGCCCGCCGCGCTCCGGCTGGCCGGCGGCTGGCTGGCCGCCCGGCCCAAGTCGGCCGTCGCCGACCTCGCCAAGCAGCTGCGGGCCGAGGGCGAGGACGGCGCCCCGCTCAGCCGGGTCTTCCGCCTCGTCCACGCCGGCCTGCCGGCTCCGGCCGCCCGCATACTGCGGCTGCTCTCCCTCGCCCCCGGCGGCATGATCGACCCGCACACCGCCTCCGCGCTGGCCGGCTCCTCGGTGGACGGCGCCCACACCACTCTGGACGACTTCGTCGCCCTCGGCCTGCTGCACCCGGTCGACTCGCCGCTGCCCCAGTACGAGGTCCCGGCCTGTCTGCACCCCCTGCTCACGGCTCTCACCGAGACCCAGGACCGCCCCGCCGAGCTCCAGCTCGCCCGCGCCCGGATGCTGGAGCGGACCGTACGGCTGCTGCAGTCCTGCCGGGCGATCACCGAGACCGACAGCCCCGAGACCAGACAGAAGCTCCTCGGGATGCCCCGTGCCCTGCGCTTCCCCAATCCCAGGGCCGCCGCGGACTGGCTCGGCATCCGCAGGCCCGCCCTGATGGCCTCGGCCCGTGCCGCGGTCGCCGACGGGGAGCTGGACACCCTCGCAAGACGGCTGATGTCCCAGCTGGTCAGAGCCATGGTCGCGCACTTCGGCACCCAGGCCGCCGCCCCCGACCTGTACGAGGTGCACGGTCTGGTCCTCGATGTGGCCCAGCGCCGCAATCTGGCCCGCGAGCAGGCCGCGGCGCTGCTGAATCTCGGCGACCTCGACGTGCGGACGGGGCGGACCCGCGAGGCACTGGTGCGCTTCCGGGCCGCGCTGGACGCCGGACGGGAAGGAAATGACCCGTACGCCACCGGTCGCGCGATGGAATCCGTAGGCGGCGCGCATCTGGAGCTCGGGGACTACGACCGGGCCGCCGACTGGTTCGGCCGCGCCCTGGCCCAGCGGCAGGCCCGGGCCGAGCGGACGGACGCCGCCCGGCTGTACGGCCGTATCGCCGAGGCGCACACCTACGCGGGCCGGTACGGCGAGGCGCAGCGCAATTGGCGGGCCGCGGTCGCCGGGCACCGCAAGAACGGCGATGTCGGGGCCCACGCCCGGGCGTTGAGCGAGCTGGCCCGGGTCCAGGAGTACGCCGGGCGGCCGGCGGAGTCGTTGCGTACCTGCCAGGAGGCGGTGGACTGGGCGCGGCGTGCCGAGGACCCGCGGCTCCAGGGCGCGCTGTATCTGCGGCTGGCCGACACCCTGGACCGCCTGGGCGATCCCGCGGCCGCGCAGCTGCACCGGGGCGCCGCCGAGCGGATGCTGGGAGAGGAGCCGGAGGACCGCGATGCGGCCGAGTCCGGGCCCCGGGAAGAGGCAATCGAGCCGGAACCAGACCCTAACGCCTGCGAAATCCGTAGTGCATCCGAAGAAGATTGATGCAATGAAAGGCTAGACAGCGGGAACACCTTCATTAGACTGGCTCTGCCGCACCTTCTCCTGCGGTGTCTCCCGGTGTGCCCTGCATGCCTGGGTATGTATAGAAGTGCCCCCACACCCTCTGAGCCAAGGACCGTGATCGACGTGAAGGTCGGCATCCCCCGCGAGGTCAAGAACAACGAGTTCCGGGTGGCCATCACCCCCGCCGGCGTGCTGGAGCTGGTGCGCCATGGCCACCAGGTCGTCATCGAGCAGGGCGCCGGTGTCGGCTCGTCGATCCCGGACAGCGAGTACGTCGCCGCAGGCGCCCAGATCCTGCCCACCGCGGACGAGGTGTGGGCCACCGCCGACCTGCTGCTGAAGGTCAAGGAGCCCATCGCCGAGGAGTACCACCGCCTCCGCAAGGACCAGACGCTCTTCACCTACCTGCACCTGGCCGCGTCCAAGGAGTGCACGGACGCCCTGATCGAGTCCGGTACCACGGCCATCGCCTACGAGACGGTCGAGCTGCCCTCCCGGGCCCTGCCGCTGCTCGCCCCGATGTCCGAGGTCGCGGGCCGGCTGGCCCCGCAGGTCGGCGCCTACCACCTGATGCGCGCCAACGGCGGCCGCGGTGTGCTGCCCGGCGGCGTCCCCGGCGTGCTCGCCGGTCGCGCCGTCGTCATCGGCGGCGGTGTCTCCGGCTGGAACGCCGCGCAGATCGCCATCGGCATGGGCTTCCACGTGACCCTGCTCGACAAGGACATCAACAAGCTCAAGGAGGCGGACAAGATCTTCGGTACGAAGATCCAGACCGTCGTCTCCAACACCCTGGAGCTGGAGAAGGCCTGCCTGGAGGCCGACCTCGTCATCGGCGCCGTTCTCATCCCGGGCGCCAAGGCCCCGAAGCTGGTCACCAACGAGCTCGTGTCGCGCATGAAGCCGGGAAGTGTTCTTGTCGACATCGCGATCGACCAGGGCGGTTGCTTCGAGGACTCGCGTCCCACCACGCACGCCGAGCCGACCTTCCCGGTCCACGAGTCGGTCTTCTACTGCGTCGCCAACATGCCGGGCGCGGTGCCCAACACCTCCACCTACGCGCTCACCAACGCGACGCTGCCGTACATCGTCGAACTGGCCAACCGCGGCTGGGTCGAGGCGCTGCGCCGTGACGCCGCACTGGCCAAGGGCCTCAACACGCATGACGGCAAGGTGGTTTACCGCGAGGTCGCGGAGGCGCACGGCCTGGAGCACGTGGAGCTCGAAACACTGCTCGGCTGAGGCGATCGCCTAAGTCACTTTCTGATAAAGGCGATACGTCAACTTCGTTCGTCAACCGTACGCACCCGGCCGGACCTTGCCCGAAAAGGTCCGGCCGGATGTGTGTATGGTCACTTTGCGGCTCTCGGTCAACTCGCCTCGAACGCAACCCTTCGACCGATTCGCACACCGGTGAAACCTGCCGTGCGACGGCCGTACGCCCTTGACAGCGGGATGTTTCATTGTCGACACATCTGCCCGGTCCGGCGGATTGTGTTGCTGCGGACGCCCGACACGCCATAGAGTCGCCAGCTGTCGGCATGGTGCCACGCTGACCTGTCTAGAAGTTTCCTGGTCACCAAGGAGGTAAGACGACTTGTGAATGAGTCGACATTTTCTCCCGGGGGTGGTCAACCAGGAATGCCGGTACGGGGCCAGGGTCCCGCGGGATTCGAGGCTGTCGGCTCCGTAGCTGTGCGCACCTTCGCAGCCCACCAGGGTCACCCGAAGTCAGTGGTGACTCAGCCAGCACACCCGAGCATGGATGGCCATCACGTGAACGCCATGGCCGGCGACGGAAGTGGCGCGCCCCACAACCACTTCGCCGACTACGACGAACTGCCCGAGGGGCACTTCTACGACCCCGACGCGGAGTACGAGCCCGACCCCGAGTACGCGGCCACGCTCGCGCCCGACGCTGCCCGCCAGCGCCGTGAGCGCGTCGGCCCGACCGGGCGCCCGCTGCCGTACTTCCCGATCCCGGGTCCGCTGACCGACCACGGCCCCGCGAAGATCATCGCGATGTGCAACCAGAAGGGCGGCGTCGGCAAGACGACGTCGACCATCAACCTGGGTGCCGCGCTCGCGGAATACGGACGCCGGGTCCTGCTCGTCGACTTCGACCCACAGGGCGCGCTCTCGGTCGGCCTCGGCGTCAACCCGATGGAGCTCGACCTCACCGTCTACAACCTGCTCATGGAGCGGGGCATGTCGGCCGACGAGGTGCTCCTGAAGACGGCGGTCCCCAACATGGACCTGCTGCCGAGCAACATCGACCTCTCGGCCGCAGAGGTCCAACTGGTCAGCGAGGTCGCGCGCGAGTCGACGCTCCAGCGCGCCCTTAAGCCGCTGCTGCCCGACTACGACTTCATCGTGATCGACTGTCAGCCCTCGCTCGGCCTGCTCACGGTCAACGCGCTGACGGCCGCTCACAAGGTGATCGTGCCCCTGGAGTGCGAGTTCTTCGCGCTGCGTGGTGTGGCGCTGCTGACCGAGACCATCGAGAAGGTCCAGGAGCGGCTCAACCCGGAGCTGGAGCTCGACGGAATCCTCGCCACGATGTACGACTCGCGCACGGTGCACAGCCGTGAGGTGCTCGCGCGCGTGGTCGAGGCGTTCGACGACCACGTCTACCACACGGTCATCGGGCGCACGGTCCGCTTCCCGGAGACCACGGTCGCCGGTGAGCCGATCACCACCTACGCCTCCAACTCCGTCGGTGCCGCCGCCTATCGCCAGCTCGCCAGGGAGGTGCTCGCCCGGTGTCACGCCGAGTGAGTCTGCCGGGGGCCGACGAACTGTTCCGTACGACAGGGGGTATGGCGCTCCAGCCGTCCACTCCCCGGCGTCCCGCCAACGGCGAGGCCCGGGTGCCGGCTCCCGCGGGGGAGAGCGACTCGGCCGCGGCCGTGGAGGACGCGCCGCAGTCGGTGCCCGCACAGGGCGGTGACGGCGACGGCGCGGAACATGTGGCGGCCGACGCCGAGTCGGCCGACGCCGGCGAGTCGCGCAGCCGCTCCGCCGCCGCGGAACGTTCCTCGCGTCGTCAGCAGGCGCAGGAAGGTTCTGCCGGGGCGCCCGTGAGCGCCGCCGGTGGCTCCGCCGCCCCTGGTGCCCCCGCCGCCGCGCCGCGCAAGCGTGGTCGCTCCGCCTCGCGCCGGCCCAGTGGCCGTGAGCGGCACGACGAGAAGATCACCGTGTACGTCTCCGCCGAGGAGCTCATGGATCTGGAGCACGCCCGGCTGGTGCTCCGCGGTGAGCACGGGCTGGCCGTCGACCGCGGGCGGATCGTCCGCGAGGCGGTGGCCGTGGTCCTCGCCGACCTGGAGAGCCGCGGAGACGCAAGCATCCTCGTACGACGGCTTCGCGGGCGGTAGCGGTAGCCTGCGGGGGCCATGACCTCGAACGACGTTCCCGCCCGCGGTGCCGGTGCCTCCGGCGGCCGTCGGCGTGCGCTGGGGCGGGGGCCGGGCGCTCCGCGGCTCGAGCCGGTCCTGTCGCCTCACGCGGAGGCGGAGCGCGAGTCGTCGGATGCGGTGGTGACGTCGGATGCGGTGGAGTCGTCGGATGCGGTAGAGACGTCGAATGCCGTGGAGACATCGGCATCCGACGGTGGGCCGTGGCACCCGCCCGTTCCTACCCCAGCGTCTGAAGAGCCTGGGAGGACCCCCAGCGGAACGCCTGCCCACGACGGCGGCGGCGATCAGGAGGAGCCGCCGGCCGCGCAGCCCGCGGAGGCCCCTTCCGACGCACAGGAAGGCGACGGCGGTGTCTTCAAGGTCCGGCTCGCCAACTTCGAGGGCCCCTTCGACCTGCTTCTCCAGCTGATCTCCAAGCACAAGATGGACGTCACCGAGGTAGCGCTGTCCAAGGTGACCGACGAGTTCATGGCGCACATCCGGGCCATGGGACCGGACTGGGACCTCGACGAGACGACCGAGTTCCTCGTGGTCGCCGCGACCCTGCTCGACCTCAAGGCGGCCCGGCTGCTGCCCTCCGCCGAGGTGGAGGACGAGGCCGACCTCGCTCTCCTCGAGGCCCGGGACCTGCTGTTCGCGCGGCTGCTCCAGTACCGGGCGTACAAGCAGATCGCCGACATCTTCAACCGTCGCCTCGACGAGGAGGCGCGGCGCTATCCGCGTACCGTCGGCCTCGAACCGCACCATGCCGAGCTGCTGCCCGAGGTCGTCATCAGTATCGGGGCGGAAGGATTCGCCAAACTCGCGGTCAAGGCGATGCAGCCCAAGCCCAAACCGCAGGTCTACGTCGATCACATCCACGCGCCGCTGGTCAGCGTGCAGGAGCAGGCCGGGATCGTCGTCGCGCGGCTGAAGGAACTCGGCGAGGTCAGCTTCCGGTCCCTCATCGAGGACACCGACGACACGCTCACGGTCGTGGCGCGCTTCCTGGCCCTGCTGGAGCTGTACCGGGAGAAGGCCGTCGCCCTCGACCAGGAGACCGCGCTCGGCGAGCTCCTCGTGCGCTGGACCGGCGGGGACGGCGACGAGGCGCCGATGGTGACCGACGAGTTCGACCGGCCGCCCGAGCCGCCCAAGCAGGAGGAGAAGAAGGCGTGAGTGAGGAGACCACCGAGCTGCCGGCCGGGCTGCGCACCGTCGCGGACCTCGACCTCAAGCCCGCCCTGGAGGCGATGCTCATGGTCGTGGACGAGCCCGCGACCGAGGAGCACCTCGCGAAGCTCCTGGAGCGGCCCAAGCGGCAGATCGCCGGGGCGCTCAGGGAGCTCGCCGACGAGTACGTCATCCAGGGCCGTGGCTTCGAGCTGCGGTTCGTCGCGGGCGGCTGGCGCTACTACACGCGTGCCGAGTACGCCCCGGCCGTCGAGCGTCTCGTCCTGGACGGGCAGACCGCCCGGCTGACCCAGGCCGCACTGGAGACCCTCGCCGTCGTCGCCTACCGCCAGCCGGTCAGCCGCAGCCGGGTCTCGGCGGTGCGCGGAGTCAACTGCGACGGTGTGATGCGCACCCTCCTCCAGCGCGGGCTGGTCGAGGAGGCGGGCGCGGAACCCGAAACAGGTGCGATCCTGTACAGGACGACGAACTACTTTCTGGAGCGGATGGGCCTGCGCGGTCTGGACGAGCTCCCGGAGCTCGCGCCCTTCCTCCCGGAGGCGGAGGCGATCGAGGCCGAGACCCAGGAAGGTGTGCCGTCGTTCGACCCGGACGCTCCCGATGACGGTCCGGGCGCCCCGGCACCACGGGGCACCGACGACGTAGACGACCAGACGGAACTTTGATGCGAAGCAGCGGCAGCGGCAAGAGCGGCGGGCGCGGTAACTACCGCGGTGCCGGCAACAGCAGGGACCAGAAGCAGGGGCAGGGCCAGGGCCGCCCCCGCAAGCCCCGTCCCGAGGAGCGCCGCTACGACGTGGGCCCCGGGGCGACGCAGGACGGCCCGAAGTCCGGGCGCGGTGCCTCCGCGCGCGGCGGCGCCAAGGGCGGGCCCAAGCAGGGCCAGCAGCGCGGCACCGGCCGGGGCCGTTCGGCGCCGGCGACGTCCCGCGAGTACGACGCGCGGGCCGAGGAGCGCAACCGCGAGCGCTACGCCGGCAAGAAGGACGTCAAGCTGCCCAAGACGTTCCCCGGCGCCGAGCAGGAGGGCGAGCGGCTGCAGAAGGTGCTCGCGCGCGCCGGCTACGGCTCCCGGCGCGCCTGCGAGGAGCTGATCGAGGAGGCGCGGGTCGAGGTCAACGGCGAGATCGTCGTCGAGCAGGGCCTGCGCGTCGACCCGGAGAAGGACGAGATCAAGGTGGACGGCCTGACGGTCGCCACGCAGTCGTACCAGTTCTTCTCGCTGAACAAGCCCGCCGGTGTCGTCTCGACGATGGAGGACCCCGAGGGCCGGCAGTGCCTCGGCGACTACGTCACCAACCGCGAGACCCGGCTCTTCCACGTCGGACGGCTCGACACCGAGACCGAGGGCGTCATCCTGCTCACCAACCACGGCGAGCTGGCCCACCGTCTCACCCACCCCAAGTACGGCGTGAAGAAGACCTACCTCGCCGCCATCGTCGGCCCGATCCCGCGTGACCTGGGCAAGAAGCTCAAGGACGGCATCCAGCTGGAGGACGGTTACGCCCGCGCGGACCACTTCCGCGTCGTCGAGCAGACCGGCAAGAACTACCTGGTCGAGGTCACCCTGCACGAGGGCCGCAAGCACATCGTGCGCCGGATGCTCGCCGAGGCCGGCTTCCCGGTGGAGAAGCTGGTGCGTACCGCCTTCGGGCCGATCACCCTCGGCGACCAGAAGTCGGGCTGGCTGCGACGCCTCTCGAACACCGAGGTCGGGATGCTGATGAAGGAAGTCGACCTCTAGGAAGCCCGACAGGCAGCCCGACAGAAGCCTCCTGTGTCGGCCGGTCCCGGAACAGCTCCGGGGCCGGCCGATGTGTTTTCGCCTCCGCGCCGGTCTGTACTGGTGACGGAGGGAGCGGGGATGAGTGCGACCACTGCGGACCGTGACGAGAACGTCCGGCCGACCTACCCGTACCGGCGGGAGACGTACCTGCAGGAGACATATCTCCGGGAGACGTATCTGCGAGCCTGGCGGCGCCGGATCGCCACCAGCACGTTTCTGACGGCCTCGGAGAGCCGCACGCGACGTCCGCTGCCCCTGGGGCCCGCAGAGGCGCCTGAGGGGCCGCTGACGGCGTCTGTGGCGGACGCCCGGTGGCTCCGGCCGCGGAGGCTGTCGTGAACTCCGGGGAGCTGCTGGAGCGTTCGCTCGCCTACACGCTGGGCAGCGTCGCCGAGGTCGGGTCCGTGAGTCCGGGGCGGGGGACACCCTGCGCCGAGTGGGACCTCGGGGAACTGCTGGCCCACATCGACGACTCGCTGGACGCGCTATACGAGGGGCTGACGGGCGGGCGGATCGGGCTGTTCCCGCGTACCGACCGGGTCTGCGGCCTGCGTACGCGCGCGTGCGCGGTGCTCGGCGCCTGGGCCGCCGGGCCCGCCGAACGGCGTGTGCAGGTCGGTGAACGGCCGCTGGACGTACGGGTGATGGGTGCCGTGGGTGCCGTCGAGATCGCCGTGCACGGTTGGGACGTCGCCCAGGCGTGCGGCCGGTCCAGACCCATCCCGCCCTCCCTGGCGGCCGAACTGCTGAGCGTCGCCCGCTGTGTGGTCGCGGAGGAGGACCGGGGCGTGCGTTTCGGCGCGCCGGTCGAGGTGGCGCCACGCGCGCGTGCCGATGTGCGGCTGCTGGCCTTCCTGGGCCGACGCGATTCCTTTCCCGGGTGAGCGTGGGCAGGGGGTTGCCGTGACCGACCCGGCCTCTTTATAGTCGTACTGACTATTAAGGGGGTGGGTTCGCATGGACGGCTACGACAAGTACGCCCATGAGCCCTTCGCCGTCACCGCCGACCTCGCCGTGCTCACGATCCTCGACGGCGTCCTGCACGTCCTGCTAGTCGAGCGCGGGCAGCAGCCGTACCAGGGGCGCTGGGCGCTGCCCGGCGGCTTCGTGCAGCCGGACGAGTCCGCGGAGACGGCAGCCCGGCGTGAACTCGCCGAGGAGACCGGCCTGTCGGACGTCTCCGGGCTGCACCTGGAGCAGCTGCGGACCTACAGCGAACCCGACCGCGACCCCCGGATGCGGGTCGTGACCGTCGCCTTCACCGCGCTGCTGCCCCACCCTCCCGAACCGCACGGCGGCAGCGACGCCGCGCAGGCCCGCTGGGTGCCGTACGACAAGGCGGGGCCACTCGCCTTCGACCACGACCGGATCCTGGCCGACGCCCATGAACGCGTCGGCGCGAAGCTGGAGTACTCCAGTCTGGCCACCGCCTTCTGCCCGCCCGAGTTCACGCTCGGCGAGCTGCAGCACGTCTACGAGGTGGTGTGGGGCACCGCCCTCGACCGGCCGAACTTCCGCCGCAAGGTGCTCGCCACGCCGGGCTTCGTCGACCCCGTTCCCGGCGCCGCCCGGCTCACCGGCGGCCGCGGCAAACCGGCCGCGCTGTACCGCGCCGGCACCGCCACCACCCTCCATCCGCCCCTGCTGCGGCCCACTTCGGAAGGACGCCCCGCATGACCACGACCACCGTCCGCAAGCGCGCCGCCACCGGCTCCCTGCTCGGCCTCGCCCTCGGGGACGCGCTCGGCTTCCCGACCGAGTTCAACGACGTGCCGTCGATCCTCGCCAAGTGCGGCCCGTGGCGCGAGATGGAGCTGCCGACGCCGGCCATCGTCACCGACGACACCCAGATGACGCTGGCGCTCGGGAAGGGGCTGCGGACGGCGATGGACCGGGGTGTGCTCGGGCCGAAGCGGCTGGAGCGGCCGGTGCGCGAGGAGTTCGTGGACTGGTACCAGTCGCCGGAGAACAACCGCGCGCCGGGCCGGACCTGTCTGGTCGCCTGCAATCTGCTGAAGAACGAGAACCGGCCCTGGCAGGACGCCTCCCAGATCGGCTCCAAGGGCTGCGGCGCCAACATGCGCGTCGCACCGATCGGGCTCGTCCCCGGCCTCAGCGACGAACAGCGCGCCGGCGCCGCCCAGTTGCAGTCGGCGCTCACCCACGGCCATCCGACGGCACTCGCCGCGTCCGACCTGACCGCCCACGCCGTACGGCTCCTCGCACAGGGTGCCGAGCCGACCGGGCTGGTCGGGCTGCTGCGGTCGTACGCCTACGAGAACCGCACCCGATACCACGAGCGCTGGCTCGGCGATCTGTGGACGCGCAGCCAGGACCCCGATCCCGAGCACTTCATCGCGCGGGGCTGGGACGAGTGCCTCGGCGTCCTGGACCGCCTCCAGCAGGCCGTGCGCACCGTCTCGCCCGAGACCGACCCGTGCCTGGCGACCGGCGAGGGCTGGATCGCGGAGGAGGCCATGGCGAGCGGGCTGCTGTGCTTCCTGTGGTTCGTCGACGAGCCTCTGACGGCCCTGCGCCGGGCCGCCTGCACATCCGGGGACTCTGACTCGATCGCCTGCCTGACCGGGGCGTTCGCGGGCGCCTGGCTCGGCGCGGACGTCTGGCCGGCCGAGTGGGCGGACCGGATCGAGTACCGGGGTGATCTGCTGACCCTCGGGGCGCTCTGGGACGCTTGAACGATGATCGACGACCTGGACATCGACCTCGCGCCCGTCGTCGCCGAACAGCCCGACCCGGTGCTGTTCGCGACCGTCTCCGGCGCGCATCTGTACGGCTTCCCGTCGCGCGACTCGGACGTCGACCTGCGCGGAGTGCATCTGCTGCCGACCGCCGCCCTCGTCGGGCTGCGGGCGCCGGAGGAGACACGGTCGCGGATGTGGCTGCGGGACGGCGTCGAGATGGACCTGGTCACCCACGACCTGCGCAAGTTCGTACGGCTGATGCTGCGCCGCAACGGCTATGTCCTGGAGCAGCTGCTCTCGCCGCTCGTCGTGCACACCAGCGACGCCCACCGGGAGCTGGCCGCCCTCGCACCCGGCGTGCTCACCAGCCACCACGCGCATCACTACCGGGGGTTCGCCGGTACGCAGTGGCGGCTGTTCGAGAAGACCGGCGAGCTCAAGCCGCTGCTCTACACCTTCCGGGCGCTGCTCACCGGCGTGCATCTGATGCGCAGCGGTGAGGTGCAGGCACATCTGCCCACGCTGATCGGCGAGGTCGAGGCGCCCGGCTATCTGCCGGAGCTGATCGCGGCCAAGGCGGCGCGGGAGCACGCGGCCGCCGACGTCGACCACGCGCGGGTGGCGGCCGACGTGGAGCGGCTGCACGGTGTGCTGGACGAGGCGCAGGCGGCCTCAGCCCTGCCCGACGCCCCCGGTGTCCACGACGCCCTGCACGCCTTCGTCGTACGGACCCGGCTGGAGGGCTGAGGCGAGCCGGACCCGGACCAGGAAGTCCTCCACCCGACGGCGGTCCGGCTCGGCCGGCAGCGGGCTCGCGTGCACGGCCTCCTCCGCCTCGCCCGCCAGGCGGGTCATCCGGGACTCCACCTCCGGCCAGGGCAACTCGCCGCGCTTGACCTCCAGCAGTTGCTCGCGCCGGTCACCGACGTCGATCGTCAGATGCCCGGTGCGCAGCAGGTCGCGGGCGCTCGCGAGGAGGCGCAGGAGGTGCATCGCGTGCTTCCAGCGCGGGGCGCCGTGCCCGCGGATGTCGGCCTCCAGCTTCTTGCGCTGACCGAGCGCGTAGCGCGTGAACGTCTCGTACGCCTGGCGGGACAGGAACGCCTCACGCAGGGCCAGCAGCTCGCGGCCCGTGCCGTCGGCGTACTCCACGAGCGGGGAGTGGAGGCACTCCAGGATGTTCGGGTTGGCGCGCAGGGCCAGCTCGCAGAATCGCTCCAGCTCCCAGCTGAACTGCTCCTTCAGCGGTCCTTCGACATGCGTGGGCGGTTTCTCGAAGCGCCAGAAGAGCGGCGTGGGGGCGAGGAACACGCCCCGGCGGTCGGTGTCGCTGCCGTCCGTCGCCAGACCGAAGGCGCGCGAACCCATCACACAGGCGTAGATCGTGTGGTCGCGTACCAGGGTCTCGGGGTGCATGGCCGGGAGCGTACGCGGCGGTTCACGCCAGGCGGATCGAATTTCCGTCCACGGTGATCTTCTTCTCCGGCAGCGGCTGCGTCGCCGGAGGGTGCGCCACCGAGCCGTCCGTGATGTTGAACTTGCTCCCGTGGCAGGGACAGTTGATCGTTCCGTCGGAGACGGTGGAGACCGTGCACTGCTGGTGCGTACAGGTACTGCTGAAGGCCTTGAACCGGCCGCCCTCCGGCTGGGTCACCACCACATGCTGGTCCTTGAAGATCTTGCCGCCGCCCACCGGGATCTCGGAGGTGGTGGCCAGTTGCTCACCCTCCTGCTCGTCCTGGCCGGGAGCGGTGGTCGAGGTCGGGGTCGAGTCGCCGGAGTCGCCGGAGTCACCGCAGGCGGCGACGAGCGCCGCCGCGCCCGTCGCACCCGTGGCGATGAGAATCGTGCGCCGCGCCGGACGGTTGGTCATGTCGTCACTCCGAAGTGCGGAAGAACCAGAGGGCGGAAGTCAGCCGGACGACCGTCAGAGCGGCCAGGACCGGCCCGCCCGCGATCGGCGGCAGCCGGCCCGGAAGTCGCTCCGAGCGGAGCAGCAGCATCTTTGCACTGAAAGCGTCGAAGAAAAAGCAACCCAGGACAGAGTGTGGGGAAACGGGCGAATCGTACGTCTGGTAGCCCAGCCGCCGGGCGTCTCAGCGGGCGGGCGAAAGCCGTGAGCCGTGCGCGGGCTGACTAGGCTGGACTCCCGAAGAGCCGATCCGTAACCGAGCAAGGAGCATCGCCGTGGCGGTACGAGCGGTCCGGGGGGCCGTCCAACTGGAACGGGACGACGCCGGCCACATGGACGAGCAGGTCGGGGCCCTGCTCACCGCGATCCTGGAGCGGAACGACCTCGCCGCGGACGACCTGATCAGCGTCTGGTTCACGGCCACGCCCGATCTGCACAGCGACTTCCCGGCCGCCGCGGCCCGCAAGCTCGGCGCCGGCTTCGCCGACATACCGCTGATCTGCGCCCAGGAACTGGACATCGAGGGCGCCATGCCCCGGGTCGTACGCGTCCTCGCGCACATCGAGTCCGACCGGCCCCGAGCCGACATCGCGCACGTCTACCTCGGTGCCGCGGCCGCCCTGCGCAAGGACATCGCCCAGTGAGAACCGCACTCGTCATCGGCACCGGCCTCATCGGTACGTCCGCCGCGCTCGCCCTGTCCCAGCGGGGAGTCGTCGTCCATCTCGCCGACCACGACCCCGAGCAGGCCCGCACGGCGGCGGCGCTCGGCGCCGGCACCGACGAGGCGCCCGAGGGGCCCGTCGACCTCGCGATCATCGCCGCCCCGCCCGCGCATGTGGCACGGGTGCTCGCAGACGCCATGCGCCGAGGCGCGGCCCGCGGCTACCTCGACGTGGCCAGCGTCAAGGGCGGACCACGCCGCGAACTGGAGGCACTCGGCCTCGACCTGACGTCGTACATCGGCACACATCCCATGTCCGGCCGCGAGAAGTCCGGCCCGCTGGCCGCGAGCGGCGACCTCTTCGAGGGCCGGCCCTGGGTGCTGACGCCCACCCGCGACACCGACACCGAGGTGCTGAACCTCGCCCTGGAACTGGTCTCGCACTGCCGTGCCGTACCGGTGGTCATGGACGCCGACGCCCACGACCGCGCGGTCGCCCTGGTGTCCCACATGCCCCACCTGGTGTCCAGCATGGTCGCCGCGCGTCTGGAGAGCGCCGAGGAGGCGGCCGTACGCCTCTGCGGCCAGGGCATTCGCGATGTGACCCGGATCGCCGGCTCCGACCCCCGGATGTGGATCGACATCCTCTCCGCGAACCCGGGACCGGTCGCCGATCTCCTCACTGACGTCGCCGCCGACCTGGAGGAGACGGTGCGGGCGCTGCGCGCGCTGCAGTCGTCCGACGAGTCCAAGCGCACCGAGGGCACGGCAGGGATCAAGGACGTGCTGCGCCGCGGGAACGCGGGGCAGGTGCGGGTGCCCGGCAAGCACGGGGCGGCGCCGCGGGTCTACGAGGTCGTCGCCGTGCTCATCGACGACCAGCCGGGACAGCTGGCGCGGATCTTCGCGGACGCCGGCCTGGCCGGGGTCAACATCGAGGACGTGCGGATCGAGCACGCCACGGGGCAGCAGGCCGGTCTGGTCCAGCTGATGGTGGAGCCCAAGGCGGCACCGGTGCTGAGCGCCTCGCTGCGGGAGCGGGGCTGGGCGATCCGCCAGTAGGGCCCTGAGCAGCGCGCGGCCGGACGAGTGACGGGAGCCCGGTAACCTTGTGCGGGGCGCCCTCGCGCCCCCACACTCCCGCCACACCGCACCAGGAAGGTGTCCCCCCGTGGAAAACGGTGCCGCCAAGCCCGTGATTGTCGCCATCGACGGCCCCTCCGGCACGGGCAAGTCGAGCACCTCGAAGGCCGTCGCCGCGCAGCTCGGGCTGAGCTACCTCGACACCGGCGCCCAGTACCGGGCGATCACCTGGTGGATGGTGAGCAACGGCATCGACATCGAGGACCCGACCGCGATCGCGGCCGTCGCCGCGAAGCCCGAGATCATCTCCGGCACCGACCCGGCCAACCCCACGATCAGCGTCGACGGCACCGACGTGGCCGGTCCGATCCGCACGCAGGAGGTCACCTCCAAGGTCAGCGCGGTCAGCGCGGTGCCCGAGGTCCGGGCCCGGATCACCGAGCTCCAGCGCACCCTGGCGACCTCCGCCGAGTACGGCATCGTCGTCGAGGGCCGCGACATCGGTACGACCGTGCTGCCCGACGCCGACCTGAAGATCTTCCTCACCGCCTCCCCGGAGGCCCGTGCCGCCCGCCGCAGCGGTGAGCTCAAGGGCGCCGACGTCAACGCCACCCGTGAGGCCCTGATCAAGCGTGACGCGGCCGACTCCAGCCGCAAGACCTCGCCGCTCGCCAAGGCAGGCGACGCGGTCGAGGTGGACACCACCGCGCTCACGCTGCCGCAGGTCATCGAGTGCGTCGTCACGCTCGTCGAGGAGAAGCGAGCCGCGAAGTGAGCCTTCCGTCAGAGCGGGGTGCCGACGTCGGTCGGCGCATCGGCGTCGGCCTGATGTACGGGCTGTGGTGGCCGCGGGTCCTGGGTGCCTGGAAGGTGCCCGCGACCGGGCCGGTGATCCTCGCGGTCAACCACAGCCACAACATCGACGGGCCGATGGTGATGGGCGTGGCGCCCCGGCCCGTGCACTTCCTGATCAAGAAGGAAGCGTTCGTCGGCCCGCTCGACCCCTTCCTGACCGGCATCGGCCAGCTGAAGGTGGACCGGCACGCCGCCGACCGCACGGCCATCACCCAGGCCCTCGACGTCCTGAAGAACGGCGGCGTCCTCGGCATATTTCCCGAGGGCACCCGGGGCGAGGGCGACTTCGCCTCGCTGCGCGCCGGACTCGCCTACTTCGCCGTGCGCGGCGACGCCCCGATCGTCCCGGTCGCGGTCATGGGAAGTTCCGAGAAGCGCGGACGGTTGGTCAAGGGGCTGCCTCCGCTGCGGCACCGGGTCGACGTCGTCTTCGGCGAGCCCTTCGAGGCGGGGGACGGCAGCGGGCGGCGCACCCGCAGGGCGCTGGACGAGGCGACCGAGCGCATCCAGAAGCAGCTCACCGAGCACCTGGAAAACGCCAGGCGGCTGACCGGCCGCTAGGCGACACTGAGTAGTGGATCAGCCGGGCGAAACCGGGCGTTCCACCGATCACCACGATGAACGACGAGGTACGGACTTTCATGAACGACCACATCCACTCCGAGGGCTCGGGCGGGGAGCACGACCACGGAGAGCTTGGCGACGCCGAGTACGCGGAGTTCATGGAGCTCGCCGCGGAAGAGGGCTTCGACCTCGAGGACGTCGAGGGCGCCATCGAGGCGGCAGGGCACGGCCCGCTGCCCGTCCTCGCCGTCGTCGGACGCCCGAACGTCGGCAAGTCGACCCTGGTCAACCGCATCATCGGGCGCCGCGAGGCCGTCGTCGAGGACAAGCCCGGCGTCACCCGCGACCGGGTGACCTACGAGGCCGAGTGGGCGGGCCGCCGCTTCAAGGTCGTCGACACCGGCGGCTGGGAGCAGGACGTCTTCGGCATCGACGCCTCCGTCGCCGCGCAGGCCGAGTTCGCGATCGAGGCCGCCGACGCCGTCGTGTTCGTCGTCGACGCCAAGGTGGGCGCCACCGACACCGACGAGGCGGTCGTACGACTGCTGCGCAAGGCCGGCAAGCCCGTGGTGCTGTGCGCCAACAAGGTCGACGGCCCCAGCGGCGAGGCGGACGCCGCCTACCTGTGGTCCCTCGGCCTCGGCGAGCCGCACCCGGTCTCGGCCCTGCACGGCCGTGGCACCGGCGACATGCTGGACGCCGTCCTGGAAGCGCTGCCGGAGGCACCCCAGCAGACCTTCGGTGGCGCCGGGATCGGCGGCCCCCGCCGGATCGCGCTCATCGGCCGCCCGAACGTCGGCAAGTCCTCCCTGCTGAACAAGGTGGCGAACGAGGAGCGCGTCGTCGTCAACGAGCTGGCCGGCACCACCCGTGACCCGGTCGACGAGCTCATCGAACTGGGCGGCGTGACCTGGAAGTTCGTCGACACGGCGGGCATCCGCAAGCGCGTCCACCTCCAGCAGGGCGCCGACTACTACGCCTCGCTGCGCACCGCCGCCGCCGTCGAGAAGGCCGAGGTCGCCGTCGTCCTCATCGACGCCTCCGACTCCATCTCGGTGCAGGACCAGCGCATCGTCACCATGGCCGTGGAGGCGGGCCGGGCGATGGTGATCGCCTACAACAAGTGGGACACCCTCGACGAGGAGCGCCGCTACTACCTGGAGCGGGAGATCGAGACCGAGTTCGGCCAGGTCGCGTGGGCGCCCCGGGTGAATGTCTCGGCGCGCACCGGGCGGCACATGGAGAAGCTGGTCCCGGCGATCGAGACGGCCCTCGCGGGCTGGGAGACCCGGGTCCCGACCGGCAGGCTGAACGCCTTCCTCGGTGAGCTGGTCGCCGCCCACCCCCACCCGATCCGCGGCGGCAAGCAGCCTCGCATCCTGTTCGGCACCCAGGCGGGCACCAAGCCCCCGCGGTTCGTGCTCTTCGCCTCCGGCTTCATCGAGGCGGGCTACCGCCGCTTCATCGAGCGCCGGCTGCGCGAGGAGTTCGGCTTCGAGGGGACACCGATCCATATCTCGGTGCGGGTGCGCGAGAAGCGCGGCAAGAAGAAGTAGCGGCCAGAAGAAGTAACGGACACGGCTGAAGGGCGGCCCCCGCCGGGGGCCGCCCTTCAGGCGTGCTCAGCCTCGGCGGGCCGGCGGCAGCGCTGCCGGGACGTGCTGCATCCCCGTACCCTGCGGGCCGATGTGCCCGACGCGCTGCCACTGCGGCTGCTGGCCGCTGCCGTGGCGGGCGCTGTGCGCCCCCGCGCTGTAGGCGCTGTACGAGCTGCTGAACGACCCCGGGCGGTGGCCGCCGTACGGCCCCGTACCGCGCTGGATGTTCCCGAAGGCGATGAACCCCAGATCCTCCTCGCCACTGCGGTCACCCGGCAGCGAACGGAAGGACTTGACGTACTCGGCGTAGAGCGCGTCGTAGATAGGCGTGGGCGAGGGGCCGCCCTGATGGCGGGGAACGTCGTATGCATGCACGTATGTCCAAACGACCCGGCACCGGAAGGGATGCGGCTGGGCAGCGCCCTAAAGGGGCGCGGGGAACTGCGCGACCGGCCATCCGAGGCCCGCAGCCGCCGAACGTCGCGTAGCCCCCGCTGAACAGGCGGTTCTCAGGTGCCGGCCAGCGGCAGCGCCGCCGCGACCAACTTCCCGTTCGCCGCCGCCTTGTCCAGCGCGTCCCGGAGCAGGTCCTCGCGGGGCTGACGCCCGATGGACCCCACCGGCGCGGCGAACATCAGCACCTGCTGGTGCTTGTTCGCGGCGGCCCGCCAGCCGTCCGTCACCAGCAGCGGCTGGTGCGCCTGCCACCACGCGACCGGCTGCCCGCCGTTCGTGCCCGGCTGGAGCACCGCGTGCAGCTGTCCCATGGCCAGCAGCACCGACCACCCGTGCAGCACCGGTGGCACATCGGCCAGCTCGGTCGCCGGCATGAACCCCTGTTCGATGAGCAGCGGCAGGAAGTCGTCACCCGCGCCGACCGCCCCGGGGCGGACGATGGGCCCGGTCGGCTCGACGACCAGCGCCGGGTGCAACTCCCCGGCGATCAGCACGAGTCCGCTGGTCACGCCGAGTACGGCCTGCTCGGGCACGATCGTCTCCGGCTCCAGGTCGACCCGGTCACCGGTGATGGACTTCACGGCGCCCCGCAACTGCTCCTCGGTGACCTGCACGACCTGCGACGGCAGACAGGTGGCGTGGGCGAAGGCGAGGACGGCGGTCTCGTCCCCGATGAACAGGACGGTGCTGGTGCGCTCCTGTTCGGAGTCGCCCGGGGTGCGGCAGGACGTGCAGTCGTAACTGCCGGGGGCGTTGTCCCCGGCGAGCAGCCGGTCGGCTTCCTCGTCGCCGATCTCGGCACGTACCTCGTCGCTGACATCGAGCATGCGCGGCACGGGTGGCTCCTCGGGATGTGGTGCGTGGCGGGGCCGGGTGGCTCCCGGCCCGTGAACCGGGCGGGTCCCGGGCTCATGAAGAAGACAACGGGCGATCTGTGGCGGGAGTCACGCACGACAGCGAACGGAATCGAACCATCCGACGCACAGGGTCACCTTGGGTGCGGAATTGCCCACTCTCCGTCAAGTCCTGGGAAATGCAAGCAAGTTGGTTGCGTGGGGTGTGTCACAGATCGTCGGGGCCGGGGGTCGACAAATCCGGAAATCAGGGAATGAAGTGGGTGGCTGAAAATCGCTGATACCCGAGGTAACGGCGAACTGGCCTGGACCGACAAGGAGTTGGTTGATCCCGGCCGGTCGATGTCCCTACATTCCTCCGCCGTGTGCAGCGAGCACCGCTCGGGTACGTCCGCCGAACGCACCAGCAGGCTTCACAGAACGACCTTCAGGCGGACGGGGCGAACGCGACTCACCCGCCCCATGGCGTGGCGAGTGGTGGTCAGCTCCGGGGGAGCCCGGGTCCTTCGAGAGGGACCTACATGTCCGAATGTGCCGATAACACTCACGACAACGCTCGGAAGGCGCCGAAGGCTTCGAACGGGAGCCGGGCGCGTACGACGGCGGTCCTCGCCGGGGCGGCACTGCTCGCCCCGCTCGGACTGCTGGCCGCGACAGGCAACGCCGCAGCGGCGGACAGTGGAGTGTGGGACCGCATCGCACAGTGCGAGAGCGGCGGCAACTGGCACATCAACACCGGCAACGGCTACTACGGCGGACTTCAGTTCTCCGCCTCCACCTGGCGCGCGTACGGCGGTACGGCCTATGCGCCGACGGCGGACCAGGCCACCAAGGCCCAGCAGATCGCTGTGGCGACCAAGGTCCAGCGTGCACAGGGATGGGGTGCCTGGCCGACCTGCTCGGCCCGGGCCGGAGCCTCCGGGAGCGCACCCGCGGCTTCCGCGGGCGGAGCGTCGTCCTCCGCCGGCAAGACGGCCCCGTCGACGGCCAAGTCGGCCCCGGCCGCTCCGTCACGGGCGCCGGAGCGCTCTTCGGGGCACCAGACCCGCGACGCGTCCCGCGGCGACTACACCGTCCGCGAGGGCGACACGCTGAGCGGCATCGCCGCCCGGCACGGGACCACCTGGCGGGAGCTCTACGCCGCCAACAAGTCCGTCATCGGCGGTGATCCCCACCTGATCATGCCCGGGCAGCGACTCGAACTCTGAGCGCCGCCCTCGGGGCCCCGCCCGGTCCGCCGACCGGGTGGGGCACCCGCGGCCGTCGGACGCGCCGCACGGATGGTCGGCAATAAGCTGCCTAGCGTGCTGATATGAAATACGCACCGCTCACGATCGCCCTGGCCACCGCACTGTTGACCGCCGTCGCCCCGGGCACGTCGCACGCCACGTACGCCCCGCAGGTGGCGTCTCCACTACCGGCTTCCGGCCCCCCTCCCAAACCCGCGTCCCTGGCCTGTGCCAAGAGTCATTGGCCCTGGGGCTGTGTCGCCAAGTGCGAGAGCGGCGGCGATTGGCACATCAACACCGGCAACGGCCACTACGGCGGGCTTCAGTTCTCGCAGTCGACCTGGAAGGGCTTCGGCGGGCTGAAGTACGCCCCGCGCGCGGACCTCGCCAGCCGCAAGGAGCAGATCGACATCGCCCGCAAGGTCGTGGCGGTACAGGGCTGGGGGGCGTGGCCGCACTGCTCCCGGCGGTACGGGCTCAAGGGCCGTATGAAACTGGAGAAGCCCCGCGCCGACGTCGTCAAGCACCGGCTCAGCTCCGTCCTGCTGCTCATGCCGAGGGGCGCGAGGCTGGGCGCTACCCTGCCCGGCGCTCATACTCGCCCGCCTCTCCACTGAACACGACAGCGCCCCGCCGCAGTTCGTGAACGAGTGCCGCCCGGCCCCGCAGGACGGGCGGCAGTCGTTGCTCGGCGACGACCACGCACGCGTCGAGGTCGCTCAGCAACTCGTACGTACGGGCGGCGACCATGGGTGACATGCCCTGCGCCGGCTCGTCCACGAGGACGACACGCGCGCGTGCCAGCAGGGCGCGGGAGAGCGCCAGCATGCGCTGCTCGCCGCCGGACAGCGTGCCGGCGCGGCGCGCGAGCAGGGGTTCCAGCGGCGGGTAGGCGTCCAGGGCGATGTCGTACGACGGGGACGCCAGTTCGAGGTTCTCGCGCACGGTCAGGGAGCCGAAGACCGCCTGCCGCTCGGGGACCAGGCACAGTCCGCGGCGGGCCCGCTCGTGGGCCGGCGTCCGGGTCACGTCGACGCCGTCCCACACCACCGCGCCGCCGGACAGCCGCACCGTTCCGGCCAGCGCGCGCAGGGCCGTCGTACGCCCGGATCCGTTGCGGCCCAGCAGGACGGTGAGGCCGGGGCCTGCGGCGGCGAGCGTGACGCCGTGCAGGGCCTCCAAGGGGCCGTAGCGCACGCGTGCGTGGCGCAGCGAGACGGTGGTCATGGTGGTCATGCGGGGGCCTCCCGGGTGTCCGCCGCGTCGAGCACGTCGAGTACGCGGTCGGGTGGGCCGGAGGCGACGATGCGGCCCGCCGTCATGACGTGCACGGTGTCGGCGAGGTCGGCGACCAGGTCGAGGTCGTGTTCGACGACGAGCAGGGCCATGCCGTCCGCGGCGAGGGCCTTCAGGATGCGGGCGAGCGCGGTGACTTCCGCCGTGTCCAGGCCGGCGGCGGGTTCGTCGAGCAGCAGGATGCGTGGGCCGCCCGCGAGGGCTCGGGCCAACTCGACCCGCCGGAGGGCGCCGGTGGGGAGGCCGGCGGCGGGCAGGGAGCGTACGGGGCCGTCCAGGCCGAGGAGCCGGAGGGATCTCTCCACCGCGGACGGGTCCTGGAGCCGGCCCTGTTCGGCGCCCACGCGGACGTTCTCGGCGACGGTCAGCGAGGGGAAGACGGACAGTTGCTGGAAGGTGCGGGCGATGCCGAGGCGGGTGCGGGCGTGGGCGGGCAGGTGGGTGATGTTCCTGGCACCGAGGCGGACTTGGCCGTGGGCGGGGCGGTGGGTGCCGGCCAGGCAGTGGAACAGGGTCGTCTTTCCGGCGCCGTTGGGGCCGACGACGGCGGTGATGTGGGTGGGTGGGACGGTGAGGGTGATGTCCTCGAGGGCGGTGAAGGTGCCGTAGCGGGCCTGGAGGTTGTGGGTGGTGAGGGCGGGGGCCGGTGGGTGTGCGCGTGGGCGTGTCGACAGGCGGCCTTCGGCCGCCATCGTGTTCCCACCCGCATCACCCGTGCCGCTCTCGTCGCCGGGTGCGGGTGGCCCCAGCGGGGCGTGATCGCCGTCGGCGTCCTCAGCGGGGCGAGCACGGCCCCTCGACCGCCACGTACGCTCGTCTGCCGCCGCCCGGCGCGGTTCCCCGGCTGCCGTCTGCCCCTGCCCACCACTCGCCGGCCCTCGTGATTCCCCGGCCGCCGTCCGCTCCTCCAGCCCCCGCGCTCCGGTGCCCGACGCTGTCAGGCCCGTCAGGGTTGGGCTTGGAGTGGGTTCGGGAGGTGGTGGGTGCAGTCGGTGCCGTACCCGTGTCCCCCGTGATGTCAGACGTGGTTCCCGGTGGCGGCGCAGGCGGGTCGTGGCCGTGCGGAGTGCCTCGTGCGGGCCCCCGGGGAAGCGGCCCACCAGCACCGCCAGTACGCCGATCAGGGCCGCCGCCACCCCGCCGCGGGCGCCCGCGTCCAGGCCGACCAGGAGGGCCGCGGCAACCAGGGCACCCAGGGTGCTGTCGGCGCCGAGGACCACCACCGCGGCGAACCAGAGCAGGCCGCGGACCGGGTCGTAGGCGGCGGGGTCGAACGCGCGCAGGCCCATGCCGAGCATGCCGCCGCCGAGGGCGGCCAGGGCGGCGCCCGAGACGAAGGCCAGGAGCTTGAGGGAGGGCACCTGGACGCCCGCCGCCGACGCCCCGGACTCGTGGTCCCGCATCGCCGCCAGGGCCCGGCCCGTGCGGCCCCGGCGCAGCAGCCAGGTCGCCAGCAGGGCCGCCGCGAGGAGGACGAGTTCCAGGACGTAGTACGCGCGGTCGCCGTCGAAGCCCGCCGGGCGGCCGAGCGACAGGCCCGCGATCGCGTACGGCTGGGCGAAGACGAAGCGGCTCACCCCGACGCCGACCGCGAACGTGGCCAGGGCCAGCGCGAGGCCGCG
Source organism: Streptomyces coerulescens (assembly GCF_042657965.1). NCBI lineage: Bacteria > Bacillati > Actinomycetota > Actinomycetes > Kitasatosporales > Streptomycetaceae > Streptomyces > Streptomyces coerulescens. Next base: position 45,860 of record NZ_JBHSKM010000011.1, read on the forward strand.
GCGGCTGATCGCCGGCCAGCCCGTCAGCAGACCCAGCGGGGCCACCAGGACGACCGCCAGGGCCAGCGCGGCGAGCTCCGGCAGCCGGGGCAGGCCCGGGAAGCGGCCGGCCGCCAGCAGGGCCGTGAACAGGGCGCCCAGGCCCGCGTAGGCCGCCTGACCGAGCGAGATCTGGCCGCCGCGGCCCGTGACGACCACCAGAGAGAGCAGTACTACCGCCAGGGCCGGCACCTGTACCGACGTGTGCAGGTCCGAACCCGCGAAGCCGAGCGGGAGCAGGAAGAGGACGACCGCCACGATCCAGGCGCCCGTAGGCGTCGGCACGCGCGCGGTGGCCGTGCGTGGGAGCGCGTCGCGCGTGCCCACGCTCGGCAGGGCCAGGGCCGCGATCAGCAGGGCCACCACGAAGAGGTTCGTGCTGACCGCCTGGAGCAGGGGAGCACCCCAGCCCGACGGATGCAGGCGCGTCAGCTGGCTCTGGGCCACGCCGATGGCCAGTACCGTCACGACGGCCACCGGAAGGCTGCGCATCCTCGCGACCACCGCAACCGCCACGACCTCCATGACCAGCAGCGGCAGGCCGTACGGGTCGAGGCGCACATACGGGGCCAGCAGGACGCCCGTCAGGCCCGCCGTGAACGAGCCGAACGCCCAGCCCGCCGCCGCGACCCGGTCGGCGTCGATGCCCCCGAGGACGGCCAGCTGCCGGTCGTCGACCACCGCGCGCAGCTCCCGCCCGAAACGGGTCCAGCGGATCACCGCGCCGACCCCGGCCGCCAGCAGCAGCGCCACCGCGAGCTGCCCCCAGGGGTCCGCCGACACCAGCTCCGGCGTGTCCTCCCGCGCGCCCTGACCCCACAGCAGCGCCGCCCCGCCCACCAGCAGCACGAACACCCCGATGGACGCCACCAGTGTCTGCGCCGGGTCACCGCCCAGGACGGACAGCGGCCGGAAGACGAACCGTTCCAGCAGCATCCCGATACCGGGCGCCAGGACCAGCAGCGTCACCGTCGCGCCCGCCCACAGCGGCCAGCCCCACTCCACCACGCACTGACGCAGCACATACGCGCACACCATCGCGATCGCCCCGTGCGCGAAGTTCAGCACACCGGTCGAGCGATACGTCACGACCAGGCCGATCCCGGTGAGCGCCGCGGCGCTGCCGACCGACAGACCGGCCAGGGTGAGGTCGTACGTCAGGGAGGACATCAGCCGTCCGCCTCAGTCGTCCGCTTCGGCGGGCTCACAGATCGGGCACGGGCCCAGTTCGCCGCTCCTCACCAGCTTCGCATCGACGGGGACGGCCTCGACCTTCCCGGCGACCAGCGGACAGTCCGCCCGGTGCCAGAGCGTGCCGCCGGGGACCATGAGGAGGTCTGCGCTGACCGCCAGAGGCGCCGCGGCGCCCTGCCCGGACTCCCCGGCGTCGGCGGGCTCCGCGGCCACCAGAAGGCCGTACAGCTCCTCCACACGCGCGGCGGCGAGGGCGCCCCGGCCATGGGTCAGCAGCACCGCCCCGGCGACGATCAGCGCGGCGCCGGGCACCGTGCAGGACGCGAGATACGGCAGCTGACGCTCGGCGAACCGCTCGCCGGAGACGCCGTACCAGCCGATGACGCACAGCACCGCGCCGGCCGCGAGCGCGGCCCAGCCGGCCCACAGGGCGGGGTGCACGGTCCGCAGTCGCGCTGTCCGCATCGCCGGCTCCCACACGTCGGGTTCGTGCGCATGCACACGGGGTTTCCGCGCATGTGCCTGTCCATGTCAGCCAATGGCTTGCACTATGCCTCCTGCAAGCTGACCCTGAAAGCACCGGGCGCACACGGCCCGGATCGACACCCGGTGGTGAGCCAGATGGTTCTCGGGAGCGACCTCAGGCGGCGCGACGCGCACAAGGGACGGGGTACGGCACTGGCGGCCGCCCTGCTTCTCTTCCTCGCTCCGGCCCTCGCGGCGTGCAGCGACGACGACGGGGGCGGCGGCAACGAGACCCCGCCGACACCGACCGTCGAGCGGACCGAGCAGTCGCCGGCCGCCTCCGCCCCCGCCGACACCGCGGCGGCCGAGACCGAGATCAAGCAGAACTGGCAGAAGTTCTTCGACCCCAAGACCTCGTCGGAGGACAAGCAGACCGTCCTGGAGAACGGCGAGCAGATGGCGCCGGTCCTCCAGGCGTTCAGCGGTGACGAGCGCGGTGGCCAGGTCCAGGCGAAGGTCTCCAAGGTCGAGTTCACCTCGCCGACCGAGGCGAACGTGACCTACGACCTGACCCTGAAGGGCGCCACCGCCCTGCCGAACGCCGCCGGAACCGCGGTCGAACAGGACGGCACCTGGAAGGTGTCCGCCAAGACCCTGTGCGCGCTGGTCCAGATGAGCGGCAATGGGTCACCGATCCCGGGGTGCTGAGGCGGCGATCTTCGTGCTGCTGCTGACTCTGAGTACGGCGTGCGGCAGCCGGCTGCCGGAAAGCGACTTCGAGCACCGGGACCGGGGCACTCCCTCGGAGCCGGCCCCGGACCGCGGCCCGATCCGCGTGGGCGTCATCACCAGCGCCACCAGTCCCGTCGGCGGCAACGCCTTCACCGGCCCGCGCGACGGCGCCAAGGCGTTCTTCGACCGCCTCAACACGCGCGGCGGCATCGACGGCCGTCGCGTGGAGGTGCGCCTGTGCGACGACGGCGGCAGCGGCGTCGGCAACAACGAGTGCGTGCACGAACTGATCGACGAGGACAAGGTCGTCGCCCTGGTCGCCACCACCGCCCTGGACTACGCGGGCGCCTCGCGCGTCTCACGCGCACGCGTGCCCGACATCGGCGGCCAGCCCATCGGGGCCGCCTACGACACCTGGCCGCACCTGTACGGCATCTACGGCAGCCTCGCGCCCCGCGCCGGCACGACCGGCTGGGACGGCGTGCAGTACGGCGGAACGGAGGTCTACCGCTACTTCAAACGCGAGCACGGCGCCCGTACCGCCGCCGTCGTCTCCTACAACCAGCCCGCGTCGGCCGCCTACGCCCGGCTCGTCGAACGGGGACTGAGGGCCGAGGGCTACAAGGTCGTCACCGAACAGGTCGACTTCGCGCTGCCCAACTTCCGCGCGGCGGCGGCCGACCTGAAGGAGCAGGGCGCCGACCTCGTCTTCGACGCCATCGACACCCACGGCAACGCCCGGCTGTGTGAGGCGATGGACGACGTCGGCGCCGAGGTGACCGCCAAGGTGACGAACGTACAGAACTGGACGTCCACCGTCGCCGAGGACTACAAGGACGCACCGCGCTGCCGCAACGCCCTGTGGGCGACCGGGTCGTCCCGCAACTTCGAGGACACGGGCCAGGACGCCGTACGCGAGTTCCGCGACGCCACCAAGGGCCTGGACAGCCACTCCCAGTGGCAGCTGGAGGGCTGGGCGGCGGCGAAGTGGTTCACGGACGCGGCGAAGGCGTGCGCCCCGCAGGGCGTCACACGCGCGTGCGTCGACGACCGCATGAACCACAGCCAGGGGTACACCGCCGACGGCCTGCTGATCCCGGTCCGGTTCGAGCGGCTGCCCGAGCCGCCGAAGAGCCGCCGGACCTGTCTGTCGGTGGCCCGCTGGGCGGACGGCAGGGGATGGGTGTCCCAGGGAGACATGAACGACACGTGCTTCGACGTCCCGCAGCTGCCCTACCGGCCCTGACGGGCAACCAAAAGGCCATATCGCCGGTCCAACCGACAGAGCCCGGAGCCGAGGGAGGAACCGCAGCGCATGACGCCCCTGCCGCAGGCCGCACCACTGCGCGCCGACTGCATCGCGGACTCGGCCGGCGGACTGACGTTCGACGTCACGGCCGTCGGGCCGGCCATGGAGGCCCATCTCGTGCTGCGCCACCGCGAGGGCGACGAGGAGATCACCCTGCCCCTGTCCCCGGCCACGACCGGCCGCCTGCGCGCCGCCCTCCCCAGCAGCGTCCCGCTGCCGGAAGGCCACTGGGACGCCTACGCCAGCGTCCGCGACGAGCACCCCGACCGGCTCGTGCCGGGCGCGATGGAGGTGCATCCGTCCGCGTCCCGGGTCCCGTACGAGACCCGCGGCGGCAACCTCAGCGTCGAATGCCGTCACGAGGAAGCACCCTTCAGGCCGACGCCCTTAGGGGCTGCCCTCTAGGCGACCAGGGGCTGCCCTCCAGGCGACTGGCAGACTCGGATCATGTTGGACACATCCGCCCGGTTGCTGCGGCTGCTCTCCCTCCTCCAGGCCCACCGCGAGTGGTCCGGCGCCGACCTGGCCGACCGCCTCGGCGTCACCGCGCGCACCGTCCGCCGCGACGTCGACCGCCTGCGCGAGCTGGGCTACCCCGTCAACGCCACCCCCGGCACCGGCGGCGGCTACCAGCTCGGCGCCGGCGCCGAGCTGCCGCCCCTGCTGCTGGACGACGACGAGGCGGTCGCCGTCGCTGTCGGCCTGCGCACCGCCGCAGGACAGGGCATCGAGGGCATCGGCGAGACGTCCGTACGCGCCCTCGCCAAGCTGGAACAGGTCCTGCCGAACCGGCTGCGCCGCCGTGTGAGCGCCCTGAACGCCTTCACCGTGCCGATGCTGCGCGGCCCCCAGCCATCCGCCGTCGACCCGGCAGTGCTCACCGAACTGGCCAACCTCTGCCGGGACTCGGAGCGGCTCCGGTTCGAGTACCGCGACCACGAGGGCGCCGCCACCCGCCGCACCGTCGAACCGCACCGCCTGGTGTGCAGCGACCGCCGCTGGTACCTCGTCGCCTGGGACACCGACCGCGAGGACTGGCGTACGTTCCGCGTCGACCGCGTCACCCCGAAGCCGCCGCACGGCCCGCGCTTCGCCCCGCGCACCCCGCCCGCCGAGGACCTCGCCGCGTACGTCTCCCGGGGCGTCTCCACGCGCGCGTACGCCTCACAGGCCGTCGTCCGGCTGCTGGTGCCCCTGGAGGAGGCGGCCGAGACCATCTCGCCCACGGCAGGGCAGCTGGAGGCGGAGGGACCCGGCAGCTGCCTGCTGCGCACCGGCGCCGGGAGCCTCGACGTCATGGTGATCCATGTGATGCTGATGGGCTTCGAGTTCGAGGTCGTGGAGCCGGCCGAGCTGGTCGAGACGATCAGGACCGCTCAGGGCCGGCTTGCTCGCTCTCTGGCTCGGGCTGCGGAGCCTCCAGCGCGTGCTCCGGGTGGTGCAGATCGAACGCCGGGGACTCCGAGCGGATCTTCGGCAGCGTCGTGAAGTTGTGCCGCGGGGGCGGGCAGGAAGTCGCCCACTCCAGGGAGCGGCCGTAGCCCCAGGGGTCGTCGACCTCGACCTTCTTGCCGTACTTGGCGGTCCTCCAGACGTTGTAGAGGAACGGCAGCGTCGACAGGCCGAGCAGGAACGCGCCGATCGTGGAGATCGTGTTCAGCGTGGTGAAGCCGTCGGCCGCGAGATAGTCGGCGTACCGGCGCGGCATGCCCTCCGCGCCCAGCCAGTGCTGCACCAGGAACGTGGTGTGGAAGCCGACGAACAGCGTCCAGAAGTGCATCTTGCCGAGCCGTTCGTCGAGCATCTTCCCGGTGAACTTGGGCCACCAGAAGTGGAACCCGGCGAAGATCGCGAAGACGACCGTGCCGAAGACGACGTAGTGGAAGTGGGCGACCACGAAGTACGAGTCGGAGACGTGGAAGTCCATCGGCGGGGACGCGAGGATCACCCCGGTCAGACCGCCGAAGAGGAACGTCACCAGGAAGCCCGTCGCCCACAGCATCGGTGTCTCGAAGGACAGTGAGCCCTTGATCATGGTCCCGGACCAGTTGAAGAACTTCACACCCGTCGGCACGGCGATCAGGAAGCTCATGAAGGAGAAGAACGGCAGCAATACCGCGCCGGTGACGAACATGTGGTGCGCCCACACCACGATCGACAGACCGGTGATCGCCATCGTCGCCCCGACCAGCGTCAGATAGCCGAAGATCGGCTTGCGGCTGAAGACCGGGATGATCTCCGTGATGATGCCGAAGAACGGCAGCGCGATGATGTACACCTCGGGATGCCCGAAGAACCAGAACAGGTGCTGCCACAGCAGCGCCCCGCCGTTGGCCGCCTCGAACACCACCGAGCCGAACCGGCGGTCCGCCTCCAGCACCAGCAGGGCCGCCGCAAGGACCGGGAACGCCATCAGGATCAGGATCGACGTGAACAGGGTGTTCCACACGAAGATCGGCATCCGGAACATCGTCATGCCGGGGGCGCGCATCCCGATGATGGTGGTGATGAAGTTGACCGCGCCGAGGATCGTGCCGAAGCCCGCCAGCGCCAGGCCCATGATCCACAGATCGGGGCCGATGCCGGGGGAGCGCTCCAGGCTGTTGAGCGGCGCGTAGGCGAACCAGCCGTAGGAGGCCGGCCCGTCCGGCACGATCAGCGAGCCCATCACGATCAGGCCGCCGAACAGGAACAGCCAGTACGAGAACATGTTCAGCCGCGGGAAGGCGACGTCCGGCGAGCCGATCTGGAGCGGCATCAGCTCATTGGCGAAGCCCGCGAAGGTCGGGGTCGCGAAGAGCAGCAGCATGATCGTGCCGTGCATGGTGAACAGCTGGTTGAACTGCTCGTTGCTCACGACCTGCATCCCCGGCCGGGCCAGTTCGGCCCGCATCACCAGGGCCATGGCACCGCCGGCCAGAAAGAACACGAACGACGTGATCAGGTAGAGGTGGCCGATCTTCTTGTGGTCGGTGGTGGTCAGCCAGTCGACCACCACACGGCCGCCCGGTGGCCTGCTTCGCATGGGTCGTGCCGTCGCCTGTACGGTCTGCGTCCCCATCGCTCGCTCGCCCCTTCGCTCGTCGCGTCCCGGGCCCGCCGAAGCCCGCGTCGCACGCGCCGACGCGAGCTCACGCCATGATGCTCGCGGCGACGGCGCTTCGACAGGGGGCGTACGGAGGTCCTGTGGTGGAACCATGTACTTTCTGTGCGGTGCCGGCTCCCGTGGCCCGCGCGGAATCAGGGGAAAAGGAGTCCCGGGGCAGTTCTTCGGGAACTTTTCCGCCGCGCTGTCGGACCGGTCCGTGCGACACGCTGGAATTACGATCGAATGCCTGCGGAAGGCCCAGAAAATCGCTCGTCCGTGTGACGGTCCGTCGATGTCGAAGGGGCCGAAACGCGTGTCGTGATTCTGTGACAAAAGCGTGACCCCAGAGGGATGTGTGACCTCGGATGCCCGCAACAAAGGTTCACCGTCCGCACTGGCCCGATCCCTCGGCGAGGCCCTAGCGTTGACCGCATGGCACCCATTCCGAAACCCCCAGCGGATCCCCAGGACAACCCCGACGCCTATGTCGGACTCGACGCCGACGGGGCCGAGCGGCTCGCCCGCGAACGCGGGTGGACCACGGTGCGCGCGCTGCCGCCGGGGGCCATCATCACCATGGAATACCGGAGCGGTCGCCTGAACTTCGAGGTGAAGGACGGCCAGGTGGCGCGGGCCTGGAAGGGCTGACAGACGGCGACGGCCCCGGTTCCCGAGCGGGAACCGGGGCCGTCGCCGTGCGGGTCGGTCGTGCGTACCGAACCCGTGCCGTACGGGGCGGGTCAGCCGCCCGTGAGGGGACGTGCCGTCGGGGCCCCGCCTCTGCCGATACGGTCCGTGTGCGGCGGGCGGCGGCTGCCGGCCGGGGTGACCGGCGTGCGCTCGCCACGGGCCGTGTGCGGGCCGGGCGCCAGGTACACGGGCGCCCGCGGGGACCGGGCCGGAGGCGACGCCTCGCGCGCCGCGGCCTCGTCGTCGACGGCCGTGGGACGCGGCTTGAGCAGTACCGGAGCCTCGACCGGGGCGGGCACGGGAAGGGCGCCGGCCCGGCGGGCGCGCCAGCGGTCGCGCAGGTCGAACAGCCAGGTCTCGCTGCGGGCGATCAGCGGCTCGAACCAGGGCAGGGCGAGCAGGATCAGCAGGCCCGCGGCCCAGCCGAGCAGCACGTCGCTCAACCAGTGCGTACCGAGGTAGACGGTGGACAGACCCACGCCCAGCGAAGTCACCGCCGACAGGGCCGACAGCCAGCGGCGTGCTCTCGGGGTCGAAGCCAGATAGGCCAGGATTCCCCAGGTCACCACGGCGTTGGCGGTGTGGCCGCTGGGAAATATATCGCCGCCGAGCCACATCTCGTTGGAGCCGACGGTCGTCGCGTAGTGCGGTCCGAGGCGGCCCATGCCGAGCTTGGCGGCGCCGACGGTGACGTTCAGCAACAGCAGCGAGACGCCGAGCGCGAGCAGCGGCCGCAGGGTGTGCTGCCGCCACGAGCGCCAGCCCAGCCAGGCCGCGACCATCACGGCGGTCGGGCCGCGCTGGCCGAGCACCACGTAGTAGTCGACGAACGCGTGGATCTCCGCCCACTGCTGGTAGGGGCGGAAGAACATGACCTGCCAGTCGAGCCGGACGAGCCACGAAGTGATGACTACGGCCCACACGATGGCCCCGTAGAAGGCCAGGGTCGCGGAGAAGAGCACGATCCTGTGCCGGGTCATCCGCGGCACATCGATGTGGGCCGGACGTTCCGGTTCCCGGTCCAGCCTGGCGAAGACCCGGTCCAGACGGGTCAGCTTTCGTTCGGTACGCACCCAATCGACGTTACAGCGAGTGAGCGCAGTTCAAGGGCGATTCCACGGCTTTGTGATGACGATGTGATGTGGGATTCCTCTCAGGGGGAGGTTTATTTCCAAGGAATCCGTAATCGTCGGGAGCTACATCCTTCAATTCCTTTGATCATTCTGTTGGTTCGTTTTTCACCGCTTATGAATTCGTTCACCGAATCCTTGGGTGGAATTCTCCCGGGGCTCACCGGTCGGGAGCCGGTGGGTGTGGCGTACGCCACATGCGATCGTGTGCAGTCTGAGAGGTCCACCACTCGGTGCGGACCCGGACTCGCGTACCCTGACGAGTCACTCGCCCTTGTTGCGCGGGCCGGAGACCACCGCTCCTCTCCGGCCGAGTCGCGGGGAGTCCCCACCCCGTGTGCCCGCCGAGGGCGAGGGAACATCTGGGAGGTACGTACATGTCCGGGACGACCACGGCTGCCGCTGCGCTGCGCCGTCGGGCGGCCGGGGCCGGTGCCAACCGCTGGGTCGTCCTCGTCGTCCTCTGCGTCAGCCTGCTGCTCGTCGCCGTCGACGCGACCGTGCTGCACGTGGCCGTGCCGGCCGTCACCGAGGATCTTCGCCCCGGCGCGATAGAACTGCTCTGGATCGTCGACATCTATCCGCTGGTCTGCGCCTCGCTGCTGATCCTCTTCGGCACGCTCGGTGACCGGGTGGGCCGCAGACGCGTCCTGCTCCTCGGGTACGGCCTCTTCGGCCTCGCCTCCGGTCTCGCGGCCCTCGCGCACGACCCACAGGTGCTGATCCTGGCCCGCGCCCTGCTCGGCGTCGGCGGCGCGATGATCATGCCCGCGACCCTGTCGATCCTGCGCCAGGTCTTCCCCGACCGGCGCGAGCGGGCCCTCGCCATCGGCATCTGGAGCGCGGTGGCCGCGGTCGGCGCGGCCGTCGGACCGCTGCTCGGCGGCTTCCTCCTCGAGCACTTCTGGTGGGGCTCGGTCTTCCTCGTCAACATCCCGCTGATGCTGGTCAGCCTTCCGGTGGGCCGGCTGCTGCTGCCCGAGTCGAAGGGCGACCGCAAGGGCCCCTGGGACGTGGTCGGCGCGCTGCTCGCGGCGGCCGGTCTGTTCGGCGTTGTCCTCGGCGTGAAGCGGCTCGGCGGCGGGGAGCCGGTGGCCAGCCTGTTCACCTTGGTGCCGCTGGTGGCCGGCGCGGTGATGCTGGTCCTGTTCGTACGCCGGCAGAAGCGTCGGGCGTACCCCCTGGTGGACCTCAAGATGTTCGCGCGCCCCGCGTTCAGTACGTCCGTCGGGTGCATCGTGCTGGCGATGCTCGCGCTGGTCGGCCTCGAGCTGATCGCGGCGCAGTATCTGCAGCTCGTGCTCGGTCTGTCACCGCTGGAGACCGGCCTGCGGCTGCTGCCGCTGACCTTCGCGGCGATGGCGTCCGGGCTCGCGGGTGCGCGCATGCTGCGGCGGTTCGGGCCGCGGCGGATGGTGTGTGCCGGGTTCTGTCTGACGGCCCTCGCGGTGGTCGTGCTGACCGCCATGGGCGGCGAGGACAACCCCGGGCTGCTGCTGTTCGGGTTCGTGCTGCTGGGCTTCGGCCTGGAGACGACGCTCTTCGGGGCGTACGAGTCGATGCTGAGCGAGGCTCCGCAGGAGCAGGCCGGCGGGGCGGCGGCGATCGGGGAGACGTCGTACCAGCTCGGCGCCGGTATCGGCATCGCGCTGCTGGGCAGCGTGATGAACGCGGCGTACGCCCCCGGGCTGTCGGGCGTGTCGGGTGTGCCGACGTCGGCCTCCACGGCGGCCTCGCACTCGTTGGGGGAGGCCTACGAGGTCGCCGGGCAGCTCGGCGGCTCGGCCGGCGCGGCCCTCCAGCACGCGGCGCGGAACGCGTTCGTGCACGGGCTGCATGTGACGCTGCTCGTGAGTGCGGGGTTGTTGCTGCTGGGGGCGGCGATGGCGTTGCGGTTGCCGCGGACCATGCAGTGCGAGGCGGAGAGCGTGGAGCTGCCGAAGCCGAGGGAAGTCGTGGAGTCCCGCGTCTCCGCCTGACGAGCCTCCTCCCGTGCGTGGAAGGCGTACTGGACGTACGGGACACTGCGTCGTAGCGTCTGGCGCACAGCCGTGACTAGCGGTGCTAGTTTAATTCGTTGCCGGAGGGTCTCCCATGTCCGCGTCCTCGAAGTTGCCCCCGTTCGACCCCGCCGACCCCCTCGGCATCGACGACCTCCTGGAGCCCGAGGACCTGGCCATCCGGGGCACCGTGCGGGAGTGGGCGGCGGATCGCGTCCTGCCGTATGTCGCCGAGTGGTACGAGAAGGGCGAACTGCCGGGGATCCGTGAGCTCGCGCGGGAGCTCGGGGAGATCGGCGCTCTCGGGATGTCCCTGAAGGGCTACGGGTGCGCCGGGGCCTCCGCCGTGCAGTACGGGCTCGCCTGTCTGGAGCTGGAGGCAGCCGACTCCGGGATCCGGTCGCTGGTGTCCGTGCAGGGCTCCCTCGCCATGTACGCCATTCACCGGTTCGGGAGCGAGGAGCAGAAGCAGGCGTGGCTGCCCCGCATGGCCTCCGGTGAGGTCATCGGCTGCTTCGGGCTGACCGAGCCCGACCACGGCTCCGACCCGGGCTCCATGCGGACGTACGCCAAGCGCGACGGCTCCGACTGGGTCCTCAACGGGCGGAAGATGTGGATCACCAACGGGTCCGTCTCCGGCGTCGCCGTCGTGTGGGCGCAGACGGAGGAGGGGATCCGGGGGTTCGTCGTCCCTGCCGGCAGTGACGGATTTTCCGCGCCGGAGATCAAGCACAAGCTGTCGCTGCGTGCCTCCGTCACCAGTGAGCTCGTGATGGACGACGTACGGCTGCCGGCCGACGCCGTGCTGCCGGAGGTCGTCGGGCTCAAGGGGCCGCTCAGCTGTCTCTCGCACGCCCGGTACGGGATCGTTTGGGGTGCCATGGGCGCGGCGCGGTCCTGTTTCGAGGCCGCCGTGGACTACGCGAAGACGCGGGAGCAGTTCGGCCGGCCGATCGGGGGCTTCCAGCTCACCCAGGCCAAGCTCGCCGACATGGCGCTCGAACTGCACAAGGGAATTCTGCTCGCCCACCATCTGGGGCGGCGGATGGACGCCGGTCGACTGCGTCCGGAACAGGTCAGCTTCGGAAAGCTGAACAACGTCCGCGAGGCCATCGACATCTGCCGTACGTCACGGACGATTCTCGGTGCCAACGGGATCTCACTCGAATACCCGGTCATGCGGCACGCGACCAACCTCGAATCGGTGCTCACCTACGAGGGCACCGTCGAGATGCACCAGCTCGTGCTGGGCAAGGCGCTCACCGGGCTCGACGCCTTCCGCTGACCCACCAGGGGGCAGGGCCGGTGAACGGCCCTGCCTCAGCTCTGGTTGTAGAAGCCGTCCTCGCGGTGAGCCGCGCGCTCGCCGCTGATGATCTCCGTGTCGGCCGGGGTCAGCAGGAACACCCGGTTGGACACCCGGTCGATCGAGCCGCGCAGACCGAAGATGAGCCCGGCCGCGAAGTCGACGACGCGCTTGGCGTCGGCGGGCTCCATGGCCGTGAGGTTCATGATGACCGGGACCCCGTCCCGGAACAGCTCACCGATGGCGCGGGCGTCCCGGAAGCTGTCCGGAGTGACCGTGCCGATCCGGCGGCCCTTCTCCTCGGCCACGTCCGTGGCCACCTTGACCCGCGGGTCGGTGACCCAGGCCTCCCCGGGCTCGGTCCCCTCGGAGTAGTCGTCGTCGTAGTAACGCTCGTCATCGTTGTCGTCGACGAGGCCCAGCCAGGCGCTCGCCTTGCGTACCGATCCCATGGACGCCTCCTCTCACAGCGGTCTCTTTTGCCTTCCGCATCCCTATGGTCATCCATGATGCGGACGTCACGCCAAGTGGATAGACGCCGCGCGGGGGGTTTGTGACGGTACTGGTGCACAGCGAATACGTCGAGAGCCCAGGTCCCCCAAGGGGCATGCCACGTACGGCTGCTGACTGGGAGTGAAATATGATTCTTCGCGGCGTATGGGTGAGCCGGGGGGCGTACGGGTGAACGAGTCGGCCGTGGCCATCGGCACGGGGGTCGGTACGATGCGGCAGCTCAGCGTCGTAGATGCGTCGTAAGAACCTCGGGGGAGCGTCGTGTTCGGAATCGTCAGGCCCTGTCGTCATCGTCTCGGAGAGAACCTCACCGGGCAATGGATGGCGCATTTGTGCGGGCTGTGCCTCTCGCTCCGCGGGGACCATGGTCAGTTCGCGCGGATCGTCACGAACTACGACGGGCTCCTCATCTCCGTTCTGACAGAGGCTCAGTCGGACAGGGACAGCGGGCTGCGGCGTACGGCGGGACCGTGCCCGTTGCGCGGGATGCGCACCGCGTCCGTCGCACAGGGCGAGGGCGCCCGGCTCGCCGCCGCCGTCTCGCTGGTGCTCGCCTCGGCCAAGATCCGTGACCATGTCGCCGACCGGGACGGGCTGCTGGCCCGCAGGCCGGTGGCGCTCGCCGCGCGCCGGGTGGCCGCGGGGTGGGGCGCGGCGGGTGCCCGCGGCGGGTCGGCCGTCGGGTTCGACACCGCCGTACTCGTCGACGCGGTCGACCGGCAGGCCGGCATCGAGGCGCTCGCCGGGATCGGGACGCCGGTCCTCGCCGTGACCGAACCGACCGAGACCGCGACCGCCGCCGCCTTCGCGCACACCGCGGTCCTGGCCGGACGGCCGCACAACGCCGAACCGCTCGCCGAGGCCGGGCGCCTGTTCGGGCGGCTGGCCCACCTCCTGGACGCCGTGGAGGACCGGGCTGCCGACGCCGAGGCGGGTGCGTGGAACCCTCTCACCGCGACCGGGACCTCGCTCGCCGAGGCGCGTCGGCTCGCCGACGACGCCGTGCACGGAGTGCGGCTGGCGCTGCGCGAGGTGGAGTTCACGGATCCGGGGCTCGCCCACCTTCTGCTGGTGCACGAGCTGCGGCGCTCGGTGGACCGGGCGTTCGGCACGGTGCCGGTCTGTGCGTCCCACGCCTCGCACGCGTCGTATCAGCCGGGGCAGCCCGGGCCGTACGGACAGCCGCCGCAGCAGCCGGGGCAACCGGGGCAGCCCGGTCCGTACGGGGCGCCGCAGAATCCGTACGCCGGTGGGAACCCCTACGCGGGCGGCAACCCGTACGCCGGCGGTGGGGGAGCGGCCGGCGGTGGCTTCGGCGGAGGCGGCGGTGGCGGTGGCGGTGACTTCGGCGGGTTCGGCGGTGGGCCGGCGCCGCAGCCGCCGAAGGGGCGGCGTGGGTTCTGGGCCGGCTGCGGGATGTTCTGGCTGCTGTGCTGCACCTGCAAGCTGTGCTGTGCCAAGGAGTACGAGGGTCCGTGGTCCCGCAAGAAGCGCGAGGGCTGCTGCCGTGACTGCGACTGCGACGGGTGCGACTGCTGCTGCCCCTGCGACGGTTGCTGAGCGCTTCGCGTAGACGTCGGTCACTTCCGGACATCCCCTGATGCACGGCCCGTGCGCTGCGAGCTCAACCGCGCCATGCTGCCGCCCCGCGTCTTCGGCGACCACTTCGGGCGTTCCTTTGCGCCACCTGGCAACATGCCCGGCCTCGCCGTCGCCCGGGGGAGCGCAAGCTGCGCCGACCGGCTCCGACCGGCCCTGACAGGGGCAGGAGCGGCCAACTCACACAGATGGTTCAAAAGTTGACGGCCGAAAGGCGCCCTTGTGCCGACCGGTCGTTCGACCGAATACTCCCCTCAGCGCTTGTCAGGGGCACGACGTGTTCGGAATCCGGACAACGGCCCGACTGACTGCGCCTCACCGGGCCCCGACCCCACGCGGGCCCCCGACTTCCCTTGGAGGGAACGAAAAGTGAGGATCAAGCGCACCACCCCCCGCAGCGGCATTACGAGACGGACCCGGCTGATCGCCGTTTCCACCGGCCTCGTTGCCGCGGCCGCGATCGCGATCCCCAACGCGACCGCCGCGGAGACTCCCGCCACCTTCAGTGCCGCCCAGCTCAAGAGCGTCAGCGGCTCCGTGCTGAAGGCCGACGTACCCGGCACCGCCTGGGCCGTCGACAGCAAGACCAACCGTGTCACGGTGACCGTCGACAGCACGGTCTCCCAGGCGGAGATAGCGAAGATCAAGGAGCAGGCGGGCAGCAATGCCGACGCGCTCACGATCAAGCGGACCGCCGGCAAGTTCAGCAAGTTCATCCAGGGCGGCGACGCCATCTATGCGAGTAGCTGGCGCTGCTCGCTCGGCTTCAACGTCCAGGACAGCAGCGGCAACCAGTACTTCCTGACCGCCGGCCACTGCACCGACGGCGCGGGCACCTGGTACTCCAACTCCGGCCGCACCACGGTCATCGGCTCGACCGCCGGCTCCAGCTTCCCGGGCAACGACTACGGCATCGTGCGCTACTCCGGTTCCGTCAGCAGGCCCGGCACCGCGAACGGCGTGGACATCACCCGCGCGGCCACGCCCAGCGTGGGCACCACCGTCATCCGTGACGGCTCCACCACCGGCACGCACAGCGGCCGGGTCACCGCCCTGAACGCGACCGTCAACTACGGCGGCGGCGACATCGTCGGCGGCCTGATCCAGACCACCGTCTGCGCCGAGCCCGGCGACTCCGGCGGTTCGCTCTACGGCAGCAACGGCACCGCGTACGGTCTGACCTCCGGCGGCAGCGGCAACTGCTCCTCCGGCGGTACGACCTTCTTCCAGCCGGTCACCGAGGCCCTGAGCGCGTACGGCGTCAGCGTCTACTGACGGTCTACTGGCGCTTCGTTCCGGATCTGTTCGGTCCGACCAGCAGTCGGCGGCAGCCGGCAGCAAGTGAGCCCCCGTGCGCAACTGGCGTGCGGGGGCTCGCCCTTGCTTCGGTCGCGGGGTTACCGTCGACGTACAGGCAGTACTCCGCTGTAATGCGCCCACGTCGGACCCTGGGGGTCGGTGATGGTCGAGGAGCTGGTGGCGGCGGGAGTGACGCTCGCGTCCGCCGGGCTGGTCTACGTGGCGACGGCCGCGCGGGTCGTCAAGCAGTACGAACGGGGCGTGGTCTTCCGCCTCGGGAAGCTCCGGCCGCAGGTGCGCGGGCCCGGGTTCACGATGATCGTGCCGGGTGTCGACAAACTGCGCAAAGTGAACATGCAGATCGTGACGATGCCCATTCCCGCCCAAGAGGGGATCACTCGGGACAATGTGACCGTGCGGGTCGATGCCGTCGTCTACTTCAAGGTGACCGCGCCGGCCGAGGCGGTCGTACGGGTGGAGGACTACCGGTTCGCGGTCTCGCAGATGGCGCAGACGTCGCTGCGCTCCATCATCGGCAAGAGCGAGCTCGACGACTTGCTGTCCAATCGCGAAAAGCTCAACCAGGGGCTGGAGTTGATGATCGACAGCCCGGCCGTCGAGTGGGGCGTGACGATCGACCGGGTGGAGATCAAGGACGTGTCCCTGCCCGAGACCATGAAGCGGTCGATGGCGCGGCAGGCCGAGGCCGACCGGGAGCGGCGGGCGCGGGTCATCAACGCCGACGCCGAACTTCAGGCCTCGAAGAAGCTGGCCGAGGCGGCTCATCAGATGTCCGACGCGCCGGCGGCCCTTCAGTTGCGGTTGCTTCAGACGGTGATGGCGGTGGCGGCCGAGAAGAACTCCACGCTGGTGCTGCCGATTCCGGTTGAATTGCTGCGATTTCTGGAAAAAGGGACGTCAGTTGCGTCTTCCGGGCGGGAGTCGGGTGACGGCTCGCAGCAAGCCGAATCTGTTGAATCTCGGACCGGACGGGATGAACTTCCCTCCGGTGAACCTCGCTTGGATCCGGATCCCGAAGGATCGATTTTGAGACAGGAGTAGACCTCACGCGCTGCTTATGATTCGCTCGCTTGCAGTGTTTGCTGAGCGAAGAGGGCGTGCGTGACTGTGCACGGTCAAGACAGAAGGGGCGTGCAAACGTGTTCTACGCGCGTCCTGAAGTCGACCTTGTGTGCTCCCTTCGAACCTAGGAATAGTGAACCTTGTTCAACCGGCGCGGACGTGGCTTTTGTTGTGAGCCGTACCCGTGGCCGTACGCCTTCCGGTCCGGCGAGGTCCCCACAACCTCTCGGGCCGACCCCCCACAGGAGGACGTAAGTTGAAGCACCGACGCATACCCAAGCGGCGTGCAGCCGTGGCAGGTGCGGGTATCGCCGCACTGGTAGCCGCGGGCGTGACCTTGCAGACTGCGAACGCCAGCGAGACGCCTGAGACGTCCGCGCCGAAGACCCTGTCGGTCTCCGCGGCCGGAAAGCTCGCCTCGACGCTGGTCAAGGACCTGGGCGGCGATGCCGCGGGCACGTACTACGACGCACAGGCCAAGAGCCTTGTGGTGAACGTCCTCGACGAGGCCGCCACCGATGCCGTCGAGGCGGCCGGCGCCAAGGCACGCGTCGTCGAGAACTCGCTCGCCGAGTTGAAGAGCGCGCGTACGACGCTGAAGCAGGACGCGACGATTCCCGGTACGGCCTGGGTGACGGACCCAGCCACGAACAAGGTCGTCGTCACCGCCGACCGTACGGTGTCCGACGCCGAGTGGGCCAAGCTCGGCAAGGTCGTCGACGGGCTGGGTGCCAAGGCGGAACTGAAGCGGTCGAAGGGGGAGTTCAAGCCCTTCATCGCGGGTGGTGACGCGATCACCGGTGGCAGCGGGCGTTGCTCGCTCGGCTTCAACGTGGTCAAGGGCGGCGAGCCGTTCTTCCTGACCGCCGGGCACTGCACCGAGGGCATCACGGAGTGGTCGGACGCGGACGGCAACGCGATCGGCACCAACGCGGACTCCAGCTTCCCGGACAACGACTACGGGCTGGTCAAGTACACCGCGGAGGTCGAGCACCCGAGTGAGGTGAACCTCTACAACGGGTCGGCGCAGGCCATCAGCGGGGCCGCGGAGGCCACCGTCGGTATGGAGGTCACCCGTAGCGGGTCGACCACGCAGGTGCACGACGGCAAGGTCACCGGGCTCGACGCGACCGTGAACTACGGCAACGGTGACATCGTCAACGGGCTGATCCAGACCGATGTGTGCGCCGAGCCGGGTGACAGTGGTGGTTCGCTGTTCTCCGGCGACAAGGCGATCGGTCTGACCTCCGGGGGCAGTGGTGACTGCACCTCCGGTGGGGAGACGTTCTTCCAGCCGGTGACCGAGGCGCTGTCTGCCACGGGTACTGAGATCGGCTGACGGTACGTAGCTTGCGGAGTCCCGTCCCCGGGGTGTGGGGGCGGGGCTTTCGCGTTGGGGCCGGGATGCCTGCGGCGGCCCGCTGGTGTGAGTGGGGGTGCGGGTAGCGTCTGCGGTGTGTGTGGTGGGTCGGGGCCGTGCCGGGGGGTGTCCGTCCTCGGTCGGGCGGTTGCTGTTCTCAGGGGGGTGCTGTTTTTTGACGCCCGCCGCTGCGGGCGGACACCCCCCGGCACGTCCCCTTGCCGCCGTACGCGGCTGGGCTGCAACCCCCCTTTGTGTTTAGGGGCGCGGGGAACTGCGCGGCCGGCCCCTACGGGCCCGCAGTCGCCGTCGGGGCAGGTGTGGCAGGCCCGTTCGGCGTTCGGTCCTTGCCGCGTATCGCCGCTGCCAGGAGGGTGATTGCTGTTCCTGCGACCGTCCAGGCCGAGAGGATCAGTAGGGAGTTCGTCGTGTCGTTGCCCTTGAAGTAGGCGATCGAGCGGGTTGCCCAGGTGCCTGCTCCGGGGGGTAGGGCGGGGCCGATGTCCCGCCAGAACGGGGGGAGCAGTGGGGGTGGCAGGGCGCCGCCCGCGCTCGGGTTGCCCAGGATCACCACGATCAGGATCGCCAAGCCGATTCCGGCCAGGCCGAAGACGGCCTGAAAGGCGAGGGTGGCCGCGCCCACCGCGAAGACGGTCAGGGTGCCCACGCCCCAGAGGGCGGCGATGCTGCCGGGCAGGGCACCCAGGATCGGGCCGGCGATCAGGGCGCCGCCCAGGCCGGCGACGGCTGCTACCAGGGCCATCACGATGAGGCGGATCACCGAGCGTCTGAGGGTGGGGCGGCGGGCGCCCGAGCTGATCGTGATGATCGATGCGCAGAGGTAGCCGCCCACGCACCAGCCCACGGTCACGTAGAAGGACGTCAGGCCGTTGGAGTCCTGTCGGTCGGCCGGGGCCACGTCGACGGTGCGCAGGGTGCGGGCCTCGGATCTTTCCAGGGTGGCGACCAGGGCCTCCAGGGTGGCGGCCAGTGCTCTGCCGCCTCCGGTGGCGACCAGGAGGGTGTCCGTGGTGGTGGTCGGGTCGATCACCAGGGCGCCGTCGATCTCGCGGTTCAGGATCTGGTCGCGGGCCGTCTCCACGTCGGGCAGGGCGCGGGGGTCGAGTGGGTCGCCGGGCAGGTTCTCCAGCCGGTCCACCGTCTGCTGGGCGGCCACCTGGGGGGCCACTACTCCCAAGGGCACGTTCTTGGGTTTCGGGTCGTGGAGGGCGCCCACATAAGAGGCGATGAAGAGCAGGGCCAAGACCACCGTGCCGGTCACCAGGATCGTGGCCCGGGGGGTGACGGCGTCCTTCACCTCGGCCAGGAAGGAGGGGTGGGGAGTGTCGGCGCCGGGGGTCTGCGTCATGCCCCCACCGTCCGGGGCCGGGGGTGTTTGTGCAGGTGGGAGGCGGCCGAACGGATGTCGTACGAGTGTTCGATAACGGTCCCGGAATGGTCTATGGTGGGGGTGGGAGAGTTGGGAACTGATGTTCGAGCGGTGGCTCGGAATCGCTGGCGCGGGAGGTGCGTGTGTCGGGCTTCACGCATCTGCACACCGTCTCCGGGTTCTCCCTGAGGTACGGCGCCTCGCACCCGGAGCGGCTGGCCGAGCGTGCCTCCGAGCGGGGGATGGATGCGCTGGCGCTCACCGATCGGGACTCGCTCGGGGGTGCGGTTCGGTTCGCCAAGGCGTGCGCGGCGGCGGGGGTGCGGCCGTTGTTCGGTGTGGAGCTGGCCGTGGAGGCGTTCGGGCCCTCGGGGGCGGGGGACGGTGCGCGGCGGCGGGCTCCGGTGCGGGGTGGGGCCTTTGTCGATGAGTCGGCTCCTCGGGTCACCTTTCTCGGGCGGGACGGGGCCCGGGGGTGGGGTGATCTATGCCGAATCGTTTCGGCTGCGCAGGGTGGGGAGGGAGCGCCGGTGCTGCCCCGGGGCGACAACCGGGGGGACGGGCTGATCGTTCTGCTCGGCGCCGACTCCGACGTCGGGCGGGCGCTCGCCGCCGGCCGGCCCGATCGGGCCGGCCGGCTGCTGGCGCCCTGGCGGGAGGTCTACGGCGACTCCCTGCGGCTGGAGGCCGTCTGGCACGGGCGCAAGGGCACCGGTCCGGGCTCGCTGCGGCTGGCCGCCCGTACCGTCGGCTTCGCCGCCGAGCAGGGGGTACGGCCCGTGCTGAGCAACGCGGTGCGGTACGCCGACCCGGGGTTGGGGCCGGTCGCCGATGTGCTGGACGCCGCGCGGCGGCTCGTGCCCATCGACGCCACCAGGGGGGAACTGGACTCCGGGGAGGCGTGGCTCAAGGGTGCGGGGGACATGGCTCGGGTGGCGGAAAGGGTTGTCGAGGCCGCGGGGTTTCGGCGGGATACCGCGTATCGGTTGCTGGAGCAGACCGGGGCTACCGCCGCCGAGTGTCTTGTCGATCCCGAGGACGATCTCGGGATCGGCACCGTTCACTTTCCCGAGCCGCATCTCGTCGGGGCCGGGACGCGGACTGCTCAGCGGGCGCTTGCCTCTCGGGCGGTGGCGGGCATGGTGCTGCGCGGCTACGACGGGCGGCGGGCGTACTGGGAGCGGATGCATCAGGAGCTGGACATCATCGCCCACCACGGGTTCGCCTCCTATTTTCTGACGGTCGCCCAAGTTGTCGACGACGTAAGGGGGATGGGGATTCGGGTGGCCGCCCGTGGGTCCGGTGCGGGGTCGCTCGTCAACCATCTGCTCGGCATCGCGCACGCCGATCCCGTGGAGCACGGGCTGTTGATGGAGCGCTTCCTGTCCAAGCGGCGGCCGGTGCTGCCCGACATCGATATCGATGTGGAGTCCGCGCGGCGGCTGGAGGTGTATCGCGCGATCATCGAACGGTTCGGGAGTGAGCGGGTCGCCACCGTCTCCATGCCGGAGACCTATCGGGTGCGGCATGCCGTACGGGATGTGGGTGCGGCCCTGTCCATGGACCCCGCCGACATCGACCGGATCGCCAAGTCCTTCCCGCACATTCGCGCGCGGGATGCCCGTGCGGCGCTGGAGGAGCTGCCTGAGCTGCGGCAACTGGCAGGGGAGCGGGAGCGGTACGGCAAGTTGTGGGAGCTGGTCGAGGCGCTCGACGCCCTGCCGCGCGGCATCGCCATGCATCCGTGCGGGGTGCTGCTCTCGGATGCCTCGCTGCTTTCCCGTACGCCGGTCATGCCGACCAGCGGCGAGGGCTTCCCCATGTCGCAGTTCGACAAGGACGACGTCGAGGACCTCGGGCTGCTCAAGCTCGATGTGCTGGGTGTGCGGATGCAGTCGGCGATGGCGCACGCGGTCGCGGAGGTGGAGCGGGCCACGGGGGAGCGGGTCGACCTGGACGGGGTGGCGGACGGGGATCCGGCCACCTATCGGCTGGTGCGGTCCGCCGAGACGCTGGGCTGCTTCCAGATCGAGTCGCCGGGCCAGCGGGATCTGGTCGGGCGGCTCCAGCCGGCCACCTTCCACGATCTCGTCGTCGACATCTCGCTCTTCCGGCCCGGTCCGGTCGCCGCCGACATGGTGCGGCCGTTCATCGAGGCGCGGCACGGGCGGGCCCCGGTGCGGTATCCGCACAAGGATCTGGAGGGGCCGCTGCGGGAGACGTACGGGGTCGTCGTCTTCCACGAGCAGATCATCGACATCGTGCACATCATGACCGGCTGCGGGCGGGACGAGGCAGACCGCGTGCGGCGCGGGTTGTCCGATCCCGAGTCGCAGGGGCGGATCCGGGTGTGGTTCGCGCAGCATGCGGCGGCGCGCGGGTATGACGCCGAGACCATTCGGCGGACCTGGGAGATCGTCGAGGCCTTCGGGTCGTACGGCTTCTGCAAGGCGCACGCGGTCGCCTTCGCCGTGCCGACCTATCAGTCGGCCTGGCTGAAGGCCCATCATCCGGCCGCCTTCTACGCCGGGCTGCTCACCCATGATCCCGGGATGTATCCGAAGCGGCTGCTGCTGGCGGACGCGCGGCGGCGTGGGGTGCCGATCCTGCCGTTGGATGTGAACGCGTCGGGAGTCGCCCACCGTATCGAACTGGTGTCTGAATCAGGGGAGTCGAAGGGTGCGGGAAAGGTGTGGGGGCTGCGGCTCGCCCTCTCCGACGTGCACGGCATCAGCGAGGCCGAGGCGGCACGGATCGCGGACGGGCAGCCGTACGCCTCGCTGCTCGACTTCTGGGAGCGGGGCCGGCCGAGTCGGCCGCTCGCGGGGCGGCTCGCCCAGGTCGGCGCGCTGGACGCCTTCGGGGCCAACCGGCGTGATCTGCAACTGCATCTGACCGAACTGCACCGGGGCGCCCGGCGTGGTGGGGGCGGGCAGCTTCCGCTGGCCGGCGGGCGGAAGACCGCCGCTGCCGGGCTGCCCGACCTCACCTCGGCGGAGCGGCTCAGCGCCGAGCTGGGAGTGCTGTCGATGGATGCCTCGCGGAATCTGATGGACGACCACCGGGCGTTCCTCGACGAGTTGGGAGTCGTGTCGGCGCGGCGGCTGCGGGAGGCGAAGCACGGGGAGACCGTGCTGGTCGCGGGGGCCAAGGCGGCCACCCAGACGCCGCCGATCCGGTCCGGCAAGCGGGTCATCTTCAGCACCCTGGACGACGGGACGGGGCTGGTGGACCTTGCCTTCTTCGACGACTCGCACGATGCGTGTGCCCACACCGTCTTCCACTCCTGGCTGCTGCTGGTGCGGGGCGTCGTGCAGCGGCGCGGGCCGCGCAGTCTGAGCGTGGTGGGATCCGCCGCCTGGAACCTCGCCGAGCTGATCGAGCTGCGCGCCGAGGGCGGCCTGGACGTGGTGGCGGCGCGGCTGGCGGAGCCGGTGCCGGAGTCGGCGCAGGACGGGGGCGGGGATCCTGCGCGCGGCCGGCGAATCCACATGCCGACCGGATACGAAATGAACCCGTGGGCCGATCTGCGACCGGCGGGTCAAGAGCCTTCACAGGTACGGAAGTTGTGGCACCAGAGTCCGGGGAGTGCGGGATGACCATCCTCTGCGTACGTTTCCAACTGCCGTCGGCGCACGAGGCGGCCCTGCCGGGACTGCTCGGACTGCTGGAGGACTTCACGCCGGTCGTCCAGGCGTTGCCACCGGATGCGGCACTGGCCGATCTGCGGGGCGCCGAGCGCTATTTCGGGCGGGACGCGGTCGAGCTCGCGTCGGTGATCCGGGTGCGTGCCCTCGCCCATCACGGGGTCGACTGCGCGATCGGCGCCGGTCCGGGGCCGATGCTGGCCCGCGTGGCGTTGGGTGAGGCGCGGCCCGGGGTGACCTGTGCGGTTCCCGAGGACGCCGTCACGGAGTTCCTCGCCGACAAGCCCGTCGCCGCGCTGCCGGGCGTCGGCGCCACGACCGCCCGCACCCTGTGCGAGTACGGTCTCGACACCCTCGGCCTGGTCGCCGCCGCGCCGCTGTCCACGCTCCAGCGGCTGATCGGTGCGAAGGCCGGCCGCGAGCTGCGCGAGAAGGCGGGCGGAATCGACCGGGGCCGGGTCGTCCCGGACGGGGTGTCGCGGTCGCTGGCCACCGAACGCCCCTTCACCCGCGACGAGCTGGACCCCGACCGGCACCGCCGTGCCCTGCTGTCGGCCGCCGAGGAACTGGGCGCCCGGCTGCGCGCCCTGGACAAGGTCTGCCGCACTCTGACCCTCACCGTCCGCTACGCCGACCGCTCCTCGACGACCCGCAGCCGCACCCTGAAGGAACCGACGGCCCATTCGGCGGCGCTGACCAGGGCGGCGTACGGCATGTACGAGGGGCTCGGCCTCCAGCGCGCCCGCGTCCGGGCGCTCGCCCTGCGCGCCGAGGGGCTCGACCCCGCCGAGCAGGCCTCCTACCAGCTCACCTTCGACCCGCTCGACGAGAAGGCCCGGCGTATCGAGGAGGTCGCGGACCGGGCGCGGGCGAAGTTCGGGCCGCACGCGGTGATGCCGGGGTCGCTCGCCGCGTAGCTCCCCCTGGGCGCGGGTCAGTTGGCCCACGGCGGCGTGATGAGCGTGCCGTCGGCCAGCTCTGCGGTCAGGCCGATGGATGTGGTGACCCAGGTGACGGCGGTCCGTTCGGTCGGGTTCTCGACGGTCAGGGTCGCGCCGGGGTTGATGATCAGGGTGTCGCCCGGGGTGATCAGGTCGGTGCGGTCGTCGAGCGTGATCAGCAGCTCGCCGTCGAGGAGGTGCAGGATCTCCTCCCGGTTGACGGTGTGGGCGGGTGCCTTGGTCCCCGCGGGGATCTCACCGCGCCAGGCGCAGAGCTCCTTGCTGCCGGTCAGGGGGGTGGCGTACGAGACGAAGCGGGCGCCGTGGATCTCGTGGGTGACGGCTTCGGACGCTCGGATCACGGGCATGGGTGCCTCCTGTCGAAGAGGGCTGCCGAAGATGGTCAAGCAGCTTGACTACATGTCTATGGTCAAGCTGCTTGACCGATTCGTCAAGGGTGTTTCAATGCCTGCGTGCAGAACTCCGAAGCCATGGCCCTGTCCGCCGCCCTGCTCGCCGTCGCCGGTGAACTCACGCAACGCATCAACGACGGCGTGGTCGCCCGGGGTTTCGAAGGGGTCAGGCCCGCGCACGGTTTCGCCTTCGCCCGGCTCGCCCCGGGCGGCGCCACCGCCACCGACCTCGCCGTCCATCTCGGCGTGACCAAGCAGGCCGCGAGTCAGCTCGTGGACGAGATCGTGCGCAAGGGGTACGCCGAGCGGCGGCCGCATCCCGATGACGCGCGGGCCCGGCTGGTCGTGCTGACCGCGCGGGGGTGGGCCTGCACCCGGGCCGCCGAGGAGGCGGCCGCCGATGCCGTCCGGGCGTGGGCCGACGTGCTGGGGGAGGCGCAGGTGCGGGCGCTGCTGGGGCAATTGTCGCGCATCGCACCCAATGGCCCCATCAGGCCTACCTGGTGAGGGTTCGGCCGTAGATGTAAACGCGCCTCTTACTATCACTGGAAGTTTTTACTGACGCGTAACTTCACACGTCTACTACTCGCCCGTAACTTGACGAGTGAACAGCATCCTCGTGATCCGGATCACAGGGCGTAAGGCCGTCGTACCTCCCTTGAGCCGCAAGGAGATCACCCGATGCTGCCCTGGAAACGAGTGCTCAGACCGCTGGCCGCGCTCCTCCTGACCGCCGCGGTCGCCGTTGTCCCCGCCGCCACCACCGCCCAGGCCGCCGAAACGACGGCGGCCTCCAGCAGCGGTTGGAACGACTACTCCTGCAAGCCGTCCGCCGCACATCCCCGCCCCGTCGTCCTCGTGCACGGCACCTTCGCGAACTCCGTCGACAACTGGCTGGGACTCGCGCCCTACTTGACGGACCGCGGCTACTGCGTCTTCTCCCTCGACTACGGCCAACTGCCGGGCGTGCCGTTCTTCCATGCCCTCGGTCCCATCGACAAGTCGGCGGAGCAACTGTCCGCCTATGTCGACAAGGTGCTCGCCGCGACCGGCGCTGCCGAGGCCGACCTCGTCGGCCACTCGCAGGGCGGCATGATGCCCCGCTACTACCTCAAGTTCCTCGGCGGTGCCGGCAAGGTGAACGCGCTCGTCGGCATCGCGCCCAACAACCACGGCACCACCCTGTCCGGGCTCGCCAACCTGCTGCCGTACTTCCCCGGCGCCGGGGACCTGCTCAGCACCGCCACCCCGGCCCTCGCCCAGCAGGTCGTCGGATCCGCGTTCATGACCAAGCTCAACGCGGGCGGCGACACCGTCCCCGGCGTGCGCTACACGGTCATAGCCACCAAGTACGACGAGGTGGTCACGCCGTGGCGGACCCAGTTCCTGACCGGGTCCGACGTGAAGAACGTCCTGCTCCAGGACCTGTGCGCGGTCGACATCTCCGAGCACGCGCTCATCGGCCTCACCGACCGGATCGCCTTCCACGAGGTGGCCAACGCGCTCGACCCCGCCCACGCCCGTCCCACCACCTGCGCGTCCGTGTTCAGCTGAGCGTCTGAGCGCGGGCACACCGCCGGGGCCTGACCGGCCTGAGCCGCCGTTCAGGCCCCGGAGTCCCTTCGTCAGTGGCCGCGCCGGCCGCTGCCTGCCGCCCGCCGGCGCACCGAGGCGAACAGCACCGCCGAACCCAGCGCCAGCGTCGCCGCACCGCCCATCGCGAGATACGCCGTGCTGCTGTCCCCGCCGGTCTCGGCAAGGTTCTCGGTGGCGCCCGCCGCCTTCGGCCGGTTGGCCGGGGCGGTGGACGGGTCGTCCCCGTCCGCCGCGGCCGGCTCCGCCGACGTACTGGCGTCCTGGTCACCGTGGCCGTGGTGCTCGATCGTCGACTGGTCGGCACCGGCCTCGATCTGCTCCTCGGAGGGCGCGGAGGCGCTCGGGGCCGGGGAGACCTCGTCGCCCGAGTCGCCGCTGCCGCTGTCGGCGTCGTCCGCATTGCCGGTGCCGCCGCCGCTCGCCCCGCCGAAGGTGACGTCCGAGCAGGAGTAGAACGCCTCCGGGCTGTCCGAGCGCTGCCAGACCGCGTAGAGCAACTGCTTGCCCGAGCGCTGCGGCAGGCTGCCGGAGAACGTGTAGAAGCCGCCCGACGCCGCCGGGTCGGTGACCGTCGCCACCGGGTTCGCCAGGTCCAGGTCGTCCCAGGCCAGCGGCTTCGCGGGGTCGTAACCCGGCTTGGTGATGTACACCTTGAAGGTGCCCTTGTGCGGGGCGGTCACGCGGTACTTGAACGTGTACGACCCGCTGCTCACGCTCGTGGCCGGCCAGTCGGCGCGGGCCAGGTCCAGGCCCTTGAACTCCTCGCTGTTCGCGCTGCACAGCTTGCCGTCCGGGATCAGCTCCTGGTGCCGGCCTGCCGCGTCGCCTATGCGGATGCCGTTCCAGTCGTAGAGGGCCTGCGTGCCACCCGCCGCGACCGCCGCCTTGCACGCGTCGGACTTCGGGCTCTCCGGTCCCTCCGCGTAGCACTGCGACACCCTGCTGACCGGGTCGCCCATCGAGCCGTGCGCCGAAGCGGGCGCGGTGGCGAGGGCGGTCAGCGCGAGCGGGGTCAGGCCGAGGGTGGCGACAGCGGCGGCCTTGCGGCGTGCGGACATGGGAGATCTCCTCAAGGGTTCTGACGTGTGGGGTGAATCCCGTGGGGGCGATCAGAAGCTAGCCCGAGGAAACCGCGAAATCGCCTGCTGGAGGCGGGTGATGGCGATCTTTAGGGCCGCCTTAAGGTACGGCTAACCAGGGGCTCAGGATGGGGGCGGCGGAGCACTACGCGGGCGGCGCGTCGTGACGCAGGCCCTTGGTGACGCCGGTGATGACCACGGTGACCAGGCAGAGGGCGATGACGGTCTCGGCCCACAGGAAGGCGAACCAGTCCAGCACACAGCCGATCGGGGGAGTGCCGGGGGCGGTGTTGCGGAACGCGGCGAGGGCGAACAGGGTGGCGGCCATCCAGGCGAGACCGGGCCAGACCAGGCCCTCGCTGCCGGTCGCCAGGTACCAGGCCCCGATGATCACGGACGCCGCCAGCGCCCACATCACCACCATCATGAAGACCGCGAAGACGAGCAGGCTGCCCGATCGGGTCAGCCCCAGCGCCACCACGGCCTCCTGCCGGGAGGGCACAGGTTCCGCGGAGACCGAGAAGAGCGTGTCGTTGTTGGAGAACAGCATCCGTACCGGCACCTGCTCGCCGCCCGACCGCGCCCGGAACGCGATGTCGGTCTCATAGGTGTCGAACGGGTAGTCACTGATCGATCCGCCTGTGAGCGAGACCTGCACGTCCCTCGCCGCGACCCGCTCGTGCGCCGCGAACTTGAGGTCGCTGAGGGTCGCCCCCGAGGTGTCGAGGCTGAGATCGGCCACCGGGGCCGCCCCGTCCGCCTCGCCGAGGGCCCCGCGCGGGGTGACCCAGACCCGCAGGACCAGCTCTCTGCCCACGGCGTCGACGCTCTGGACGACTGCCTCCACATCCACCCGGTCGGCGGCCGAGGAGCCGACGGTGTGCACCGTGTCGGCCGTCTGCCGCTCGGTGAACTGCAGCCACGAGCCAACGGCCACCGCCACCACGATCAGGATCGCGATGGGGATCAGCAAGGGCAGGACGGACCGCCTGGAGCGTCGTGGGCGAGGCGAGCCGGCGGGTACCGGACGGCCCTGGCGCATCAGTTGGCCCGGATGTCATCGCCGCTCGCGTAGGCGTGCGGGTCCGCGAGACCGGCCGGTGTTCGCTGTGGGGGCGCCGAGGCGGTGTTGGCGGAACGCACGCAGTCCACGCTAAGGGGTGGTCCGGGGACGTGCATGCGGACGAGGCGGTGGACCCCCTTGCGCCGAGCCGCGGACGGTCACTCCGCAAGGGCCTGGGTAGCGTTCGGGCCATGGCGAGCGAGGAGATCCGGCCCGCGACGGCCGTGGACGTGCCGGCGGTGAAGGCCGTGACGGACGCGGCGTACACGCCGTACATCGAGCGCATCGGAGTGGCCCCCGTGCCCATGACGGCGGACCACGCGGCGAACGTGGCCGCGGGGAAGGTGTTCGTGACGGGTGATCCCGTGATCGGGCTCGTGGTGATCGAGGCGCACGAGGACCATCTGTTCCTCGACAGCATCGCCGTCCACCCCGACGCCCATGGCAGGGGCGTGGGGAGACGGCTGCTGCACTTCGTGGACGCACGCGCGCGTGCGCTGGGCCTGCCCGAGGTCAGGCTCTACACGAACGCCCTGATGTGGGAGAACCAGAAGATCTACCCGAGATACGGCTATGAGCTCGTCGAGCGCCGGGTGGACGGCCGGTACGACCGGTTCCACTACCGCAAGCGGCTCACCTGACGCGTCTCATGCGGCCGGCAGGGCTTCTCAGCTGTCCGGCCACCAGGTTCGGGCGATGTCCTTGCGGACCTCGGGTCGTCCCGACGGGCGCTCTTCGGCCTCCTCCTGGACCCGGCGGCGGGTGCTGGACTGCCTCTTCAGGGGCTTCTGCACGGTTACACGGCGCATGGCTGCCTCCTTCAGGGCCTACCGAGTTCCGCGTTCTCACCGGGGTAGACCCGTTCGGGGAGAGTTCCTCATCGGTACCCGCCCTGTCAGTGGCGGCAGTCACGATCGGACTGTCAGTGGCGGGTGTCACTCTTGGCCGCATGACGAACGGTGAACACGCCATCACAGCGGCGGACCTGGACTGGGACTCGGCCGCCGCCACCTTCGACGACGAGCCCGACCACGGCCTGCGCGACCCCGAGGTGCGCCAGGCATGGGCCTCCCGGCTGCGGTCCTGGCTGCCCGAGCGCGCCTCCGACGTACTCGACCTGGGCTGCGGCACCGGCAGCCTGTCGCTCCTCGCGGCCGAGCAGGGGCACCGGGTCACCGGAGTGGACCGGTCCCCGGCAATGGTCGATCTCGCCCGCGCCAAGCTCGCCGGGCGTGACGCGGTGTTCCTCGTCGGTGACGCGGCGATGCCCCCGGTGGGGGAGGAGCGGTTCGACGTGGTGCTCGTACGGCATGTCCTGTGGGCGTTGCCCGACCCGGGCCGGGTGCTGCGGCACTGGCGTGGGCTGCTGCGCCCGGGAGGCCGGTTCGTGCTGGTCGAGGGCGTGTGGGACACCGTCGCCGGGGCCGTCCCGGCGGGCATACCGGTGGACCGGCTCACCGGCCTCCTCGCCCCGCTCGCCGGGCAGGTGCGGGTGGAGCACCTGTCCGACGACGAGGCCCTGTGGGGCAGGCCGGTGGCCGACGAACGGTACGCCGTGGTGGCGACGGCCTGAACGAGCGGCAAGACCGGCGCCGTCCCGAGGGACCCTGGGCCGGCAGCAGGGGCCCTAGGCCAGCAGCGACTCCAGGCCGCCCTCGACCGTGGCGAGCGCTTCCAGCTCGTCGAGGGCCGCCACGGCCGCGGCGGCCGCCTCCGGGTCCGACCGCGCCAGGCCGCTCTCGGCGAACTCGTCCTCGTCCAGACGCAGCACGTCCTTGCCGTCGGCGGAGCGCCACAGGTCCAGGTCCAGGTCCTCGACGACCAGCTCGGTGCCCGACAGCGTGGCCGGGCGGGTGATGTCGCAGTACCAGCCCTTGAGGGCGCCCGCGGCGTCGCGGACCTCCTTCACGGCGTACCAGCGGTCGCGCCAGTAGTACTCCGTGAAGACATCGCCCGGCTCGAACCGCACGAAGCCGAAGTCGCGGACGCCGGCCCCGGCCCAGGGGGCGCGCACGGCGATCCGGGTGCCGTCGTCGGCGACCAGCTCGGCCGGGTAACGGATCTTCGTACGGCCGCCCTTGACGAGGACCACGTCCAGGGAGCGCGGCCGCTCAGCCGAGTTCGCGGGCATGGCGGACCTCCGTCGCACAGATCTGGTAGCCGAACCAGAAGTTGATCGCCAGCATGGGTTCATTGTCGGTGTCGTTGCCGGTGAACGCCTCCCGGTAGCCGGCCGCGCGGGCGCGGTGCAGGGAGGCGTTCTTGGCGAGCTTGGCCAGGCCCCGGCCGCGGTAGGCGCGGGCGGTGCCGGTCATGGCCGTCGAGATGGGGGTCCCCCCGCTCGAGCGAAGTCGAGAGTGGGGGAGGGTGGCGCGGTCCGTGAAAGCGCAGCTGAAGGCGGCGGGACAGCCGTCGACGACGGCGACCGACGTCAGGTCCAGGTCGAGGAGCGGATGCTTCCAGGTCTCCGCCAGCCATGCCTCGTAGTCGGTGAACTCGGCGCCCACGTCGCTCGGTTCGTCCGACGTCGTCTCCGCGTCGAGCCGGAACAGCGGGCGCGGGTCGTCCGCGAAGTCGGCGGCCGTGCGCAGCTCGACGCCGGGCGGGGGGTCCTGGAGCGGCGGCAGTGTGCCGCCCGCCAGGTCCAGGCGCAGGAAGTGGGCGGAGCGGCTCGCGCGGTAGCCGTGCCGCTCGGCGAACGCACGGTTGCCCGGCTCGTCCAGGACCCACGTGAACAGCTTGGTCGCCCCCACCGAGCCCAGGTGCTCCTCGGCCGCGCGGACCAGCAGCTCGCCGGCGCCGCGGCGGGTGCGGTCCGGGCGTACGTAGACGTTGAGATAGCCCTGGCCGGGCTCCGGGCTGTCGTACGCCATGCCGACCTGGGCCGTGCCGATCGTCTCGCCGTCCTCCTCCGCGACGAGGGAGCGGTAATGGGCGTCGGGATGGGTGTGGGCCTGGCGGTGTCTGACGGCCTCCGGGGTCCACAGGATGTACGGGAGGGCGAGGTGGCGGCTGTGGGCGAAACGCTCGACGTCGGCGGGCACTTCGGGGCGGAGGTCGCGCACGGTCACGGTCATGGAGGCGCACGCTACGGGCGGATGCGCGCGGATGCCTCTCATTTTCCGGCGGGTACGGGACAATCGGCCCTGTGACCTTGAAGATCCACATCGACGACAGTGCCGCACCGTACGAGCAGGTGCGGGCGCAGATCTCGGAGCAGGCGCGGTCGGGGGCGCTGCCGGTGGGCTACCGGCTGCCGACCGTGCGGGGCCTCGCGGAGACGCTGGGGCTGGCGGCCAACACGGTCGCCAAGGCGTACCGGGCGCTGGAGAGCGACGGGGTGATCGAGACGCGGGGCCGCAACGGCACGTTCGTGGCCGCCGCCGGCTCGGCCGCGGAACGGGAGCTCGCCTCGGCTGCCCAGAGTTACGTCGATCGTGCCCGTCGGCTGGGGCTGACGGAGGCGGACGCGCTCGGCGCCGTACGGGACGCCCTGCGGGCGGCTTACGGGGAGTAGGCAGGTTGTCAGGCCGGTGAGAGAAGGTGCTTCGGGGTGCGTGTCGGCTCCAGGCCCGCCGCCGTCGCCGCCCGGGCGAACGTCATCGCGTCCTGCACCGCCGCGCCCGTCGGGTCGTTGTTGAAGTACGCGTACACGTCCTCCGCGTGCGGCCACATGTCCGTGATGCGCTCCGCCCACGTCGTCAGAGCCTGTCGGCCATAGTGCGGCCACACATGTGCGCGGCCCACATGGAAACGGACGTAGCCCCAGTCGGTGGTGCGCCACAGGGGCGTCACCGGGCGGGATTCGACGTCGGCCCAGCACAGGGCCGCACCCCGGGACTCGAGCACCTCGCGCACCTGACGCGTCCACCAGCTGTCGTGCCGTGGCTCCACCGCGACCCGCGTCGAGGACGGGAAGCACGCCAGACACGCGTCCAGCAGTCCCGCGTCCGCCCGGAGCGTGGGGGGCAGTTGCAGCAGCACCGGGCCCAGACGGGCGCCCAGCCCCTGCGCGTGGGACATCAGCCGGGTCACCGGCTCCTCGGGATCCCGTAGCCGTTTGATGTGCGTCAGATAGCGGCTCGCCTTCACCGCGACCACGAAATCCTCCGGCACCCGGTCCCGCCACGCCTCGAAGTTCTCCCGCGTCGGCAGCCGGTAGAAGGCGTTGTTGATCTCGACCGTGGCGAAGTGCGCGGCGTACTCCTCCAGCCAGAGACGCACCGGCACGTCGGCCGGGTACAGCACATCCCGCCAGTCCTTGTACTGCCACCCCGACGTACCCACGAACAGGGTCATACGTCCATCAAAGCACTACAGATACAACCCCGCGTCCGCCCCGTCCCGAGGATCCGGCAGTGACGTCGGGGACGTCCCCCGCTTCAGCGCGTACAGCTCCGCCAGCGTGGCGCCCTCCCGGCCGATGCCCTCGTCCGTGCCCAGCCAGCCCACCGCCTCGCGACGCGTCAGCGGACCCACCTCGATGCGGGCCAGACAGCGGCCGGGGCGTACGACGGCCGGGTGCAGACGCTCCAGGTCCTCGTTGGTCGTCACGCCGACCAGGACGTTGCGGCCCTGGCCCAGCAGCCCGTCCGTCAGGTTGAGCAGCCGCGACAGGGCCTGGCCCGCCGTGTGCTTCGCCTCGCCCCGGATCAGCTCGTCGCAGTCCTCCAGCAGCAGCAGCCGCCAGCGGCCCTTGCCCGTCGAGTCGTCCTCGCCGATCGCGATGTCCATCAGATAGCCGACATCGGAGAAGAGCCGCTCCGGGTCCAGGACGCAGTCCACCTGGCACCAGTCCCGCCACGAGCGGGCCAGCGTCCGCAGCGCCGACGTCTTGCCGGTGCCCGGCGGGCCGTGCAGCAGGAGCAGCCGGCCCGCGATGTCCTCCGGGGTCGTCTTCATCAGCCGGTCCATCGCGTCCGCCACCGGCGCCGTGTAGTTGGCCCGCACCTCGTCCCAAGTGCCCGCCGAGATCTGCCGGGTCGTGCGGTGCGGGCCGCGCCTGGGGGAGACGTACCAGAAGCCCATGGTCACGTTCTCCGGCTGCGGTTCGGGCTCGTCGGCCGCGCCGTCCGTCGCCTCGCCCAGCACCCGCTCGGCCAGTTCCTCGCTGGTCGCCGTCACGGTGACGTCGGCGCCGCGGTTCCAGCGGGAGATCAGCAGGGTCCAGCCGTCGCCCTCCGCCAGCGTCGCGCTGCGGTCGTCGTCGCGGGCGGTGCGCAGCACACGGGCGCCCGGCGGCAGAAGCGTCGCCCCGGACCGTACGCGGTCGATGTTCGCCGCGTGCGAGTACGGCTGCTCGCCCGTCGCGAAGCGGCCGAGGAACAGCGCGTCGACGACGTCGGACGGCGAGTCGCTGTCGTCGACGTTGAGCCGGATCGGCAGAGCGTCGTGTGGGTTCGCAGACATGCGGCCATGATCCGGCACGCGGCGGCCCCGTGCACCCGGTTTCCGTGCCAGATCCCGCCAACGGTGCACGTCCGGTGCGTGCGCCCCCATCCCCGGCCCCCCGGTCGCGCTCGCCCGAGGCCCCGCACTCTGTTACAGGACCGTGTGGAGCCGAAACCTGCCCGAGCGGCCGGGACCCCCGTTACCGTTGTCCTTGATGGGACGTCATGGGTGGAATTCGGGGGCACGGCGGTGGCGGCTCACCGCGCTGCTCGGCGTGGGCGCGGCCGCTCTGGCCCTGGTCGTGACCCTCCTCAACACACTGCCGGGGAACGGCGTGAACACCGACGGCACCACCCGCGACGGCGACAAGCCGCACGGCAACCCGTCGGCCACGCCGGACGCGAGCAACCCGCAGGTCGGCTGGGGTTTCACCCACACCCAGCACAGCGCCGACGAGGGCGCGTCCGCCGCCGTCAAGCGCGTCGAGGGACGGCTCGCGGACGCCGGAGGGCTGCCGCAGATCCAGCACCTCATGGGCTGGGGCGCCGACAACCCCGAGCCGGTCCGAGGACGTTACGACTTCGAGGCGATGGACCGCCGCATCGACTTCGTCCGCGCCTCCGGCAGCACCCCGGTCGTCACCCTGTGCTGCGCCCCCGACTGGATGAAGGGCGGCGAGGCCGGCGTCGACAACACCGACTGGAGCCAGGCCACGCTGGAGACCGCGCCCGACCCCGAGCACTTCGACGACTACGCCGCGCTCGCCGTGACCGTCGCCAAGCGCTACCCGGACGTACGCCACTTCATCGTCTGGAACGAGTTCAAGGGCTTCTGGAACGACGCCGAGGCCCGCTGGGACTACGAGGGCTACACCCAGCTGTACAACCTCGTCTACCGGGCGCTGAAGAAGGTCAACCCGGACATCATGGTGGGCGGGCCGTACCTCGTGATGGACAGCGTCGACCCGCGCGCCGAGGAGGCTTCGAAGGCCCTCACCGGCCCCTGGGGCGCCCTGGACCAGCGCACCGTCGACGCCTTCGGGTACTGGAACGAACACAAGGCGGGCGCAGACTTCGTCGTCGTGGACGGCTCCAGCTACACCCGGGACGACGAGCTCCTGCCCGACGAGTTCACGGCCACCGACAAGTTCACGGCCGTGAGCCGGTGGGTGCGCGGGCAGACCGGCGATCTGCCGCTGTGGTGGGCCGAGTACTACGTCGAGCCCGCCGACGGCAACGACGACCGCAAGGGCTGGTCCGAGGCCCGCCGCGGCGCCGTCCAGGCAGCCGGGATGATCGCGCTGGCCGAGGGCGGCACCACCTCCGCCTTCTACTGGAACCCGGAGAAGGAGAAGGGCGCCGAGTGCGCCGGCTGTCTGTGGACGCCGACCGACACCGCGGACGGCGGCGCGAGGCTGCCCATGTACGACCTGGTGTCCAGGTTCAGCGAGGAGTTCGGGCCCGGGACGGAGTACCGGCAGGTGTCCGTGGACAAGCCCGACGTGCGGGTCCTGGCCACCGACAAGGTGGTCCTGGCCGTGAACACCCTCGACCGGCAGACCACCGTGAAGATCGACGGCAAGGAGGCCGAGTTCCAGGCGTACGAGGTCAAGTGGCTGGAGCGTTGAGCCACTTGACCGGCACGGCTCTCACTTGATCGTCAGGAACCGCTGCACCAACGAGGCCAGCAGCACCGCCAGCAGCGGCAGCGAGAACCAGAAACTGCTCTGCAGCCAGCGCAGCTGCCGCACGCTCGGCGCCATCGCCACCCGGACGATCTCGCGGGCCATCAGCAGCACGATCAGCGCCACCGCCGCGAGCCCGCCGACCACCGACCACGGCGTCCATGTCACCTGCGGCCCGATGGGCCCGGGATCGGCCTTCGGCACCGCACCCGCCGGCTGCTTGCGCAGCGCGTACATCGTCACGTCGGCATTGGCGAAGACCCGCTTCAGCTCCTGACGCTTGTCCAGGTTCTGCAGCAGCCGGGTCTCCCAGCTCGCCGAATAGCCCACGTCCAGCCGGAGGTAGGTGACCTGACCGCGGTTGATCATCAGATACGAGTTCGGGCCCGCGTCCTTCAGCGCCTTCACCAGGCCCGACACCAGCACCGGGTCGACGGGTGCCTGCGTCGGCAGGTAGGAGACCTTCTCCATGTCCCGCGAACCCCACGGCATCGCGGGTGTCACGTCGTTCACCGGGTCGCTGCTCAGCCACAGCAGTCTGAGGCTCGGATCGTCATGGGCGTACACGTACTCCATGGCGGCGACCTCGCCGGGCTTGACCCGCTCGAACGGCTCATTGCCCCAGCGGGCCACCAGGAAGCCGCCCATCAGCACCAGGCCCGCCATCAGCGCGGCCAGCGGGGCGAGGCTCACCCGGTCCTTGTCGCGCTCCTTGGCGGTGACGCCGGTGCGCGGGAAGAACGCGAGACCCGTCAGCAGGGCCGCGCCGGGCAGGGCGAACATGAACACCCGCAGCGCCATCTCGCCGCCGTACGACTGCATCCCGAAGCCCAGGAACGGCACGAAGGTCAGCACCAGCAGCGAACGCTCCCGGTAGTGGTGGAAGCGGCGGCGCCACCAGCCCCAGCAGGCGAACGCCATCACACCGCCGGCCAGCAGCACACGCACGTACAGCACCAGCTTGTGGGTCGAACTGCCGCCTTCGATACGACCGGACACCGACGACGACACGTTCGAGCCCACGCCGCCGACCCCGCCGAAGAGTTCGTCGAAGTGGCCCGACCAGTACGGCTCGGCCATGAAGCCGATCCACACCGTCACCATCACGCCGAACAGGATGGGCAGACCGCGCAGTTCGGACCTGCCGATCAGGACCAGCGCCGTCAGCACGCCCAGCATCACGAACGGCGTGAGCTGGTGGGCCGGGACGCTCGCCGCGAACAGTCCCGTGACCACCATCAGCAGCACGGCCCGCTGCCGCCGGTCCGTCGGCTCGACCTCCAGTTCGCCGGGCCGCCGCTTCGTCCAGATCACCCGTGGCGCGCGGAACCAGACCAGCAGGATCGCCGCGAAGACGAGGTACAGCAGGTAGGTGAAGCCCTGCGGGGAGAAGTAGTCCTGGCCGACCCAGCCGCTGAGCACGAACACCCAGATGCCGGTCCACTTGGCCCGCCAGCTCGCCCGCATATGGCGCACCAGCAGGAACATCGGGACCAGGTACAGCAGCTGTATCGCCAGCGGCCACCAGCGGATCAGCTCGGTCGGGTCGCTGACCCCGCACGCCTTCGCGGCGAACGCGGCCACCGCGAAGAAGCCCGGCCAGCTCCAGCGCGCGTCCAGGTCGGGCACGGCCGAGCCGGTGCGGTCGATGTAGTCGAGGAAGCCCAGGTGCTGCCAGGCCGTCGCGAACCGCGGCTCGGTCTCGATCAGGGCGGGCAGGGCGTGCAGCGACACGACCGTCGCGAGCAGCGTGAGCAGCAGCAGCGCCCGGTGCTCACGGCCCAGCCACAGCAGCGACGCGAACGTCACCGCCAGCAGCGCGGCCCCGAGCAGCGTCGGCGGCGGCAGCACCGAGATCAGCCCGAGCCCGCCCATGCCGTCCAGGTCGCTCTCGCCGAGGCGCAGCGCGGGCACCCAGTACAGCAGCAGCGCGGCGATCAGCAGACAGCCGAGGATCACCCCGAGCCGGGTCGGCAGCAGCCGCCCGCGCCCGCTCGGCGCGCCCGCGTCGGGCAGCGGTACGGGCTCTTCGTGCATGGGCGGCTCTTCCCGTACGGCAGCCTCCTGCCGAACGGCGGCCTCCTCCCGTACGACAGCCTCCTCGCGTTCCTCCGGTGCGGCCGCCTCGCCCTTGCCCGCGTCGAACTCGTCCTCGAACGGGGCGTCCACCTCGGCGGGCTGCGTTGACGCCCGGCGCTCCTCCACCGGCAGACCGAACTCCGGTGTACGGGCCCAGGTCGGTCGGTGCTCCGGCCGGATCCGCGGCGTGCCCGTGGGCGGCGTCCCCGGTCCCGGGCGGACGTCGGGCCGGCGTTCCAGATGGTCGAAGTCGACATGGATGCCGAGCGCGAGCGTGTCGCTGTCCAGCGCCCAGCCGGGCCCCCGCTTGCGCGCCCCCTCGGGCACCTCGCGCGCCCCCAGGTCGGCGAGGTCGCCGTCGGGAGCGGCGTCCTCGGGCACCTCGGCCGAGGTCGCCCGCGCGGTCCGGTACAGCTTGGGCGCGGCGATCGCGACGATCACCGACAGCGAGGCGATCTCGGCGACGCCCGCGCCGGTCAGACCCATCCGGGGGAGCAGCACCAGCGTCAGACCGAGCACCAGGGCACACAACAGGCCCTGCAGCCACGCCAGTCCCGCGGTGCGGCTCTGGGCGCGCAGGACCGCGAAGTACGTCTCCATGACGACCCGAAGCAGTCCGCCGACCGCGAACCAGCGCAGCAGCGGGGTCGCCGCGTCCGCGTAGCCCGGGCCGAACACGCCCAGGATCCAGGGCGCCCCGAAGAACAGGATCGCGGCGACCGGAAGCATGATCCGCGCCATGCGCTTCAGCGCCGCACGGGTGTTGGCGGCCAGCCGGCCGGGATCGTGCGCGCCCTCGACCGTGAGGGAGGCCCCCATGTTGATGGCGAGCAGATTGACGGTGCCGCCGATGGTGGCCGTGATGTAGAAGTACGCGTTGTCCTCGGAGGAGACCTGCGCCGCCACGATCACGGGGATGAGATAGACCACGGCCAGCGAGAACAGCGAGCCGGTGTAGTCGCCCGCCAGGAACCGCCCGATCTCCCTCAGCGACGGCGGACGGGCGTGCTCCTCGGTCGCCGCCACATGGCGCGGCACCAGCCGCCGGAACACCAGCCAGCCCAGCGGCAGCACCGACACCGCGATGGCCGCGACCCATGAGACGAAGACACCGGCGGTGGGGATCGCCACCGCGAAGGCCACCAGCAGCCCCAGCTTCACCGCCGAGAACACGGTGTTGCCGACCGGCACCCACACCGCGCTGCGCAGCCCGGTCAGCACCCCGTCCTGGAGCGTGAGCAGATTCCAGGCGACGACGGCCACGACGAAGAACAGCCCGTTCAGCGGCCCGTCCAGGAACCGGTACGACGGCCCCCACAGGTCCAGCGTCAGCAGGAAGACTCCGGCGGCCAGCGCCACGATCACACAACTGCCCGCGTACGTCTGGAAGATGAGCCGGCCGCTCCTGCGTCCCCCGACGGGGATGAAGCGGGCCAGCGCACCCGTCAGGGTCACCGCGGTGAGCCCCGCGAGGAACTTCATCGCGGCGATCGCGGCCGACCCCTGGCCGACCGCGGACTCGGAGTAGTAGCGGGCGGCGGCCAGCCAGAAGCCGAGCCCCAGCACGGCGGAGACGCCGGTGTTGAGCATCAGGGCGTAGGCGTTGCGGAACAGCTGGCTGCCCCCGGAGGACCCGCCCAGGCCGGGCAGGCGAAGGCGGCGCCCCGACTGCTCGGGCGCCTTCGCGTCGGTCGATGCGGGCTCGGTCGTGGTCGTCGTGTCAGACACGGGAACGGATGGCCTTCCGGCGGACCTGTCGGGCTCTGCGGACCACGGCGTACCCCTTGGTGAGGGCGCGGTCCCTGGCGAAGGTGCGGGCGATGGCACGGCCCTCGACCATCCGCCCGAACTCCTCGATGCCGGTGGTGCGGCGCACGGTGAGCCGGGTGAGCGCGTACGGCCCCTGCCGGCGCCGCGCCAGTCCGTTGTTGACGGCGAGCGCCTGGCCGTACCCGGTCTCGCGCACCGCCTCGCGCACCCGGCGGCTGGAGTAGCCGTACGGATAGGCGAACGAGGCCGGAACGGTGCCGAGTTGATCGCTGATGATCTCCTTGCACAGGATCAGCTCGGAGCGCAGCCTGCCGTCCGGGAGCTGGTCGAGCTGTGGATGCGTGTGGCTGTGGCCGCCGATCTCGACGTCCGCCCCGGCGAGCTCGCGGACCTGGTCCCAGTCGAGCATGGTGTCCAGGCCGCCGCCCGTGTCGTGCGGGCCCTTCAGCCAGCCCGTGGACACGAACACCGTGGCCGCGAAGCCGTGCTCGGCGAGCACGGGCAGGGCGTGCCGGTGTACCCCCTCGTAGCCGTCGTCGAAGGTGATCAGCACCGGCCGCTCGGGCAGCGGTTTGCCGGACCGCCAGCGCTCCGCCAGATCGGCCGTGCG
Source organism: Streptomyces coerulescens (assembly GCF_042657965.1). Taxonomy (NCBI): domain Bacteria; kingdom Bacillati; phylum Actinomycetota; class Actinomycetes; order Kitasatosporales; family Streptomycetaceae; genus Streptomyces; species Streptomyces coerulescens. Next base: position 85,330 of record NZ_JBHSKM010000011.1, read on the forward strand.
GACGGGGGTGAGGCCGAGGTCGCCGATCAGCGCCATCTGCTCCGCGAACGCCTCCGGTGCCACCGACAGCTCGCGGGTGGCGTCGTTCGGCGCGGTGGAGACGGCGTGGTACATGAGAATGGGCACGCGCCCGTCGGTCATCTGCTTCCCCCCTTGAAGCGCGGTTCCCCCTCGATGCCCACCACCGAGTACGTAACGCCCCCTCGGCGCACCCGGACACTCCCCACGACGTACCCACCGGCCGCCGTCAGCACGCCCGCCACGATCGCGCCCGCCCGGCCCGCACCGCCCCGCCGGGCCAGTGCGGCATCCCGCAGCCCGCGCGCCACCCCGGCCGGCAGCACCCGGGTGGTGTACCGGCGCTCGGACTCGAGTCCCTTGTCGGCGCCGACACTTCGGGCCACCAGCGCCTTGGAGAGGCCCTCGGCGTAGGTACGCGTGCGGAAGTACCGGAAGTGCTCGCGCGGTTCGGGCACCCGGTGGTGGATCACCGCCCGGTCGTCGATCAGCAGCACCGCGTCGGGCCTGGCCCGGGTGAGCCGGATGCACAGCTCCGTCTCCTCGCCGCCCAGCGGCAGCCGGTCGCCGTCGCGTCCGATGCCGGTGGCGAAACCGCCCGCGAAGTCGAACGCCGTACGCCGGAAGGAGGCGTTGCCGCCGAGGACGTTGCGCACCTCGACCCGGCCCTGCGGCAGGCCGCGGTAGGTACAGCCGACGACCCAGTCGAACTCCTCCGGGAACCAGTCGGGGCGCCTCCCCGACGCCCAGATCGGCTCGGTGCGCCCGCCGACGGCCATCACGCGCGGGTCGGCGTAGCCGGCGGCGAAGTGCCTGAGCCAGTCCCGCTCGGCCACGGCGTCGTCGTCGAGGAACGCGATGACCTCGCCGTAGGAGGCGGCGATGCCGGTGTTGCGGCCGGCGGACAGGCCGCGGGGGCCCGCGTTGGCGAGCACCCGCACATCGGTCGCTTCCTTGTACTCCTTGCTCAGCCGGTCCAGGAGTGCCGCGTTGTGGTCCACGACCAGCAGCGTCTCCAGCGCCGGGTACGCCTGCGCCCGCACCGAGGAGACCGCCGCGAGGATGTCCTCCCAGCGGTCCTCGGTGTACACGCAGATCACGACGGAGATGTCGGGACCGCTCAAGACGCCTCTCCCCGAACCGAGCGGACCGAGTCGAGCATCTGGGAGTGGTTCCTGCGGCTGCGCAGGGCGCGCCGGTTGGAGCGCTCCTTGAGGATCACCTTGAGCACCCTCAGCCCGTCCCGCACGGCCCGCAGATTGCTCGTACCGTGGATGCGGAGGTACTCGTGGCTGGGTATCTCCTGCACCTTCAGACCCGCCTTGACGACCCGGATGTTCATCAGGGTCTCCACCTCGAACCCGGTGCAGTCGAGCTCGATCTTGTCCAGGCAGTGCCGCCAGAACGCGTTGTATCCGTAGCAGAGATCGGTGTAGCGGGCGCCGAACTTGCGGTTGACGGCCGTGCACAGGGCCCAGTTGCCGAGCTTGCGGATCGGCGTCATGTCGTCGGTGCCGCCGCCGTTGGCGAAGCGGGACCCCTTGGCGAAGTCCGCGCCCGAGACCAGGGCGGACACATACGACACGATCTCCTGGCCGTCCGCCGAGCCGTCGGCGTCCACCATCACGATGATGTCGCCTGTGGCCGCCTCGAACCCGGTGATCAGGGCATCCCCCTTGCCCTTGCCGCGCTGGCGCACGACCTTCACCTCGGGCCACAGCTCACGGGCCACTTCGACGGTGTCGTCGGTGGAGTTGCCGTCCACCAGGACCACTTCGTGGATCCAGTCCGGAAGGGTCTTGAAGACGTACGGCAGATTCTCCGCCTCGTTCATGGCCGGGATCACCACGCTCACCGGCGGCGCGATGGCCAGGTGCGAGGAGATGGGCCGGTACTTGCCGACCGGTGACGGATCTTGGCCCGCGACCGCCGGGCGCAGAACAGAACTCATGAGTCAGGTCCCTCTCGTCCGGTGGACCGCCCGCCCCTGGGCGGCCCGGCTATGTGTCCGGTTCGAAAGGGGGGTTCTTCTCACTCACGGCACGGAGGAACGGATCTCCGTACGCGTGTGGTGAGCTGGCAATTCTGGCCGGCCACCCGAAGAGCGGCAGCCGGTCGCGCGGCACGACCCGGTCGCAAGTGGGAACACCGAAGTGTGAACACCTTTCACCGAGCACCCCCCTACCACGCCCCGCGTCGGGACCGTCGCGGTCCTTGAGCCCTCCCCTAGAGCCGCTTACGACCGTCCGATGCGAGTGAGATGTACGACGGTATTGACGATTGCGCCTGTATGGCAAGAGCTGGAACGAGCCCTCACGTTTTTGTTGGTTTGACCGGAGTTAGCCACGTCCCTGGCCACGTCCCGAGCGGATCTTCCCCATGCGTTTGAGGAGCCGGTCCGCCGGTTCGAAGAGCTCCGGCCGTGTCTGCACGGTGTTGCGCAGCGCCCGGACCGGGGCACGGCGTGCCCGGTGTCCGAACGCGACCGGGTGACGCCTGGTCACCCACCCCTCCGACACCGTCAACTCACGTGTCTTCAGGGAGTCCTTGTACTCCTTCTGGCCCCGGCCGAGATCGAGATAGGCGATCCCGTCGGCGGCGGCGGCCTCGGCCATCCGCAGGTGCAGGACCAGGCCCGGCGAGTATTTCGAGAACGCCGGGTCGTACGCCGGGAACCAGCAGGCCAGCACCCGCTCGGTACGCAGCCCGAAGTGCGCGGCGATCGGCTTGCCGCCCGCGTACAGCACCGACAGGATCCCGGCGAACGGCTCCGAGCGGGTGTGGAACAGCTGCTCCACGAGCAGCGTGATCCACGCGTGCGCGAAGCGGTCGCTGCGCCCGGTCCTGCGGTACTGCGCCGACTTCCAGGCCATCAGCGTGCGCAGCGCCGCCGGGTCGCGTTCGTCGTGCACATACCGCATGCCGTCGTGGTCCCGGCCGAGCTTGCGCTCCTTGGCGAGCGTCGTCCTGGTGAACTTCGGTGCCCGCTCCCGGAGTTGGGTCAGATACGTCTCGTACCCCTGGTCGACGTCCATGACCGGGGACGGGTACGTGCCGGAGGCCTCCGCCTCGAACGCCGCCTGGCCCTGGACCAGGTGGTCGAACTCCCACACCGCGAGCCCGCACGCCTTCAGCAGCTCCCGGGCCTCCCAGGTGAACCCGGGCCGGTGCACCACGCCCTGGGCGTCCGAGACGCCGAGGCCGATGGCCCGGCCCACGCCGGACGCCGTTCGCTGGAACGGGAAGAACGCGGCCGGCTCGCCGCCCTCCCGTACCACCGCGATCCGCACTCCGCGCCGGCAGCGGCCGACGGCGAGCGCGAACTCGGGGGACAGGAAGGGGTTGCCCAGCTCGGGCGAGCCTTGGAGATGGGCCTTGGACTGCATCGATGTCCACGCCGCCCGGTCGGCGGAGCTGAGCTCCCCGGGGCGGTACACGCTGATGTCCACGTCAGTCAGTCCGCCTTCGCGTCGTACGGCCGCGCAGCCGCCGCACCAGGACGAGCACGAGAATGAGCGCGCTGATCGCGGTCACCGCCACGATTCCGCCGCGTACCGACCACCGGTGCACGGCGAGCATGCCCTGGGTCACCAGCATGTTGACGACGACCGCGCCCGCAACCGAGGCCACGGTCCGGCCGAACGGTTCCAGCCCGCGCAGCGCGGCGGCGATGGCCGCGGCCGGTGCCGCGAGCAGGAAGAACAGCGTGAAGGGTCCGCGCAGCGGCGAGCCCGAGTCGACCAGCGCGAGGACCGCGCCGATCACCCCCACGGCCGTCGCGGCGCCCGCGAGCAGCGGCGTCAGGTCCCTCCCCGGACCTGGTCGCGCACGCTCGGCCTCCTGAGCCGAGTCTGTCTTGATACGTGCCTTGATACGTAAGGTCTGCATTGGCGACTTTGCCCCCCGAAGCGCCGGATGCCGGGCTTCAATGTGGCTCAGCGCCGTATCGGCCGTCAAGATGCGGACGGCCTCTTGACATGTGTTCGTGTCCCGGTCCCGAACGGACGGTCCCCGCAGCCGTGGGGCCTGCGGGGACCGGTGGTTCAGGCGGTGCGAAGGCGCGTCACGGCACGAGCTTCAGCAGCCGGTTCGGGGAGCCGCTGCCGGGGCTGGTGACCACACCGGCGGTGGCACCCCCGGTGAGTGCGGAGGCCACTGCGGCCGGAGTGGCCGAGGTGTGGCCCGCCAGGTAGACCGCGGCCGCGCCCGCGACGTGCGGCGTCGCCATCGACGTACCGGAGATGGTGTTCGTCGCGGTGTCGCTGGTGTTCCAGCCCGCCGTGATCGACGAGCCCGGCGCGAAGATGTCCAGGACCGAGCCGTAGTTGGAGTAGCTGGCGCGGGCGTCGGAGCTGGTGGTGGCGCTGACGGTGATGGCCTCGGTGACCCGGGCCGGGGAGTACGAGGAGGCGTTGGCGTTGCTGTTGCCCGCCGCGACCGCGTAGGTCACGCCGCCGGCGATGGAGTTGCGCACCGCCGTGTCCAGCGTGCTGGAGGCGCCGCCGCCGAGCGAGAGGTTGGCGACGGAGGGGCCGGAGTGGTTGTCGGTCACCCAGTCGATGCCGGCGATCACGCCCGCCGTGGTGCCGGAGCCGTTGTTGTCGAGCACCCGGACCGCGACGATCTTCGCCTTCTTGGCAACGCCGTACGTCGAGCCCGCGATGGTGGTGGCCACATGGGTGCCGTGGCCGTTGCCGTCGGAGGCGGTGGTGTCGCCGTCGACGGCGTCGTAGCCGTAGGAGGCGCGGCCGCTGATCTGCTGGTGGGTGATGCGCACACCTGTGTCGATCACATACGCGGTGACACCGCTGCCCGCGGTGTCCGGGTAGGTGTAGGTGCCGGAGAGCGGAAGCGCGGCCTGGTCGATGCGGTCCAGGCCCCAGGGGGCGTTGGTCTGCGTGGTGTCGGCCAGGTGGACGCGCTGGTTCTGCTCGACGGAGGCCACCGCCGGGTCGGCTGCGAGTCTTGTGGCCTCGTCCGCGGAGAGGGTGGCGGTGTAGCCGTTCAGCGCCTTGGTGAACGTCTTCCTCACCGTGCCGCCGTACTCCTCGACCAGGTCCTTGCCGGCGGCCGAGGACGCCTTGAGGCCGGCGCTCTTGTCCAGCGTGACGATGTAGCTGTCCTTGACGGCCGTGGGGGAGCCGGCGGCCAGGACCTTGCCCTCGGCCGGGGCGGCCTGGGCGGGGAGGGCGGTGAGTCCACCGACCAGCGCGGCGGTCGCCAGGCCGGCTATCGCGGTGAACCGGACGTTCTTGCTACGCAGTTGTGCCATTGCGAGGGAGTCCTCCTCCAGGCGGTGCGCATGTGGTGGGCGCACATGTGGGGGGCGCGTGCGGGGCGCACGCACAGCCCGGAACGTCGCGTTCCCGTTCCTGGGCCGAGGTAAAGGATCTGCCGCCCGGAGGTGAGGGACAAGAGAGTTGACGACCTGTCAACAATGCTGTCATGAACACGAAATTTTTCTTGGCATGGGCACTTCCCGTCAACACGCGTAGTTGGTACGACGGTTATGGCAGAGATCCTGCTATAGGGAGGTTCCATGAGACGTTCCCGACTTTCCGTATACGTCGCCTCACTCCTCCTCGCCGTCGGCACCGCCCTCACCGGGGCGGCCACCGCGCAGGCCGCCGACACCGCCGCAATCGGCGGGTATGTGGCGCTCGGCGACTCCTACTCCTCGGGCCTCGGCGCGGGCAGCTACATCGGCTCCAGCGGCGACTGCAAGCGCAGTACGAAGGCGTACCCCTACCTGTGGGCCGCCGCGAACTCACCCTCGTCCTTCGACTTCACGGCCTGCTCGGGCGCTCAAACGGGTGATGTGACCGCCAGTCAACTCGGTCCCCTCACCTCCGCCACCGCACTGGTGTCCATCTCGATCGGCGGCAACGACGCCGGATTCGCGGACATCATGACGACCTGTGTGCTGCAGGGTGACAGCGCCTGCGTCTCACGCATCAACACCGCCAAGGCGTTCGTCGACTCGACGCTGCCCGGCCGGCTCGACACCGTCTACTCGGCCATCCGGGCCAAGGCGCCGTCCGCCCAGGTGGTCGTACTCGGCTACCCCCGCTTCTACAAGCTGGGCGCGTCCGGGTGCCTCGGCCTGTCCGAGACCAAGCGCAGGGCGCTCAACGACGCCGCCGACTACATCGACGCCGCCACCGAGAAGCGCGCCCTGGACCACGGGTTCACCTTCGGCGACGTACGAACCACCTTCACCGGCCACGAGCTCTGCTCCGGCAGCTCGTGGATGCACTCCGTGAACTGGCTCAACATCCCCGAGTCCTACCACCCGACGGCCGCGGGCCAGTCGGGTGGATATCTCCCGGTCCTGAACAGCGCGACCTGAGTATCCCGCCGAGCGCCGGCTCTCCTACGACTCCGGCGACTCGGTAGGAGACTGCGAGACCCCGCCCGTCGGGGTCTCCGTCTCACAAGTCACCGAGAACGGCACCGAGTTCGACGTCGTCTTCACCGGGTCGCGGACCTCGACGCTGATCTGGTTCTCGAAGGTCCCGCTGTCGTCGTACGTCGTCACGAACGCCCGGTCCTGCTTCGTGCGCCCACCGCCCTCCGGGAACGACAGGGTCTTCCAGCCCTGGTCCATCACCTTGCCGTCCTCGGACACCCAGCGATAGGTGACCTCGGCCGGCAGCCGCCCCACCGTGAACGAGGCCGTGAAGGCGGGCGCCTCACCGCTCGGCGGCGGACACGCCCCGGAGTACTCCAGGTTCGAGCCCGTCAGCGCCACCGTCACGGACTGCGGCGCCGGAGCGCTGGTACGGCTCTCGCTCGGACTCGGCTCCGGACTGTCCTCCCCACCGGTGCCGCCCTCGTCCTCGGTCTCCTTCTGCGTGGTCCCGCCGCCCACCTGGCTGGTGGTGCCGTCGTTCCCCGCGTCCCCGCCGCCGCCCCCACGGTTGAGCAGGGCGTACGTCAGCCCCGCCACGGCCAGCGCGAGGACGGCGATGCCCGCGATCAGGGTGAGGGCGGCACGGCGGTTGCGGTCGGGCCGGACCGGGGCCGTCGCCGGGCCGGGAGTCACGGGCCGGGTCGGCTCCGGCGCCGGGACCGGGGCCGTCGGGGCGGTCTGCGACGGAGCCGGGAACGCCGCGACGGTCGGGGTGTACGGGGACGCCTGCACGGTGTCCGCGCGCGGGGTCCCGCCCGCCCCGACGATCCGCAGATCCTGCTCCGCCCGCTCGGCCGACAGTCGCTCGGCCGGGTCCTTGCGCAGCAGTCCCTCGATGACGGGAGCCAGCGGACCGGCCCGGTGCGGCGGGGGCAGCTCGTCGTCGACGATCGCGCGCAAGGTGCTCAGCGGGGTGTTCTGCCGGAACGGGGAGTTGCCCTCCACCGCCGCGTACAGCAGCACCCCGAGGGACCACAGGTCGGACTCCGGGCCCGGCGTGCGGCCCAGCGCCCGCTCCGGGGCGAGGAACTCGGGGGAGCCGATGACCTCACCGGTCATCGTCAGCGCGGAGCTTCCCTCGACCATCGCGATACCGAAGTCGGTCAGCACGACCCGGCCGTCGTTCGACATCAGCACGTTGGCCGGCTTCACATCCCGGTGCAGCACCCCGGCGTCATGCGCGGCCCGCAGCGCGGACAGCACCTCGGCGCCGATGTGTGCGGAACGCTGCGGACTCAACGGTCCCTCGGCGTCTAGCAGTTCGGCCAGCGAGATACCGCGGACCAGCTCCATCACGATCCAGGGCCGGCCGTCCTGCGTGGCCACGTCGTAGACCGTGACGACATTGCGGTTGGCGACCCGCGCCGCCGCCCACGCCTCACGCTCCAGGCGGGCGTACATCCGCTCGACCTCCGACGTCGCCAGCCCGGCCGGCGCCCGTACCTCCTTGACCGCCACCTCGCGGTGCAGCACCTCGTCGCGGGCCCGCCACACGGTGCCCATGCCGCCCTCGCCGAGCGGGGACAGGAGGCGGTAGCGGCCCGCGATCACCCGTTCACTGCCGTGTTCTTCGGACACGGGCGTCCCCCATTCGCATCCGTGCGAAATCTCCACTCCGTGCGATTTCTTCCCAAAAGTAGCTCAGCCGAGTACGGATGCCGCCCCCTTGAACACCAATCCGGCCCCGAGCAGCACGACCAGGAGCGCGGACGCCAGCGGGGCGGTCCGGCGCAGGAAGGCCGTGACCGGGTGCACGGTCCAGCGGGGGCGCCTGTCCAGGACCCGGGTGACACCGGTACCCAGCTTGACCACGGCGAACCCGGCCGCGGTCAGCGTCAGGGCGAGTCCGACGCCGTACGCCACGACGAGCAGCAGCCCGAACCACGCCTTGCCGAGCGCCGCCGCGCCGACCAGCACGACCACCGCGGAGGGACTGGGGACCAGGCCACCGGCGAAGCCGAGGAGGATCGTGCCGCGGAGAGTGGGGGCGGTGGAGTGGGTGTGGGTGAAACCGCCGTGGGTGTGGGTGAGCAGGCCGTGTTTGCGGGTGGGGGAATGGGGGTGCGGGTGTGCGTGATCGCGTTCGTGGCTGTGGTGCTCTGCTGGGGCGTGTGAGTGGAGGTGGGCCTGTGGGGACGGGGCGGTTCCTTCGGCCGGGGTGTGGGCGTGCGCGGCGACCAGGACCGGTTCGCGTGCGCGGTCGGCGGCGTGGTCGCTCGTCTCGTGGGAGTGCTCGTGGGAGTGCTCGTGGGGATGGTCGTGGGCGTGGTCGTCATGGTCGTGTGAGTGACCGTGGCCGTGCGGGTGGTCGTGGTCGTGACCGTGCCCGTAGCCGTGTTTGCGGATGTGCCAGGCGCGGCGTACGAGGGTGGCGCCCGCCGCGAGCACCAGGGCGCCGCTCGCCATGCCCAGCCAGGTGATCACCGAGGGCGCTGCGGCCGAGCCGGCCGTGATCAGCAGGCCCAGGGCGACCACGCCCAGGGTGTGGGTGACGGTCACCGAGGCCGCCAGCGGCATGACGTCCTTCAGGCGTGCCCGGCCGCCGCGTGCCGTCGCCACCGCGGCCATGATGGTCTTGCCGTGACCGGGCGCGAGCGCGTGCATCGCGCCCAGGAAGACCGCGATGACCAGGGCGAGCGCGGCGAAGCCGAAGGTCAGTTCGCGCTGGGAGACCAGGTCGTCCAGGGCACGCGTCCAGCGGTCGGCGCCGCGCGGCAGGACCGAGGCGGCGGGGGCGTCCTGCTCCGACTCGGTGAGGGCGGGGCCGCCGGGGCGCACACGCAGCGACGCGGTCGCGGTGTCGGCCGGCGAGGAGAGCAACTCCTCCGGGTACGTGGTCAGTTCGGCGGACACCGACTGCTTCGGCACGTCCGACGCGGTGAGCGTCATACGGTCGCCGCGTGCCGTGATCTCCCGCCAGCCCGGGCCGGACTCCGCGCCCGCGCCGCGGAAGCCGACGGCGACGGTCGCGTCCTGCGAGATCGGCGCCGAGAGCCGGCACTCCACCCGGAGCGTGTCCAGGCCGGCCTGGCCGGGGCGCACGCGCGCGTGGCTGCTCTTCAGCGTGAGATCGACCGTACGGCCGTCCACGGTGACCTCACTGCCCCGCGCGGCGCTCTCGCAGCGCTGCCGGGCCCACGTCGCCATGCCCGCCTTCTCGATGTCGGGCTTCGCCTGCGTCGCCGGGATCTCGGCGAGGTCCTCGACGTGGTGGACGCGCAGTGCGCCGGGGGCGACGACCAGGCCGTCGTAGCGGTTGACGGTGAAGTTGCCGAGGGGGTGCGCGCTCGCGGGAGGGGAGGCGAACAGCGCGAGCGCGCAGGCCGCCGTGAGGACGGCGGCGCCGGAGGCGAACAGACGACGGGGAGTCACTTGGCCGCCTCCAGGTCCTTGAGTGCCGTGCGGGCTTCACGGGCGCCCAGCGCGGAGAAGCCGGGGTTCAGCTTCAGCGCGGCCTTCAGGTGCGCGCGGGCGTCCTCGGCGTCGCCCGTGGCGTGTTCGATGACGCCCCGGTGGTACAGGAACGTGGCGTTGCGGTAGCCGGTGGCCGTGGCCCTGCGGGCGTACGGGAGGGCTTCTTCGTCCTTGCCGTTGACGTGCAGCGCCCAGGCGAGGGCGTCCGCGGTGTGCACGGTCCGCCGGCGGTCCCACTCGGCCCGTGCGGCGCGCAGGGCGGACCCCTTGTCGCCGTGGTCGGCGGCCGCGAGAGCCGTGTCGAGGTCGGCGTTGACGCCGTTGGCGCGGGCGAGGGCCGTCCAGGCGTCGACGAGGGCGTACTGGTCGTCGGCCTTCACCTGGTCGCCGGCCGACTCGTACAGCTCGCCGAGTTCCACGAGCGGGCCCGGGAGCGGGTAGCGGGAGACGACGTCCTTCAGGCCGTTGAGCGCGGCTGCCCTGTCGCCGCTCGCGGCCTGTGCGCGGGCGCGGCCCTCCAGGGCGGGGAGGTAGTTCTCGTCGGCGGCCAGGGCGCGGGCGTAGTGGGTGAGCGCGGTGTCGTAGTTGCCCTGGTTCCAGGCGAGTTGGCCGAGCTGGGTGGCGACGTAGGCGAGGTCGCCGGGGGAGACGGCGGAGGAGAGCGCCTGCTGCAGTACGCGCTCGGCCGTCCGTACGTCGCCGCGCAGCTCGCGTACGTACGCGTAGCGCGTGAAGACCGGGATGCCCGGGCGGCGGTCGTCGGCCGTGTCGGCGGCCTTGGCGGCGTCGGCGTAGCGGCCGAGTTCGACGAGGGCGTCGACGCGGGTGCACAGGGCTCGTTCGCTGTACGGGTTCACCTTCAGGGCCCGGTCGGCGTACTTCAGGGCGTCCTCGAAGTCGTGCCGGGCGGCGGCGAGGGCGGCCTGGCCGGCCAGGGCCTGGTCGTTGTCCCGGGACAGGGCGAGTGAGCGTTGGAACGCCTGTTCTGCCTGGGGGTAGCGGGAGGGGTCGCCCTTGGTGCGGGCCTGCTCGACGTAGGCGAGGCCGAGGGCGGACCAGCTGCCGTAGTCCTTCGGCTGGTCGCGGAGGTGGGCCTGGAGGGAGGCGATGCCGGTGTCCAGGTCGCCGGTGGTGAGCAGGCCGGGGGAGACGGCGGCGGAGGCCGGGGCGACGCGCTCGCCCGTGTTGTCCCGTGCTGCCCCGAGGGCGATGGAGCCGGCGGTGAGGGCCACGGCGAGCAGTGCGGCGCAGCCGGTGAGGTGCAGCGCACGGTGTCGGCGTGCGGCCGCGGCGAAACGCCGCAGTGCGGCGACACGGGTCTCGCCCCCGCCGCCCTCACCCTTCCCGTCCTCGGGGGCTGCCGCCCCCGAACCCCCGCTTCGGCCCTGAACGGACCTCGTCCTCAAACGCCGGACGGGCTGAAAAGCCTCGTTCTCGGGGGCGTCGTCGTTCTTGCGCGGGGCCATGCCCTCTCCTCGATTCCTTCTCGCGTGCTGCGGCGCGGCCCGCGCCGTGGGGGATGAGTACTTCGCGGGCCGCGCCAGTAAAGGGGCGTACGGGCAACGCCCTAAGGGGCGCGGGGCTGTATCGATTTGCGGCTCCGCCGCGTGGGCGCGACCAGCCACAACGGACCGGCACACGACCGACCACCGCACCCCGCGGAGCGCCCTAGTACGCCCGGTCCCGCATCCGGCGCCACCACATCAGCGCCCCGCCGATCAGCAGGATCCCCAGCGCACCCGCACCTGCCGAGCCGGCGATCAGGGCCATGTTGTCCGTACCGCCGGAGGCACCCGCCGGCTCGAGCGCGTCGCCGAGCTGGCTGCGGACGTCCGTGCCGCCGTCGGTGCCCTTGGCGAGCGGACCGCGTGAGCCCTCGGTCGGCAGGGCGACGTACGGGAAGGCCTTCTCGAAGTCCTTGTCGTTCTTGTCGACCGCGTCGCCCAGGTCGTTCTTCGCGCCCAGCAGCTCACCCTCGACGACCTGGAGCGAGGCGTCGATCACGTCGTCGGTGAGGCGGCGGCCGTTCGGGAAGCCCTGGTTGTCGCCGTCCAGGACACCGAGGCGCTTGGGTTCCGCCGTCGGCTTGATCGAGGTGTTGAGGCGCAGTTCCTCGGCCGGGCGCACGTGCGGCGGCTGGTTGAGTCCCTTGACGCCCTTGAGGAAGACGTCGACCAGGTCGTTGCGCGGCTCGTCGGGCGCCGGGATCTTGTAGATCGCCTCGATGAGCTTCGGCAGCTCGGGGTTGGTGACGTTCTTCAGGAACTGGGCGTCGTCCCAGGGCGCGGACGCGTTGAACTTGTCCTTGTCCTTGATCGGGTTGACGACCTCGTTGACCAGCGGGCTGCCGAGGCGCGAAACCTGCTCGTAGTAGCCCTTGGCGTTCTGCCGCTGGGTCGTCGACCAGATGCCGACGATCGGCTGGTCCGCCGACTCGGTGATCATGTGGGTCGGGACCTGGAGGGCTATGGAGTTGACGTTGTAGCCCTTGAGCGTGTCGTTGCCGACCTCGGAGAGGTTCCCGCCGTACAGCAGGTCGAAGACGCGCAGGTCCAGGAAGAACGGGTCGTCCGCCTGGCCGGCGAACGTCGTGGTGCCGCCGTGCAGCTCGTGCACGGCCTGCTTGCGCAGCTTGGCGTAGTCCGGCATCGATGCCTTGCCGACGTTCGAAGGCGCCACCGGAACATCGTTGGCGATCTTCGTCTTCGACAGGAGCTTCTGGTTCTTGAGCTTGATCAGCTCGATGTCGTAGGTCTGCGTGACGTTGAGGTCCTTGTCGTCGAGGCTCTCGACCGGACCCGTGTTGTACAGGAACGTCTTCTTGTTCTTGACGTGCGTGTCGAAGGTGAACCGGTACAGCAGCTCGCCCTGCGCGTCGCCGTTGTTGTCGATGTGGAGGTCGTACTGCGCGTCCTCGGCGAAGGGGAAGAAGTTCGGCCCCCCGGCCGGTTCCTCGAACGGGATCCAGTTCGCGACGATCGTCGTCGTGTCCGGCTTGTCCGGGCTGACGAACGCGTACACGTCCGTGTTGTCGTACTGCGGGGTCCCCGAGATGAGCGGGGCCTCCCGGTGGCTGGAGGCGGAGGCCGCCCCCGGTTCCAGCGCGGCGACGCCGGCGGCTGCGAGCCCCCCGGCGGCCAGCGCACCACAAACGAGGGTCGCGAGGCCCTTGCGTCCCGCACCGCTCCTGGAATTAGGTGTCATGCCGTCCGTCCTCAGTGCCAACTTGCCTGACGCACCGGGATTCGGAGCCGGGGGCCGGCCGGATTGGTCGATCTCGAAAACAAATTTTTCGGCTGCTCGACCCGTTTTTTCGGTCCGTTGATCCGTAACCCCATCCGGAGGTGTGTTCGTTGCGAATACCTCGTGGGACAAGGCGGCCGAGATGCGGTCTGGCTGGAGGGGGAGACGAGTTGGAGGCGGACGAGCTGCTGGTGCTCGTGGCGGGCGGTGACCAGAAGGCCTTCGAGGAGCTGTACGGCCTGGTCTCCGGACCGGTGTTCGGGCTCGTGCGGCGTGTGGTGCGCGACCCCGCCCAGTCGGAGGAGGTGGCGCAGGAGGTGCTGCTCGAACTGTGGCGGTCCGCGGCGAAGTTCGACCCGGGCCGGGGCAGCGCCCTTTCCTGGATCCTCACCCTCGCCCACCGCCGCGCCGTCGACCGGGTGCGCAGCGCCCGCGCGGCCGGCGAGCGCGAGCAGCGCGAGGCCCTGCGTGCGAACCACCCCGCCTTCGACCACGTGGCCGAGGAGGTGGAGGCCGGCCTCGAACGCGAGTGGGTGCGCCGCTGCCTGGATCGCCTCACCGCCCTCCAGCGCCAGTCGGTCACTCTCGCCTATTACGACGGCTACACCTACCGTGAAGTGGCCGAGCGGCTGTCACTGCCGCTGGGCACGGTCAAGACCCGGATGCGCGACGGACTCACCCAGCTGCGCAAGTGCCTGGGAGGTGTCGCGTGAGCTTCGTCGACCGCCTGCTGCGCCGCGAGGACCTGCACTCCCTCGCCGCGCCCTACGCCCTCGACGCGCTGGAGCCCGGCGAGCGGCACCGCTTCGAGAAGCACCTCAGGAACTGCGACAGCTGCGCCGTCGAGGTGCGCGCCCTGACCGAGGATGCCGTGCGTCTGGCCTGGTCGACGGCCGCCGCGCCGCCCGCCGCGATGCGCGACCGGGTCCTGGCCGCCGTACGTGCCACTCCGCAGGAGTCCGCCGGGCGGGAGTCGGCACACGCGCGTGCGACGCAGTTGCCGCCGCATGTGTGGGGCAACCAGCCGCCGCCGCGCTCCCGTGCGCCGAGGCGGCCCTTGTTCGTGCCGTTCGCCACGGCCACGGCCGCCGCGGCCCTCGTCGTCGCCTCCCTGTTCGCCGTCCAGGCGAACCGGACACAGGATCAGCTGGACGCCCAGCAGGCGCAGGCGAGTGAGATCGCTAACGTTCTGGGGGCGCCCGACGCCCGCGCGACCGCCGGCGAGGACGCCGAGGGCCGGACGATCGGAGTGGTGGCTTCCGCATCGGAGGGGCGCGCCGTCGTCACTCTGAGCGGATACGGCAAGTTGCCGAGCGGCCGGGTGCACCAGCTCTGGCTGATGCGCCCCGATGTGCAACCGCGCTCCCTGGGGCTTTTCGACGGCGACACGCCCTTGGTCGCGTCCGGTCTCGACAAGTCGGCGACGTCACTGGCTGTGACCGTCGAGCCCGACGGGGGATCACCCCAGCCCACCAGCCAGCCAGTTGTCCAACTCGCCCTGAAATCGGTTGGATTCGGAGAGTAACCGGGCGCGAGTCGTCAACACCCTTACGGGGAAGGTGAATCCTGTGACCGCGATACACGAGTGCCCCACCGGGGCGATAGGGTTAGCCTGCCCGGGCCGGATGGACTCGTACGGGTGGGGAGTGACATGGATCAGATAACAGTGCGCAGCAGGGCCAGGGTCCCTGCGATCACCTGCGGGAGCAGCGCGACCAGTTCGCGCCTCGACCGCCATCTCTCGGTGCTGGCGGGCCCCGCCGTGCCGCAGCGGGAGGCGGCCGAGGCGACTTCACTGATGCGTGAGCTCACCACGCGTGACAAGGCGCACGAGCGCAGCGACCGAGGTGCGCGGGTCAGTCGTGTCTCGCTCTTCGCCCCGCTGCGCCGGCTCCGGCGTTCGCTGTTCGGCGGGCGCTGAGCCGCACCGGCGTTCCTCGCGCGACTTACGAGGCCCGCGCTCGGTGGCAGGCTCCGTCCCGGCACCGCGCTGTCGCCGCCGTCATCCCCACGGCACGCAGCGGTGTCCCGGAGTGCTACCCGGGCGCGGGCACGTCCCCCAAGTCCACCCGCCTCGTTCACCGGCCCGCGTCCCGTGCGTAACGCCTAGCCGCGCACGGACGTTGACGAGACGGTCCTGACGGCCCCCGGTCCTCCCCACCCGGGGTGCTATCCCTCGCCGCGCCCGTACCGCCGCACGGCGAGGGGCGCGAACACCGCGATGAGTACCGCGCACCACATCAGCGACCCGGCGACCGGATGCGCGACCGGCCACGCGGCGTCCTGCGGCACGGGCGCGTTGCCGAACAGGTCCCGCAGCGCCGTGGTGACCGCGCTGATCGGATTCCACTCGGCGACGGTGCGCAGCCAGCCCGGCAGGCCGTTCGTCGGAATGTAGGCGTTGGACAGCAGCGGCAGGATGAAGGTCGCCCCGCCCAGCTGGCCGGCGGCCTCCTCGTTCCGGGTGAGCAGCCCCAGGAAGATCCCGATCCACGTGGTCGCGAACCGGAACAGCAGCAGCAGTGCCACGGCGCCCGCCGCGTCGAGCGCGGACCCCTCGATCCGCCATCCCACCGCGAGCCCGACCAGCAGGAACGGCACCGTCCCCGCGGCCGTCACGACCAGATCCGCGGCGGCCTGCCCCAGTGGTACGGCCGCCCGGCTCATCGGCAGGGTCCGCAGCCGGTCCATCACCCCGCGATGGGTGTCCTGGGCGGCCTGGAACATCCCGGTCATGATCCCGTTGGCCGCGGTCGCCACCAGGAGTCCCGGCACCAGGAAGGACCGGTACTGCTCGCCCGGCATCGCAAGCGCGCTGCCGAAGACGTAGCCGAAGAACAGCAGCATGGTGATCGGCATCGTCTGGGTCAGGATCAGCAGGCCGGGGTTGTTGCGGATCCGCCGCAGCTGCCGGCCCAGCATCGCGCCGCCGTCGTAGGTCAGGGTGCTCATGCGGCACTCTCCTCGGTGAGTCGCAGGAAGACGTCGTCGAGCGTCGGTGGCTGGATGCTCGCGTCCAGCAACGGCACACCCGCCGCGTCGAGTTCACGCACCAGCCGGGGCAGGGTCAGTGTGGCGTCCCGGGTGACCGCGCCGACGGAGCGCCGGTCGTGGTCGAACGACGGCTCCGCGCCCGTGAGTTGATCGAGTACGGCCGCGGCCTTGACCAGGACGTCGGCATCGGCGACGACGACCTCCACGTGGGCGCCGATGGCCGCCTTGAACTGGGCGGGCGAGCCCCGGTGCGCGACCCGGCCCCGGTCGACCAGGGCGATGTCGTCGGCCAGTTGGTCGGCCTCCTCCAGGTACTGCGTGGTCAGCAGCACCGTCGTGCCGTCGGCGGTCAGCTCTCGTACGGCGTCCCAGATCCGGTTGCGGCTGGCCGGGTCGAGGCCGGTCGTGGGCTCGTCGAGGAAGAGCACGTCGGGGCGGCGCACGAGGCTCGCCGCGAGGTCGAGGCGGCGGCGCATCCCGCCCGAGTACGTGGACGCCGGCCGGTCCGCAGCCTCGGTCAGGCCGAAGCGGTCCAGCAGCTCGGCGGCCCGCTCGGCCGGGCCGCGCACCCGGTGCAGCCGGGCGAACAGCCGAAGGTTCTGGCGGCCCGTGAGGTCACCGTCGACCGACGCGTACTGTCCGGTGACGCCGATGCTGCGGCGGACGGCCGCCGGGTCCCGCAGCAGATCGTGCCCGGCGACCCGGGCCGAGCCGGCGTCCGGCCGCAGCAGCGTCGTCAGGAGCCGTACGGCCGTCGTCTTGCCCGCGCCGTTCGGGCCGAGCAGGCCGCAGACGGTGCCCTGTGCGACGGCCAGATCGAGTCCGCGCAGGGCGTGGACCACGGCTCCTTTGGGCCCGAAGCGCTTCTCCAGACCTTCACTAAGTACAGCGTACGTAGAAGTCATGGGTCGACCATAGCGCACTACGTACGCTGTACGTAACTAGGATGGTGGCCGAGGTGATGATCGATGGCGGGCCGAGCTGCCGTACCCGAAGTGATCTGGGCGCGTCCCGAGCGGACCGGGCGCGGTCCCAGGCCCGCGTTCACGCGCGCGGACATCGCGGCCGCGGCGGTGCGCATCGCCGACGCCGGCGGGCTGGATGCCGTGTCCATGCGGCATGTCGCGGCCGAACTGGGCTGCGGGACCATGTCGCTGTACAACTACGTCCCCCGTAAGGAGGACCTGTACGAGCTGATGGTCGACGCGGTCGGTGCCGAGCACGAGATCGCGGAGCCCTCGGGTGACTGGCGTGCCGACATGATCCGCAACGCGCAGGAGACCCGCGCCATCATGCACCGCCACACCTGGGTGCCCCGGCTGATGTCAGGGGTGTACGGCTTCAGCCCCAACACCCTGCGCTATCTGGAGCACTGTCTGGCCTGTCTCGAACCGCTCGACGTTCCGTACAGCGTGAAGATGGAGCTGGTCGCGCTGCTCAACGGTGTCGTGACGACGTACACCGCGAACGAGATCGCCACCGCCGAGCGCACCCGTTCCATGCCGTGGTCCGAGGAGGAGGAGAACGCGGTCCGTATCGCGTATCTCGGCAGCCAGGTCGCGACCGGAAACTATCCGCGTCTCGCCGCGGCGTTCATGGCGGACAGTGGGCCGATCGATCTGGAGGGGGTGTTCCGGCGGGCGCTGGAACGGGTGCTGGACGCTTTTGATCCCAAGTGCCGAGACACGTAGTCGTTCGGGCGCGGGCTTGTGGGGGCTGGTCGCGCACGCGCGGCGGAGCCGCATATTGACACAGCCCCGCGCCCCTTCAGGGCGCTTAGACCAACGTGAGCTGACCCTCTGGGCCTTCCTCGTGCCCGTCCAGGACTGATGCCGGTCTGCGGGCCGGTCCCGGGACCGGTAGGACGGCGGCTTTGCGGAGGTCGGTCGCGGTGATGGGAGACGTCAACTGATCGCCCAGCGGCTGGAGTTCCGCCAGCAGGGCCAGGACTGTGATCAGTTCCAGCAGCTCTGACGTCCACGTCTGCGGCCACGTGGCCGGGCGGATCGCTGCCAGGGTGCCCGGCTCGGGCTCCGTGACGCGGGCGGTGAACCACTGCTCCAGGACCCTCACGCCGGCCACCTCGTAGTGCCAGGCCTCCGGCGGGACCGGGGAGATACGGCCCTCGTCCAGCAGCAGGGCCTCCTCGTCGCGGTCGTACTCCAACGTCAGGGGACGGGAGGGGAGCGGCGCGCGGACGTACGGGCGGCGGCCGCCGGGCAGCTTCGGGCGGTCGCCGTTGCGGCGCATCAGCCACAGGGCGCGGTGGCCCGACTCGACGCCGTGTGCCCACAGGTCCGGGTCGGCGGTGAGGGGGACGGTGAGGTCCGGGCGTACGGCCGCCAGCGTCCAGGCGAGGAGGTCCAGCGGCTCGACCGGTCCGCCGAGCCGGTCGCTGAGGTGCTCCAGGAGGCCGGGCGCGAGATTGGGTTCCGTGCCGCCGGGGCGGCGGTACAGCGGGCGGACGCGGCCCGGGCGGAGCAGCGGCAGGAGAGAGGTCGCCAGCAGGCCGGACTCGGCCGTCTCCAGGACGAAGACCTGGTGCTCGTCCGCCACCCGCCACAGCTCTGGGCGGGCCGCGTCGATCAGACGGTGGTCGGGGATCAGCCACTGTTCGTCGAAGGGGGCGTGCAGGACGCGTACCGGCTCCGGGCACGGGCCCGTGGCGCGCAGGAGCTTCTCCGTGCCGGTGTCCTGGCCGGGGAGCTGGCCGGCCGCGGAGTGCAGGTTGCGGGAGCGGGTCGGCTCCAGCAGGGTCTCCCGGTCCGGGCCCTCGGCCTTCACGAAGGCGTCCCAGCGGGCTTTGAGGGTCGCCGCGTCGGGGCCCGCCGGCC
The DNA here is from genome assembly GCF_042657965.1 of Streptomyces coerulescens. Taxonomy (NCBI): domain Bacteria; kingdom Bacillati; phylum Actinomycetota; class Actinomycetes; order Kitasatosporales; family Streptomycetaceae; genus Streptomyces; species Streptomyces coerulescens. The sequence goes on from NZ_JBHSKM010000011.1 coordinate 104,245, forward strand.
ACCCCCGGCCGAGCCGCGGCGGTGCGACGGACCACGGCATGAGGTCCGCCAGCGGCGGAGCGTCGTCGTGCGTCACGCTGGGCATCGTACGGCCTGGGTCCGACAGGCGGGGCAGGGCAGCGCCCCGTAAGGGGCGCGGGGAACTGCGCGACCGGCCGCCACCGGGCCGCGGGCTTCGCACCGCGCTTCTGCCGGCGGGGCTACGTCGCGTCCAGGGTCACCGTGAAGGAGAAGCGGTCGCCCCGGTAGTGGATGACGGCCGCGTCGAGGACCCTGCCCTCCGCGTCGTACGTCACGCCCGTGTAGTGCAGGATCGGGCTCAGCAGCGGGACTTGGAGGAGTTTCGCCGTCTCCGGGTCGGCCAGTCTCGCCTCCACCGCGTCCGTGATGCGGCCGATGTCCGCCCCGACGACGTCCCGCAGCACCTTCGTCATCGGCCAGCGCACGAGGTCCTCCAGATCGATGCGCGCCGCCAGTTCGGGGCGGACGTAGTTGCGGGCGTGGTTGGTCGGCTCGCCCGTCTTCTCGTCGCTGCGCAGGCGGTGATACGTCGCCACCTCGTCGATGTCCGGGAAGTGCTCGGCGAGTGCGGCCGGCACCTGTGTCCGGCCGTGGTCCAGCAGTTCGGTCGCCATACCGGACTGCTGGGCCACGATCGCGTCCACCGAGCCGAGCAGCCGCACGGGGGCGCCCCGGCGGGCGTCCGGCTCGATGAATGTGCCGCGTCTGCGATGGCGCGTGATCAGGCCCTCGTCCTCCAGCTCCTTCAGCGCCTGCCGCATGGTCAGCACGCTCACGCCGTAGTGCTCCGCCAACTGCTCCTCGGTGGGCAGCCGCAGCGGGTCCTGCGGTCGGCGGCCCAGTATCGAGGCGCGCAGCGACTGCGACACCTGGTACCAGAGCGGCAGCTTGCGGTTCAGGACGATCGAGTCAGGGGCGAAGGAGGTCACGGGGCCATCCGTACCGGTAGGGGATCTCTACTGCAAGGGGCGGAAGTGGCGTTCCATGCCACGCCAGACGTCGTCGTAGCGCTGTTGCAGGTGGTCGGCGCCGGCCGCCTGCGGGGTCAGCGTCACCGGCCAGCGGGTCTCGAACATGAACGCCAGACCGTCGTCGATCTTCTGCGGCTTCAGCTCGGCGGCGCTCGCGCGATCGAACGTCTCCCGGTCCGGGCCGTGCGCCGACATCATGTTGTGCAGCGAACCGCCGCCCGGCACGAAGCCCTCCGCCTTCGCGTCGTAGGCGCCCTCGACGAGGCCCATGTACTCGCTCATCACGTTCCGGTGGAAGTACGGCGGCCGGAAGGTGTCCTCTCCCACCAGCCAGCGTGGCGCGAACACCACGAAGTCGACGCCGGCGAGGCCCGGGGTGTCCGAGGGGGATGTCAGCACGGTGAAGATCGACGGGTCGGGGTGGTCGTAGGAGATGGTGCCGATCACATTGAAACGGCGCAGATCGTAGCTGTACGGCACATGGTTGCCGTGCCAGGCGACCACATCGAGGGGTGTGTGGTCGTACAGGGCCGTCCAGAGGTTGCCACAGAACTTGTTCACCACCTCCACCGGGCCCTCGACCTCCTCGTACGCAGCCACCGGCGCCTTGAAGTCCCGGGCGTTGGCGAGGCCGTTGGCGCCGATCGGGCCGAGGTCGGGGAGGTGGAAGGGGGCCCCATAGTTCTCGCACACATAGCCCCGGGCGGAGTCATCCAGTAGCTCCACACGGAAGCGCACCCCACGTGGAATCAGCGCCACATGTCCCGGCTCCACATGCAGCATCCCGAACTCCGTGCGCAGCAGCAGCCCGCCGCGCTCCGGGACGATCAGGAGCTCGCCGTCGGCGTCGCTGAAGACGCGGTCCATCGAGGAGTTGGCGTGATACAGGTGCACGGCCATGCCGGTGCGCTGGCTCGCGTCGCCGTTGCCGCCCAGCGTCCACAGGCCGGCCAGGAAGTCGGTGCCGGGGGCGGGCTCGGGAAGCGGGTTCCAGCGCAGCCGGTTCGGGTCGGGCACCGACTCCGTGAAGGGGGCCGTACGGATCGCGCCGTTGTCCGTGCGGGTGAACGCCGGGTGTGCGGCCGAGGGGTGGATGCGGTACAGCCAGGAGCGGCGGTTGTGTGCCCTCGGCTCGGTGAACGCCGAACCGCTCAGCTGCTCCGCGTACAGGCCCAGCGGGGCGCGCTGGGGTGAGTTCCGGCCCTCGGGCAAGGCGCCGGGTACCGCCTCCGAGCTGTGCTCGTTGCCGAAACCGGAGAGGTAGGTCAGCCCTTCCGCGGTCTTCCGCGTGTCCCCGCTCATGATCGCTCCCTTGAGATCTGATTCCTATGCCTTACCGTAGGATTGCGATTTCCCCGGCGCAAGAGATCGGCCGGTCCTCCTCTGCGGGTACGACCGGAAACGGATGCCGACCCGACTCAAGGGGGATTCGGCTGTCGGACCCGTGTTCTAGTCTCCGGACATGTCGTGGACACGGACCCAGCTCGCCGCGTCGGCGGTCTGTGTCCTGCTGCTGACCGGATCCGCCGGCTGCGGCTCCGGCGACGCCCGGGACGGGGTCGTGTCGTCCTCCCCGGTGGGCAAGGTCCTCGACGACACGGACGACGACGGGCGGCACTACCGCGAGGTCGACAAGGACGAGGCGCCCGAGGTCGCCATAGAGGTCCAGCCGGACCCCGACGCCGACTCCGGGTCGGGTGAAGCCGGAACCGGGGGCGGCTGGGACGTGACGCTCACGCTGCGTGGCTTCCGCTTCTCGCCCGCCGGTGCCGAGGCGCGGGCGGTGGCCGGGCGCGGGCTCGCGTACCTCTTCGTGGACGGCCGTCTCGTCACCCGGCTCCGGACCCCCGGATACCGCCTCCCGGCCGACCTCGTCCCACGCGGCACGCACCAGGTCACCGTCCGGCTGTACGCCGACGACGGCACGGTGTGGGCCGTGGACGGCGACCCCGTGGAGAGCACGGCCGACGTCACGGCCTCGGAATCGGAGACGGGGTCGGAGTCGGGGTCGGAGTCGGGGTCGGGGTCGGGGTCGGGGTCGGGGACAGGGGTGGGGACGGAGACGGAGCGGGAAACTGAGACGACCGCGACACCGACCGCATCCGCCTCCTCACCGAGCGCAGCACTGAGTGCACCGGGTACCCGCCTCCGTACCGGGGGGCAGGGTTCACCGGACCGAGCCGGAAAGGCATCATGAAGACCGTGCCCCATCCAGCAACGCTTCGTCGGGCGCCCGTGCAGCGGCGCAGCGCAGAACGTCTCACCAGGATCCTCGACGCCTGCGCCGACCTCCTCGACGAGGTCGGCTACGACGACCTGAGCACCCGGGCCGTCGCCCAGCGGGCCGGCGTCCCCATCGGCTCGGTCTACCGGTTCTTCGGCAACAAACGCCAGATGGCCGACGCCCTCGCCCAGCGCAATCTGGAGCGTTACACCGCTCGTGTCACCGAGCGGCTGGAAGGGACCGCCGACGGGGGCTGGCGGGTGGCGATGGACGCCGTGCTCGACGAGTACATCGCCATGAAGCGCACCGCGCCCGGCTTTTCCCTGGTCGACTTCGGCAACCAGATCCCCGTCGGTACCCGCGGCGAACCCAACCACCGGGTCGCCGACCGGCTCACCGACCTGCTCTCCGGCTACCTCGACCGCGAACCGGACGAGGATCTGCGCCGCACCTTCCTGGTCTCCGTCGAGACGGCCGACACGCTGGTCCACCTGGCCTTCCGGGTGGCTCCGGAGGGCGACGAACGGATCCTGGAGGAGGCCCGGGAACTGCTGCGGGCGTATCTGGCGCGGGTGCTGGACTGAGGCCCCGCGGCGGTCGGCCTCCCCCTGGAGCCGGCCCTTCGCCGGACCCGCCTCTCGCGAATTTCCGACCTGATCCCCGGAGGGGACTCCCCGCCGTGCATACCGGTCGGTATGCTCGGTCCGAGTCCGCGCGCCAGTGCCGCCGCCACCTCCGGGAGGACCCATGTCCCGCACCGCCCTGCGTATCTGCCCCCTGTGCGAGGCCACCTGCGGCCTGACGCTCACGATCGAGGGAACCGCGGTCACCGGTGCCCGCGGTGACCGTGACGACGTGTTCAGCCAGGGATTCATCTGCCCCAAGGGCGCCTCCTTCGGCGCCGTCGACGGCGATCCCGACCGGCTGCGCACCCCGCTCGTGCGCCAGGACGGCGAGCTGCGCGAGGCCACCTGGGAGGAGGCCTTCGACGCGGTCGCCGCCGGCCTGCGGCCGGTCGTCGAGCGGTACGGCCCCCACTCCGTCGGCGTCGTCCTCGGCAACCCCAATGTGCACACCGTGGCCGGCGCGCTCTACCCGCCGGTCCTCATGGCCGGCCTGCGCACCCGCAGCGTCTTCACCGCCTCCACGGTCGACCAGATGCCCAAGCACGTCTCCAGCGGGCTGCTCTACGGCGACGCCCTCGCGATCCCGGTCCCGGACCTCGACCACACCGACCACCTCCTCCTCATCGGCGCCAACCCCCTGGAGTCCAACGGCAGCCTGTGCACCGCCCCCGACTTCCCGGGCAAGCTCAAGGCGCTCAAGGCCCGCGGCGGCACCCTCACCGTCATCGACCCGCGCCGCACCCGCACCGCCAGGCTCGCCGACCGGCACGTCGCGATCAGGCCCGGCACCGACGCACTGCTGCTGGCCGCGATGGCGTACGTCCTGTTCGAGGAGGACCTGGTCGACCTCGGGGACCTTGCGCCGCACGTCCAAGGCGTCGAGGAACTCCGCGCGGAAGTACGGGACTTCACCCCGGAGGCCGTCGCCGACGCCTGTGACGTGGACGCCGGCACCATCCGCGCCCTCGCCCGCGAGCTCGCCGCCGCCCCGACCGCCGCCGTCTACGGCCGCATCGGCAGCTGCACCGTCCCGCACGGCACCCTGGCCAGCTGGCTCGTCGACGTCCTCAACATCCTCACCGGTAACCTCGACCGCCCGGGCGGCGCCCTCTTCCCGCAGGCCGCCACCGACAAGACACCCCGCCCCGCAGGGCCCGGCCACGGCTTCGCGCTCGGGCGCTGGCACTCCCGGGTGAGCCGGCACCCCGAGGCCAAGGGCGAGTTGCCGCTGTCCGCGCTCGCCGAGGAGATCGACACGGCCACCGCCGAGGGCGAGCCCATCCGCGCCCTGGTCGCCGTCGCGTCCAACCCGGTGCTGTCCGCCCCCGACGGCGACCGTCTCGACAAGGCCCTCGACTCGCTCGACTTCATGGTCAGCGTCGACCCCTACCTGAACGAGACCTCGCGGCATGCCGACGTCGTGCTGCCGCCGCCCCCGCCCTCGCAGAGCCCGCACCACGACTTCGCCTTCAACACCCTCGCCGTGCGCAACCAGGTCCGCTACACCCGCGCCGCCGTCCCGCTGGAGCCGGGCCGCATGGCCGAGTCCGAGATCCTGGCCCGGCTCATCCTGGCCGCCACGGGCATGCACGGAGCCGACCCGTCCGCGGTCGACGACCTCGTCATCGGGCAGACGCTCGGCAAGGCCGTCAAGGAGGCCCACTCGCCCGTCCATGGCCGCGACCCGCAGGAACTCGCCGGGCGGCTCACCGGCGTGAGCGGTCCGGAGCGACGGCTCGACATGATGCTGCGCCTCGGCCCTTACGGCGACGGCTTCGGCGTACGACCCGACGGGCTGACCCTCGACAAGCTGCTCGCGCATCCGCACGGCATCGACCTCGGGCCTCTCAAGTCCCGCCTGCCGCAACCGCTGAAGACCGTCAGCGGCAAGGTGGAGCTGCTGCCGGAGCCCATCGCCGGCGATCTGCCCCGGCTGCGGGAGGCCATGCGGTACCGCCCCGACGGGCTCGTCCTCATCGGTCGCCGCCATCTGCGCTCCAACAACAGCTGGATGCACAACGTGCCCGCGCTGACCGGCGGCTCCAACCGCTGCACCCTGCACATCCACCCGGCCGACGCCGAACGGCTCGGCGTACGGGACGGGGCGGCCGTACGCCTCAAGGGCGCCGGGGGAGAGGTGACCGCGCCCGCCGAGGTCACCGACGCGGTGCGCCCGGGTGTGGTGAGCCTGCCGCACGGCTGGGGCCACGACCGTCCCGGCACCCGGCTCGGCCACGCCGCCACCGACCCCGGAGTCAACGTCAATCAGCTCCTCGACGGCAGCCTGCTCGACCCGCTGTCGGGCAACGCGGTCCTCAACGGAGTGCCCATCGAGGTGACCCCGGTGTCCGAAAAGATCACGGCTCTGACCTGAGCAAAGCTCTGACCTGGAGTTTTGCGCTTATTGCTCGCATGTCAACGTCTTGTTAACGCCGTTCGACGGGACCTAACGTCGTCGCACCCCCGGCCCTCGTGGGATGTTCAAGGGCGAACGTTAGGTATCCACTCATGCTGACCATCCTCGGCTTCGCCATGATCGCGACCTTCCTGGTCCTGATCATGATGAAGAAGATGTCGCCGATCGCGGCGCTCGTGCTGATTCCGGCACTCTTCTGCGTGTTCGTCGGAAAGGGCGCCAAGCTCGGTGACTACGTCATCGAAGGCGTCACGAGCCTCGCGCCCACCGCGGCGATGCTCATGTTCGCGATCGTCTACTTCGGTGTGATGATCGATGTCGGCCTCTTCGACCCGATCGTTCGGGGCATCCTGAAGTTCTGCAAGGCCGACCCGATGCGGATCGTCGTCGGCACGGCGATCCTCGCCGCCATCGTCTCGCTCGACGGCGACGGCTCCACCACCTTCATGATCACCGTCTCGGCGATGTACCCGCTGTACAAGCGCCTGAAGATGAGCCTGGTCGTGATGACCGGTGTCGCGGCGATGGCCAACGGCGTGATGAACACCCTCCCGTGGGGCGGCCCGACCGCCCGTGCCGCCACCGCGCTCAAGCTCGACGCCAGCGACATCTTCGTGCCGATGATCCCGGCCCTCGCCGTGGGTCTGCTGGCCGTGTTCGTCCTCTCGTACGTCCTCGGTCTGCGCGAGCGCAAGCGCCTCGGCGTGCTCACGCTGAACGAGGTCCTGGTCGAGGAGAAGGAGGCCGAGACGGTTCTCGTGGGCTCCGGCTCCGGTGCGGCCAAGTCCCCGGTGACGACGGGCGGTTCGGGCTCCGGCACCGACGCGGAGGAGACCGAGGACGACGAGCGCTTCCAGGCCCTGGACCCCGACCGGCCCACCCTGCGCCCCAAGCTCTACTGGTTCAACGCGCTGCTCACGGTCGCCCTGCTGACCGCCATGATCATGGAGTGGCTGCCGATCCCGGTGCTGTTCCTGCTCGGTGCCGCGCTCGCGCTCACCGTGAACTTCCCGCACATCCCGGACCAGAAGGCCCGGCTCGCCGCCCATGCCGACAACGTCCTGAACGTCTCCGGCATGGTCTTCGCCGCCGCCGTCTTCACCGGCGTCCTCCAGGGCACCGGCATGGTCGACCACATGGCCAAGTGGATGGTGGACGTCATCCCCGAGGGCATGGGCCCGCACATGGCCCTGGTCACCGGTGTGCTGAGCCTTCCGCTCACCTACTTCATGTCCAACGACGGCTTCTACTTCGGCGTCCTGCCCGTCCTCGCCGAGGCCGGCGCGGCGCACGGCGTCACCCCGCTGGAGATGGCCCGAGCCTCCCTGGTCGGCCAGCCGCTGCACATGTCGAGCCCGCTCGTCCCGGCCGTGTACGTCCTCGTCGGCATGGCCAAGGTGGAGTTCGGCGACCACACCAGGTTCGTGGTGAAGTGGGCGGCCCTCACCTGTCTGGTCATCCTCGCCGCGGGCATGCTCTTCGGAATCATCTGATCCGCATCATCCGGTCCACGCACACAGTTCACGGAGGACACGTTCCATGAGGCCCGGTGGGAACCGCGGCTGGCTGCTCCGCCTCGTCATCGCCTTCAGCTTCGCGCAGGGGGCGGTGTCGATGGCACGGCCCGCCGTCTCCTACCGGGCCCTCGCGCTGGGCGCCGACGAGCGGGCGATCGGTGTGATCGCGGGCGTGTACGCCCTGCTCCCGCTCTTCGTCGCCGTCCCGCTGGGCCGGCGTACCGACCACGGGCGCTGTGCGCCGCTGCTGCCCGTCGGCGTGGTCCTGATATCCGGCGGTTGCGCGCTGAGCGGCCTCGCGGACTCGCTGTGGGCGATGGCGGTCTGGAGTGGGGTGATGGGCCTCGGCCACCTCTGCTTCGTGATCGGCGCCCAGTCCCTCGTCGCCCGCCAGTCCGCGCCGCACGAACAGGACCGCAACTTCGGCCACTTCACCATCGGCGCCTCCCTCGGCCAGCTGGTCGGCCCGATCGCCGCGGGCGCGCTGATCGGCGGCCCCGACATGGCGGGGACCAGCGCGCTGGCCCTGCTGGTGGCGGGCGCGGGCGGCGCCGTCGCGTTCACCTCGCTGTGGCGCATAGAGAGCCGCACGACGGCCAAGTCCCGCAAGGCACAGAGCGAACGGGTCCCCGTCCACCGCATCCTGCGCGCCCGGGGCGTGCCCGCCGGCATCTTCATCAGCCTCGCCGTGCTGTCCGCGACCGACATCCTCACCGCCTATCTGCCGGTGGTAGGCGAGCACCGGGGCATCGCGCCGGCCATGATCGGCGTCCTGCTCAGCCTGCGCGCGGCGGCCACCATCGCCTGCCGTCTGGTCCTGACGCCCCTGCTGCGGCTGCTGGGCCGCACCCTGCTGCTGACCGTGACCTGTCTGCTGGCGGCCCTGCTGTGCGCGGGCATCGCGCTGCCGGTGCCGGTGTGGGCGCTCGCCGTGATGCTGGCGGTGCTCGGGTTCTGCCTCGGCGTCGGGCAGCCGCTGTCCATGACGACGGTCGTGCAGGCGGCCCCCGAGGGCGCCCGCTCCACCGCCCTCGCGCTGCGGCTGACCGGCAACCGGCTCGGCCAGGTCGCCGCACCGGCGTCGGCGGGCCTGATCGCCGGAGTCGCGGGCGTGGCGGCGCCGTTCGTGATGCTGGGCGCGCTGCTGCTGGTGTCGGCCGGCACGGCGCTGCGGGCGCCCGCGCGGCCGGCGGAGGAGTCCGAGGGCGCCGGTAAGGCGAGCCTTTCGAGGGCGATCTTGCGTCGAAAGAGTGGTATCTGATGGGCCGTAAGGCGCTGCTTCCATGATTTAGCGTGCACATGTGAAAGAGAGTCAGACGAAGAGCGATTTGTACGAAAATCGTCTGACTCGGAGGACTCGCATGCCCACCACGCCTCTTCCACACCGAGCCGCGCGCATCGCCGCCGTCACGGCGCTGACCGCCGCGCTGACCCCGCTCACCGGGATGCCGACGTCCACAGCCGCGCCGATGGCACCCGGTGACAATGGCACCCTCAAGATCCACACGGCGCCGTGGGACGGAGTCGAGCGCACGCAATACGGGGACGCGATCGACGAGCCGAGGGTCTGCCGGTTCTACCTCGACGCCGCCAACTTCGAGACCGTCGACGCCGTCACCTGGCGCATCGAGACCCAGCCGCCGGTGACGGGTGGCGCCACGCTCCGTGGGACCCTCAACCTCCCGGCCAACACCGGCATCGGCCACACCGAGGACCTGAACCTGCCCGACGGGCAGTACCAGCTGTCCTGGTCGTTCGCGGGCATGACGGGCGCGGAGAGGCAGAAGCAGTTCACGGTCGACTGCCGGGCATCGATGAGGACGCCCTCGCCCGGCCCCCAGGGCGGTCCGCCGGCCGGCGGTGGTGGCATCGCGCGTGGTGAGGCCTTCACCACGGTCGCCGGTGCCGGTGTGGTCGGCCTGGTCGCGGTGGGCGGGGTGATGTGGTTCCGGCTCCGTCGCCGTACGCATGGCGCGTAGACGACGCAGGCCCTGGTACCGCAGGCGCGCCTTCCGCCTGGCGAGGACGGCCGTGCTGACCTTCTCGCTGGTGGTGGTCTGCGTCCGGTGCAACCACGACAGGCCCGGAGCCGACACGACCGCTCCGGGCTCCGCCGAGGCTTCCGAGGTCCGAGCCGCCGGCACCCGAGACGGTGCCGGCGGGGCGGGCGCCGACTCCCGTCCCCGTGCGGGCGATCCACTTCCCGACACTCCCGAGGCGCCCGCCGAGCCCCCGGTCCGTTCCACGCCCGCGTCCCCGCCGGCCGCGGCGACCGCCGGTACGGTCCCGGCGAGCACCCCCGCCCCGCTCGGGGCGAGCACCCCCGCCCCGCCCTCCTCCTCACCCCCGTCCTCCCCCTCACCCCTGCCCGCCCGCACCGGCAAGCGCGCCAAGCGCCCCGCCGGCCCGAGCCCCCTGCCCCGCTCCCGTGCGACCCGCCTCGTCATCCCCTACATCAGCGTCGACTCGCCGCTGATGGACCTGCACCTCGACAGCGAGCGGCGCCTGCCCGCGCCCCCTGAGGAGAAGCCCAACCTGGTCGGCTGGTACGCGGACGGCCCGTCCCCGGGGGAGCAGGGCACCGCCATCGCCGTGGGCCACCTCGACACCGACACCGGGCCCGCCGTCTTCGGCGGCCTCGGCGAACTCAAGCGCGGCAAACGCATCGAGCTCCGGCGCGCCGACGGACGGACCGCCGTCTACTCCGTCGACGCCATCAAGACGTACCAGAAGGACAAGTTCCCCAACCGTGAGGTGTACGGCGCCCGGGCCCGGCCGGAGCTGCGGCTGATCACCTGCGGCGGCAACTACAACCGCAGGACCGGCTACACCGGCAACGTCGTCGTCTACGCCCATCTCACCGCGACCCGTGAGCCGAAGGGCGCCGGCCGGCGCTGAATCCCGCTATCCGACGCTGAATCCCTCCGTCCGACGCTGAACCCCGCCGTCCGTTTGCCCGCCTGATGGACAGCGCCGCCCGATTCGGCCCGATCCCTTCCCCCGGCCGCACACATTCCGTTAACTTCCGTGACTCACACGCCCCGTGCGACCCGCACGAGGCGTTCGACCGCGGAGCGCCCGGGGGCTTCCGTCATGACACGTGCCATCTCTCTGCACGACGTGAGCAAGTCCTACATACGCGGCAACCGCGTCGTGAGCGGGCTCTCGCTGGACATCGAGCCCGGTGAATTCCTCGTGCTGCTCGGACCCTCCGGCTGCGGCAAGTCCACCGTGCTCAGGATGATCGCCGGTCTTGAGGAGATCGACGAGGGCGAACTGCTCCTGGACGGCGAGTGGGCCAACGATCTGCTGCCGGCCGACCGGCGGATCGCGATGGTCTTCCAGAACTTCGCCCTCTACCCGAGCATGACCAGCCGCGACAACATCGGCTTTCCGCTGCGCATCGAGGCGCCGGGCGAGGACCCCCGTTCCCGGGTGGACGCCACCGCCCGCATGCTGGGCATCGAGGACCTCCTCGACCGCTTCCCCGCCCAGCTCTCCGGCGGCGAACGCCAGCGCGTCGCCATGGGCCGGGCCATCGCCCGCCACCCCACCGCCTTCCTGATGGACGAGCCGCTGTCCAACCTCGACGCCAAGCTCCGCAACCATCTGCGCGCCGAGATCTCCGGCCTGACCCGCAAACTGGGCGTCACCACGGTCTACGTCACCCATGACCAGGCCGAGGCGATGTCCCTCGGCGACCGGGTCGCCGTGCTGCGCGGCGGCGTCCTCCAGCAGGTCGGCACGCCCCGCTCGGTCTACTCGCTGCCGCGCAACGTCTTCGTCGCCGCCTTCATCGGCATCCCGCGCATCAACCTGCTGCGCGGCGTCGTCCGCGCCCCGCTCGACGGCGCGATGACCATCAGCCTGGGCAAGCAGTACCTCCGGCTGCCCGAACCCCTGTGCCTGGACCACCAGTTGCTACGGGTGCAGCAGGGGCGCGAGGTCATCGTGGGCCTGCGTTCGGAGGCCGTCCGGATCGCCGAGCCCGCCAGTGCCCGCCCCGGCGAGGTGCACATCACCGGACTGGTCGAGCATGTGGAGTTCCAGGGCCACGAGGTCCTCGTCCACTTCAACACCGGCTCCCGGCCGGCCCTCGTCCCCGACCTGGAGGCCCCGCGGCCGGCCCCGCCCGTCCGGCGCCGGCGCCGTGACTCCGGCTCGGTGCTGGAGCGGCTGCGGCACCGCGCGGGCACCCTGCGCGCCGGGCCCGTGGTGGCCCTCGAGCGCCCGGCCGACGACGCCCTCGACCCCGCGCCGCCCGAGGGCCGACTCCCCGGCGACCTCATCGTCCGCACCACCCCGGACTTCGACCTCCGGCACGGCATGCACGTCCCGCTCCTCGTCGACCTCGCCCATCTGTTCGTCTTCGACCAGCACGGCGACCGTATCTGCCCGGCCCCGGCGCGACTTCCGGACCTGGAGGAATGAGACACCTCGGGCATAGGTAGTCATGGGTGCATGAACGTGCAACTCACCCGAACCCGGGCTTCCTTGGCGGTCGCCGGCCTGCTGCTGGCCGTCGGCGCGCCGACCGCGTACGCCGCTCTCGACGACACCACCGCCGCGGTGCCGCCGCGCGGAGAGCCGTACATCGAGACCCAGTTGTTCTTCGGTACCGCACGCCCCGACGGCGGCCCGGCCGTCACCGACCGGCAGTTCATGGAGTTCGTCGACGAGCAGGTCACGCCCGGTTTCCCGGACGGGCTGACGGCGCAGAGCGGGCGCGGACAGTGGCGGGACGCCAACGGGACGATCGAGAAGGAGACGTCGTACGAGCTGATCCTGCTCTACCCCGAGGCGCGGGCGCAGGACAGCGACCGCAGGATCGAGGAGATCCGCAGCGCCTATGAGAAGGCCTTCGGGCAGGAGGCCGTGGGGAGGGTGGACGACCGGGCGCGGGTCGACTTCTGATGTCATGGGGTCCGGCTGGTCGCCGGGGGTGTCTGGCGCGCAAAAACTATCGCCGCTAGTTTATTAGCCCGGTGACCACAGCCGGACGACGAGGCGCCCCGCCCGGGAGGAAGCGTGATGAAGGCACACGACGGCATGTACATCGACGGCGCGTGGCGGCCCGCCGCGAGCGGGGACGCGATCGAGGTGGTGAACCCGGCCGACGAACAGGTCATCGGCCGAGTCCCGGCCGGCACCGCCGCCGACGTCGACACCGCCGTACGGGCCGCCCGATCCGCCCTCCCGGGCTGGGCCGCGACCCCTCCCGCCGAACGGGCCGCGCGGCTGGCCGCCCTCCGGGACGTCCTGGTGGCCCGCAAGGACGAGATCGCCGAGACCGTCGCCGCCGAACTCGGCGCGCCGCTCACCTTCTCGCAGGCCGTCCACGCGGGCGTACCGATAGCGGTCGCGGGTTCGTACGCCGAACTGGCGGCGACCCACGCCTTCGAGGAGAAGGTCGGCAACTCGACCGTGTACCAGGAACCCATCGGCGTGGTCGGTGCCATCACACCCTGGAACTACCCGCTCCACCAGATCGTCGCCAAGGTCGCCCCGGCGCTGGCGGCGGGCTGCACGGTGGTGCTCAAGCCCGCCGAGGACACCCCGCTGGTCGCCCAGCTCTTCGCCGAGGCGGTCCACGAGGCAGGCGTCCCGGCGGGCGTCTTCAACCTGGTCACCGGCCTCGGCCCGGTCGCCGGCCAGGCGCTCGCCGAGCACCCGGGCGTCGACCTGGTCTCCTTCACCGGCTCCACGGCCGTCGGCCGGCAGATCGCCGCGGTGGCCGGCGCCGCGGTCAAGAAGGTCGCCCTGGAGCTGGGCGGCAAGTCCGCCAACGTCATCCTGCCGAGCGCCGACCTGGCCAAGGCGGTCAACGTCGGCGTCGCCAACGTGATGTCCAACTCCGGGCAGACGTGCAGCGCCTGGACGCGGATGCTGGTCCATCGCGACCGGTACGACGAGGCCGTGGAGCTCGCCGCCACCGCCGCCGCGAAGTACGGCGAGCGCATCGGCCCGGTGGTCAGCGCCAAGCAGCAGGCGCGGGTGCTCGGCTACATCGAGAAGGGCGTCGTCGAAGGGGCGCGGCTGGTCGCGGGCGGCACCGAGGCGCCGCGCGAGCAGGGCTGGTTCGTCAGCCCGACCGTCTTCGCCGACGTCACCCCCGAGATGACCATCGCCCAGGAGGAGATCTTCGGCCCGGTCCTGTCGATCCTGCGCTACGACGACGAGGAGGACGCCCTGCGCATCGCCAACGGCACCGTGTACGGCCTCGCGGGCGCGGTCTGGGCGGGCGAGGAGGCGGAGGCGGTGGCCTTCGCGCGCCGGATGGACACCGGGCAGGTCGACATCAACGGCGGCCGCTTCAACCCCCGCGCCCCGTTCGGCGGCTACAAGCAGTCGGGCGTGGGCCGTGAGCTGGGCGCACACGGCCTGGCCGAGTACCTCCAGACCAAGTCCCTGCAGTTCTGAGGAGCCCGCACATGGTTCGCGCCGCCGTCCTGCCCGCCATCGGTGCCCCGCTGGAGGTCACCGACATCGAACTGCCGGACCCCGGCCCCGGCCGGGTCCGCGTCCGCCTGGCCGCCGCAGGCGTCTGCCACTCCGACCTGTCCCTGTCCGACGGCACCATGCGCGTGCCCGTCCCCGCGGTCCTCGGCCACGAGGGCGCCGGCACGGTGGTGTCCGTGGGGGAGGGGGTCACGGCGTTCCGGCCCGGTGACGGAGTCGTCCTCAACTGGGCGCCCTCGTGCGGCAGTTGCCATGCCTGCGGGCTCGGCGAGGTCTGGCTGTGCGCCAACGCGCTGAACGGCGCCGCCGACGTCTACGCCCGCACCGCCTCGGGCACCGAACTGCACCCCGGCCTGAACGTCGCCGCCTTCGCCGAGGAGACGGTCGTCTCCGCCGACTGCCTCCTGCCGCTCCCGGACGGCGTCCCGCTCACCGACGCCGCCCTGCTGGGCTGCGCGGTCCTCACCGGCTACGGCGCCGTGCACCACTCGGCGCGGGTGCGGGAGGGCGAGACGGTCGCCGTGTTCGGTGTCGGCGGCGTCGGCCTGGCCGCCCTCCAGTCCGCGCGGATCGCGGGCGCCGGGAAGATCGTCGCCGTCGACGTCTCCCCGGAGAAGGAGGAGCTGGCCCGGGCGGCGGGAGCCACCGACTATGTGATCGCCTCCGAGAACACGGCTCGCGAGATCCGCGGCCTCACCGGCAAACAGGGCGTGGACGTGGCCGTGGAGTGCGTGGGCCGCGCCACGACGATCCGTACGGCCTGGGACTCCACCCGGCGCGGCGGCCGCACCACGGTCGTCGGCATCGGCGGCAAGGACCAGCAGGTCACCTTCAACGCCCTGGAGATCTTCCACTGGGGCCGCACCCTCTCCGGCTGCGTCTACGGCAATTCGGACCCGGCCCGGGACCTGCCGGTACTGGCCGAGCACGTGCGCGCGGGCCGGCTGGACCTGGGCGCTCTGGTCACGGAACGGATCGCGCTGGAGGGGATTCCGGCGGCGTTCGAGAACATGATCGCGGGCAAGGGCGGCCGCGCCCTGGTGGTGTTCTGAGCCTCTGAGGCCGCCCGGGGCCTTCGGGTGCCCCGGGCAACCTTCCCGCACAACCATTGACCACATACCGTCCGGTCAGTACGTTCGCCGCCAACGTCCCCACCGCACCCATCGGAGTGTGCACGCATGGACATGGCCCCCTCCGCTCACCCAGCCACCACGACCGCCCTCCCCACGGTCAACCGCCGCCGCGTGGCCACAGCGGCGGCCCTCGCCTCGGCCGTCGAGTGGTACGACTACTTCGTCTTCGGCATCGCCGCCGCCCTCGTCCTCGGCGATCTGTACTTCCCGGCAGGCAGCCCCACTGCCGGAGTACTCGCCGCCTTCGCCACCTTCGCCGTCGGCTTCCTCGCCCGCCCCATCGGCGGCATCGTCGCGGGCCAGCTCGGCGACAAGCGTGGCCGCAAGCCCATGCTGGTCCTCGCGCTCACCCTCATGGGCATCGCCACCACCGGCATCGGACTGCTCCCCACGTACGAGACGATCGGCGTCGCCGCCCCGATCCTGCTGGTCCTCCTGCGCATCGCCCAGGGCGTCGCGGTCGGCGCCCAGTGGGGCGGCGCGATGCTGATGGCCACCGAGTACGCCCCCGAGGGCAAGCGCGGCGTCTACGGCAGCGTCGTCCAACTCGGCGTCCCCATCGGCGTGGTGAGCGCCAACACCGTCTTCCTGCTGGCCGGAGCCTTCACCAGCGACGCGCAGTTCGCCGCGTGGGGCTGGCGGGTGCCGTTCCTGATCGGCCTGTTCGTGCTCGCCCTCGCCTGGTACATCCACACCCGAGTCGAGGAGACCCCCGAGTTCCGGGAGGCCGAGCGGGCGCTGGCCGAGAAGGAGAAGACGGAGCAGAGCAGCCCGCTCCGCACGATTCTCAAGGACCACCTGGGCACGGTCCTTCTCGCCGGCGGCTCCTTCGCCGTCAACACCGCGACCTTCTACATCCTGATCACCGGCGTCCTCGACTACACGACCCGGGAACTCGACATGGACAAGAGCGCGGTCCTCACCGTCTCGCTCTGTGTCAGCCTCACCCAGCTGGTGCTGATCCCGGCCGCCGCCGCGCTCTCCGACAAGGTCGGCCGCATCCGTGTCTACGCGATCGGGGCGGCGGGCATAGCCCTGTGGGCAGTTCCGCTGTTCTTGCTGATCGACACCGGTTCACTGCTGTGGCTGGCGGTCGGCAGCTTCGTCGCGAGCTGCTTCCTGAGCATCATGTACGGCCCCCAGGCGGCCCTGTTCGCCGAGCTGTTCACGCCCGAGATGCGCTACACCGGCGCCTCGCTCGGCTACCAGATCGCGGCCGTGCTCGGCGGCGGGCTCGCGCCGTTCGTCATGGTGTTGCTGCTGGAGGCCTCGGGCACTTCGATGGCGGTGTCCGCGTACATCATCGGCCTCGCCGTGATCGCCCTGCTGTCCATCAAGGTGCTCGCCGCCAAGGCGGGTTCACGCTGACTCGCGGGTCTGCTCGGGTCGCGGCACGCTCGCCACGACCCGGGCGGACCGGGCCCTGGACCGTGACACGGCCACGCCCGCCAGACACAGCACCCCGCCCGCCAGCGTGAGCAGCCCCGGCACCTCGCCGAGCGCCAGCCACGACATCAGCACGACCAGCGCGGGCACCGCGTAGGTGGTCGCGCCCATACGGCTGGCGGTCGTACGGGCCAGGGCGTACGCCCATGTCGTGAAGGCGAGGGCCAGCGAGAAGACGCCCAGATAGACCAGGTTGAGCGTCGCGGACAGCGAGGCGTGCGCCGCGTCGTCGACGAGCCGGCCGGCGAAGGGCAGGCAGAGCACCGCGCCGACCAGACACCCGTACGTCGTCACCTGGAGCGCGCTCGCATGGGTGAGCGCCGGTTTCTGTGCCACCGCGCCGCCCGCGTAACCGATCGCGGCGAGCAGGCACAGCACCACCCCGAGCACCGAGGATCCGCCCTCGCCGGACATCGAAAGACCGACGGTCACCGCCCCGGCGAACGACACCGCCATGCCCGCGAGCAGCCGCGGCGGCATCGGATCGCCGAGCAGCCGGGCACCCAGCAGTGCGATGAGGATCGGCCCGGTGTTCACGACGAGAGCCGCCGTACCGGCGTCCACCTGTTGCTCGCCCCAGTTCAGGACGACGCTGTAGAACCCGAACCACAACAGCCCGGATATCGCGATCCCGGGCCATGCGGCGCGCGCCGGCACTCCCTCCCGCCGAACGAGACAGATACCACCGAGCACCACGGCCCCGACCAGCAACCGCCCCAACGCGAGCGCCCCGGGCGAGTACTCGGCCCCCGCACTACGGATGGACACAAAGGCCGAAGCCCACATCACAACGGTGACGCCGGCCGCACCGGCGGCGAGCACATCGGGACGGCGAGCAGGGGAGAGGTTCATCATGCTCCAGAGGCTAGAAAGGAAGGACACGAGAGACCGGCGGATTTCGGACGAGACGTGATCGCAGGGAAGTGCCAGGCCGTTGGGCACGAACCCAGGGGACCCCGCCAGGCCAACGCCCACGGCACCCACCAGAGGCGCGGGGAACTGCGCGACAAGCTCCCACGGACCCGCACCCGACACCCCGCACAGGGCGCGCCGGGCTCCGCGAGAGCAACGCTCACGGCGTCCAGCCAGGGGCGCGGGGAACTGCGCGACCAGCTCCCACGGACCCGCACCCGACACCCCGCACAGGGCGCGCCGGGCTCCGCGAGAGCAACGCTCACGGCACCCAGCCAGGGGCGCGGGGAACTGCGCGACCAGCTCCCACGGACCCGCACCCGACACCCCGCACAAGGCGCGCCGGGCTCCGCGAGAGCAACGCTCACGGCACCCAGCCAGGGGCGCGGGGAACTGCGCGACCAGCTCCCACGGACCCGCACCCGACACCCCGCACAGGGCGCGCCGGGCTCCGCGAGAGCAACGCTCACGGCACCCAGCCAGGGGCGCGGGGAACTGCGCGACCAGCCCTCACGGACCCGCACCCGACACCCCGCACAGGGCGCGCCGGGCTCCGCGAGAGCAACGCTCACGGCACCCAGCCAGGGGCGCGGGGAACTGCGCGACCAGCCCCCACCGGCCCGCACCCGGCACCCCCCGGCAACACCCCCGGCCCCACCCCCCTCACCGCAACGCCCCCGCCTCGATCCCCAACAGTTCCCACAGCACCCGCTCCCCCGACGGAGTCACCTTCACGGCCCGCTCCGACCCGATCCGCACGCACCACCGCGCCTCCAGCGCATGTCGGCACAGCGCCGCGCCCGCGACGCCGGCCAGATGCGGCCGACGCTCGGTCCAGTCGAGGCACCCCCGCGCCAGCGGCCGCCGGCCCGCGCGGTCCAGCGCGATGCCGGCCGAGTCGAACCACTCGATCCCCGAGTCCGTCAGCGCGAACCCCGTGTCCTGCCGCAACAGCCCCCGCGAGGTCAGCGCGTCGGTGACCGCGATCCCGAGCCGCCCGGCCAGATGGTCGTAGCAGGTGCGCCCCCGCGCCATGGCCGACCCTGCGCTGGACTCCCGTAGATTCCGGGGCCGACGGACCGCCCCGGGAGACACCTGCGCGGCCAGCTCCTCCACCAGCTGCGCGACCCGCGCGTCGGCCAGCCGGACGTACCGGTGCCGCCCCTGCCGCTCCTCGGCGAGCAGCCCGCCCGCGACGAGCTTGCTCAGGTGCTCGCTCAGCGTCGACGCCGCGACCCCGGCATACCGCGCCAGCTCACCCGCGGTCCACGCCCGCCCGTCGAGCAGCGCCAGCAGACAGGCCGCCCGGGTCTCGTCGGCGATGAGCGCGGCGAGCCGGGCCAGCTGTGGTGCCTGGGGGTCCCTGGTCATGGCTCCCAGCATGGGGCACGGACACTTCGGTGGCCGCCGAAGCGTCTACGCGCTGCGCCCGACCTGCTCGTACTGCCGCGCCAGCCCGTCCAGCAGCGCCGTCAGCCCGGTCTCGAAGGCCCGCTCGTCGATCTTCTCCTGCTGCTCGGCGAGGAGGTGGGCCTGCCCGAGGTGCGGATAGTCGGCGGGGTCGTACGCGCTCGCGTCGTCCACGAACCCCCCGGCGAACGAGCCGAGCGCCGAGCCCATGATGAAGTACCGCATCAGCGCGCCGATGGACGTGGCCTGCGCCGCCGGCCAGCCCGCCGCCACCATCGCGCCGTAGACGGCGTCGGCGAGCCGCAGCGCGGCCGGGCGGCGGCCGGGGCCGCGGGCCAGGACGGGCACGATGTTGGGGTGGTCGCGCAGGGCCGCCCGGTAGGAGACGGCCCAGTCGTGCAGCGCGGTCCGCCAGTCCCGGCCGTCTTCGAACATCGACAGGTCGACCTGCGCGCTCACCGAGTCGGCGACCGCCTCCAGGATCTCGTCCTTCGTGCGGAAGTGGTTGTACAGGGACGGCCCGCTCACCCCCAGCTCGGCGGCGAGGCGGCGCGTGGAGACGGCCGACAGGCCCTCCGCGTCCACGAGTTGGCGAGCCGTCTCGACGATCCGGTCATAGCTGAGGAGGGGCTTGCGCGGTCGGGCCATGGCGCACATAGTAGGGCTGCCCAACAGAAACTAGCAGTGCTAATTTAAATGTACGGCTTTCAAGCGCACGGCTTTCAATGGGGTGACTCTGCATGAACCTGGAGCTCAGCGAGGAGCAGACCGCTGTCCGCCGACTCGCCCGGGACTTCGTGGACCGCGAGATCGCGCCGAACGTCGTCGAGTGGGACCGGGCGGAGGAAGTGGACCGTGCCCTCGTCAAGAAGCTCGGCGAGGTCGGCTTCCTGGGCCTGACGATCGACGAGGAGTACGGCGGCTCGGGCGGCGACCATCTCGCGTACTGCCTGGTCACGGAGGAACTGGGACGCGGCGACTCCTCGGTGCGCGGAATCGTGTCGGTCTCCCTCGGCCTGGTCGCCAAGACGATCGCGGCCCGGGGGAGCGAGGAGCAGCGGCGCCGCTGGCTGCCGGGGCTCACCGCGGGCGAGCTGGTCGGCTGCTTCGGCCTCACCGAGCCGGGCACCGGCTCCGACGCCGGGAACCTGTCCACGCGGGCGGTGCGCGACGGCGGGGACTACGTCGTCAACGGCACCAAGATGTTCATCACGAACGGCACCTGGGCCGATGTCGTCCTGCTCTTCGCCCGGTCCACCGACGCGCCGGGCCACAAGGGCGTCTCCGCCTTCCTGGTCCCCACCGACACGCCCGGCCTGACCCGCCGCACCATCCACGGCAAGCTCGGCCTGCGCGGCCAGGCCACCGCCGAGCTGGTGCTGGAGGACGTACGCGTCCCCGCGTCGGCCATGCTGGGGGAGGAGGGCAAGGGCTTCTCGGTCGCGATGGCGGCCCTGGCCAAGGGGCGGATGTCGGTCGCCGCGGGCTGTGTCGGCCTGGCCCGGGCCGCGCTGGACGCGGCCGTCCGCTACGCGGGCGAGCGCGAGCAGTTCGGCAAGTCCATCGCCCACCACCAGCTGGTGCAGGAGCTGATCAGCGACATCGCCGTCGACGTGGACGCGGCACGGCTGCTGACCTGGCGGGTCGCCGACCTGATCGACCGCGGGCAGCCCTTCGCCGTGGAGTCCTCCAAGGCCAAGCTCTTCGCCTCGGAGGCGGCCGTGCGCGCCGCCAACAATGCCCTCCAGGTCTTCGGCGGCTACGGCTACATCGACGAGTACCCGGCGGGCAAGCTGCTGCGGGACGCCCGCGTGATGACCCTCTACGAAGGCACCAGCCAGATCCAGAAGCTGCTCATCGGGCGGGCCCTCACGGGCGTTTCGGCGTTCTGAGTATCTCCGCCCGCCTTCTGAGTACTTCGGCGGATGTGGCGGCGGCCACATCCGCCGACCCTTGTCCCCATGAGTGACGCATCCGGCAAGCAGCAGAACACCGCCGCCTTCTACGGCCAGGCGGTCGCCTCCTTCGCGGTCGCCATGGCCGCGACCGCCATCGGCATCTTCAAACTGAGCGCCGACGCCTGGGTGCGCGGCTTCCTCGCGATCGCCGTCCTGTATCTCGTGACCTCCGCCTTCACGCTCGCCAAGGTGATCCGGGACCGGCAGGAGGCCGACCGGCCCGCGTACCACCCCTTCGAGAAGCTCTGAGAACCCCGGCGGCCCGAACGGGCCGTGCTAAGCGCTCGCTCACCCTGGGCGGTATGGTGGTCCCTCTGTCAGCGAGAGGGGCGAGTGAGCGATGAGTACGGCGGAGGAGACGGCCGGCGGCGAGACGTCGGCGTGGGCCGAGGTCACGCCCGACGCGGCCCGGCGGCTGCTGATCGCCGCCGTGGAGGCCTTCGCCGAACGCGGCTACCACGCCACCACGACCCGGGACATCGCGGGCCGCGCCGGTATGAGCCCGGCCGCGCTCTACATCCACTACAAGACCAAGGAAGAGCTGCTCCACCGCATCAGCAGGATCGGCCACGAGAAGGCCCTGGACATCCTGCGGACCGCGGCCCGGCGCGAGGGCACCCCCGCCGAGCGGCTCTCCGACGCCGTGAGCTCCTTCGTCCGCTGGCACGCCGGGGGGCGCACCACCGCGCGGGTCGTGCAGTACGAACTCGACTCGCTGGGTCCGGACGCCCGCGCCGAGATCCTCGCGCTGCGCCGGCAGTGCGACGCCGAGGTGCGCGCGATCATCGAGGACGGGGTGGCGGCCGGCGACTTCGACGTCCTGGACGTCAAGGGCACGACCCTCGCCGTGCTGTCGCTGTGCATCGACGTGGCCCGCTGGTTCAACGTCGAGGGCCCCTGGACGCCGGACGAGGTCGGCGCGCTGTACGCCGACCTCGTGCTGCGGATGGTGGGGGCGAAGTAGGGGTTCGGCTCTTCGGCTACAGGTAGTAGCGCGAGACGGACTCGGCGACGCAGACCGGCTTGTCCCCGCCCTCGCGCTCCACGGTGAAGGCGACGGACACCTGCACGCCGCCCGTCACATCCTCGATGCCGGTGATCGTCGCGGTGGCCCGCAGCCGCGAGCCCACGGGCACCGGGGCGGGGAAACGCACCTTGTTGGTCCCGTAGTTGACGCCCATCTTCACGCCCTCGACCTTGATGAGCTGGGGGCCGAAGAGCGGGAGCAGCGACAGGGTGAGGTAGCCGTGGGCGATGGTGGTCCCGAAGGGGCCGGTGGCCGCCTTCTCCGGGTCGATGTGGATCCACTGGTGGTCACCGGTGGCCTCCGCGAACAGGTCGATCCGCTTCTGGTCGACCTCCAGCCAGTCCGTGTACCCCAGTTGCTCGCCCACCGCCGACCTCAGGTCGTCGACGGAGGTGAAGATCCTCGGCTCTGCCATGTCCCGGCCTCCCGCGTCACGTATGCCTAGTGAGTGATACCTGTGCCTATGTCTAAGCAACTGCTTAGCATGCTAGGTGCCGGGGGCTCTGTCAACGGATCGGGGCGGTGACGTGGGTAGGTAGGTTTGAGGGGTGCCCCAGATCCCCGAGAAGATTCACGAGCTCACGGTCGGCCAGCTCTCCGCCCGCAGTGGCGCCGCCGTCTCCGCCCTGCACTTCTACGAGTCGAAGGGCTTGATCAGCAGTCGGCGCACCTCCGGCAACCAGCGCCGCTACACCCGTGACACGCTGCGCCGGGTCGCCTTCGTGCGGGCCGCGCAGCGCGTCGGCATCCCCCTGGCCACGATCCGGGACGCCCTCGCCGAACTCCCCGAGGAACGCACCCCCACCCACGAGGACTGGGCCCGTCTGTCGCAGGCGTGGCGCTCCGAGCTGGACGAGCGGATCAAGCAACTCAACCGCCTCCGCGACCACTTGACGGACTGCATCGGCTGCGGGTGTCTCTCCCTCGACAGCTGCGTCCTGTCCAATCCGGACGACGCCTTCGGCGAGCGGATGGCGGGGTCGCGACTGATGGTGGAGCGCGGGGGAGGGCGTCGGCGGTGACGGTTCGGTCGGTCGGTTCGGTCGCCTGTGAACTCGACGCCTCGGGGCGGAGGGCGGGCGCGCGTCGGGTGTGGCTGGTCGCGCCCACGCGGCGGAGCCCGCATATCGACACAGCCCCGCGCCTCTGAGGGCGTTGCAGCGCCGTAGGCAGTCCGGCTGCCCGCGGTCTGCGGGCAGCCGTCGGCTCCGCTCACTCGTACTCGGTGCCGCCCTTGCGCGTCAGGTAGGCCGGGCTGACGGCCTTCGCGATCGCCCGGCCGCCGGTCACCGCGCTGTACCGCTCGACCGCCGGACGTATCACCACACCCTCCCGCAGATGCAGGTGGCGCCCGGACACGGTCTCGCCCCCGCTCGCGACCTCCAGCACCCGCCCGATGTCGAAGGGCCCCTCGAACAGCCGTGGCACCAGGGGCAGTTCCCCGTCCAGGACCTGCGCCGCGTCCAGCCAGCGCACGCTTCCGTCGATCTCCGCGGACACGTCGAACGCCGCGTAACCCAGGGTCTCGCGCCGACCGTCGGCGCCGTACGTCAGGTCCTGCACGCCGGCCCCGAAGACCTCGCCGAAGATGCCGACCCGCCGGGCGCCGAGCCGTTCGGCCAGCCGGGCCGCCGCCTCGGCGACGCCGTGACCGCGCACCGCCCGCCAGTACAGGTTCCGCGCCTCCTCGCGCAGCGCCAGCGACTTCGCACCGAAGCCCTTGGAGGAGACGTACACCCGCTCCTCGTCGGCGACATACGTCAGCAGACACGCCGACCCGTGCAGCTTCTCGGTCAGCACCACCGGCTCACCGGGCGTGAAGATGTCCGGATACCGCTGGATGTTCTCGATGTCGACCCACGGCAGCAGATCCGGCGCCGACTCCACATCGCCCGACATCGTCGGCGGGATCGGCGGCACCCACTTGGTGATCCCGAGCAGCTCGGCGAAGTCGGTCCCCTCGGCCGCCGCCCGCGTCAGATCCACCTCGCCCAGTGCCTTGGGCCGGCACACGATCCCCTGCGACAGCTCACCGCGCAGCCGCACCGCCTTGACCCGGTCGGCCCCGCTGCCCGCCAGCCGCCCGGTCAGCCCCAGCTCCTCGATCAGGCCGGCCGGCAGCACCGCCTGCTCGGGGATGTACACGGCGGCCTCACCGGTGCGGTACGCGCCCTTGGCGACGACGGCCCGGTACAGGCCCACCTGGGCCAGCTCCAGCGCGTCGGCGTTGGGATGTTCATGGACGGTCAGCACTTCGGCGGTGACACGCAGTGTCGACATGAGGGGGCTCCTTCAGGTGCTCGGGTTGCGTTTCATCGCCCCCAACTGTCCGTACGGGAAAGGGATGGAGCGACCCGTTTAGCCCCTGCTATCGTCGCGGTCCCTCGGCCCGGCACTCGGGCTTCCGGCCGTACTGGATCAGCCCTTCGGTCACCAACCGGGCGTTGGACAGGGCCCGTTCCCCGTCCGGCAGTGTGAGGGTGTCCTCCAGGCCGATACGGGTCGCCAGCCCCAGCCGTCCCGCCAGCCGCAGCACGGGCCAGGCACCCGCGTCCTCGCCGTGCAGGAGCACCGGGCGGCCGAACGCCGGGCCCAGGTCGGCCAGCAGCGCCCGCGCGGTCGCCTCGGCCGTCCGCGCCGATGGGTCCGTCACCTCCGCCAGCACCCGCAGCACCCGCGGCCCCAGCGGTGAGGCGGCGAACCGGGCCGCCCCGTCCGTCCCGGACCAGATGCCCGCCTCCACGCCCACGCCCCGCTCCATCAGCGCCGCCGCGACGTCCTCGGCGCCCTCCTCGTGCCAGTTGACCGAGGCGTGGTCCGGCAACACCGTCCAGCTGCGGACACGGTCCAGCCGCGCCACGGGATCCGGCTCCGCCCACGCGCCCGTCGTCACCCCGACCGGCACCGGCACCCGGGCCCGTATCGCCTGCAGGGTCGGCGCGAGCACCCGCGGTGACAGGCTGTCCTGTCCGCAGGGGGTCTTGGGGTGGACGTGGATGTCCGTGGCCCCGGCTGCGACGGCCTCGGCCGCGGAGTCCGCCAGCGCCTCGGGCGAGAGCGGCACCACGGCGCCGCCGTCCGCTCCGCGCTGCCCGTTGAGACACACCTGGATCATGCGTCGATGGTGCCAGTCACCACTGACAGCTGTCGCTGCCCGGCAACCGTCGTCGCTGCCCCGGCAAAGGGGGGTGCGGCATCCCCGGCGCACCCCCGTCGTACTAGGCGGACACCAGCAGCCGCCGTCCGCGCCTGGCCGCGGCCAGCGCCTCGGGCGTGAGCACCGGACGCGGCACCACGATCCCGCAGTCCGTGCAGACCGGGCCCGACGAGGGTTCATGGGCCAGGTCGTACTTCCAGATCAGCCGCCCCCCGCTGCATGCCGGGCACTCCGCGCCCGGGTCGCGCTCCAGCGCGGCGATCAGTCGGCGCAGCACCTCGGCCAGGGGTTCCTGCGGGTGGACCCGGGGGTCGTCGCACCAGGCGACTCCGAAACCACCCCAGGTCAGCCGGTGCCAGTCGTCCACGCTGCCCGGCCTGCGCAGTCCGTCGTGCTTTTCCTTCTTGCGCCGCTCGGCGAACTCGACCTCGTAGGCCAGCCAGACCGAACGCGCCTCCTCCAGCTCCTCCAACGCGGCCACGAGCCGCGCCGGGTCGGGGGAGCGGTCCTCGGGACCGAATCCCGCCCGGGAGCACAAGTGGTCCCAGGTCGCCCTGTGCCCGTAAGGAGCGAACCGCTCCAGGCACTTACGCAGCGAGTAGCGCCGCAGCGCGAGATCGCACCGCGGATCGCGCACCTGTCTCGCCAGACTCCGGAAACCGGCCATCGCCCTGCACCTCCGTCACATCTGCACCTGTACTTCGGTCACTTCGGCGTTGCCGCACGGCCTTCGCACGGCGTTGACGAATAGACGTATCGACAAGCGATTCGGCTCCATCCGATTTCCGATGACCTCCAAAGCGATCCCTCGTGACTCAAAAACTGAC
This sequence comes from Streptomyces coerulescens, assembly GCF_042657965.1. Taxonomy (NCBI): domain Bacteria; kingdom Bacillati; phylum Actinomycetota; class Actinomycetes; order Kitasatosporales; family Streptomycetaceae; genus Streptomyces; species Streptomyces coerulescens. The sequence continues at coordinate 130,349 of NZ_JBHSKM010000011.1, forward strand.
GCATGTTCATCTTCAATCCCGGGGATACCGCCGGTAACACTTCTCGGCCCACCCTCGTCGGTAGGAGCTGCCATGCCACGGCGTACCCCACGCACCGCGCCAAACAGACTGAGAACTCCCGGCGGATCCCCCGGGTTCCTGAAGGCGGCATCCGTATGCGCGCTGATTGCCGGTCTTTTGTCACCTCTTTCCCCGGCGGCCGCCGCGTCCCCGGCCGCGGCGGCCGAGGCCACCGCCGCGAACGACCACTGCGGGAACCAGTGCTCCGACATCCTGCCGCCGGGCCAGAACGGCAACGCCACCCTCGCCCAGATCCTGCTCAACCAGGCCTTCGGCACCCAGCCGGAACACGCGGAGGACCAGCTGGGACCGTACGCCAACCTGGCCAAGGGCTACTCCGGCCTCACCAACGCGACGATTCTCAACTTCTTCAACGACGCCTCGTTCGGCGTCCCGTCCGACCAAGTCGCCTCCACCGTCAGTCCCGCAGGGCGCAGCGATGTGACGATCGTCCGTGACAAGAAGACGGGTGTGCCGCACATCACCGGTACCACCAGATACGGCACGGAGTTCGGGGCCGGCTATGCCGCGGCCCAGGACCGGCTGTGGCTGATGGACGTATTCCGCCACGTCGGACGTGGCCAACTGACCACCTTCGCGGGCGGCGCGCCCTCCAACCAGGGCCTTGAGCAGCAGTTCTGGCGCAACGCGCCGTATACCGAGGCCGAGCTCCAGGCGCAGATCGACAGCGCCGTGGCCTCCAACGGCGAACGCGGCCGGCTGGCCCTGGCCGACGCCAAGGCCTACCTCGACGGCATCAACGCCTACATCGACGCCTCCGACAGCGGCCGTTACTTCCCCGGCGAGTACGTCCTGACCGGCCACAAGGACTCCGTCACCAACGCCGGCACGATCGAGCACTTCAAGCAGACCGACCTGGTCGCGCTGGGCTCGGTGATCGGCGCCCTGTTCGGCTCCGGAGGCGGCGGCGAGGTCAACAACGCGATCTCCCTGCTGGCCGCCCAGGAGAAGTACGGCGTGGCCGAGGGCACCGAGCTGTGGGAGTCGTTCCGCGAGCGCAACGACCCCGAGGCCGTCGTCACCGTCCACGACAAGAGCTTCCCGTACGCCACCAAGCCCGCCGACCCGCAGGGCGGGGCCCTGCCCGACGCCGGTTCGGTGAGCGAGGAGCAGCTCGTGTACGACCGCACGGGCAGCGCGTCCGGCGCGGCGGCGTCCACCGCCTCGACCACGGCCGCCCGCACGGCCATGACCTCGGCGAAGCGGGGCATGTCCAACGCCCTCGTGGTCGGCGGCGAGCACACCGCGAGCGGCCACCCGGTCGCCGTCTTCGGACCGCAGACCGGCTACTTCGCACCCCAGCTGCTGCTCCTCCAGGAGATCCAGGGCCCCGGCATCAGCGCCCGCGGCGCCTCCTTCGCCGGCTTGAGCATGTACGTCGAGCTCGGCCGCGGCCAGGACTACTCGTGGAGCGCCACCACCTCCGGCCAGGACATCATCGACACCTACGCCGTCGAGCTGTGCCAGGACGACTACCACTACCTCTACCGAGGCACCTGCACGGCGATGGAGAAGATCGAGCAGAAGAACGCCTGGAAGCCCACGACCGCCGACAGCACCCCCGCGGGCTCCTACACGATGCGGGTCTGGCGCACGAAGTACGGTCCCGTCACCCACCGCGCGACCGTCGGCGGCAAGAAGGTCGCCTACACCACCCTGCGCTCCTCCTATATGCACGAGGCCGACTCCATCATCGGCTTCCAGATGCTGAACGACCCCGACTACGTCAAGGGCCCCGAGGACTTCCAGAGGGCGGCGCAGCACATCACCTACACCTTCAACTGGTTCTACGCCGACTCCGAGCACACGGCCTACTACAACAGCGGCAACAACCCGGTGCGTGCCACCGGGGTCGACGCGGAGTTCCCGGTCTGGGCGCGGCAGCCGTACGAATGGCGCGGCTGGGACCCGGCGACGAACACGGCGACCTACACCCCGCCGTCCGAGCACCCCAACTCCATCGACCAGGACTACTACATCTCCTGGAACAACAAGCAGGCCAAGGACTACACGACCGCGCCCTGGGGCGACGGCTCGGTGCACCGCGGCAATCTGCTGGAGAGCCGGGTGAAGAAGCTGGTCGACGCGGGCGGCGTGACCCGCGCCTCCCTGGTGAAGGCGATGGCCGACGCGGGCCTCGCCGACCTGCGCGCCGAGGACGTCCTGCCGGATGTGCTCAAGGTGGTCGGCAGCTCCCCGGTGACCGACACCACGGCAGCGGCGGCCGTGACCAAGCTCCGGACGTGGCTGTCGGCCGGCGGCAAGCGCACCGAGACGTCCGCCGGGTCGAAGAAGTACGCGGACGCCGACGCGATCCGCATCCTGGACGCGTGGTGGCCGCTGCTGGTGAAGGCCGAGTTCGAACCGGGCCTCGGCAGCGAGCTGTACGCCGCGATGACCGCGAGCCTGCCCATCGACGAGTCCCCGTCGGCCGGGCACGGCCCGACCGGCTCGCACGCCGGAAGCTCCTTCCAGTACGGCTGGTGGAGCTATGTCGACAAGGACATCCGGGCCGTGCTCGGCGAGTCCGTACAGGGCCCGCTCGACCGGAAGTACTGCGGCGGGGGCAGCCTCGCCGCCTGCCGGGACATCCTGATCAGCACCCTGAAGGAGGCCGCCGGCAAGACCGCGGCCCAGGTCTACCCCGGTGACGACCAGTGCGCGGCGGGCGACCAGTGGTGCGCCGACTCCATCGTCCAGCGGACCCTGGGCGGCATCAAGCACGGCAAGATCAGCTGGCAGAACCGGCCGACGTATCAGCAGGTCGTGGAGTTCACGTCACACAGGTGACCTGAGCGGCAGGCGGCGGGGTCAGCGGATGCGCCCCGCCGCCAGCACCAGCTGCGCCAGCTCGCGGTGCACGATGTCGCTGTGCGCCCCAGCGGGCGGCCCGCCCCGCTTGACCACCCCCGCCGCGTCGACGTTCACGCAGCCCGACGCCGGCAGCTTCGCCTTCAGCGCGTCCGCCAGCTTGTACGACTTCGTCCCCGGCACCGCCTGCACCCCGTCGTGCCCCATCGCACCCCACTTGGCGCCCAGCATCCGGCCGACGTCCGGCGCCGCGATACCGCGCGCGTCCCCGGCCATGCGGGAGGCCAGCGGGTACATCGTGGACAGGGCCGAGTCGTGCCGTGAGTAGCAGCAGACCAGCGGTCCGTCGATGCGGTTGTGCTGGCCCTCCAGCACCCCGCCCGCCCGGGTGTCGTGCGGCAGCCGGGACGCGAACGCGTAGTGCGAGAAGGCGCCTTGGAGCAGGGTCACGGACTTCACCGTGCGCACACCCTTCGGCAGTCCGCGCAGCGCGAACGACACCAGCCGCGCGCCGAAGCTGTGCCCGACGAGATGCACCCGCACCTCGGGGGAGCCCGCGGCCAGCTGCCCCACGACCCGGCCGAGCCCGCGCTCGCCCACCGTTCCCGCACGCCGCTTCATCGCGTAGTACGTCGCCTGCCGCAGCAGCTCGTGAGCGCCCTCCCACGGGTTCGGAAACGAGAAGGACGCCGCACCTTCCGGCGTGCCGTCCGGCGCTTCGAGATGGGTCAGCGCCTGCGCGAAGTCCTCGCACACGGCCGCCGTGGGGCCGGCGAAGAGGTCCGGCGAGTCCTGCGGCACCCCCTCGCACAGCGTGTCCGCGGCGAACAGCGCCTGCGGCCCCGGCGGCACGACGTCCACCAGCAGCCGCACCAGCCGCCCGAACTCATCCAACTCGGCCTCCTCGCGCGGCTGCTGGTCCAGCAGCCGCGCGATCTGGTCGATCACGGTGGCCCGCCCCGGGAACGTCTCCAGGAGCGCGTGCCGCGTGTCCTTGTCGAGCACCGGCCGGCGCGGCATCTCGGCCGCCACGGCCCGCGGGAAGTCCGGGATCGGCTCGTCGGAGAACCGCATCGACGGCCAGACCACGCCCACGTACCCGACCCTCGCCTCCGGCACGAGGCGCGGGATCGGGGCGAAGAAGCCGTCGTAGAGCCGGGTCGCGCCGGAGCGGTCGCTGTTCCAGCCGTGCGCGAAGACGATCAGATCACGGACGTCGTGCCGAGCCACCCCGGCCAGCAGCCGGTCCCGCCGTCCGGCGTCCGGGTCCCCGTCCGCGTCGAAGGTCAGCTCCCAGTAAGGAGTCACGCCCACTGCCGGTTTCGCCATGACAGGCCCCCTTGCCCCCGTGACGGTGCGCTACGGGCGCATCGTCCTGCCGGCGGGCGGGAATGGCCATACGTCGTCACTCATCCGTGGGCCGTTCATGTGTACAGCAGATACTCCCGGCGGGTCCGGCGGAACGCCGACAGTTCCCGCTGCCAGTCCGCGACCACCTCGTCGGCGCTCGTGCCCGCGTCGATCAGCGTGCGGACCCGGTTGTTCCCGGTGAGCTTGTCGATCCAGTTGTCCGAGCGCCAGGCGAACCCGCTCCACACCTTCTTGGCGGTCACCAGCAGGGCGACTCCGGTGCGGACGGGGTCGTAGGCGGCGCGGTCGTGGACATGGATCTGTACGCCGCCGACGGTCTTGCCCTGGAACTTCGAGAACGTCGGCGCGAAGTACGCCTCCCTGAAGTGCACGCCGGGCAGGCGCAGTTCGTTGGCCGCTGCCGCCCAGCGCCGGTCGATGCCCTCCGCGCCGAGCAGTTCGAAGGGGCGGGTGGTGCCGCGCCCCTCGGAGAGGTTGGTGCCCTCGAAGAGACAGGTGCCCGAGTACACCAGGGCGGTGTCCGGGGTGGGCATGTTCGGGCTCGGCGGCACCCAGGGCAGCCCCCAGGCGTCGTAGAACGCGGACCGCTTCCAGCCCGTCATCGGTACGGTCTCCAGGGGCACCGGGGTGGTGAGGAACTCCCCGTTGAACAGCCTGGCCAGTTCGGCGACCGTCATGCCGTGCGCCTGCGAGATGGGCCTGCGCCCGACGAAGGTCGAGAACTCCATGTGCAGGACGGGGCCCTGGGCGGAACGGCCGGTCACGGGGTTCGGCCGGTCCAGTACGACGAAGCGCTTGCCGGCGAGCTGGGCCGCCTCCATGCAGTCGTAGAGGGTCCAGATGTAGGTGTAGAAGCGGGCGCCCGCGTCCTGGATGTCGAAGAGGACCGTGTCGACGCCGGAGGCGGTGAAGATGTCGGCCAGCGGCCGGCCGCTCTTGAGGTACGTGTCGTAGACGGGGAGCCCGGTCGCCGGGTCGTCGTAGCGGCCCTCCGAGCCCCCTGCCTGGGCGGTGCCGCGGAAACCGTGCTCGGGGCCGAAGACGGCCTTCAGATTCACCCTTTTGTCGGCGTGCATGACGTCTACGATGTGCCGGACGTCCCTGGTCACGCCGGTCGGGTTGGTGACGATCCCGACCTTCTGGCCGTCCAGGACGGAGTAGCCGTCGGCTGCGAGGCGCTCGAAGCCGGTGCGCAGGTTGCCGGTGCGTTCGGCTGCCGCCGCTGCCGAAGGTAGGGATGCTGCTGCCGTTGTCGCTGCGAGGAGAGCTCGTCTGGATAGGCGCATGGGGGGCACGGTATTGCTCCCGCAGGTTGTGGGGAAGGTGCCGGTGGTTCGTGGCTCGTCGCGCCCACGCGGCGGAGCCGCACATCGATACGGCCCCGCGCCCCTGCGGGGTGGCAGTCGGCCTTCCATCGGACATACCGACCGGTTAGTCTGGCCGTCGAAGGTGAGCCGCAGTCGAAGGAGACCAATGGTGGAAGCCGTGCAGGATGCCGGAGTGGTCGTCACCGGAGCGGGGGGTGGCATCGGGGCCGCGCTCGCCCGTCGGTTCGCCGCCGCGGGCGCCCGGGTCGTCGTCAACGACCTGGACGCCGCCAAGGCCGCTGCCGTCGCCGACGAGATCGGCGGGATCGCTGTCCCCGGCGACGCCTCCGCGGTCGTCGCCGACGCACGGGACGCGCTCGGCGGTGTCGTCGATGTCTACTGCGCCAACGCCGGGGTCGCCTTCGGCGGGCCGGATCTCGACGACCTCGGCGACGACAAGGCGTGGTCGCTGTCCTGGGACGTCAATGTCATGGCTCATGTCCGGGCCGCGCACGCCCTCCTTCCCGAGTGGCTGGAGCGCGGCAGCGGACGCTTCGTCTCCACCGTCTCCGCCGCCGGGCTGCTCACCATGATCGGCGCCGCGCCCTACGCCGTCACCAAGCACGGGGCGTACGCCTTCGCCGAGTACCTGTCGCTGACGTACCGGCACCGCGGGATCAAGGTCCACGCGATCTGCCCGCAGGGCGTCCGCACCGACATGCTCGCCGCCACCGGCACCGCCGGTGACCTGGTGCTCAAGCCCACCGCCATCGCGCCGGAGGACGTCGCGGACGCCCTGTTCAAGGGCATGGAGGAGGACCGCTTCCTGATCCTGCCGCACCCCGAGGTCGCCGGGTTCTACGAGGCGCGCGCCGGTGATCCCGACCGCTGGCTGGCCGGCATGAACCACCTCCAGCAGAAGTGGGAGGAGACCCGGTGACCGGCTCCCGATACGCGGCCAAGCCCTGGCTCTCGCTGCTCAGCGACACCCAGCGCGCCTCGATAACGCCGGACGACTCCCTCGTGCACGCCCTGCGCCGCGTCGCCGCCGAGAGCCCCGACCGGCCCTTCCTCGCCTACTTCGACGGCCGTCTGACCTACGGCGAGGTCGACGAGCTCAGCGACTCCGTGGCCGGGCACCTCGCCGAGCGCGGCCTGGAGCGCGGCGACCGGGTGGCGGTCCTGCTGCAGAACTCCCCGCACTTCGTGCTCGCCGTGCTGGGCGCCTGGAAGGCGGGGGCGGTCGTCGTGCCCGTCAACCCGATGTACAAGTCGGGGGAGGTCACCCACGTCCTGAGGGACGGCGACGTGGCCGCGCTGATCTGCTCCGACCGGGCCTGGGAGTCGTATCTGCGCGAGACGGCCGCCGGCTCGCCCGTACGGATCGTGCTCACCGGGTGCGAGCTGGACTTCCAGACCCGCGGCGACGCGCGCGTGCTCACCTTCGAACGGCTCCCGCAGGCCGCCGACGCCGACGACCTCGCGGCGGTCGCGCGCGGCGGGCACAAGGCGCCGCAGGGCCGCGACCCCGGCCCCTCCGACATCGCGCTGATCAGCTACACCTCGGGCACCAGCGGCACGCCCAAGGGCGCCACCAACACCCACGGCAACATCATGTACAACGCCGAGCGGCAGCGCACCGGCCTCGCGCTGCCCGAGGCGCCCGTCTACTTCGCGATGGCGCCGCTGTTCCACATCACCGGGATGGTCGCCCAGTTCGCCGCCTGCCTCAACAGCGCCGGGCTGCTGGTGCTGGCGTACCGCTTCGAGGCGGGCGTCGTGCTCGACGCGTTCGCCGAGCACGGGCCGCACTACACCGTCGGCCCCTCGACCGCCTTCATGGCGCTGGCCGCCCACCCGGACGTCCGCCGCGAGCACTTCGCGTCCTTCGTCAACATCTCCTCCGGCGGCGCCCCGCTGCCGCCCGCCCTGGTGGAGAAGTTCCGGGCCGGCTTCGGGCCGTACATCCGCAACGGCTACGGCCTCACCGAGTGCACCGCCCCCTGCGCCGCCGTACCGCCCGGCCTGGAGGCCCCCGTCGACCCGGCCTCCGGGACGCTCGCCGTGGGCGTGCCGGGGCCCGAGACGGTCGTACGGATCGTCGACGACCAGGGCGAGGAGGTGCCGTTCGGCGAGCAGGGCGAGATCGTCGTCCGGGGACCGCAGGTCGTCCCCGGCTACTGGCGCCGCCCCGACGCCACCGCCGAGACCTTCCCCGACGGCGAACTGCGCACCGGCGACATCGGTTTCATGGACGCCGAGGGCTGGCTGTACGTCGTCGACCGCAAGAAGGACATGATCAACGCGTCCGGCTTCAAGGTCTGGCCGCGCGAGGTCGAGGACGTGCTCTACACGCACCCGGCGGTGCGCGAGGCGGCCGTCGTCGGCGTGCCCGACGGGTACCGCGGAGAGACCGTCAAGGCGTACATCAGCCTCCGTCCGGGTGCCGAAGCGGACCCCGACGCACTCGCGGCGTACTGCCGGGAGAGACTGGCCGCCTACAAGTACCCGCGGCAGGTGGAGGTCCTGCCCGACTTGCCGAAGACGGCGAGTGGGAAGATCCTCCGTCGGGAACTCCGTTCCCGCGCGAACAACGGCTAGACAGCGCACGGCACGAAGGCAAGCGGAACACCTCGGAAGGGCAGGTGGCGGCACAGTGGCCAGGACGACGGACGGAGACGGTACGCCCGTCCCGCAGCGGCTGCTCGCCGCCGCCACCCGGCTCTTCGCGGAGCAGGGCTACGACCGCACCTCGGTGCAGGAGATCGTGGAGGCGGCAGGCGTCACCAAGGGCGCGCTGTACCACTACTTCGGCTCCAAGGACGACCTCCTGCACGAGGTGTACGCGCGCGTGCTGCGCGTCCAGCAGGAGCGGCTCGACGCGTTCGCGGACGCCGACGAGCCCATCGAGAAGCGGCTTCGGGGCGCCGCGGCGGACGTCGTGGTGACGACCATCGAGAACCTCGACGACGCGATGATCTTCTTCCGCTCGATGCACCACCTGAGCCCGGAGAAGAACAAACAGGTGCGCGCCGAGCGCCGGCGCTACCACGAACGCTTCCGTGCGCTCATCGAAGAGGGCCAGCAGACGGGCGTCTTCTCCACGGCCACCCCGGCCGACCTGGTGGTCGACTACCACTTCGGCTCCGTGCACCACCTGTCGACCTGGTACCGCCCCGACGGCCCGATGAGCCCCCAGCAGCTCGCCGACCACCTGGCCGACCTGCTGCTGAGGGCTCTGCGGCCCTAGCTGACCGGGACTTCAGCTCACAGGTACTTCTTCAACTCCCGGCGCGCCAGCGACCGCTGGTGCACCTCGTCCGGCCCGTCCGCGATCATCAGCGTGCGCGCCCCGGCGTACAGCTCGGCCAGCGGGAAGTCCTGGCTGACGCCGCCCGCGCCGTGCAGCTGGATCGCACGGTCGAGGATGTCGACGACCGCGCGCGGGGTGGCGATCTTGATGGCCTGGATCTCGGTGTGGGCACCCTTGTTGCCGACGGTGTCCATCAGCCAGGCGGTCTTGAGGACCAGCAGCCGCAGCTGCTCCACGGTCACCCGCGCGTCGGCGATCCAGTTGTGCACCACACCCTGCTGGGCCAGCGCCTTGCCGAAGGCCGTGCGGGAGGCGGCCCGGCGGCACATCAGCTCGATCGCCCGCTCGGCCATGCCGATCAGCCGCATGCAGTGGTGGATCCGGCCGGGGCCGAGCCGGGCCTGGGCGATGGCGAAGCCGCCGCCCTCCTCGCCGATGAGGTTGGACACCGGCACGCGCGCGTGGTCGAAGATCACCTCGGCGTGGCCGCCGTGGGAGTGGTCCTCGTAGCCGAAGACCTGCATGGCGCGCTTGATCGTGACGCCCGGGGTGTCGCGGGGGACCAGGACCATGGACTGCTGACGGCGGATGTCCGCGCCGTCCGGGTCCGTCTTGCCCATCACGATGAGGATCTTGCAGTCCGGGTTCATCGCCCCGGAGATGTACCACTTGCGGCCGGTGATGACGTACTCGTCGCCGTCCCGCTGTATGTGCGTGGTGATGTTGGTGGCGTCCGAGGAGGCCACGTCCGGCTCGGTCATCGCGAACGCCGAGCGGATCTCACCCGCCAGCAGCGGCTCCAGCCACTGCTTCTTCTGCTGCTCGTCGCCGAACTGGGACAGCACCTCCATGTTCCCGGTGTCGGGCGCCGCGCAGTTCGTGGCCGTCGGTGCCAGGTGCGGGGAACGGCCGGTGATCTCGGCGAGCGGGGCGTACTGGAGGTTGGTGAGACCGGCGCCGTACTCGGTGTCGGGCAGAAAGAGGTTCCACAGACCCTGCCTGCGGGCCTCGGCCTTGAGCTCCTCCACCACGGCCGGGGTGTCCCACGGGGACGCCAGCGCCGCCCGCTGCTCCTCCGCGACCGCCTCGGCCGGGTAGACGTGCTCGTCCATGAAGGCCAGCAGTTTGGCGCGCAGTTCCTCGGTGCGTGCGTCGAACGCGAAGTCCATGTCCGTCAGCCCTCCTGGATGCCTTCTTGAAGAGTGGTCAGGCCGTGCTCGATGAAGACCGGGACCAGGTCGCCGATGCGGTCGAAACCGCGGCCGACCGTCTGGCCCAGCGTGTAGCGGTAGTGGATGCCCTCCAGGATCACGGCGAGCTTGAACCAGGCGAACGCCGTGTACCAGGAGACCGCGGAGACATCGCGCCCGGAGCGTTCGGCGTACCGCTGGATGAGTTCGGAGGGTGCGGGGTGCCCGGGTGCCTCGGCGGTCGTGGAGACCGGGGACTGCGCCATGCCCAGCGGCATGCTGTACATCACCAGCAGGCCCAGGTCGGTCAGCGGGTCGCCGAGCGTCGACATCTCCCAGTCGAGGATCGCCTTGATCCGGTCGTCCTCGCCGATCAGGACGTTGTCGAGGCGGTAGTCGCCGTGGATCACGGTCGCGGCGGGGGATGTGGGCAGCTGTCGGCCGAGCGTCGCGTGCAGCTCGTCGATGCCGGCCAGCTCACGGTTGCGGGAGGCGTCCAGCTGCTTGCCCCAGCGGCGCAGCTGGCGGTCCAGGAAGCCCTCGGGCCGCCCGAAGTCCTCGAGGCCGACCGAAGCCGGGTCCACCGCGTGCAGCTCGACGAGGGTGTCCACCAGCGACAGCACCGCGCCCCGGGTGCGCTCCGGGCCGAGCGGGGCCAGCTGGTCGGCGGTGCGGTACGGGGTGCCTTCGACGAACTCCATCACGTAGAACGGAGCCCCGAGCACCTCCTCGTCCTCGCACAGCAGCACCGGCCGCGGCACCGGCACGTCCGTCGGGTACAGGGCGCTGATGACCCGGTGCTCACGCTTCATGTCGTGCGCCGTGGCGAGGACATGGCCGAGCGGAGGACGTCGTACGACCCAGTTCGAGGTGCCGTCGGAGACCGCGTAGGTGAGGTTCGACCGTCCACCCTCGATCAGCCGGCCGGTCAGCGGACCCTGCGCCAGACCGGGCAGCTCGCGCTCGAGCAGGCCGCGCAGCCGTTCGAGATCGAGTCCGGGCGGATGGTCGGGGCTCATACAGGGCTCCTCAAAGGCAGGTGAACGGGACCTGTCTCATGATGCCGACCAGTCGGTATGTAGTCCAGTGCGGGAGCCGAACGTGATCGGGGCCACGATAGGCCGACAGCTCCCCGCGCCGGGCGCCGGGGAGCTGTTCATGGGGCGTTTCTGGACTCGGCGATGCGCCTCCGAGCTCAGTGATCGTCCCAGTGGCCGTCGTGCGCGGCGTGCCGGTGGCCGTCGTGGAGGTAGTCGACGTGGTCGCCGTGCAGCACACTCTCGTGCCCGCAGTCGGCGCCGTGCTGATGGGCGTGGCCGTCGTGCGCGTGGTGTCCGTCCGCCTCGCACTCGTCCCAGTGCCCGGCGTGCTCGCGGTGCAGATGGCCGTCGTGCGCGTAGTCGGTGTGGTCGCCGTGCGGCACCGCGGTGTGTCCGCAGGCGGGGCCGTGGGCGTGGGTGTGGGAGCGGTGTTCCGTGTGGAGGGTGGTCATGGTGCTCACCTTCGGAGGAGCGGGTGATGACGTGCGACAGGCTGCCACGCGAACGCCGCATATCCGGCCATTCGGCTTGCGTGGCGTGCGGTCACCCCGGAGGGTCGGAGCCATGAAGGGGATCAGCTACTCAAGCTACGGCGGGCCCGAGGCGCTCGCATACGGAGATGTGCGCGACCCACGGGTCGGGCCCGACTCCGTGCTGGTCAAGGTGCGGGCGGCGGCGGTCAACCCGGTCGACTGGAAGTGCCGCGAGGGCTACATGGACCGGCTGATCGAACCGGTCTTCCCGGTGGTTCCGGGGTGGGACGTCGCGGGTGTGGTGGTGCAGCCGGGCGTATCCGTCACGGAGTTCGGCGTCGGCGACGAGGTCATCGGATACGTCCGTGAGGACTTCCTCTCCCGGGGCACCTTCGCCGAGTACGTCGCCGCTCCCGTGCGCACCCTCGCCCGCAAGCCCCGCAACCTCACCTGGGAGGAGGCGGCCGGACTGCCTCTGGTGGGGCTGACCGCGTACCAGGTCCTGACCAGGGTGCTCCAGGTCAAGCGGGACGAGACCGTCCTGGTGCACGCCGCGGCGGGCGGCGTGGGCTCGATCGCCGTCCAGCTCGCCCGCCATCTGGGTGCCCGGGTGATCGGCACGGCGAGCGAGCGCAACCACGACTTCGTCCGCGGCCTCGGCGGGGAACCCGTGGAGTACGGCGACGGTCTCACGGAACGCGTGCGCGGGCTGGCCCCCGAGGGTGTGAACGCGGCATTCGACACGGTCGGCGGTGACGCGCTGAAGGCGTCCGCCAATCTGCTGGCGCCCGAGGGCCGCCTGGTGTCGATCGCCGACCCCGACGTCGTGGACTACGGCGGCCGCTACTACTTCGTCCGCCCGGACGCCGAGGATCTGCTGCGGCTGTCCGAGCTGGCGGAACAGGGCGTGGTGACCGTGCATGTCTCGGAGACGTTCCCGCTGGAGCGCGCGGCGGACGCCCACCGGCTGAACCAGGAGGGCCGCACCCGGGGGAAGATCGTGGTCACCGTGGACTGGGACACGGAGGAGGCGGCGACACCGGACGGGTTGTGGCAGGAGCAGGGGCAGGAGGCAGAGGGGGCGGAGTAGCGGTGGGTGGGCGGCCCGAACAGTTTCTCGCCCCCGCCGCCCCTACCCGTCCCATCCTTCTGGGGCTCCGCCCCAGACCCCGCTCCTCAAACGCCGGAGGGGCTGAGTTTTTCAGCCCGTCCGGCGTTTGAGCACGAGGCCGTTCAGGCCGAAGCGGGGGTCCGGGGGCGGCAGCCCCCGGGGATGGATGGGACGGGTAGGGGCGGCGGGGGCGAGAAAAGGGCCCTGCGCCGCCCCGTTCGGCCTCAGAACAGCAGCGCCGCCCCGCACGCGGCCAGGGCCACCGTGATCAGGACGGTCGCCGTGGCGTGCCGGGGCGCCAGGGGCACGGGCCGGGGTGAGGACGTGAGGGCACGGATACGGCGGTGGGCGAGGGCCAGGAAGCCCAGCCACAGACAGCAGCACAGCGCGCAGACGAGGGCCCCGGTCACCGAGACACCCCCGTGCAGCGCGGTCCTCATGGCGAGCACGGCGGCCACGGTGCCGGACAGCGTCGTACGGCGCCAAGCCAGCCGCGTCCGCTCGGGCTGCAGTCCCGGGTCCCGTAGCGGCTCCGCTGCTGCCGAGGCGCTCACCCCTCCCACCCGACGAGCACGACGACGACCATCGCGACGGCCACGACGGCGACCACGAGACTCAGCACCGCGGGGAAGCGGGACACCGGCAGGTCCTCGCCCCGGCGCATCGCCCGCTCACAGCGCACCCAGTGATTGACCGCGCGCAGCGAGCACAGCACGCCGGCCGCGAGCAGCGCGAGGGCCAGGCCGACCCGCCACCCCCAGCGCAGGTCCGGCAGGAACTGGTCGACCGCGAAGCCGCCGCCGATGAGCGCGAGCGCGGTCCGCAGCCAGGCCAGGAAGGTGCGCTCGTTCGCCAGCGAGAACCGGTAGTCGGGGGTGCCGCCCTCCTGGCGCACCTCCTGCGGCGCGAACCACAGCCGGACGTTTCGCACGAACTCGCTCACATGCCCGACCTTATCCGGCCGCTCCGCCGGGGACGTAGCCGGATCCGCCCGCCGGGGCCGGCTCAGCGGGTGGCTCCGCTCCGCCGGGACGACGCCGGAGCCAGCCGCCCGGGGCCGGCTCAGCGGGCGGCGCGATGGGCCCGCAGCCGCTCGTACGCCGCCAGGCCGTCCGGCACCCACGCCCAGTCCGTCAGCCGCCGCTCCACCTCGGACTCGGGCAGGAAGTCGTGCCAGGCGACCTCCTCGACCTGAGGGCTCACCTCAAGCTCGCAGCGCACTTCGTACACGGCCGAGAACCAGGTCTGCCCGGCGCCGTCGTCGTACAGGAACTTGAACAGGAACGTCGGCCGGGGCAGCCCGCTCACCCCGAGCTCCTCCTCCGCCTCACGCAGGGCGGCGTCGTCGTACGACTCGCCCGCGCCGACCACCCCGCCCACGAACATGTCGTACTGGGAGGGGAACACCAGCTTGGTGGGGGTGCGGCGATGCACGAAGAGGCGGTTCTCGGCGTCGCGTGCCTCGATGAAGACGCAGCGGTGACGCAGCCCCTTCGCATAGGCCTCGCCGCGCGGGGACCGTCCGACGACCCGGTCGTTCTCGTCGACGATGTCGAGGATCTCGTCAGCAGAGCTCATGGGGCCATCCAAGCAGGGACGGCCCGGACGCGGTCAGGGCGTCTGGAAGGCCGGCGTGCGCTTCGGCTGGATCGCCCCGGACGGCATCGCCGAGTGCGTGCCGAGCATGATGATGCCGACCACGATCCCGGCGAGCCCGGCCGCCTCCCAGGCCAGCGCGCCCGCGTCGGTGCGCAGCCGGTCGCCGAGGAAGCCGACGCCGCAGAGGATGCCGGCCAGCGGCTGGGCGGCGGTCAGAGCGGGCAGGGACATGCGCAGGGAGGCCGTCTCGAAGGCGCTCTGGACCAGGATCAGCCCGGTCAGGCCGAGCGCCACCACGGCGTACGGCTGCCAGCCGGTCAGGACCTCCGCCATGCCGCCCTCGGCGAACCGCTCCCCGGTCACCCGGGTCAGGGCGTCCTGCACGCCGTAGAGAAGACCGGCTGCGGTCGCCAGCAGCGCGGGGCCCGAGCTGAGCCGGGAACGCTTGGCGTACGCCGTCAGCAGCAGGGCCACGCCGACCATGACGCCGATGATCAGCCAGTGCCGGAACGGGTCGCTGGTGGCCGTGCCGCCGGTCGGCTGGCCGGCCACGATGAACGCCGTCACACCGCCCGCGAGCAGCGCGAGGCCGGTCCAGCCCTGGCGTCCGAGGGGTTGCTTGGTCTGACGGCGGGAGAGCATCAGCGCGAACAGCAGGTTCGTCGCGAGCAGGGGTTCCACCAGGGAGATCTCGCCCTGGCCCAGGGCCATCGCGCCCAGGGCCATGCCGACCACCATCAGGCCGATGCCGCCGAGCCAGCGCGGCACCTTCATCAGGTCCAGCAGGATCCGCGGCGAGAGGAAGTCGCTGAGCGGAGCCTTCTGGGCCGCGTTCTGCTGGAGGACGAATCCGAATCCAAGACAGCACGCGGCGGTCACGGCGAGTATGAGGATCTGGAGCGACACGCTGCGTACCTCGAATCCTGCCGGGCTGGGACGGGGTGCGTTAAGGGCCGACTGTAGCGGCCCCTGGCCCGGCGTGCGCGTTCCACCATCGTGCGGTGCCCAAACGGACACCGCCATGACGTACGCCACACAGTACGAACAAATCCGGCATTGTGGACAGGTTGAATGTCGCAACTGCCCCATCAGTAACAGTAGTTGACGCGTGTAACGCGTCTGCGGCACTTGACGTGAACCCTTGGCGGGGGTTTGCTGCGAGTGATCGCTTGATGACAGTCCACGATTTGCTCACCACAGGACCCAAGCCGGTGTCCCCACCACCCCCTCTGGGCCGCGGCCGAAAGCGCGCTGCCCATGCCTACGACGCGGCCCTCGACGACGCCGAGCTCGCCGCCGCCCGCTCCGCCCTCGCCCAGGGCAGGTGGCAGACGGCACGCTCGCTGCTCGCCAGAACCGGCGACGACTGGGACCGCAGAGGGCACCGCGTCACCGTCCTCGCCCAGGAGCAGTACTGCGTCCCCTGGACCCGCGACTGGCTGCTCGCCGAGCCGGACTCCGTGGACGCCGCCGTTCTGCTGGGCCTCGCCCAGGTGCGGCGCGCCCTGCGCGGCAAGGAGAAGCCGGTCCGGGCCCGCGAGTCCTGCCACGCCGCCGCCGCGCTGGCGCCCGCCGATCCGACCCCCTGGCTCGGGCTGCTCATGCTGGAGAAGAACCTCGGCGCCGAGCCGGAGGTGCGCCGCCTCTTCGCCGAGGTGCGCGCCCGGTACGCCGACCACCACCACGCCCACCACCTGATGATCGCCCGGCTCGCCGAGCACCAGTCCGGCACCGGCACCGACCCGCTGCACGAGGTCTACGACTTCGCCAACGCGGCGGCGGAGCAGGCGCCCGCCGACTCCCCGCTCGCCGTCCTGCCGGTCATCGCGCACGCCGAGCGCTATCGCGTCCTCGCGGCGGCCGGCCACGAGCCGCGGGACGCGGTCGCCTCCGGGCACTGGACGGGCCGCCGGGCCCGGCAGGTGATGCGGGCCGCCTTCGACTGGTGGCTGGAGTGGGAGCAGGAGGGCCACCCGCGCCGGCTGATCGACCTGAACTTCCTCGCGCACGCAAAGGTGTGCGAGGGCCGGGGCGCCGAGGCCGCCGCCCTCTTCCACCGCATCGGCGAACACGCCACCCCGTCGCCCTGGTCCTACCCCGATCGCGATCCGTACGCCGCCTTCCGCACCGCCCGCGACACCGCCCTCGGCACGGCCTAGGGGCGGCGGCAGGAGCACAGCACATCCGACGGCCGCACACCCTCGACGGCGACATCCCTGACGGCCACCCACCCCGACGGCCATAACCGCGGACAACCCGCACCGCCTCGGACAACCCGCACCGCCCCGACGAACCCGCACCGACACCGACCGCACACCAGCGCCCCCGACCCGACGAAGGACGGTCATTCGATGACGACGGGCAGTTCCAGTACGAGCAGAGCCACCGCCGACGGCGGTGGCATCAGTACGTTCAAAGGACAGGACCGCGCCCTGCGCGCCGACCGGCTGGGCACCACGGGCCTGCTGCTGTCCGTGCTCGCCGCCACCGCGCCCCTGATGGTCGTCGCGGGTGTCATGCCCACGACCTTCGGGGTGATGGGCATCCTCGGCCAGCCGCTGCTCTTCGTGATCCTCGGCGCCGTCCTCGCCCTGTTCAGCGTCGGGTACGCCGAGATGAGCCGGCACGTCCACAACGCCGGCGCCTTCTACGCCTACATCTCCCGCGGCCTCGGCGGCACGGCCGGCTCCGGCGCCGCGATGGTCGCACTCGTCGCCTACAACTCCCTCCAGGTCGGCATCTACGGCATCTTCGGCTTCGAGGTCTCCGGGCTGTTCGCCACGTACCTCGAGATGGAGGTCGCCTGGTGGATACCGGCCCTCCTCGCCGTCCTCCTGGTCGGCGCGCTCGGCTGGCTGAAGATCGACCTCAACGCGCGCGTGCTCGGTGTCCTGCTGATCATCGAGGTCGTCCTCGTGGTCATCTTCGACATCGCGGCCATCGCCGACCCGGCGAAGGAGGGACTGTCCCTGCACGCCTTCAACCCGGACACCCTCAGCGGCGCGGGCATCGGCACCGCCCTGTGCTTCTGCGTCGCCGCCTTCCTCGGCTTCGAGCAGGCCCCCGTCTACGCCGAGGAGACCAGCCGCCCGCACGTCCTCGTGCCCCGCGTGATGTTCCTGGCCGTCGGCGGCATCGCGGTCTTCTACACGATCAGCTGCTGGGCGTACACCGTCGCCGCCGGGCCCTCGGCGATCGTCGGCACCGCCGAGAAGCAGAGCGCCGGGCTGCTGTTCTTCCTCACGACCGATCTGCTGGGCGAGACGTTCACCGACGTCCTGCACGTGCTGTTCGTGACCGGCATGTTCGCGGCGATGCTCAGTTTCCACAACGTCGTCGCGCGCTACGCCTTCGCCATGGGCCGCGAGGGCCTGCTGCCCGCCGCGTTCGGCCGCACCAGCGGAGCGAGCGGCGCCCCCGGCACGGGCTCGCTGCTGCAGACGGGCGTCTCGCTCGTGGTCGTCGCCGCCTTCGCGATCGCCGACGACGGCCCGGTCGGCGACCCGACCGCCCCCGTCCTGCACCTGTTCACCTGGATGGGCAGCCTCGGCGCGCTGGGCGTCACCGCGCTGATGGCGGCCGCCTCGGTCTCGGTGATCGTGTTCTTCCTGCGACGGGGTGCCGCCGCTGCCCAGTTCTGGCGGCTCGCCGCCTCCGGCCTGGCCGTTCTCGCGCTGCTCTTCATCGTCGTCTACACCGTCAAGGACTTCGACGTCCTGATCGGGGCGGGCCCCGGCTCGTCCCTGAGCTGGGCGCTGCCCGCCGTCATCGCCCTCGCCCTGGCGGTCGGCGTGGTCCAGGGGCTGCTGCTGCGCTCCCGCGCCCCCGAGCGGCACGCCCGCATCGGGCTCGGCAACGAGGCGTTCCAGCTGGAGAAGGCCGCTCACGGCGACTCATGAGAGCCAGGTGAGAGGTGGTTACGGAAATCTGACGGGCACCCGCGTTCCCTGGTCCGGCGAGGGGGCGCGGGTGTTCGATGAGTAGGTGGACAACGAACAGCCCGAAGAGCCGCGGGGCACACCGATCGGCCGCCGAGTGCTGCTCGGCACGCTCGGCCTGGGCGCCCTCGGCGTCGTCACCGCGCCCACGCTCCAGCGCGGCCTGGAGTCCTTCCTCGCGGGCGCCTCCGACAAGGACCCCACCGGTCTGACCGGCCTGCTGCCCAACGGCGGCGGCTTCCGCTACTACTCGGTGACCTCCTCCGTACCCCGCAAGAACGCCACCACCTACCGCCTCACCGTCGACGGACTGGTCGACCGCCCCCGGAGCTACACCCTGGCCGACCTGCGCGCCCTGCCGCAGACCCGGCTGGTCCGCGACGTCCAGTGCGTCACCGGCTGGCGGGTCCCCGGCACACCCTTCGAGGGGGTGCGGCTGTCCCGGCTGCTGGATGCCGCGGGAGTGCGCGACGGAGCCGGCGCGGTGCGCTTCACCTGCTTCGACGGCGCCTACAGCGAGAGCCTGACCCTCGACCAGGCCCGCCGCGCCGACGTCATGGTGGCGCTGCGCATGCAGGACAAGGACCTCGGCCACGCCCAC
This sequence comes from Streptomyces coerulescens, assembly GCF_042657965.1. Lineage (NCBI taxonomy): Bacteria > Bacillati > Actinomycetota > Actinomycetes > Kitasatosporales > Streptomycetaceae > Streptomyces > Streptomyces coerulescens. The sequence goes on from NZ_JBHSKM010000011.1 coordinate 149,184, forward strand.
GGCGGCCCCGTCCGCCTCTATGTCGCCCCCATGTACTTCTACAAGTCCGCCAAGTGGCTCTCCGGCATCACCGTCACCAAGGACGTGCGGCCGGGCTACTGGGAGGAACGGGGATACGACGTCGACGCCTGGGTCGGCCGCTCGAACGGACGCGACGATGAGCCTACGACTTGACGCCCCCGGCGCGACCACCGGCGTCCGGCGCTTCGGTCCGGCCACGCGCTGGGTGCACCGCACGACGGCCCTGCTGATGGGCGTGTGCGTGGTGACGGCGGCCTGTCTGTACATCCCGCAGTTCGCCGAACTCGTCGGCCGCCGCGAGCTGGTGGTCCGTATCCACGAGTGGGCCGGCCTCGCCCTGCCGGTGCCCGTCCTGGCCGGGCTCGCCTCCCGGCTGTTCCGTGCCGACCTGGGCTTCCTCAACCGCTTCGGCCCGCACGACCGCGTCTGGCTGCGGGCCGCCCTGCGGCGCGACAAGCAGCGGTCCTCGCGTCCGGCGGGGAAGTTCAACGCCGGGCAGAAGATCTACGCGGCCTGGATCGCGGGCGCCACGCTGGTGATGCTCGGCACCGGACTCATCATGTGGTTCACGCATCTCACGCCCTTGCAGTGGCGCACCAGCGCCACCTTCGTGCACGACTGGCTGGCGCTGACCGTCGGCATCGTCCTCGCCGGCCACATCGGCATGGCGCTGGGGGATCCCGAGGCCCGCCGCGGCATGCGCACCGGCCTGGTCAGCCGGGAGTGGGCCGAGCGGGAGCACCGGCTCTGGCGACCATGAGGTGGTCAGAGCCGCAGCCGTATCCGCCGCCGGAGCAGCGGGGGTGCCGGTGTCCACGCTCGGTTCCGGCACCACGTCGGGAGCCGTGGCCGTGAAGGCATCCGGCAGCCGGACCTCGGTTCCCCCGTACCGTACGGCCACCTCCACCGGGCCGGGCTCCAGTGCCGGTACGACGACGGACAGCGACGCCCGGTCGCCCGCACCCGACTGCACGAGGGAAACCGGCAGTCCACCGACGCTCACGACGCCCTCGCGCAGCACCTCGGCGAGGTCGAAGTACACGTCGGCCAGCTCGATCCCGATCACCTCCCCCGGCTTCGCCGTGCCGTCGCCGCCCGTGTCCACCCCGGCGATCCGGTAGCCGCAGGCGGGCGGGCCCGACGCGGGTTTCAGCCGCACCGTGCCTTCGGGGTGCCGCCGATGGAAGTCGAGCAGCGCGCCGAGCACGGCGTGGGCGGCCCGTCCCTTGCAGGAGTCGGCCGTGTCCGCCAGGGCGGCGTGGTCCCGGACCGCCTGCTCCCAGTCGCCGCCCTCGCCCTGCACGGCCAGACAGGCGGTGGCCAGACCGTGGAGCAGGGTCCGATCGTCCTCGGCGGTGAGCCGGGGGATCACGTCCAGGGCGGCCCCGCACTCGGCGGGGTCGCTCAGCAGGTCGTACACGCTCGCAGGGTCGGGGATGCCGTCGGCGTCCGGTGAAGCGGGGCCCGGTGGCAGCCAGTCGGGGACCTCGAGGACCCTCTGGCTCGCGGAAGGGCTGGGTGAGGGGTGCGGTGGTTGGCTCGGCGTGCCGATGACCGGGGGAGGGCCGGGCGTGCCCGTGGCCGCGGGTGCCCCGATGTGCCCGTCGGGCCGTTGCCCCACCGGCGCGGAGGAGTTGCCCGCCGGGTCGGTCGGCGGCTTTCCGGCACCGGCCGTCGGGTCGGCGGTGACGACGGTGCCCCCGCCACCCCTGCCGTCCGCCGGACCACTTCCGTCATCGGTGAAGGCCGCGGCGGCCACCGCCACCGCACCCACCAAGAGCAGCCCCGAGATGCGCATCCCGAGGGAAACCGCCATGACGCCCCCCGAAGTCCTCGCCCCCGACGGCTGACGCGGCCTCCAGGGGTCACCTCATCATCGGGTCGAAGACGTCTCCATGGAAGCCACTACCGGTGATCGTCGGTGCGAGTTCCGACACCCCGCACGGCGGAGGTTCAGCCTCCGAAGTCCAGCAGCACCTTGCACGAACGGCTCCGGTCGGCCGCCAGCGCGAACGCCTCCTCGGCGTCGCGCACGGGCACGACCGCGCTGACCAGCCCGTCGAACGCGCCCTCGGCGGCGAGCAGTTCCAGCGCCGCGTCGAACTCCGTGTCGAAGCGGAACGCCCCGCGCAGCTCGACCTCCCGGCTCACCACGAGGTTGCCCGCGAACGGGCTCTGCCCCGGCGGCAGCATCCCCAGCTGCACCACGACACCACCGCGCCGCACCAGCCGCAGACAGGTGTCCAGACCGGCGGCCACCCCGGACGCCTCGATCGCCACGTCCACCTCGGCGGGCCACCCGGCAGCGCCGGGATCGTCGGCCCGTAGGACGGTGTCGGCCCCGGCGGCACGGGCGTACTCCAGTGCCGCCGGCAGCAGGTCCGTCACCGTCACGCTCGCCGCGCCGGCCGCCCGCGCCGCCGCGACCACCAGACATCCGATGGGCCCGGCACCGGTGACCAGGACATGCCTCCCGGCCACCGCTCCGGCCCGCCGCACGGCGTGCAGCGCGACCGACAGTGGCTCGGCGAGAGCCGCCCGCCGCGGATCGAGGCCCGCGGGGAGCGGCCGCACCTGGTCGGCGGGAACGGCGATCCGGGCCGCGAAACCGCCCTGCACATGCGGGAAGCGGGCCGCGCTGCCGAGGTAGCGGGTGTCCCGGCACACGTTGCGCCGCCCGTCCGCGCACTCCGGGCAGATGTCGCAGGGGGTGGCGGGGTGTACGGCGACGGCCGTACCGACCGAAGGACCCGAGGCCCCGTCGCCGTACGCCACGACCGTCCCGACCACTTCGTGCCCGAGCAGCATCGGCTCCCTCAAGCGGAAGTCGCCGACCCCGCCGTGCCGCCAGTAGTGCAGATCGGAGCCGCAGATCCCGCCGTACCGTACGGCCACCAGCGCCTGTCCGGGGCCCGGGAGCGGCACCGGCAGTTCCTCGACCCGCAGATCGCCCTGTCCGTGGATCACACAACCGAGCATCCCTCGGGCCTCCTTCACAGCACGCTGGTCATGCCGCCGTCGACGTACAGCACCTGTCCGCTGACGAAGTCCGCGGCCGGGGAGGCGAGGAACAGCACGCCGCCGACCAGGTCCTCGGTGCGTCCCCAGCGTCCGGCCGGGGTGCGGCGGCGCACCCAGGCGCTGAACTCCGCGTCCTCGACCAGGGGCCGGGTCAGTTCGGTCTCGATGTAGCCGGGGCCCAGGCCGTTGACCTGCACGCCGGACGGGCCCCAGTCGGCACACATGCCCTTGGTGAGCATCTTCAGCGCGCCCTTGGTGGCGGCGTAGGGCGCGATGCCGGGGCGGACCACCTCGCTCTGGAGCGAGCAGATGTTCACGATCTTTCCGTGGCCGCGTTCCGTCATCCGGCGGGCCGCCTCCCGGCCCACCAGGAACGCGCTGGTGAGATTGGTGTCCAGGATGCGGTGCCAGTCCGCGTCCCCGAACTCCAGCAGGGGCGCACGCAGTTGCATCCCCGCGTTGTTGACCAGGATGTCGAGCGGGCCCACCCGCTCCTCGACGTCCGCGATCCCGGCGGCCACGGACGGGCCGTCGGTCACGTCGAACACGGCCGTGTGCACATCGCCAAGGAGTTCCCCGGCGGCCTCGGCCAGGCGCCGCGCGTTCCGTCCGTTGAGGACCACCGTGCAGCCGGCCTCGGCCAGACCGCGGGCGAGCGCGAGGCCGATGCCCCGGCTGGAGCCGGTGACCAGGGCCGTGCGGCCGCTGATGTCGAAGAGGGGGTGAGCCGTCATCGTCGTGTCCCTGAAGGCGTCGCAGTGCTAGATGACCAGTGAGAGCAGCAGGACCAGACCGCCGGCGACCACCGAGATGATCGTCTCCATGACGGACCAGGTCTTGACGGTCTGTCCGACGTTCAGGCCGAAGTACTCCTTCACCAGCCAGAAACCGGCGTCGTTGACATGGCTGAAGAACAGCGAGCCGGCGCCGATGGCGAGGACCAGCAGGGCGGCGTGGGTCGTCGACATGTCGGCCGCGAGCGGGGCGACCAGACCGGCCGCGGAAACCGTGGCCACGGTCGCCGAACCGGTCGCGAGCCGGATCGCCACCGCGATCAGCCAGGCCAACAGCAGCGCCGGGATCGACCAGTCCTCGGAGATCTCCAGGACCATCTGGCCGACGCCGGTGTCGATCAGCGTCTGCTTGAAGCCGCCGCCGGCGCCCACGATGAGCAGGATGCCCGCGATCGGGGCGAGGCTCTTCTCGACCAGCGGCGAGATCCGCTCCTTGCTGAAGCCCGCGGGCCTGAGCAGGGTGAAGATGCCGACGAGCACGGAGGCCAGCAGCGCGATCAGCGGCGAGCCGATGACGTCGAAGACCCGCTGGACGCTGTTCTCGGGGTCGTCGATGACGATGTCGACCAGCGCCTTGGAGAGCATCAGGACGACGGGGAGGAGGATCGTGGCGAGCGTGGCCCCGAAGGCGGGCCGCTTCTCCGCGTCCTTGGCGACGCCCTGCGTGGCGTCCTGGGCGGAACCTCGGGTCTCGGCCAGCATCCGCTCGGGAGCGGGGACGTCGACCCAGCGGGCGGCGTACCGCGAGAACACGGGACCGGCGATGATCACCGTGGGTATGGCGACGAGGATGCCCAGCGCCAGCGTCACACCCAGGTTGGCGCCGATCGCGTCGATCGCCACCAGCGGGCCCGGGTGCGGCGGGACCAGGCCGTGCATCACGGACAGACCGGCGAGGGCCGGGATGCCGATGCGCATCAGCGAGTAGTTGCCGCGCTTGGCGACCATCAGCACGACCGGGATCAGCAGCACCACGCCGACCTCGAAGAACAGCGGCAGACCGATCACCGAGGCGATCAGCACCATCGCCCAGGGCATCGAACGGCCGCTCGCCCTGGCGAGGATGGTGTCGACGATCTGGTCGGCGCCGCCGGAGTCGGCGAGCATCTTGCCGAGGATCGCACCGAGCGCGATCAGCACGCCCACGCCGGCCACGGTGGTGCCGAGCCCGGTGGTGAAGCTGGCGATGACCTTGTCGAGCGGCGCCCCGGCGATGGCGCCGAGCACCAGCGAGCCGAGGGTCAGCGACAGGAAGGCGTGGAGCTTGAACTTGGTGATGAGCAGGACGATGACGCCGATGCCCACCAGGACGGCGACACCGAGCTGAGCGTGGCCGGCCGAGGTGATGGGCTCGACGGTGTCCGCTGCCAGCATCTCGACGCTGAGTCTGGTCACGGGGGTTTCCCTTGCAGAGACGGGGGTTGGGGAGGGGGTACTGCCGTGGGGGGTGTCCGGCGGCTGCCGGGGGGTGGAGCGGGGGTGGTGCGGGTTACGCGGCCGACTCGGGAATCCCGTTCAGCGCTTCGACGGCCCGCCCGGTGATCTCCTCGGGGCTGCCGGTGACATCCACCGCGACCCCGGCCTCGTCGGCCTGGAGCGGCTGGAGCGTGGCGAACTGCGAGTCCAGCAGCGCGGTCGGCATGAAGTGCCCCTGCCGGTGCGCCATCCGGTCCTCGATGAGGGCCCGGTCGCCGCTGAGGTGCACGAACACGACCCCGGGCGCCTCGGCCCGCAGCCGGTCACGGTAGGACCGCTTCAGTGCCGAGCAGCTGACCACCCCGCCGAGCCCGGCCCGCCCGTGCGCCCAGGCGCCGATGGCATCCAGCCACGGCCACCTGTCGTCGTCGTCGAGCGGGACGCCGGCCGACATCTTGGCGATGTTGGCCTGCGGGTGGAAGTCGTCGCCCTCGGCATAGGGGACGCCGAGCCGGGCCGCGAGCAGGGGACCGATGGTGGTCTTCCCGGTGCCCGCTACGCCCATGACCACGACGACATGGGGGGTACTCATCGCTGCCTCACTGTCTGCTGTCCTCGTCGACACGTGATGTCGACGCAACTGAAACCCATAGGTACGACGAATTCAAGAGTGTGTGATGTATAAGTCTGACTTTTTAGGATCGTGATCCACCGCGTACGCTGAGTGCATGACCACTCCGGGCCGGGGTCTGCACGGCCATGTACTGGAAACACTCGGCCCCGCGATCACCGCCGGCGAGTACCCGCCGGGCAGCGTCCTGCGCACCGACGAACTGGCGCAGCGCTTCGAGGTGTCCCGCTCGGTGATGCGCGAGGCGGTCCGCGTCCTGGAGTCCATGCACCTGGTCGAGTCCCGCCGCCGCGTGGGCGTCACGGTCCGTCAGAAGTCCGAGTGGAACGTCTACGACCCCCAGGTCATCCGCTGGCGCCTGGCCGGCGCCGACCGCCCCGGGCAACTGCGCTCGCTCACGGTCCTGCGCTCGGCGATCGAACCGGTCGCCGCCGGCCTGGCCGCCAAGCACGCCACCGCCGACCAGTGCGCCGAACTCACCGAGTGCGCCCTCGGCATGGTCGCCCACTCACGCGGCCACCAACTGGAGGGCTACCTCGTCCACGACGTCGCCTTCCACCGCGTCATCCTCAACGCCTCCGGCAACGAGATGTTCGCGCGCCTGGGCGATGTGGTCGCCGAGGTCCTCACCGGCCGCACCCACCACGAGGTCATGTTCGAGGACCCCGACCCGGCGGCGGTCACCCTGCACGTCCAGGTCGCCGAGGCGGTCCGCGCGGGCGACGCGGTACGAGCGGAGCACCTGACCCGCGAGATCACGGTCGGAGCACTTCAGGAACTGGACATCCTGGCGCCGTAGGGCATCCGCCAACGCAGGAACCCTCCTAACTCGGGAACTCCCCGTCCACGTACACCCAGGCCCCGTCCACCCGCTCGAACCTGCTCCGCTCATGCAGCGACCCACCCCGGTACGAGGCCCGGAAGGCCACCGTCCCCGTGGTGTGGAAGGCCGAACCGTCCGCCGTGTCCAGGATCTCCAGCCCGGTCCACCGCATCCCCGGATCGAGCTCCAGCCGCGCCGGCCGCGTCCGCGGATGCCAGGTCCGCAGCAGATACGCGACATCGCCCTTGACGAACGCGCAGTACCGCGACCGCATCAGCGCCTCGGCGGTGGGCGCGGCCCCGGTGCCCGAGTGATACCGGCCGCAGCACCGGTCGTACGGCTCGGACAGCCCGCACGGGCAGACGGTGCTCGTGGGGTGCGGCTGGGAACGTGAGGCGCGGCGAGACATGGGCACCATTATGCGTCACTCCCGCCCCGGAATTGAGAGCGGAAATTCCGGGTTGACTCGGAATATGTGGGCCCAGTAATCTCGTGCCGCTTGAATCGGTCCTATTCGACTGGCCCGCGTACCCGATTCGTACGTGAAGTCGAATTCTGGCGCCAAATGAGGTGCTGACCTCACACATGCCTGCCCGAAAGGGAAGTCCTTGTTGATCGATCGTGCCTTGACCCGAGGCCGTGCCCTGATTGGCTTACTCGTCGTGGCGCTGGTCGGTGCCCTGGTACTGGCCGCCGCCACCGACGCGTTCGCCAAACGGAAGAAGCCGAAGAAGAACATTTCACTCGCCGCATTCGCGCAGGATTATGAGCCCCCGGACAAGTTCTCCTGCAAATATCTGGAGAAAGTCGGCCGCATTGTGGTCGAGGATCATGTCTGCCAGGCGGGGCCCAACGGTACAGCGATCCTTTTCAATCAAATGCTGAGCCGTGGGGACAACTCCGGGTTCTGGTGGGAGGACAAGGGCTGGAAGTATCTCGCCGCGCCCAAGGAGTTCTCCTGCGCCCTGCGGCCCGCCGACGCCGCCCGCATCATCGAGAACTACCAGTGCGTCTACCGGGAGAACGACAGGACCTACAGGGTGCCGCTGGCGAACACGAACCTGGCCACCTCGGACCAGGGTGAGAAGTGGTACCTGCAGCGCATCCCGTACCCGCCGTCGCCCACCCCGACGCCGTAGCGATGCCCCAGCTGTTCATCAGCCACAGCAGCCAGGACCGTGCCGTGGCGCAGCGCGTCGCCGACTGGCTCAAGTCGGTCGGGTTCGAGGGCCTGTTCCTCGACATCGACCCCGACGCGGGCATCCCCGCGGGCCATCGGTGGGAGACGGAGCTCTACCGGCAGCTGCACCGGGCCGACGCGGTGATCTACCTGGCGAGCGCGGCGTCGCGAGCATCGCACTGGTGCTTCGCCGAGCTCACCCACGCACGGCGCGCCAAGCGGCCGGTCGTTCCCGTGCGGCTCGACGACGCGCCCCGCCCGGGCATCCTCAGCGATGCCCAATGGGTGGATCTCAGGCAGGGTGAACAGGTCTTCGGCCGGATCCTGGAAGGACTGCGGCTGGCCGGCATCACCGCCGCCGACTCCTTCGACCGGGATCCGGCCCGCCCGCCCTATCCGGGACTGGAGCCGTTCTCGACGGCGGACGCGGCCGTGTACTTCGGGCGGGACAGCGAGATCGAGCGGCTGCTGCGGGCACTGGACCCCGTCATGCGGTACGACGGCGGCCGGTTCGTGGCCGTGGTCGGACCGTCGGGCAGCGGCAAGTCGTCGCTGATGCGCGCGGGAGTCCTGCCCCGCCTCCTGCGCCGACGGCACCGCTGGGTGGTGCTGCCGCCCTTCCGGCCCGGACGACGGCCCACCGCCCGGCTGATCGACGCCCTGGTACGCGCCTTCGCCGACCAGGGCCACCCGAGAACGCACGACGAACTCCGCCGGGCCCTCGCCGACGGCCCGGCCGCCCTGACCCGGATCGCCGAACAACTCGCCCGCCCGTCCGGGGCCGACGGCGAAACCCGTGCCGTCCTCGTCGCCGTGGACCAGGCCGAGGAACTGCTCAGCCTGACCGGCGTCACGGAACAGCACTCCTTCCTGCGGCTCCTGCGCGACAGCCTGGGCCCCGACAGCCCGCTGTGGGTGCTGGTCACCGTGCGCTCGGAGTTCCTGACCGCCGCCGGCCCCGAGCGTGCGGGACTCGCCGAGGCCGTCGACGACTCCGTCCTCGTCCAGCCGATCAGCCCGGACCGGCTGTCCGAGGTCATCGAACGTCCCGCGCAACAGGCCGCGCTGACCTTCGAAGCGGGCCTCGTCACCCGCATCGTCGCGGAGACCACCGGCGGCGACGCACTGCCCCTGCTGGCCTACACCCTGCGCGAGCTGTATCTCCTCGCCGCCGACGCCGGAGCCGTGACCAGCGACCACTACGAGCGGCTCGGCGGGGTCGTGGGCGCGCTGCGCGGCCGGGCGGACCGCATCCACCTGGAACTGCAAGGACGCGACATGGGCGGCGCCGTACTGCCCACCCTTCTGAAGTTCGCCGCCGTGGAGGGCGACCGGCCCCCGGCCGGCCGAAGCGTCCCCCACGGCGAACTCGCCGCCGATGAACAGCGCGTGGTCGACGCCTTCGTCGAGGCGCGTCTGCTCGTCCGCAACGGGGCGACGGTCGAGGTCGCTCATGAAGCACTGCTGCGCCAGTGGGCGCCGCTGCGGGACCGCATCGAGGAGTCCCGGAACCTGCTGCGGCTGCGCTCCGACCTCGAACGGCTGGCCGCCGACTGGGAACGCGGCGACCAGGACCAGGCCTACCTGCTGCGCGGGGCCCGGCTCGACGCCTTCGAGGACTGGGCCGGCCGGCACCCCCGTGAACTCGGCCCGCCGGAACGCCAGTTCCTCACCGCCAGCCGCGCTCAGGCCACCAGCGAGCTCGAAGCGGCCAAGCGCTCCAACCGACGTCTGCGCTCACTCGCCGCCGGCCTGAGCGTGCTGCTGGTCCTGACGGTCCTGGCCGCCGGGCTCGCCTACGTCAGCAACGCACGCGCCGAATCCCGGGCCCGGCTGGCCCTCGCCGGCAAACTCAGTGCCGAGTCGGATCAACTCGTCGACAGCCGACCGGACGTGGCCGTCCTCGTCGGCCTCCAGAGCCTGAGCGTGGCCCACCAGGACCGCCCGGAGCCCCAGCCACCGGCCGGCCTGATCACCGGACTGTCCAGGATCACCCACGCCTCGACCCTGCTCGCCCACCCCGACCAGGTCCAGGGAGCGGCGTTCAGCCCCGACGGCCGTCTGCTCGCCACCTGCGGCTGGGACCGGACCGTCCGACTGTGGAACGCGACGACGGGCGCTCCGCTCGGCGAGCCCCTGACCGCGCATCGATCCGCGGTCACCGAAGTGGAGTTCGACCCCTCGGGCCGCCTCCTCGCCACCGGCGACCTGGACGGCGGCATCCGGCTCTGGGACGTGGCGAAGCGGCGGCCGACCGCCGTGCTCGAAGGACATGCGGAGATGGTGCACGACCTTGCCTTCGACCCCGCGGGCCGCACCCTCGCCTCCGCGAGCCTCGACGGCACCGTGCGCCTCTGGGACGTACGCGAAAAGCGGCTGCGCGACGTCCTGACCGGCCACCGGGAGGCCGTCACGGGAGTCGACTTCAGTCCCGACGGGCGCCTCCTCGCCACCTCCGGCTGGGACATGACCGCACGGCTGTGGAGCCTCGGACCGGGCGCCCCACGCCAGGTGCGGGTCCTCAAGGGCCACAGGGACCGGCTGCGCCGTGTGGTCTTCAGCCCCGACGGACGCAGCGTCGCCACCGCCGCCGCCGACGGGACCGCCCGCCTCTGGGACACCGCCTCCGGACACCCTCGCGGATGGCACATCGACGCCCACAGCCGCGACATCTGGTCCGTCGCCTTCAGCCCCGACGGCCGGCTGCTCGCGACCGCGGGCGAGGACGGGACGGCCCGGCTGTACGACGCGCGCACCGGGACTCCGCAGGGCCTGCCGCTCACCGGGCACACCAACCTCGTCAACCAGGTCGTCTTCAGCCCGGACGGCAAGCGGCTCGTCACCACCAGCTGGGACCGCACGGCCCGGCTCTGGCAGGTCACCCGGACCCACTCCGTCAGCACGCCCCTCGTCGGACATGACGGCGACGTCGACAGCGTCGCGTTCAGCCCCGACGGCCGGCTGCTCGCCACCGCGGGCGAGGACGGCACCGTACGCCTGTGGCGCCACGGCCGGGACACGGCCACCGCCCGGGTGCTGCGCGGCCATACCGGCCAGGTCTACCGGGCGCTGTTCAGCCCCGACGGGAGCCTCCTCGCGACCGCCGGTGAGGACGACACCGTACGGCTGTGGGGCCTGCGCCCCGATCGGCCCCGGCTGCGGACCCTCACCGGCTCCCACGAGGGCGTCATGGACATCGTGTTCAGCCCCGACGGCCGGCTGCTGGCCGCCGCGGCCGGAGACGCCGAGGTGCGGATGTGGTCGGTCGACACCGGCCGGAGCCTCGGCGCCCTGCCCGGCGGGCACGGTGAGCTGGTGAACGGCGTCGCGTTCAGCCCGGACGGCCGGCTGCTGGCCTCGGTGAGCGACGACCAGACCGTGCTGATGTGGGACGTCGCCGGGCGGAAGCGTGCCGGAGAGCCGCTGAAGGGACACACGAACGCCGTGCAGGAAGTGGCGTTCAGCCCCGACGGCCGGCTGCTCGCGACGGCGAGCCTCGATCACACCGTGCGCCTGTGGGACATGTCGACGCGCCGACAGCGCGGCACCCCCCTCACCGGGTTCACCGCAGGCGTCGAGGATGTCGCCTTCAGCCCCGACGGCCGTCTCGTCGCCGGCGCCGGGGACGACGGCACCGTACGGACCTGGGACGCACGTACCGGAAAGCCGGCCGGACGCGTCCTCACCGGCCACCGGGGCGAGATCCTCGCCGTCGCCTTCAGCCCCGACGGACGGTGGATCGCCTCCGCCGGCACCGACGACACCGCACGCCTGTGGAACCGGGACTTCGACTCCTGGGTGCGGTACGGCTGCGACCTCGTCGACCGCAACCTCACCGCGGCGGAGTGGCGGCAGTACGTGCCCGGACGACCCTATGAACGCACCTGCCCACGCCTGCCGGCCGGGGCGGGCGCCCCGGCCCACGCTCCTGCCGCGAGGTACTGACATGACGACCGAACGGGCGGCCGACACCGTGGCGGCGCGGGCCTGGGACCAGCAGAGCGTGTGGTCGCAGGCGGCGGACCGGGCGAAGACGGCCATCGAGCGGGCCAGGACGTGGAGCCTCGTGCTCGGGCTGGCCGCCGCCGTACTGGGCACCGCCGCCTCCCAGGTCATGACCGCTCAGAGCATGCTGGGCAAGGCACTGGCCTTCGGCGCCGCCTCCGCCACCGGACTGATACCGCTCGTCTCCAGACACGCGGGCCCCGCCGCCGTACGCGACTGGACCGGGCTCAGGGTGACCAGCGAGGCGATGAAGCGGGAGATCCACATGTGGCTGGCGGGCGTGACGCCCTACCGGGGCCCCGACGCCCGCGCCGTCCTGGCACAGCGTCTCAAAGACGTGCGCCAGGATGCCGCCCACCTCGTCCCCGCCACCCTCGGCATCACCCCGGCGGTGCGGCGGCTGCCCGCCGTGTCGGACGTCGACACCTACATCGAGTGCTGTCTGACGCCGCAGATCGGGGGCTACTACCTGGCGCGCGCCCGCACGATGGGCCGCCGCCTCGCCCTGGTCCGCGGGACCGAACTCGCGCTGGGCGTGACCGGAGTGCTGCTGGGCGCCCTGGCGGGTGCGTTCGCGGTGGAGCAGGCGGCCGCATGGGTGGCCGTCGCCACCACCGCGGGCGCCGCCGTGGGCGCCCACGGCCTGGCCGCCAACTACGCCTATCAGCAGGCCCGGTTCGCTTCCACCGCCGCCGCCCTCGAAGACACCGTGGAACGGCACCGCGAGACCGGCGAGCACACCGACCCGGCCACCGAGGACGCCCTGGTCGCCCGCTGCGAGCGGCTGATCTCCGCGCTCAACGACAGCTGGATGACGAAATGGACCTCGCAGTAGCGAGGCGCCCCTAGCCCGCCGCCCGCGTCCGGGCCCCCGGCAGCGGCGGCAGCGACGCCCCGTGCACCCATGCCTGCAGCAGCTCCTCCACCGGCTCGGTCGCGAACCGTGCCACGTGCGAGGCGAAGGCGGCCGTGGTGACCGTCCCGTTGCGGTGCAGCTGACCCCAGCTGCGCAGCATGCGGAAGAAGGCGATGTCACCCAGCGCGCAGCGCACCGCGTGCAGGGTCAGCCCGCCGCGTTCGTAGAGCCGGTCGTCGAACATGGCCTTACGGCCGGGGTCGGCAAGGCGCAGATCCTGCGGCATCGACGACAGCAACCGGTGTGCGGCGGAAGCGAGTTGCTGTGCGGTACGCCCGCCCGAGCGCTCCGACCACAGCCACTCCGCGTACTTCGCGAGCCCCTCGTTCAGCCAGATGTGCCGCCAGTCCGCGATGGACACGCTGTTGCCGAACCACTGGTGCGCCAGCTCGTGCGCCACCAACCGCTCCGAACCCCGCGCCCCGTCCACGTGGTTGGCGCCGAACAGCGACAACCCCTGGGCCTCGACGGGCACATCGAGTTCCTCCTCGGTCACCACGACCGCGTACTCGTCGAACGGGTACGGCCCGAACAGCTCCTGGAAGACGTCCATCATCTGCGGCTGGCGCGCGAAGTCCCGAGAGAAGTCCGCCAGCAGATGCGCCGGGATGTGCCCGTGCTGCGGCACCCCGCCCAGCCCCGGGTCGCCCAGCAGCACCGTCTGGTACTTCCCGATCGACAGTCCGACGAGATAGCTGGACGTCGGGGCGGCCTGCTCGTAGACCCAGGTGGTCGTGCTGGCCTTGGTCGTCCGGGTCAGCAGCCGCCCGCCCGCCACCACCGCGTACGCCGACGGCGTGGTGATCGAGATCTGGTACGACGCCTTGTCGGCCGGCCGGTCGTTGCACGGGTACCACGACGGCGCCCCGATCGGCTGGCTCGCCACCAGCGCCCCGTCCTCCAGCTCCTCCCAACCGAGCCCGCCCCAGGGGCTGTTCACCGGCTTGGGGTTGCCCGACCAGTGCACCTCGACCGTGAAGGCCGCCCCGGCCCGGATCGGCTTCGCGGGGCGCAGCCGCAGCCTGCCGCCGCGGTGTGTGTAGTGCGGCTGGCGCCCGTCCACCCGGACCCGCCCGATCTTGAAGTCGGCCAGGTTCAGCATGAACTCGGTGAGCGGTGCCCGGCCCGCTATCGCGTTGATCCGGGCCGTCCCCGACAACCGGTTCGGGCCAGGGCGGTAGTCCAGCGCCAGCTCGTACCGGTGCACCCGGTAGCGGGGGTCGCCGTGCTCCGGGAAGTACGGGTCCGCGCCCGCCGTCTGCTGAACTGCCACTGCTGTCTGTGCTCCCTGCGCCGTACCGCTGCCACTCCGTGCCAGCCCACTGCTCTCCGGCCCTGAGCGGGCCGCGCTCAGGAACGCCATGCCTCGATCGGATTGCCGAGCCACCGGGTGTCGTCGGGGACCGACTCCGCCGCCATCACCAGCGACGCGGGACCCAGTGTCGTGCGGGCCCCGATCGCGCTACCCGGCAGAACGATCCCGCCAGGACCCAGCGTCGCGCCCTCACGGAGAACCACAGTATCCGTCCGCAAGATCCGGTCGTGGAAGAGGTGTGTCTGGAGCACACAGCCCCGGTTCACGGTCGCGGCGTCCTCCAGGGTCACCAGATCCGTCTCCGGCAGCCAGTAGCTGTCCACCCACACGCCCTTGCCGATCCGCGCGCCGAGCCCCCGCAGCCACGCCGTCATCACCGGCGTACCCGGTACCGAGCCCGCCAACCACGGCACGGCGAGCACCTCGACGAAGGTGTCGGCCAGCTCGTTGCGCCATACGAAGGACGACCACAGCGGATGCTCCCCGCTGCGATGACGCCCCACCAGCAGCCACTTCGCGACGATCGACACCAGCCCGGCCGCGGCACCCGCCGCCAGCAGCACGAGCCCGGACAGCAGCGGCGCCCAGACCTCCAGCGCACACAGCGCGGCGATGGTCAGCACCGCGAGCCCCGCCGAGCAGAACACCGGCACGAGCCGGCACAGCTCCACCATCCCTCGCGCCCACAGCAGCCGGACCGGCGGCTCGTACGTCCGGCTCCGGTCGCCGTCGGACGCGGCCCGCGGCAGCTTCACCGGCGGCAGCCCCAGATACGAGGTGCCCTTCTTGGCCTTCTTCGGCGTCGCCGACAGCACACCGACCAGACCGCCGTCCGGCACGGACCGCCCCGGCCCGGTCATCCCCGAGTTCCCGAGGAACGCCCGACGCCCGATCTGCGCCCGCCCGATCCGCATCCAGCCGCCCCCGAGCTCGTACGGCGCGGTCAGCGTGTCGTCGGCCAGGAACGCACCCTCGCCGACCGTCGTCAGACTCGGCAGCGCGAGCACCGTGGACACCTCGGCGCCCCGCCCGATCCGCATCCCGAGCAGCCGCAGCCACACCGGCGTGGCCAGCCCCGCGTACAGCGGGAACAGGGTGTCGCGGGCGCGGTCCATCAACTGGGTGACGGTCCAGGCCTGCCAGCCGACCCGGCTGTGCGTGGGATGCGTGCCCTCCCGCAGACCGAGGCTCAGCAGCCGTACGGCGACCAGGATCAGCAGCGCGTACGCAGCCCCGAAGGCGAGCGTCGCCGGGACGAGGGCCGACGCGGCGCCCGCCAGGGGCGAGTCCGGCGTGAAGAACACCCGGCCCACGAGGAAGGCGGCCGCGCCCGCCAGCACGGGCAGCGCGCTGAGCGCGAAGCCGGTCAGGCCGTACATCACCCGCCAGTACGTGCCGCGCCGCGGCCGGTCCTTGGGCCAGTTGCGCTTGGCCTTGCCGAGCTTGACCGCGGGCGCGCCCGCCCAGCGCTGCCCGGTCGGGACCTGCCCGGTCACCGCCGAGCCGGGTGCCACCTCGGCCCGCTTGCCGACGCGGGCGCCCGGGAAGAGCATGCTGCGGGTGCCGACGACGGCGTGCGCGCCGACCTTGACCGCGCCGATCTCCAGCCGGTCCCCGTCCAGCCAGTACCCGGACAGATCCACCTCGGACTCGACCGCCGCACCGCGCCCGAGCTTGAGCAGACCGGTGACCGGCGGCAGCGAGTGCAGGTCCACCTCGGGCCCGACCTTGGCGCCCAGCGCCCGCGCGTACCGCTCCAGCCAGGCCCCGGTCAGCGAGGTCGCCCCGCTGAACTCGGCGAGCCGCTCGGCCGTCCACAGCCGCAGATGCACACGGCCACCGCGCGGATACCGGCCCGGCTTCACGTCCTTGAGGAGCAGCCGCGCCCCGCCGGCCGCCAGCGCGAGCCGTCCGGGCGGGCTGAACAGCACCACGGCCCCGGCCGTGAGCAGCCACCAGGGCGCCGTCGGCAGCCACCCGTAGGCCGGCAGCAGATTCCCGAGCGCGGCCAGCGCGACCGTCCAGCGCAGACCGAGCACCGTGAACAGCGGAACGAGCAGCAGCAGCTGGATCAGCTGCGCACGCCGGGGCAACGGCGCGACGATCCGCTCCGCCCCGTCGTCGTGCGCCGACTCCTCGAGGTGCCGGGCCAGCTTGCGCAGCACCGGCTGCTGGTAGATGTCCAGGACGGCAGCGCTCGGATAGCGGGTCCGCAGCCGCGTCGTCAGCTGCGCGGCGGCCAGACTGCCACCGCCGATCGCGAAGAAGTCGTCGGAGGCGCTGGTGACGGGGATGCCGAGCACCTCGGTCCACTGCTCCGCCAGCCACGCCTCGGTGCCGTAGAGGTGCTCGGCCGGGCCGCTGCTCTCCAGGCCCTCCAGCGGCCACGGCAGGGCGTTGCGGTCCACCTTGCCGCTCGTACGGGTCGGCAGGTCGTCCACCGGCGCCAGCAGCGGCACCAGCGCGGCCGGCAGCTCCGCCCGCAGCTTCTCCACCGCGGTCGCCTGGTCCCAGCCGTCCTGCGTGACGACGTACCCGACCAGCAGCTGATTCCCACTGCGGGCGGTCCGCACGGCGGCCGCCGCACCGGCGACACCGGGCAGTGCCTGCAGCGCGGCGTCCACCTCGCCGAGCTCGATCCGCCGCCCACCGAGTTTGATCTGCTCGTCGGCCCGCCCGAGGAAGACCAGACCCTCCGGCTCCGCCTTGACGAGGTCACCACTGCGGTACGCCCGCTCCCAGCCCAGCGACTGAAGCGGCGCGTACTTCTCCGCGTCCTTCTCGGCGTCGAGATACCGCGCGAGCCCCACGCCACCGATGACGAGCTGCCCGCTCTCACCCATCGCCACGGGCTCCCCGGCCTCGTCCACGACGGCCAGCTCATAGCCGTTCAGCGGCAGCCCGATCCGGATCGGCTCCTCGCCGCTCATCAGCGCAGCACAGGCCACCACGGTCGCCTCGGTGGGCCCGTAGGTGTTCCAGACCTCGCGGCCCTCGGTCACCAGCCGCTGCGTCAGCTCCGGCGGGCAGGCCTCACCGCCGAAGATCAGCAGTCGTACGTCGTTGAGGGTCTCCGGCTCCCAGAGCGCGGCGAGCGTGGGCACGGTCGACACGACCGTGATCTCCTGCTCCACCAGCCACGGCCCGAGATCGGCACCGCTCCTGACCTGCGCACGCGGCACCGGCACCAGACAGGCGCCGTACCGCCACGCCAGCCACATCTCCTCGCAGGACGCGTCGAAAGCGACCGACAGACCCGCCATGACCCGGTCGCCGGGCCCGATCGGCTCCTCGGTGAGGAACAGCGCGGCCTCGGCGTCCACGAACGCGGCGGCACTGCGGTGGGAGACGGCGACGCCCTTGGGCTTCCCGGTGGAGCCGGACGTGAAGATGATCCAGGCGTCGTGCTCGACACCGGGGCGTGCGGCGGGAACGTCACTGCGGGAGTGCACGGTCAGCTCGTGCCCGGCGCCCACGACGGCCCGTACATCCGCCTCCCCGAACACCAGCTCGGCCCGCTCGTCCGGGTCCTCGGCGTCCACCGGGACATAGGCGGCGCCGGCCGCGAGCACGGCGAGGATCGCGACATAGAGGTCGTTGGTGCCGGACGGCACCCGCACACCCACCCGGTCACCGAGCCCGACCCCGGCCGCGCCGAGCGCCCGCCGCAGCCGCTCCACCTCGACGGCCAGCGCCCGGTAGGTCAGGCTGGTCGTGCCGTCGTCCAGTGCCGGCTCGTCCGGGTACGAGCGCACCGACGCGTCGAAGACGTCGACGAGCGTGCGCGGGGAGGCCGCGGGGCCCCCGGAGAAACGGGCCGTGTCGCCGAACTTCTCGCGGAGCTCATCGTCGAGCAGGCCGAGAGCATCGCTCTCGTGAATCGCTGCCATCCGGTCCTCGCGTCTCGATCCCGGATGCCTCCGGGGCGCTGGCGGGCCCGCAGGTTTGCCTGGGGTTGTCCGGCTCCAGCTCCGTAACAAGCCGGAAATTTTAGTACGACGCTAGGTTCGGGGCCGTGGAACGGCCACTCGGGGCACCCGTACGGGACCCGACCGGGGCCTGGCGTACCCGCGCTGACCTGGCGATCCTCCACCGAACGAGACATCGCCCACACAGTGCGTGACAACGCGGTCGACGCAGCGTCCGGATGGCCCACTCCGGGATGCCGCAACCCCCGAGTTCGGCGGGAATGGACACGAGCGCGGCCGGTCACGGCCGGTGTCCCGAGGCCGGAGGGCGGATGTCGAACCCACCACAGGGGGATCGTGCGGGCAAGATCGTGCGGAGCACGGCCTCGGCGGTGCTGATCGTCCTCGCGTGCATCCTGGTCCCCGTCACCGTGATCACGGTGTGGGTGCACGACATCGCCCTCGACACCGACCGCTACGTCAAGACGATGAAGCCGCTCGCCACCGACCGCGACATCGAGGACGCGGTGCGCCACCGGCTCGTCGACGCGGTGGACGTCCGTGTGAACGGCAAGCAGATCACCACCGACATCTCGAACTGGCTGAAGTCGCAGGGGCTGCCGCCCCGCGCGGCCGACGCCGTCAAGGCGCTGGCCCCCCAGGTCGACGAGGCCGCCAACGCGGCCGCTGACCAGGTGGCGAAACGCTTCGTGGAGAGCGATCGGTTCGAGAAGCTGTGGGTCACGGCGAACCGCACCGCCCACTCCGCGGTGGTGCACGCCCTCACGGGCAAGGGGCGCGGGGCGATCGGCGTCGAGGAGGGCACCGTGACCCTCGACGTCGGAACCGCCGTGGAACAGGTCAAGAAGGAACTGGTGGACGCCGGGGTGCAGGTGGCGTCCCATGTCCCGACCGTCGAGAAGCAGGTGGTCCTGTTCAAGTCCGACAAGCTCGACCAGTTCCAGGACGCGGCACACGCGCTGGACCTCGCCGGGTACTGGATGCCGGTGATCACCCTGCTGCTCGGAGCGGCGGGCGTCCTGCTGGCCCGCCGTCGCCGCCGTGCCCTGGCGAAGGCGGCCCTGGGAGCGGCCTTCGGCTGTCTCGTTGTGGCCATCGCGCTCGTCGTCGCCCGCCGCTACTACCTGGACCATCTGCCACCGACCGTGCTGTCCGAACCGGCGGCGGCCTCCGTCTTCGACACACTTCTGCGCTTCCTGAAGGACACGCTGCGGACCGTGATCGTGCTCGGTGTGGTCGTCGCCCTCGGCGCCTACTTCGCAGGCCCCGGGCGGCTGCCGCGCGCGGTACGGGGCTGGGCCGAGCAGGGCGCCGACAGCACGGCCCGCTGGACGGGCTCGCACGGCATCACCACGGGCCGGGTCGGAACCTGGACCGAGGCCAACCGCAAGTGGCTCACCATCGGCGTCCTGCTGCTGATCACGCTGGTGTACGCGCTGTGGAACAACCCCACGGTCCTGACCGTCGTGGTCCTGGTGATCATCCTGCTCGCAGCGCTCGTGGTGATCGCCCTGCTCGCGGCGGACGGCCGCAGAACGCCCCCGACGACCGCAGAACAGCAAGAAACCCCCACTCACTGATATGTCTTCGGCGGGCTCGCCTGCCACGCCCGGTCCAGGGAGTCGTCCCAATCCCCGTCCCGGTCGAAACTGGCGGCCCGGCAGCCACGGGACATGGGTGCCGAAGCGCTGTGGCGCCAGGGAGCCTCCCCGATCCGGGCGATGGCGTGGCCGCAGTGCCGGCAGACCGCGTGCTCCATCAACTCATCAGACAGCCGCTCGAATTGCGCGGTGCGGTCCGCGGCTTCCTCCTGGACACCCCGCAGCACCTCTTCGGCACTGGAAACCCTCGCGGAATCGATGATGCCGCGCACCAGTGCCACTGCCTCGATCGCGATGTCGGCCCTGCGTGCGGCATCGGCCAGACGCTGAGCTTCACCACTGCGAGGCGACTTGCGCACCGTGCGCTCCGCCAGTTCGACCAACGGACCGCTGGGCCGCGTCGGCCCGTCTTCTGCGCACTCCTGCTGCGAGGTGTCGTCCCGAAGGCGTCTGCGAGCCACTTCGAAGGCCCAGGCCTCCGTGGATGCCTTCTTGGCGACGTTGAAGTGGGTGCTGGTCGCCGCGTCCATCACCGTGTGGAACTCTTCCATCAGCGATCCCCAGTGGCTGCCACCGGCGAAATCCTCCGGGCACCAGCCGTAGTGACGCACGAGTTCATCACGAACCCGTCCGAAATGGTGCAGGCTCCTGCGCACCGGTCCGGACGTCTCGATGTGGAGGCCGATGCTTTCGGCCTTCGCCCGCATCTCCGGCTCCACGCCCTCCCACTTCATATGGCCGTCGCGTTCACAGGCGTAGTCGACCCAGGACCAGAACGCCTCGGCGTCCGCGACATCGGGTGCCTCACGATGATGACGCGGACACAGGAGGGCGAAGTTGCGCACATCGTTGGAACCGCCGAGCGATTCCGGGACCACATGGGCCCGCTCCACCGGCGCCTGCCAGCAGATCAGACAGATCGGTTCGTCGAGACCGAGGTAGTCGGCGATGGCCCGGACCGGAGGTCTGGACCGGCGCTGGTCGGGATGGCTGTCCCGGTTGCGTACGGGCAGTTCGCGGTGGTCGTAGACGTGCCCACGGTCGGGGTCTCGTATGTTCAGGACATCAGGGATGTCCTCACGTTGCGGCTTGGGGTTCCTGGCTTGGTACAGCGGCGTGCTGATCTCCGTGAGATACGGGCTGAGGAATCCCAGCAGGAACTCTTTGATGATCTCCAGGGCATCGGCGTCGTAGCCGCCGGCGGCGTTGCGATGCCCCTGGATGTCGAGGTACAGGTGGCGCGGGGCGCCGGGACTCGTCGCCGCGGCATGCGTGAGGATCGAGAAGAGGCGGTTGGCGCACTTGGTGAAGTCCTCTTCGACCCGCATGTCGTGATACAGCGCGATGCCCTTCGGTGGCTCCTGCGGGTTCTCGTTCATGTACGCACAGTAGGAGCCGCCACTGACAGTCGACCTCCGCGGCGAGAACATCGGCGACCAGAAATGCAGATAGACCCCAGATCAACTGGGGTCTCTGCTTGGTGTCCGAGGGGGGACTTGAACCCCCACGCCCGATAAAGGGCACTAGCACCTCAAGCTAGCGCGTCTGCCATTCCGCCACCCGGACAAGGTGTCTGTCGTGCGGGGTTTCCCCCGCGGCGACAGAGGAAACATTACCAGGCTTCGAGGGGTGCCCGATCACCCCCCGTCGCGGCGTGAACGGCGTGTGACGGGTCGCGGCCGGTCTTGGGCAGGGCCGTGGTCGGGGGGAGGATGAGGGGACCACCAGCAGCGACCGCGCGGAAGGAAGCAGCGTGAGCGAGACGGACACGGCCAGGGGCGTCACCGGCGAGGACGAGGTCGTGGACCTCTGCCGAGAGCTGATCCAGATCGACACCAGCAACTACGGCGACCACTCGGGACCCGGTGAGCGGGCGGCGGCCGAGTACGTCGCCGAGAAGCTCGCCGAGGTGGGCCTCGAACCGCAGATCTTCGAGTCGCACCCCGGGCGCGCCTCCACCGTGGCCCGCATCCAGGGCGAGGACCCCTCCAGGCCCGCGCTGCTCATCCACGGCCACACCGACGTCGTACCGGCCAACGCCGACGACTGGACCCACCATCCCTTCTCCGGCGAGGTCGCCGACGGATGCGTGTGGGGGCGGGGCGCCGTCGACATGAAGGACATGGACGCGATGACCCTCGCGGTCGTCCGTGACCGGCTGCGCAGCGGTCGCAGGCCCCCGCGGGACATCGTCCTGGCGTTCCTCGCCGACGAGGAGGCCGGCGGCAAGTACGGCGCCCGCTTCCTCGTCGACAAGCACCCGGATCTCTTCGAGGGCGTCACCGAGGCGATCAGCGAGGTGGGCGGCTTCTCGTTCACGGTGAGCGAGCAGCGGCGGCTCTATCTGATCCAGACGGCCGAGAAGGGCATGCACTGGATGAAGCTGACCGTGGCCGGCACCGCCGGGCACGGCTCGATGATCCACCGGGACAACGCGATCACGGAACTGTCGGAGGCGGTCGCACGCCTCGGCCGGCACAAGTTCCCGGTGCGGGTCACCAAGACCACCCGGGCCTTCCTGGACGAGCTCGGTGACGCCCTCGGCACCGAGCTGGACCCGGAGAACATGGAGGGCACCCTCGCCAGGCTCGGCGGAATCGCCAAGCTCATCGGCGCGACCCTCAGCAACACGGCGAACCCCACCCAGCTCGGCGCCGGCTACAAGGTCAACGTCATCCCCGGCGAGGCCACCGCCCATGTCGACGGCCGCTTCCTGCCCGGCTTCGAGGAGGAGTTCCTCGCCGACCTCGACAAGATCCTCGGCCCCAAGGTCAGGCGGGAGGACGTGCACGCCGACAAGGCCGTCGAGACCAGCTTCGACGGGGCCCTCGTGGACGCCATGCAGTCCGCGCTGGTCGCCGAGGACCCGGCGGCGAAGGCGATTCCGTACATGCTCTCCGGCGGCACGGACGCCAAGTCCTTCGACGACCTCGGGATTCGGGGCTTCGGCTTCGCCCCGCTGAAGCTGCCGCCGGAGCTGGACTTCGCGGGCATGTTCCACGGCGTCGACGAGCGGGTTCCGGTGGATGGGCTGAAGTTCGGGGTCCGTGTACTCGACAGGTTCATCGACGCCTCCTGAATGACGTCCCGATACAACCCTCTCGAAATCGTCCAGACGTACTGGCCGTGACTGGGGAGAGTGAATGCGCTCATAGGGTCGTAGCCCTATTAGTTCCTCCTCGTTACAGGTGATGCGATCAGCTACTTGTGATCGCATTGCCAACAAGGAGGAATAATGATCAAGAAGGTCGTCGCCGCTGCGGCTGCCACTGGTGGGCTGGTTCTCGCGGGCGCGGGCCTGGCCGTTGCCGACTCCGGTGCCCAGGGTGCCGCGGTGCACTCCCCGGGCGTCCTGTCCGGCAACGTCGTCCAGGCGCCGATTCACGTCCCCGTGAACGTCTGCGGCAACACGATCTCGGTGATCGGGCTGCTGAACCCCGCCTTCGGCAACACCTGCATCAACAAGTGACGTTGTGCCTCGCCCCGTGAATCGGGGCTGAGCCCGTCGGCCCCGGAGCGCGTGCCATGCGCTCCGGGGCCGACCGGCCTTTTCGGAACGTCGGTCGAATTTCCGACGTCGTCCTTTCGGAACAAGGTCGAAGGCAGGTAATCAGCAAATGCGACAGGTCACCCGCAAGGGCCTGATGACCGTGGCGGCCGCGACCGGCGTCATCGCCGCCGCGGGCGGCACGGCCCACGCGACCGGCGCGGGGGCGCACGGCTCCAGCGTGAACTCGCCCGGCGTGCTGTCGGGCAACACGGTGCAGGTACCGGTGGACGTGCCGGTCAACGTCTGCGGCAACACCGTGAACGTCGTCGGCGTGCTCAACCCGGCGGTCGGCAACAAGTGCGCCAACGGGAGCGGCCACGGCGGCTCCAACGGCGGTGGTCACGGCGGTGGGGGCTCGTCCTCCGACGGCCACGCCAGTGACTCGCCCGGTGTCGGCTCCGGCAACCACGTCGAGGCGCCGGTCCATGTGCCGGTCAATGTGTGCGGCAACAGCGTCGATGTCATCGGCATCGGCAACCCCAGCACGGGCAACGACTGCGGCAACGGCGGCGGTCACCATGCGCCGGGGGAGCCGGGCAATCCCGGAAATCCGGGGAACCCCGGCAACCCGGGAAACCCGGGGGAGCCCGGTAACCCCGGTAACCCCGGTAACCCGGGCAATCCTGGGGAGCCCGGCAATCCTGGGAACCCAGGAAACCCCGGCAACCCGGGAAACCCCGGAAACCCTGGGGAGCCGAACCAGCCCGGTACTCCGAGCACGCCGCCCGGCACGGGCGGCGAGACTCCGGGCGGTGGCTCCCACCCGAACCAGCCGGGCGCCCACTTCGTCACCCAGCCCCGGGGCGACGCGGAGCTCGCCCGGACCGGCGGCGACCTGCCGCTGGGTCTGGTCCTTCCGGTCGGCGCGGGAGCGCTGCTGGCGGGAGCGGTGCTGTACCGCAAGGCACGGCCGTCGCAGTAGGGCGGCCCACCGTGAGGCCCTGACCTCCGGTACGAACGGAGCGGGCCCCGCCTCGGCGGGGCCCGCTCCATGTGTCTCCTGTCCGGCGCCTCAGCTCACCACGTGGCCCGCACCTGCCGGATGATCCGGCGGCGCAACCGCACCCTGCGGCTTCCGTCCCGCAGCAGGCTCAGGCGGTCCAACTCCCAGTGTCCGTACTCGGCATGGTCCGTCAGCAGGCGTGTGGCGTCCTTGCGGGAGACCCCGCGAGGTACGTACACGTCGACAAATTCGTATTCCGGCATCGCATCTATTGTGCGGGCTGGGGCCCGGTACGGATAGCGTCTGCACTATGTCTGATGCTGTGCAGCCCACCGCTGCCGAGGTACGCGCCGCCGCCGAGGCGGTCAAGACCGCGCTCGACCGCCATCTGGCCGCGGTCGAACGCCGGTCGGGGGAGGACGACCCGGCCGTCTACGAGGCGTTCAACGAGCTGGCCACGGCCGCCGAGGCCTACGACGAGCTGCTCTACGACCGCTACGACGAGGTCACACCCTTCGAGATCCCCGGTACGGAGGACGCGCTGCCGCCGTACACGGGCCCCGAGGAACCGAACGCGCTGAGCGTGCTGATCCGCCGCGACTACGCCGTGGCGGAGCCGCAGCGGCTGCTGGCCCAGGCCCAGCGGGTCGAGGCCGCGGACTACGACGACGGTGCGGACGGCGAGGCCTCCGGCACGGTGCACGGGGCGCTGGGCATCCTGTTCGGCGAGTTCGAGCCGGACGAGATCGCCTCCCGGCACAAGGAGTTCGGTCTGGAGGAGGGCGACTCGACGCTCTGGGTGAC
This sequence comes from Streptomyces coerulescens, assembly GCF_042657965.1. Taxonomy (NCBI): domain Bacteria; kingdom Bacillati; phylum Actinomycetota; class Actinomycetes; order Kitasatosporales; family Streptomycetaceae; genus Streptomyces; species Streptomyces coerulescens. The sequence goes on from NZ_JBHSKM010000011.1 coordinate 174,133, forward strand.
CGCCGCGGACGACCACACCGACCCCGGGGAATGGCTGGAGGCGCCCTTCGAGGGGGTCGACCCGCAGCGGGTGATCTGCCGCTTCGACGTCAGCACGGTGTTCGACGACGACCTCGACGACGAGGACACGGACGACGAACCCGCCAGACGGCTCGCGGCGAACGCCGAGGACGACCTCGAGGAAGAGCTCGACACCGGCCTCGACGAGGACGACCTCGAACCACTGGACGCGGATCGCTGAACCACGGCGCAAGGCTGCCGGGACGGCGGCGGTCACGGGGCTGAGGCCTACGTGACCGCCGCCGTCGCGCGTCAAGGGCGCCGGTCGTCGACGTCGGCGTCCGCCGGGGCCGGCAGACGGATGGCGATCTCGCCGGAGATGCTGGTCAGCCGGATCAGGACCTGACGTCGCTCGGGCCGGCCGGGGCGAGGACGACGACGACCGCCGCCGTCGCGCGTCGAGGGCGCCGGTGTCAGCCGGCCGCCGTCGGCCGCGGTGCCAGCAGCGCCGGCAGACGGGTCGTGCGCGGCTTGGCCGGGATCTCGGTGACCGCGCGGGCGAGGGCCTGTTCGGCGCCGTGGACCACGGAGAGATGGCGGTCGGCGCGGCTGAAGGCCGTGTAGACCCAGGGGCGGCTCAGGGCCTGGGCCGTGTAGCCGGGGACGACCACGACGACCGCGGGCCAGCGGGCGCCCGCCGCCTGGTGGGCGGTCAGCGCCCAGCCGTGCCGCACGGACTGCTCCACCCGTTCCTTCGGTACGACCACGGCCTCGCCCGCGCAGGACAGGTGCAACCCCTCGGCGTCGGCCTTCACCACCCGGCCGGGCACCGTACGGCCCGGCGCGGGGGAGTACGCGACGCGGTCACCGGGGTCGAAGCCGCCGAAGCGGCCGGGGCCGGGGTTGAGCCGCTCCTTGAGCGCGGCGTTCAGCGCGCGCGTGCCGGCCGCGCCGCCGTGGCCCGGCGTGATCACCTGGGTCTGCTCCGCGGGGACGCCGATCGCCCGCGGCACCGAGTCCGCGACCAACTGCACGGTGCGGTGCACGGCCTCGCCCGCGTCCCGCACCGGCACGATCACTACCTCCTTGCCGGGCGCCTCGACCTGGTTCAGCTCGCCGATGCCGACGCCCGACACCAGCTCGCCCAGCGGGCCGGGGTCCGGCCGGCGTGAGGCGATCTGCGGGCAGACCCGCGCCGCCAGCAGATCGGCGAACACCCGCCCGGGCCCCGCCGACCACAGCACCCCGGGATCCCCGGCGAGCACCAGCCGGGCCCCGTCCGGCAGCGACTCCGTGAGCAGCGCGGCCGTCTCGACGTCCAGCTGGGGTGCGTCGAGCACGACGAGCAGATCGAGGTCGAACGCCCCGTCCGCGTCCCTTCCGGGCCCTTCGGCGCCGGACAGCAGCCCGGCCACGGTGGCGACGCCGGGCACGGTGCCCGCCGTCTCGGGGCCGGTCTCGCTCAGCAGTGTCGTGAAGCGCTCCTTGCCCAGCGGGCCGGGCACGGCGGCCCAGGTCCGCAGCCCGAGATCCTGAGCGGCCCGCAGCAGCGCCGCCGGTTCGGCGCGGGAGGCCTCCCCGCCCGTGTGCAGGACCAGGCCATGGGCCGCGACCGCGCGGATCAGCTCGGCGGCGGAACCCGCGCCGCCCGCTGCCCGCTCCCAGTCCTCCGCCGAACCGTCCTGCTTGGGCGCCGAGTTGATCAGGCGGCCCAGCCCGTCGGCGAGGCTCTCCTCCGCGAGGGCGTACCGCTCCAGGCCGACCAGGACACGGACCGAACGCTCCTGGTCCTCCTCCGCCTCCTCGCTGCGCCGGGCCGGGGCGCTGGGCTCGTCCAGGGCGTCCTGGAAGGCCAACGCCTCACCCTCGGCGAGGGTGTTCTGCACAGCCGTATCGGCATCCGGAACGCCCTGCCGGCCCAGCGCGGCGGTGAGCGCCGGCAGTTCCAGGGCCGTGTGCCCGGCCACGGCGGCCTGTTCCAGGAGCCAGACGGTGACCGCGCGCCCGCGCCGCTCGTCGTCCGGTCCGGCTTCCGCGCCGAGCAGCGCCCGCGCGAACCCGTCGGCCTGCTCGGGCCGTACCCCGCCGATGTGCAGCAACTGCCAGGGATCCGCCCGCAGCCGGTCGGCGGCGCCCTCGCCGAGAGCGGCCGCGGCCTGCCCGGCGAGCGCCTCCGGGGCGCCGCCCTCGGTCAGCACGGCCCGCACGGACTCCACGGTCTCCGACGCGGGAGCCGCGGGGACGGCGGACACCGGCGCGGACTGCGGCCGACGGGTCGGCTCCGGAGCCGGGCGACGGGGTGGTTCCGGCTCGCTGAAGACCGTCGCCGGGGGCTTCGCACCGCTCTCCACGGCCCGTACGGCGGCGAGGAGATCGGCGGCCTGGCCGCTGAGCTTGGCCCCGCTGTCGACGGGCGCCTTCTTCTCGGCCTTGCGCCGCTCGATCCGCTCCCGCTCGACCCGCTGGGCGGCGAGCTCGGCCTCGGCCTCCGACTGCTGCGCCGCGCCGCCCTGCGAGGCCTCACCGTCGACGCCGTCCTGCTCGGACCCGGTGACCTGCTCGCCGTCCTCCGACGTGCCGTTCGTGCCCCCGCCTCCCGAACCAGAAGCAGCTGCTCCGTCCTGGGCCGCGACCCCCGGCGTCCCCGGCTCGGTGTCCTCCGTGGTCTCGGGTGGCTCCGTGCTCACAGCGTGCTCCAGTCGTGATCGGGATAGCGGTGCACGGGCGCCGACACGTCGTCGAGCGCCCGGCAGATCTCGTCAGGAAGACTAAGGGCCTCCACTGACAACGCCGCCGTGAGCTGCTGTGCGTTGCGCGCGCCGATGACGGGCGCGGTCACACCGGGCCGGTCGCGGACCCAGGCGAGCGCGACCTGGAGCGGGGAGACGGCCAGCCCGTCGGCCGCCGTCTGCACGGCGTCCACGATCCGGCTCGCGGTGTCGTCGAGGTACGGCGCGACGAACGGCGCCAGATGCTCCGAGGCGCCGCGCGAGTCGGCCGGCGTCGCATTGCGGTACTTGCCCGTCAGCACGCCCCGGCCGAGCGGCGAGGAGGGCAGCATGCCGATGCCGAGATCGAGAGCGGCCGGCAGCACCTCGCGTTCCACACCGCGCTGCAGCAGTGAGTACTCCAGCTGTGTGCTCGCCAGCCGGGTGCGTATGCCGGGCGCCGCGAGCTGCCAGGTCGCCGCCTTGGCGAGCTGCCAACCACAGAAGTTGGAGACACCGGCATAGCGCGCACGACCGCTGCTGACCGCGAGGTCGAGCGCCTGGAGGGTCTCCTCCAGCGGGGTGTACGGGTCGAAGGCGTGGATGTGCCAGACGTCGACGTAGTCCGTGCCGAGCCGGGTCAGCGAGGCGTCCAGGGCGGAGAGCAGATGGCCGCGCGAGCCGTCGAAGCGGCGGTCCGGGTCGGGCACGCTGCCCGCCTTCGTCGAGACGACCAGGTCGCGCCGCGGGACCAGCCCCTCCATCAGCCGCCCGAGCAGATACTCGGCCTCCCCGTCGCCGTACACGTCGGCCGTGTCGACGAGAGTGCCGCCCGCCTCCCAGAACGTCTTCAAGAGGTCCGCGGCGTCGTGCTCGTCGGTGTCCCTGCCCCAGGTGAGGGTGCCGAGCCCGATCCGGGACACGCGCAGGCCGGTGCGGCCGAGATGCCTCTGCTCCATGAACGCCGAGATTACTGGCCAGAACCTGGCATGTGGGGGCCTGTGGATAACCAGTTTTCCGGACGGTCACCGGGGACACACGGGCCAGAAGGGCGACGCCCGCCACATCGGCCTCCCCGCCGGAGGCCCCCCGCGCTAAGGTCGGGCCCGACAAGGACGTTACTGATCGGTAAGGGGATCGGCCATGCAGCTCGGGATCAACCTCGGCTACTGGGGTGCCGGAATGGACGCGGACAATCTCGCCGTCGCGCAGGAGGCCGACCGGCTGGGGTACGCCGTGTGCTGGGCCGCCGAGGCGTACGGCTCGGACGCGGCCACCGTGCTGAGCTGGGTCGCCGCCCAGACCGAGCGCATCGACGTCGGCTCCGCCATCTTCCAGATCCCGGCCCGCCAGCCGGCGATGACCGCGATGACGGCCGCGACCCTCGACTCCCTGTCCGGCGGCCGCTTCCGCCTCGGCCTCGGCGTCTCCGGACCGCAGGTCTCCGAGGGCTGGTACGGCGTCAGGTTCGACAAGCCGCTGGCACGCACGCGTGAGTACGTCGAGATCGTCCGCAAGGCCATGACCCGCGAGCGCCTGACCTACGAGGGTCAGCACTGGACGCTGCCGCTGCCCGACGGCCCCGGCAAGCCCATCAAGCTGACCGTGCACCCGCAGCGTGAGCACATCCCGCTGTACATCGCCGCCATCGGCCCGAAGAACCTGGAGCAGACCGGCGAGATCGCCGACGGCGCACTGGTGATCTTCCCCTCCGCCGACCACCTGGAGGAGACCACCGTCAAGCACCTGCGTGCGGGACGCGAGAAGGCCGGCAAGACGCTCGACGGGTTCGACGTCTGCCCGACCCTGCCGCTCGCCGTCGGCGACGACAAGGACGTGGCCACGCTCGCCGACACCTTCCGCCCCTACACCGCGCTGTACGTCGGCGGCATGGGCAGCCCCAAGCAGAACTTCTACAACCAGCTCGCCCAGCGCATGGGGTACGAGAAGGAAGCCGCCGAGATCCAGACCAAGTACCTCTCCGGCGACAAGCAGGGCGCCGCGGCCGCCGTACCGCACGACCTGATCGACCAGACCACGCTGCTCGGCTCCGTCGACCGCATCGCGGACCGGATGAAGGCCTACGCCGCCGCCGGGGTCACCACCCTGTCCCTCGCGCCCGCCGGCTTCACGCTCGACGAGCGGCTCGCCTCCCTGCGCGCCGGCAGCGAGGCCCTGGAGCGCGCCGGACTGGCGTGACGCGAGGGCCGTACGGGCCGGGGAAGTTCTGCGGCCGTGGTGGGGGCTCGGGGGTCTTCCCCGCCACGGCCGTCACGCAGAACAACGCGCGCGTGCCCACCCGGTTACGCCCCCGTCGTGACCCCGATGGTCATTCTTTTGGCGGAGTTGTCCGACTCAGCTGTTGCAGCGGCTCTCTCACCGCATTTGACTCGTTCTTTGCGGAATCCTGCGGCGTCCTGAGAGAGGTGCCCCACGATGCTTTCGGCCAAGAGTCTGTTCCAGGAGATCCTCGACAACGACGAGTCCTTCCGGCTGTTCTGCTCCATCGCCGCCAGCGGCGAGTCCCAGGGCGGCTGGGAGAACGCGCGCATCGCCGCGCTCGTGCCCGACAGCGAGCGCGCCATGGCCCCCAAGATCACCCGGCACGGCGCGGACGAGGACAAGCACGGGCGGATCTTCAACGCCCTGCTGAAGAAGCGCGGCCTCGACCCCGTCCCCGTGCCGCCCGAGACCGACTACACGATGCTGCTGGAGAAACACGGCATCGGACTCGCCCACGACAAACTCAAGGCCGACAAGCCGCTCACGGTCGACGACATCATCACCTACCTCGCGCACAGCCGGGTCACCGAACAGCGCGCCTCGGAACAGATGATCATGCTCCGCAAGTACTTCGCCGACGACCCCGTGATCGGCAAGGCCGTACGGATGATCTCCAACGACGAGGACAACCACCTCGCCTACACCCACGAGGAACTCCTGCGCTTCGCGGCCGCCGGGCACGGCCGGCTCATCCAGGCCACCCTGCGCGAGTGCGCCCTGGCCGAGATCCGCGTCTACCGGGACGTCAGCCTCGCGGTCATGGACCACATGGGCCGCATCCTGGGCTGGCCCCGGCCCAAGGCCGCGGCGCTCGCCGCGGGCATCCACGCCGTCTACGCCTGGGAGCGGTTCGCGGGCTGGCGGCGCATGGTGTCCCTGACCATGCCGGAACGCCGCGACGCCCTCGGCGGCCCCGCCACCTCGGCACCCGAGTTCGCCTGACCGCTACAACCAACCCCGGCGTTTGAACAGCCGGTACAGCAACACCTCGACCGCGGCCATGGCCAGGATCAGCACCGGATACGAACCGGTCCAGCGCAGCTCGGGCATGTGCTCGAAGTTCATGCCGTAGATCCCCGCGATCATCGTGGGGACCGCGGCCATGGCCGCCCACGCGGAGATCTTCCGCATGTCGTCGTTCTGCCGAACGCTCATCTGCGCCAGATGCGCCGACAGGACGTCCGACACCAGGCGGTCCAGGCCCTCCACGGCCTCGTTCACGCGCGTGAGGTGGTCGCTCACGTCGCGGAAGAAGGGCTGCGCCTTGTCGTGCACGAACGGCACGCGCGCGCCGATCAGACCCGTGCCCGCGAGCCGCGACACGGGCTGCGCGAGCGGGCCGGTGGCCCGGCGGAACTCCATGATCTGCCGTTTGAAGGCGTAGATGCGCGAGGCCGTGTGCCGCGAGCCGCCGCCGGTCGGCGAGAACACCTCCGCCTCCAGCTCCGCCAGATCCGTGCCCAACTCGCCCGCCACGTCGACGTAGTGGTCGACCACCGCGTCCGCGATCGTGTACAAAACCGCCGTCGGGCCGTGCCGCAGCATCTCCGGCTCGTGCTCCAGTCGGGCCCGGACGACCCCCAGCGGCGCCTCCTCGCCGTGCCGGACGGTCACGACGAAGGAGTCGCCGATGAAGACCATGACCTCACCGGAGGAGACGATGTCGCTCTTCGGCTCGTAGCCGACCGGCTTGAGGACCATGAACAGCGAGTCGTCGTACACCTCCAGCTTGGGCCGCTGGTGCGCTTTCAGCGCGTCCTCCACGGCCAGCGGATGCAGCCCGAACTCCTCGGTGACCTTGTCGAACTCCTTCTCCGTCGGCTCGTACAGACCGATCCAGACGAACGCGTCGTCCTGCAGACGGCACAGATCCAGGGCGTCGGAGAAGTCCGCGGGCCCCTCCGTCCGGCGCCCGTCCCGATAGATGGCGCAGTCGACGATCACGGAGCGTATTCTCCCGCCCTCAGCCCCCGAACGCACCCCGTCGTACGCCTACCCTGGGCGGCATGCCCACGCTGATCCTGGTCCGGCACGGACGTTCCACCGCCAACACCGAGGGAGTGCTCGCGGGCTGGACGCCCGGCGTCGCCCTCGACGAGCGCGGGGCCCAGCAGGCCGCCGCGCTGCCCGCACGGCTCGCCGCGCTGCCGATCTCCGAGGTCGTCACCAGCCCGCTCCAGCGCTGCCGGGAGACGATCCGGCCGCTCCTGGACGCCCGGCCCGCACTCACCGCGCACACCGAGGAGCGGATCGGGGAGTGCCACTACGGCGACTGGTCCGGCCGCAAGCTCGCCGACCTCAAGGACGAGCCGCTGATGGAGGTCGTACAGGCCCATCCGTCGGCGGCGGCGTTCCCCGGCGGCGAGTCGATGCGGGCCATGCAGACCCGCGCCGCCGAAGCCGTACGCGAGTGGAACGCGCGCGTGGAGCGCGATCACGGCGCCGACGCCGTGTACGTGATGTGCTCCCACGGCGACATCATCAAGTCCCTCGTGGCGGACGCACTCGGTCTTCATCTCGACCTCTTCCAGAGGATTTCCGTTGAACCGTGTTCCATCACCGCGATCCGTTACACACGTCTGAGGCCCTTCCTCGTACGCCTCGGAGACACCGGCGACTTCGCGTCCCTCGCCCCGCGCGAGGAACCGCCGGCCGGCGACGCGACGGTCGGGGGCGGCGCGGGCGCACCGTGATCGTCGGGCGCAGTAGGGTGAAGCGATCCAAGCAGCGCCGTACCCACGATTCCAATGGAGACAGGACGTGTCCCGTCAGGTGTTCCTCTACGACCCCCCGGACCGCTTCGTGGCCGGCACGGTAGGACTGCCCGGACGCCGTACGTTCTTCCTCCAGGCCACCGCCGGCTCCCGGGTGACCAGCGTGGCCCTGGAGAAGACCCAGGTCGCCGCACTCGCCGAGCGCATGGACGAACTGCTCGACGAGGTCGTACGGCGCAGCGGCGGCAGCGCCGCCGTCCCCGCCATGGCGCCCAGCGAGGTCGGCGACACCGGCCCGCTGGACACCCCCATCGAGGAGGAGTTCCGCGTCGGCACCATGGCGCTCGCCTGGGACGGCGAGGAACAGCGCATGATCGTCGAGGCGCAGGCCCTCGTGGAGCTCGACGCCGACTCCGAGGAGGACCTCGCCGAGGCCGAGGAGCGGCTGCTCCAGGACGAGGAGAACGGGCCCCCGATGCTGCGGGTCCGGCTCACCGGCGCGCAGGCGAGGGCTTTCGCCAAGCGCGCCCTGGACGTCGTCAACGCCGGTCGGCCGCCGTGTCCGCTGTGCAGTCTCCCGCTCGACCCGGAAGGACACGTATGTCCGCGCCAGAACGGATACCGCCGCGGAGCGTGACCCCGGTGGAGCTGCTCACCGAGGGTGAGCTGACCGTGCGCGGACGCATCCGCGAGGCGTCCAACGCCGCCCTGTACTGCACCGTCGCGCACGAGGGCCGGGAGGCGACCTGCGTGTACAAGCCGGTCGCCGGTGAGCGGCCGCTGTGGGACTTTCCCGACGGCACCCTCGCCGGGCGCGAGGTCGCCGCGTACGAGGTGTCCGAGGCGACCGGCTGGGGACTCGTACCGCCCACGGTGCTGCGCGACGGGCCGTACGGCGAGGGCATGTGCCAGCTGTGGATCGACGTGACCCCCGAGGCCGAACTGCTCGCGCTGGTGGACGGCGAGGAGCCCGAACCGGGCTGGCGGGCGATCGGCCTCGCCGAGGTCGGCGAGGGGAGGACCGCGCTGCTGGTGCACGCCGACGACGAGCGGCTGCGGCGCCTCGCCGTGCTGGACGCCGTGATCAACAACGCCGACCGCAAGGGCGGCCATCTGCTGCCCACCGAGGACGGCCGGCTCTTCGGCATCGACCACGGCGTCACCTTCAACGCCGAGAACAAGCTGCGGACGCTGCTGTGGGGCTGGGCGGGGGAGCCGCTCACGCCGGAGGCAGTCGAGGTGCTCGGGGCTCTGAGCGAGGGCCTGAAAGAGGGCGGCGCGCTGGCCGTGCGGCTGGCCGAGCTGATCACCGCCGCCGAGGTGGACGCCACCCGCGCGCGTGTGGACGCTCTGCTGGCCTCCGGCAGGCATCCGGAGCCGAGCGGGGAGTGGCCGGCCATTCCGTGGCCGCCCGTCTAGCGGCCGTACCGAAGCCGCAGCACAATGGCCGGTGTCGCGCAAGAACGCCTCCCCGGCCATCCGGCCCGGTCCGGTTCGTGTACGGAACATCCGTCCGGTTAGGCTCATGACATGTATGCCTGGCCCGCTTCTGAGGTCCCCGCCCTGCCCGGTCAGGGCCGCGACCTGAGGATCCACGACACAGCGACCGAGGGTCTCGTCACCCTGGACCCCGGTCCCGTCGCCCGCATCTACGTCTGCGGCATCACCCCGTACGACGCGACCCACATGGGTCACGCGGCGACCTACAACGCGTTCGACCTCGTGCAGCGCGTGTGGCTCGACACCAAGCGGCAGGTTCACTACGTCCAGAACGTCACCGACGTCGACGATCCGCTCCTGGAGCGGGCCCAGCGCGACGACATCGACTGGGTCGCCCTCGCCGAGAAGGAGACCGCCCTCTTCCGCGAGGACATGACCGCGCTGCGCATGCTGCCGCCGCAGCACTACATCGGCGCCGTGGAGGCGATACCCGGGATCGTCCCGCTCGTCGAGCGGCTGCGGGACGCGGGCGCCGCCTACGAACTCGACGGCGACATCTACTTCTCCGTCGAGTCCGACCCCGACTTCGGCAGGGTGTCGAACCTCGACGCCGCCGCGATGCGCCTGCTGTCCGCCGAGCGCGGCGGCGACCCCGAGCGGCCCGGCAAGAAGAACCCGCTCGACCCGATGCTGTGGATGGCCGCCCGTGAGGGCGAGCCCAGCTGGGACGGCGATTCGCTCGGGCGCGGCCGGCCCGGCTGGCATATCGAGTGCGTCGCCATCGCCCTGGACCACCTCGGCATGGGCTTCGACGTCCAGGGCGGCGGCTCCGACCTCGCCTTCCCGCACCACGAGATGGGCGCCTCCCACGCCCAGGTGCTGACCGGCGAGTTCCCGATGGCCAAGGCGTACGTCCACGCGGGCATGGTCGGCCTGCACGGCGAGAAGATGTCCAAGTCCAAGGGCAATCTCGTCTTCGTCTCCCAGCTGCGCCGCGACGGCGTCGACCCGGCCGCCATCCGGCTCGCCCTGCTCGCCCACCACTACCGGGCCGACTGGGAGTGGACCGACCAGGTGCTCCAGGACGCGGTCGACCGCCTCGGCCGCTGGCGTGCCGCGGTGTCCCGGCCCGACGGACCGGCCGCGGAGGCGCTGGTCGACGAGATCCGTGACGCCCTCGCGAACGACCTCGACGCCCCGGCCGCGCTTGCCGCGGTCGACCGCTGGGTGGCCCGGCAGGACGCCGAGGGCGGCACGGACATCGGCGCCCCCGGTGTCGTGTCGCGGGCCGTGGACGCCCTGTTGGGCGTGGCCCTATAACGGATCCGGGTACGAGAGACACGAGAGAGGGGCGCTTCCTCCCCGCGGGTGGAAGCGCCCCTTTTGGTGCCGGCCGGTGCGGCTACGGCCGTCAGATCCTGCGGATCTGGATGCTCCGCAGGACCAGCGGCTGGCTGCTGTCCCATACGCCGACGACCTGGTGGCCGAAGGTGAAGGCCTGCTGAACCTGCTCATGGGTGAGCGGGCTCGGGTTGTTGAAGACCCGGAACACGTTGTCGATGCGCAGGAAGATCTGCGACGGCTGCCCCGGCTGCGGCTGGACGACGTCGATGTAGCCGTCCGCGATCCCGGCCTGCGGAGCCTGCTGTACGGCGGCCTGTGTGACCTGCTGCATCAGGTGCAGCACCTGCTGCTCGGACTGCTGTTGCTGCTGCTCGCCCTGGAGCGCCTGGCCGTAGCCCTGCTGCTGCCCGTAGCCTTGCGGCTGGCCGAGCTGCTGGAGCAACTGCTGGAACGGCTGCTGCCGGCCGAGCTGCTGGAGCTGCTCCAGCGAGCCGCTCATGCCGTACGGCTGCTGCTGGCCGTAGCCCTGCTGCTGCCCGAAGGGCTGCTGGTACGGCGATGTGCTCGGGAACTGCTGGCCCTGCTGTTGTCCCATGTGACTCATCTGCGGGGTGGTGCTCATACGGGTGTCACCTTCCCTTGATGTGATGGGCTGCGTCAGCCGGTGACGACCAGGCCGACGATCTCGTCGTCCGAGAACCACACTCGGACCTCCGGCCGTCCCCCCGCGAAGGCGGTATGGACCGCCTGGCGGATCTCGGGGGACGGATGGTTCAGATTCCGCCACTCGCCGGCCACGAACAGCCGGAGCCGGGGCGGAAGTTCGCGCGGATACGGCAGCAACTCGTCCCAGTACCGCTCGGCGAGGCCTGAGCCGACCGCCTGCGGGATCAGGTGGGTGACCGCCGCCCTGATGTCCGGCCGGTTGCCGATCCGCTGGGAGGCAGGCCGGCCCGGCGCGTCCTGCTGCGGGGAACCCGTCGCCCGCAGCACCGCACGTGCCTGCTCGGGGGACATCGGCGGCTGCGCGGCGGCCTTCAGCATGCCCTGGAGCGCGGCCAGCGCGCCGACCACCACCGGGGAGGCGGACGACGTACCCGAGAACGTGTCGGTGTACCAGGCGATCTCCTCGGGCCCGCCCTGGAGGTCGCCGGGCCGGTCCCAGAAGCCGCCGGTCGTCGTCACCTCGCGGCCCCAGCCCTGCGCGTCCACCCGGGCGCCGTAGTTGGAGAAGGCGAGCCGGGAGCGGTCCGGGCCGTGATCGCGGCCGTGTGTGCCGGGGGGCGGGGCGCCCGCGCCGACCAGGACCGCCCCCGAGGACGGGTTGGACGGGTTGAACGGGTTGCGCCAGGACTCCGGGAATTCGTCGGGGCGGCGCTCGTAGACCGCGTCGTCGAGGGACTCGCCGCCGTTGCCCGCGGCGGCCACGACCAGGACGCCCCTGGCGGTGGCGTGGCGGATCGCGGCACAGTCGTCCGGCCACCATTCGAGCGCGACGTAGCCGCGCTGGTCGTCGCGGTCGGCGAACTCGAACCGGGGTCCCGGGCGGTGCAGTTCGACCAGCACGATGTCGCCGGGGCCGAGCCGGTCGGCCGCCGCGTGGATGGCGGCCGCCGTACCCATGCCCTGGAAGGACGCGGCCGCGGTCACCGTCTCCGGCACGATGCCGGTGACGCCGTGGTCGTTGCGGTCGCCGCCCATCACACCGATCACGGCGGTGCCGTGGTTGCGCCAGGCCAGGTCGGTGAGCGGGGTGCCGACGACCACGCCGGCCAGCTTGCCGGCCAGGTCCTCGTGGCCCAGCTGCCAGGAGCCCTCGACGTCGATCACGGTCACGCCCTGTCCGGCGCCGCCCGGCCGCTGCCAGGCCCAGTGCGCGTCCACGCCCTCGGGCGCGGGGCGCAGATAGCCCTGCCGGCCGCTGTAGTCGGGCGTGACCGGAGCGCCCTCCTTCAGACGCCCGCTGCCCTCCCCGACCTGCCCGAGGGAGGCCGGCACGGCGCCCGGTTTCACATACGCCGTGTCGATCCCCGGCAACGCGGCGATACGGGCCCGCAGCTCCTGGGCGCGGCTCTCCCCGCCACGTACCCGGTAGAACAGGGCCAGGTCGGGCGTGTCCTGTGCGCCCGTGGCCTGCTGAAGCCGTTCCTCGCTGCCGAACAGCGGCTCCAGCGCGAGCTGTTCATCGCTGAGGAACATGTTGAGAGCCCTCACGTCGGCGCCCGCGACCGACCGTACGCCCTCGGCCTGGGCCCGCAGCCGGGCCTCGGGACGGGCGACGACGATCAGTTCCGGCTCGGCTCCTCGATAGGTGAATCCCGCTCCGTCGGGCCCCGGCCCGTCCGCTCCCGGGCCCTGCGCCGGCTGTCCCTGGTCGGTCATGGTCTGCCGCTCCCTTCGGTCCTGGGGGGGGTGCCAAGTGCGGGTGGTGCGGCGCGCCTTCGGTGGACAACCAAGCACGCGGGCGCCGGTCCGTCCAGAGCATTTTCGTCAACTTGGTTTGAGAACAAGTTGAATTGGGCAACGTGTGCAATCCGTCCGGAAAGCGATGTCACGCCATAATCCGGCCGGATGCTGTCCAGTCCCTGTCGAGACGCGGACCTCGGCTGCGGAGGCGCCCGGCGTGTGGTGGGGTGGGGGAGTCAGTTGACCGTTGGACCAGCTGTCGGCCGGTCCTGTCAGCGGAAGGACGCACCGTGGCCCCCGAACACCGCTCCTTCGCACCTCACCTCACCCGCCGGAGACTTCTCACCACGGGCGCCGCGACCGCCGGCGCCGCACTCGTGGGAACCGCCGGCACCCCCGCCGCCGCGGCCGGAAAGCGCCGCCCCGCCGTGATCCACCTCCCGAACGGCTTCCGCCCGGAGGGCATCACCATCGGCGGCGGACCGTACGCCTACCTCGGCTCCCTCGGCGACGGCTCGATCTACCGCGCCGACCTGCGCACCGGCGAGGGCTCGATCATCTCGCCCGGACCGGGCACGCCCTCGGTGGGCCTCAAACTCGACCACCTGGGACGCCTGTTCGTCGCCGGACGCGGCGAGGGCGCCCGCGTCGTGGACGCCCGCAGCGGGAAGATCCTCGCCTCCTACGCCCTGACCTCGGCGACCCCGAGCTTCGCCAACGACGTGTTCCTCACTTCGCACACGGCCTGGTTCACCGACTCCTTCCAGCCCGCGCTGTACGCCCTCCCGCTCGGCCGGCACGGGCAACTGCCGGACGCGGACCAGGTGGTGACGCTCACCCTGAGCGGCGACTGGAGCCAGGTCGCCGGCGAGGTCGTCAACGCCAACGGCATCACCGCCACTCCCGACGGCTCCGCGCTGCTGGTCGTGCAGTCCGGGGTCGGCGGGCTGCACCGGGTGAACCCGCGCACCGGCGTCACCGAGCTCGTCGACCTCGGCGCCGCGGCACCGCTCACCAACGGCGACGGTCTGCTCCTGATCGGGCGGACGCTGTACGTCGTCCAGAACCGGCAGAACGCCATCGACGTCTTCAAGCTCGCCGCCGACGGACGCAGCGGTGTCTTCCGGCGCCGCATCACCGATCCGCTGTTCGACGTGCCGACCACGGTGGCCGCGCACCAGGGCCGTCTCTACCTGCCCAACGCGCGCTTCACCACGACGCCGACGCCGGAGACGACGTACGACGTGATCTCCGTGCCCGTGTGAGGTCGGTGACGTAGCCCGTGTGAGGCCGGTGACGTAGGAGGGCGGTGCGCAGTCCCGCGCACCGCCCTCCCTTTCGGCTCCGTGAGCCTCAGTCGTCCGACGAGTCCTCGTCGTCGTCCTTGTTGCCCGGCTTCGGAGGCATCGGCGGACGCGTACGGTCGCCGGGCGACGGGCCGCCGTCCCGGCGCCGCAGATACCGCTCGAACTCCCGCGCGATGGCCTCGCCCGAGGCTTCCGGCAGCTCCGCGGTGTCGCGGGCCTCCTCCAGCGTCTGCACGTACTCCGCGACCTCGCTGTCCTCGGCGGCCAGCTGGTCCACGCCGACCTGCCAGGCGCGCGCGTCCTCGGGCAGCTCGCCCAGCGGGATACGGACGTCGATCAGATCTTCCAGCCGGTTGAGCAGCGCCAGCGTCGCCTTCGGGTTCGGCGGCTGCGAGACGTAGTGCGGTACGGCGGCCCACAGGCTGACGGCCGGTACGCCCGCGTGCGTGCACGCCTCCTGCAGGACGCCGACGATGCCCGTCGGGCCCTCGTACTTGGTCTCCTCCAGATCCATGCGGCGGGCCAGGTCCGGGTCGGACGTGGTGCCGCTGATCGGTACCGGACGGGTGTGCGGGGTGTCGCCGAGCAGGGCGCCCAGGATGACCACCAGCTCCACGCCCAGCTCGTGCGCGAAGCCGAGGAGCTCGTTGCAGAACGAGCGCCAGCGCATGGACGGCTCGATACCTCGGACGAGTACGAGATCGCGCGGCTTCTCGCCGCCGACGCGGACGACGGACAACCTTGTCGTCGGCCACGTGATCTTGCGCACTCCCGCGTCCATCCACACGGTGGGGCGGTTCACCTGGAAGTCGTAGTAGTCCTCGGCGTCCAGCGCCGCGAAGACCTCGCCCTTCCATTCCCTGTCCAGATGCGCGACCGCGGTGGAGGCGGCGTCGCCGGCATCGTTCCAGCCCTCGAACGCGGCCACCATGACCGGGTCGACCAGCTCGGGAACCCCCTCGAGCTCGATCACCCAGTGCCTCCTTCCGACGTGCCCTCGCCTGACGAACCAACCTTACGGCGTGCGGCGGGGGCGCCCGCAGCCCCCTTGTGCGGGGGAGTGAACGGATCACTGCCCCATTCCTCCCCCCGGAACACCCCGGGGCCTCTCACCCGGGCGAGTGCGCCGACCAAGGGGCGCGGGGAACTGCGCGACCAGCCACGATGAACCCGCACCCACTGGACGGCACGCACCCCTACGGCGCCCCCGGCCCAACTCACAGCGTGGACCGCAGCCACTGCTCCACACTCGCGATGTGCACCGTGGCCCACGACCGCGCCGCCTCCGCGTCCCGGTCCCGCAGGGCTGCCAGGATCGCCCGGTGTTCGTGCAGGGTCCGGCTGACCGCGTCCTCCTGGGTCAGCCCCCGCCAGATGCGCGCCCGGGTCGTCGGTCCGGACAGGCCGTCCAGGAGCGAGCACAGCACGGAGTTGCCGGAGCTCTGCACGATGCCCCGGTGGAACTCCAGGTCGCAGGCGACGAGTTCCTCCACCGACGGGGCGTCACCCAGCTTCTCCAACTGTGCCGACAGCGCGCTCAGTTGCTGCTCGCTGATCCGGGACGCGGCCATCGCCGTGGCCGCGGGCTCCAGGATGCGGCGCACGGCGAGGAACTCCAGCACCGTGTCGTCGCGGTGGAAGTCGACGACGAAGCTCAGCGCCTCCAGCAGCAGCTGCGGATCGAGGCTCGTGACATAGGTGCCGTCGCCCTGCCGTACGTCCAGGATCCGGATCAGCGACAGGGCGCGCACGGCCTCCCGCAGGGAGTTGCGGGACAGGCCGAGTTCGGCGGCCAGCTCGCTCTCCTTGGGGAGCCGGTCGCCGGGACGCAGGGCGCCGGAGACGATCATGCCCTTGATCTTCTCGATCGCCTCGTCGGTGACTGCCATGGCCGGCCTCCCTGTCGTTCAGAATGTCGTGCAAGACATCCGATCTCTCAGGCCATTATGGGGGGTCGCCGAAACGGTCGACCTATACTCCGGATCCATGGCCGACGCAGCGACCTCACCGGACCCCGACCTGGTCAGCGCCCTGCGGGCGCTGTCGAATCCGGTACGGCTGCAGTTGCTGCTGTGGCTGCGTGAGCCCGAGCGGCACTTCCCCATGGACCAGGCCATCGCGGATCCGGCGGAGGTCGGGGTGTGCGTGAGCCATATCCAGGCGAAGGCGGGACTGGCCCAGTCGACGGTGTCGGCGTATCTGGCGGAACTGCAGCGGGCCGGGCTGGTGCGGGCGACGCGCGTGGGCAAGTGGACGCACTACAGGCGCGATGAGGAGCGCATCGCCGGGCTGCTCTCCCAACTCGGCCGGACCCTCTAGGAGTTCGCGCACCCGCTCGGGTCCCGGCGTGTCCGTTGCGCTTCATATCGAGAATCTGCGATATTTCGATTCATGACGAACCTGGAAACGTTGGGAACGTTCGGCATCTACACCTTCGACTTCGAGCACCAGCCGGCCGCGCAGGTCCGCGACTCGGTCCAGGAACTGGAGGAAATGGGCTGGCGCGCGGTGTGGTTCCCCGAAGTGGGCGGACGCGAGGCCCTCACCCTGGCCGCGTTCCTCCTCGCCGCCACCGAGCGGCTGCACGTCGTCAACGGCATCGCCCAGATCTGGGCGCGCGGGGCCCTCGCGACCCACGGCGCGAGCGTTTTGCTGGCCGACGCCCACCCGGGCCGGCATGTGCTCGGCCTCGGCTTCGGCGGCCTGCGCAGGCCGGGCGTCAAACCCCTGGCGGCGATGGCCGAATACCTCGACGAACTGGACGCCCTCGCCGACAAGTCACCCGACCCCGCGCCGGGGAACCCGGTCCGCCGCGTCCTGGCCGCGTACGGCCCCAAGATGCTCGCCCTGGCCCGGGACCGCTCGCTGGGCGCCCACACGTACCACGTCAACACGGCCCACACCGCGGGCGCCAGGGAGATCCTCGGGCCGGACGCCTTCCTCGGCGTCGAACACGCGGTCCTCTTCGAGCCGGACCCCGCCAAGGCCCGCGCGACGGCACGCGAACATCTGACGCCGTACCTCAACTCCCCCTACAACGTCGCCAAGTTCCGCAGGCTGGGCTACCCGGACGAGGAGATCGGGGACGGTGGCAGCGACCGCCTGGTGGACGACCTGGTGTTCTGGGGCCACACCGACACGATCGCGGACAAGCTCCGAGCCCATGTCGCAGCAGGCGCCGACCATGTCGCCGTCCAGGTCATCGGCACCGAGCCGGGCACGACCTCACTGCCGCAGTGGCGGCGGCTTGCGGAGGCGCTGCTTCCCTGAGCACGGCGCACCACGGCTCCACGGCACGCGAAAGGGGCGGCCCCATCGGCGGGGAGCCGCCCCTTTCGTCGTGGCCGGCCCCGGTGCGGAGGGGCCGCCCTCGTGCGGTCCGGCCTGGTCAGGGGAGTGGCCGGACCCGGCGTCGGAAGAGGCTCATCCGGCAGAAACCTCATCCGGCGCCTGCGAGGTCACTTCTTGTCGAGCAGGTCCTGCACCTTCGCCCGGACGTCGTCCGTCGCCAGGCCCCGGATCGTCAGCGTCGTCCGGCGGCGCAGCACGTCGTCCTGCGTCTCGGCCCACTCGTTGTCCCGGGCGTAGACGACCTGCGCCCAGATCTCCGGGGCGTCCGGGTGGACGCGCTCGCCCAGCTCCGGGTTCTCGTTGGCGATACGGGCGATGTCGAAGGCCAGCGAGCCGTAGTGCGTCGCCAGGTGCTTCGCCGTGTCGGCCGCCATGCGCGGACCCGGCGCCGGGCGGTCGGTGAGCAGCCGGTGGGCGACCGCGCGCGGGTTGGCGATACCGGGCAGCGGCAGCTTCTTCGGCAGGGAGGAGATGGGCTCGAAGTCGTCGCCGAGCGGGTGGCCCGGCAGCGCCTCCAGCTTCTTCATGATGGTGCGGCCGATGTGGCGGAAGGTCGTCCACTTGCCGCCCGCGACGGACAGCATGCCGCCGGTGCCCTCGGTCACGACCGTCTCGCGCTTGGCCTTCGCCGTGTCGCCGGGACCGCCCGGCAGCACCCGCAGACCCGCGAAGGCGTACGTGATCAGGTCCCGGTCGAGCTGCTGGTCGCGGATGGAGAACGCGGCCTCGTCGAGTATCTGGGCCGTGTCCTTCTCGGTGACCGCGACATCCGCCGGGTCGCCCTCGAACTCCTCGTCCGTGGTGCCGAGCAGCAGCATGTCCTCCCAGGGCAGGGCGAACGTGATGCGGTACTTGTCGATCGGGGTCGCCAGCGCCGCCTTCCAGGGCGCCGTCCGCTTCAGGACCAGGTGCGCGCCCTTCGACAGGCGGATCGACGGCGCGGCGTTCGGGTCCTCCATCCTGCGCAGGTGGTCGACCCAGGGGCCGGTCGCGTTGAGCACGAGACGGGCGTTGACGCCGAACTCGTCACCGGACAGCCGGTCCTTCAGATCCGCGCCGGTCACCCGGCCCTTGGTGAAGCGCAGGCCGGTGACCTCGGCGTGGTTGAGCACGACCGCGCCCGCCTCGACGGCCCCACGGACCGTCATCAGCGCCATGCGCGCGTCGTTCATCTGGTCGTCGCCGTACACGGCCACGGCCTTGAGGTTGTCGGTGCGCAGCTCCGGCACGTCCTGCGCCGCCTTCGCGGGGGACAGGAGGTGACCGACGCCGTCACCGAAAGCGGAGAGCGCGGAGTAGGCGAAGACACCCGCTCCGAGCTTCGCGGCGCCGTGCGGCCCGCCCTTGTACACGGGGAGGTAGAACGTGAGCGGGTTCGCCAGGTGGGGAGCCACCTGACGGGAGACCGCACGGCGCTCGAAGTGGTTCTCCGCCACCAGCTTCACCGCGCCGGTCTGCAGGTAGCGCAGACCGCCGTGGAGCAGCTTGGAGGAGGCGGAGGAGGTGGCGCCGGCGAAGTCGCCGGCGTCGACCAGAGCCACCCTGAGGCCGGACTGCGCGGCGTGCCAGGCGGTGGAGATGCCCAGGATGCCGCCGCCGATCACGAGAAGGTCGTACGACGCCTTGGCGAGCTGCTCCCGGGTCTCGGCGCGGCTCGGGTTGGAGCCGGAGGCCGGGCGCGTGCCCAGGGCAGGCACGGACTGCAGGGTGGTCTGACTGGTCATTTCGGGTTCTTACTCCTCATCAGAGTTCGAGAGTTGGCGGCGGTCGTCAGCTCTCGTCGTCCTCGATCCAGCCCATGGTCCGGTCAACGGCCTTGAGCCAGCTCTTGTACTCACGGTCGCGGGTCTCCGCGTCCATGCGGGGGGTCCACTCGGCGGCCCGGCGCCAGTTGGCACGCAGGTCGTCGGTGCTGGACCAGAAGCCGACGGCGAGACCGGCGGCGTAGGCGGCGCCGAGGCAGGTCGTCTCGGCGACCATCGGGCGCACCACCGGCGCGTCCAGGACGTCCGAGAGCTGCTGCATCAGCAGGTTGTTCGCGGTCATGCCGCCGTCCACCTTGAGGGTGGACAGCTCGACGCCGGAGTCCTTCGTCATGGCGTCGGCGATCTCCCGCGTCTGCCAGGCCGTGGCCTCCAGGACGGCACGCGCGAGGTGCGCCTTGGTGACGTACCGGGTCAGACCGGCGATCACACCGCGGGCGTCGGAGCGCCAGTGCGGGGCGAACAGGCCGGAGAAGGCCGGCACGAAGTAGGCGCCGCCGTTGTCCTCGACCGAGAGCGCGAGCGTCTCGATCTCGGCGGCGGTGGAGATCAGGCCCATCTGGTCGCGCATCCACTGCACCAGCGAGCCGGTGACGGCGATCGAGCCCTCCAGGGCGTACACCGTGTCCTGGTCACCGATCTTGTAGCCGACGGTGGTCAGCAGACCGGCGTAGGAGTTGATGATCTTGTCGCCGGTGTTCATCACCATGAAGGTGCCGGTGCCGTACGTCGACTTGGTCTCGCCCTCGGCGAAACAGGTCTGCCCGAACAGCGCCGCCTGCTGGTCACCGAGCGCGGAGGCGACCGGGATGCCGCCGAGCAGGTCGCCCAGCTTGCCGCCGCTGATCTCGCCGTAGACCTCCGCGGAGGAGCGGATCTCGGGAAGGATCTGCAGCGGTACGCCGATGGACTCGGCGATCTTGTCGTCCCACTCCATGGTGTGCAGGTTCATCAGCATGGTGCGGGACGCGTTCGTGACGTCGGTGACGTGCTTGCCGCCGTTGACACCGCCGGTCAGGTTCCAGATGACCCAGGTGTCCATGGTGCCGAAGAGGATGTCCCCGGCCGCCGCGCGCTCCTGCAGACCCTCGACGTTGTCCAGCAGCCAGCGGGCCTTGGGACCGGCGAAGTAGGAGGCGAGGGGCAGACCGGTCTCGCGGCGGAAGCGGTCCTGGCCGACGTTGCGGCCGAGCTCCTTGCAGAGCCCGTCGGTGCGGGTGTCCTGCCAGACGATGGCGTTGTGGACGGGCTCACCGGTGTTCTTGTCCCACAGCACGGTCGTCTCGCGCTGGTTGGTGATACCGATGGCCTTGATGTCGTCACGGGTGATGCCGGCCTTCTGGATGGCTCCGGCGACGACCTCCTGGACGTTGGTCCAGATCTCGTTGGCGTTGTGCTCGACCCAGCCCGGCTTCGGGAAGATCTGCTCGTGCTCCTTCTGGTCGACGGAGACGATGCGGCCGTCGCGGTCGAAGACGATGCAGCGGGACGAGGTGGTGCCTTGGTCGATCGCGGCGATGAAGGGGCCGGCGGTGTGGGCGTCGGTCACTGTGTGCTCCTGGAAGTTCCGTGGTTATGGGGCTTTACGTACGGCGCGCGCTGAGAGTTTCGGTGCATCTCACCCGGATGGGTGAACTCACTGTTCCTAAGCGAATGCGACGTTGTAGATGCCTGCCGCGATGGCGCCGCCGATGAGCGGACCGACCACCGGGATCCAGGCGTAGCCCCAGTCGGAGCCGCCCTTGTTGGGCAGGGGCAGCAGGGCGTGCACGATGCGCGGACCGAGGTCACGGGCCGGGTTGATCGCGTAACCGGTCGGGCCGCCGAGGGACAGACCGATCGAGACGACGACGAGCGCGACGATCAGCGCGCCGATCGGGCCGAGGCCGTCGCCGTTGTTGTTCAGGCCCTGCGTGAGGATGGCGAGCACCAGGACGATCGTGCCGATGATCTCCGTGAGGAGGTTCTGCACCACGTTCCGGATCTCGGGACCGGTGGAGAAGATGCCCAGGACCGGTCCTGCGCCCTTCTCCTGGGCCTCGACGGCCTTGGCCGCCGTGGCCTGCGCACCCGGGCCGCCGACGATCTCCTTGTCGGTGAGGTGGGCGTGGAACTGGCCGTAGTAGGCGACCCAGACCAGAGCCGCACCGATCGCGGCGCCGAGGAACTGTCCGGCGAGGTACGTCGGAACGTCGCTCCAGGCGTTGTCCTTGATCGCGAGCGCGACCGTCACGGCCGGGTTCAGGTGGGCGCCGGACAGCGGCGCCGAGGTGTAGACCGCCGTGAGCACTGCGAAGCCCCACCCGAAGGTGATGGCGAGCCAGCCGGCGTTGCGGGCCTTGGAGGCCTTCAGCGTGACGGCGGCGCAGACGCCACCGCCGAGCAGGATGAGTATGGCGGTACCGATGGTCTCGCCGATGAAGATGTCGGAGCTGGACACCCGCGACTCCTTTGTCCTTCGTCCAGGGGAAGCCGAACCCCGGGTCCCACCGGTGGTTCGCGTTGCCCTCGGGGGTGAGGGCGATGCCGGCCCTTGGCACTGTCACACTCTAGCGCGTATTGCCGGTAGGTGTTCGACAATGCCGACCGATGGACGGGAGCTTGCCCCCGTGTAAGGCGTGCGTCAAGGGTCCTGTTATCGAATGCTCGATCGTTATCGGATGTGTTGATTTGTCGACACTGGTCGATCGGATGCGTACTGCCGCGTAGGGAACACGGTGAGTTCCCTCGGGGTGATTCACCCGACTGTGTGTGGTTATGCCGAAGACCGGAACGTCCTATGACATCCCGGTCGGTAACTAGTTGTCCGTACGGCGCTCAGAACCGCCCGGCGCCCAGATCCCGCGACACCGCGCGGGCGCAGTCCCGCACCGCCGCGATCAGCTCGGGACGCAGCTCGCCGTCCCGGCACAGCCGCTCCACGGCACCGGTGATGCCGACGGCACCGACGGGCATACGGCGCCGGTCGTGGATGGGCGCGGCCACACCGGCGACGCCTTCCCAGGTCTCCTCGACGTCGGCGGCGTACCCACGCGCGCGTGTCACGTCGAGGATGTGCTCGAAGCCGTCCAGTTCGCACATGGTGCGGTCGGTGAACGCCTTGCGGTCGGCCTCGATCGCCTCGCTGTGCGCGACCGGGTCGTACGCCGACAGGACCTTGCCCAGCGCCGTGGAGTGCAGCGGCTGCATGGCGCCGATCTCCAGCACTTGCCGGCTGTCGTCCGGGCGGAAGACGTGGTGGACGATCAGGACGCCCTGCTGGTGCAGGACGCCCAGATAGACGCTCTCCCCGCTGGAGCGGGCCAGGTCGTCCGTCCAGACCAGGGCGCGCGCCCGCAGCTCGTGCACATCCAGATACGTGGTGCCCAGGCGCAGCAGCTCGGCGCCCAGCTGATAGCGGCCCGAGGCCTCGTCCTGCTCGACGAAGCCCTCCTGCTGAAGGGTGCGCAGGATCCCGTGGGCGGTGCCTTTGGCGAGGCCCAGTGAGGAGGCGATGTCCGACAGGCCGAGGCGTCGCTCGCCGCCCGCGAGGAGCCGCAGCATCGCGGCCGCCCGTTCGAGCGACTGGATGTTCCGTGCCATCGCCGTGCTGCCTCCGTCCCCTTCGACCGTCGACCCTGCGACGTCGCTGCCGCCGTTCGGCAATGTCGAACACTACCGGTCGATGCCGACCTCCCGCTAATGGTCCGTCGGTATCGGTCGCCTTCCGTTGCCACAGCCGTAGCCGAAGATCGACCCGACCGTCATCCGCGTCCCGCGTCGTGGACTGCCCGACCACTTCTGTGCGGACCCGGCTACCCTGGCGGCGTGCGCCCACAGCGGACCGTTCCGCGCCGGGTGCAAAGCCGACAGCCGTCGCACTCCAGGGAGCCCCTTCATGGCCTCGTTGCCACCGACCCCTTCCGCCGACAGCCGGACCCGTGTGTCCGCACTCCGTGAGGCGCTCGCCACCCGAGTGGTGGTGGCCGACGGAGCGATGGGCACCATGTTGCAGGCCCAGGAGCCCACCCTCGAGGACTTCCAGAATCTCGAGGGCTGCAACGAGATCCTCAACGTGACGCGTCCCGACATCGTCCGTTCGGTCCACGAGGAGTATTTCGACGCCGGCGTGGACTGCGTCGAGACGAACACCTTCGGCGCCAACTACGCGGCGATGGCCGAGTACGACATCCCCGAGCGGGTCCACGAGCTGTCCGAGGCGGGCGCCCGCATCGCCCGCGAGACCGCCGACGCCTACGTCGCCCGCGACGGCCGCCGGCGCTGGGTGCTGGGCTCCATCGGCCCCGGCACCAAGCTGCCCACGCTCGGTCACATCGGATACACCACGATCCGCGACGCCTTCCAGCAGAACGCCGAGGGCCTGATCGCGGGCGGCGCCGACGCGCTGATCGTGGAGACCACCCAGGACCTGCTGCAGACCAAGGCCGCCGTGCTCGGCGCCCAGCGCGCCCGCGAGATCTCCGGCCTGGACCTGCCGATCATCGTCTCCGTCACCGTCGAGACGACCGGCACCATGCTGCTGGGCTCCGAGATCGGCGCCGCGCTCACCGCGCTGGAGCCGCTCGGCATCGACATGATCGGCATGAACTGCGCCACCGGCCCCGCCGAGATGAGCGAGCACCTGCGCTACCTCTCCCGGCACTCCCGCATCCCGCTGTCCTGCATGCCGAACGCAGGCCTCCCCGTCCTCGGCAAGAACGGCGCCACCTACCCGCTCACCGCGCCCGAGCTGGCCGACGCCCACGAGACCTTCGTACGCGACTACGGCCTCTCCCTCGTCGGCGGCTGCTGCGGCACCACACCGGAGCACCTGCGCCAGTTGGTCGAGCGGGTCCGGGACGTCACCCCCACCGAACGCGACCCCCGCCCCGAGCCCGGCGCCGCCTCCCTCTACCAGACCGTCCCGTTCCGCCAGGACACCTCCTACCTGGCCATCGGCGAGCGCACCAACGCCAACGGCTCCAAGAAGTTCCGCGAGGCCATGCTTCAGGCCCGCTGGGACGACTGTGTGGAGATGGCGCGTGAGCAGATCCGCGAGGGCGCGCACATGCTCGACCTGTGCGTGGACTACGTCGGCCGCGACGGCGTCGCCGACATGGAGGAGCTCGCCGGCCGCTTCGCCACCGCCTCCACCCTGCCGATCGTGCTGGACTCCACCGAGGTCGACGTCATCCAGGCGGGCCTGGAGAAGCTCGGCGGGCGCGCGGTCATCAACTCCGTCAACTACGAGGACGGCGACGGCCCCGAGTCCCGCTTCGCGAAGGTCACCAAGCTGGCGCAGGAGCACGGCGCCGCCCTGATCGCGCTGACCATCGACGAGGAGGGCCAGGCCCGCACCCCGGAGAAGAAGGTCGAGATCGCCGAACGGCTGATCGACGACCTGACCGGCAACTGGGGCATCCACGAGTCGGACATCCTCATCGACACCCTGACCTTCACCATCTGCACCGGTCAGGAGGAGTCCCGGGGGGACGGCATCGCCACCATCGAGGCGATCCGCGAGCTCAAGCGCCGCCACCCGGACGTCCAGACCACCCTCGGCCTGTCCAACATCTCCTTCGGCCTCAACCCGGCCGCCCGCATCCTGCTGAACTCCGTCTTCCTCGACGAGTGCGTCAAGGCCGGCCTGGACTCGGCGATCGTGCACGCGAGCAAGATCCTGCCGATCGCCCGCTTCAGCGAGGAAGAGGTCCAGACGGCCCTCGACCTCATCCACGACCGCCGCGCCGACGGCTACGACCCCCTCCAGAAGCTGATGCAGCTCTTCGAGGGCGCCACCGCCAAGTCCCTCAAGGCGGGCAAGGCCGAGGAACTGGCCGCCCTCCCGCTGGAGGAGCGCCTCAAGCGCCGCATCATCGACGGCGAGCGCAACGGCCTGGAGGCCGACCTGGACGAGGCACTCCAGGACACGCCCGCCCTGGACATCGTCAACAACACCCTCCTGGACGGCATGAAGGTCGTCGGTGAGCTGTTCGGCTCCGGCCAGATGCAGCTGCCGTTCGTCCTGCAGTCCGCCGAGGTGATGAAGGCGGCCGTCGCCCACCTCGAACCGCACATGGAGAAGTCCGACACCGACGGCAAGGGCACCATCGTGCTGGCCACCGTGCGCGGCGACGTGCACGACATCGGCAAGAACCTCGTGGACATCATCCTGTCCAACAACGGCTACAACGTGGTGAACCTGGGCATCAAGCAGCCCGTCTCCGCGATCCTGGAGGCCGCCGAGGAACACCGGGCCGACGTCATCGGCATGTCAGGGCTGCTGGTGAAGTCCACGGTGATCATGAAGGAGAACCTGGAGGAGCTCAACCAGCGCGGCCTTGCGGCGGATTACCCCGTCATCCTCGGCGGAGCCGCCCTCACGCGCGCGTACGTCGAGCAGGACCTGCACGAGATCTACGAGGGCGAAGTCCGCTACGCCCGCGACGCGTTCGAGGGCCTGCGCCTGATGGACGCCCTCATCGGCGTCAAGCGCGGGGTGCCCGGCGCGAAGCTGCCCGAGCTCAAGCAGCGCCGCGTCAGGAGCGCCGCCACCACGGCCGTACTCGAAGAGCGTCCTGAGGAAGGCCACGTCCGCTCCGACGTCGCCACCGACAACCCGGTCCCCGAGCCGCCGTTCCGGGGCACCCGCGTCATCAAGGGCATCCAGCTCAAGGAGTATGCCTCCTGGCTCGATGAGGGCGCCCTGTTCAAGGGCCAGTGGGGTCTGAAGGAGGTCCGCAGCGGCGAGGGACCGTCGTACCAGGAACTCGTCGAGACGGAGGGCCGTCCACGGCTGCGCGGCCTGCTCGACAAGCTCCAGACGGAGAACCTCCTCGAAGCGGCCGTCGTCTACGGATACTTCCCGTGCGTCTCCAAGGACGACGACCTGATCCTGCTCGACGAGCACGGCAACGAACGCACCCGCTTCACCTTCCCGCGCCAGCGCCGCGGCCGACGGCTGTGCCTCGCGGACTTCTTCCGTCCGCAGGAGTCCGGCGAGACCGACGTCGTCGGCCTCCAGGTCGTCACCGTGGGCTCCCGCATCGGCGAGGAGACCGCCCGGCTCTTCGAGTCGAACTCCTACCGCGACTACCTCGAACTGCACGGCCTGTCCGTGCAGTTGGCGGAGGCGCTCGCCGAGTACTGGCACGCGCGCGTGCGTTCGGAACTCGGCTTCGCCGGCGAGGACCCCTCCGCCATGGAGGACATGTTCGCGCTGAAGTACCGGGGCGCCCGCTTCTCGCTCGGCTACGGCGCCTGCCCGAACCTGGAGGACCGGTCCAAGATCGCCGACCTGCTCCAGCCCGAGCGCATCGGCGTCCACCTGTCCGAGGAGTTCCAGCTGCACCCCGAGCAGTCCACGGACGCGATCGTGATCCATCACCTGGAGGCGAAGTACTTCAACGCACGATGAGGCGCTGGGCGCCGCCGCTGCAGGGCCCGCTTCGACGCAGGTCAACGCGTTCCCCGGCGTCCTTCCTGTGTGCCCCGCGGCACACCGGATAAACCAGGCGCTTCGGCGGCGCACGCCGTACACTGGACGGTCCACCGCAGGCCGGTTCCCTTAGTGGGAGCCGGCCTGTCCGCCCCTCAAGGAGGTGCGCCAGGATGACCAGTACGGTCCCCGCGCCAGTAACCCGTACGGCCGACGGGTCGGCCCTTCAGGCTGTTCTCCTCGACATGGACGGCACTCTGGTGGACACCGAGGGCTTCTGGTGGGACGTCGAGGTCGAGATCTTCGCCGGCCTCGGTCACGCCCTCGACGACTCCTGGCGTCATGTCGTGGTCGGCGGCCCGATGACCCGCAGCGCCGGCTTCCTGATCGAGGCCACCGGCGCCGACATCACGCTCGCCGAACTCACGGTCCTGCTCAACGAGGGCTTCGAGGACCGGATCGACCGCGCCCTGCCGCTGATGCCGGGAGCGGCCCGGCTGCTGGCCGAGCTGGCCGCGTACGAGATCCCCACCGCCCTGGTCTCCGCCTCGCACCGGCGCATCATCGACCGCGTCCTCACCTCGCTCGGCCCGCAGCACTTCGCGCTGACCGTGGCCGGCGACGAGGTGGAGCGCACCAAGCCGCACCCGGACCCGTACCTGCTCGCCGCGGCCGGGCTCGGCGCCGACCCCGCCAGATGCGCGGTCGTCGAGGACACCGCGACCGGTGTCGCCGCGGCGGAGGCCGCCGGCTGCCATGTGGTGGCCGTACCGTCGATCGCCCCCATCGCACCGGCCGCCCGCCGTACCGTCGTGACCTCCCTCGAACAGGTCGATCTGGCATTTCTGCGTGGGCTGATGGCCGCCTGACAACACAAATGCGCCGGACGTTCACCCAGCGTGCAACATCGATAACGCGAGAATTCCGGGGGAAATTCAAGCCTGTCGGACGGCTGAATTCCGACGCCCCGAAGCGTGTTCAGTTTGTGATGTTCACCACTTCGGCGGAGGTCGACAGAGGCCCCGTACCGTGCCGACGACCCCCGGCAGAGGGCGTCGGACGCACCTTTGTGTCCCGATTGATGGAACGGTGCACGAATCCTTCCCCGGTCAGGTTTTCGTTGCGTCCGCGCCCGGTTCCGCTCCGTGATGGATCCTCAACTCCGGTCGCTTCGAACCGTCCTGTGCGCGCGGACTAATCTCATCGCGAGAACATCGCAACTAACCCCGTGATCCGCCGCGACACCCCTGCATGCCGGGTACACGGAGTAGACAGCTGGAGAAACCCGAGCATGAACCGCAAGACTTTGGTGCTGCCGGCCGTCATCGGCCTGCTCGCGCCGGTTCTCGCCGCCTGCGGCAGCACCGACAGCGGCAGCGACAACGGCGACGCGATCGTCGTCGGCACCACCGACGCGTTCACTGCCTCGAAGGACGCTCCCGCACCCCTCGACCCGGCCTTCGCCTACGACGTCGGCACCTGGAACATCCTGCGCCAGACCGTGCAGACCCTGATGATCCAGCCGCGCGGTGAGGGCGAGCCGGTCCCCGAGGCCGCCCAGAGCTGCGGCTTCACCGACAGCGGCAACGAGCGCTACGCCTGCACGCTGCGCAAGGACCTGAAGTTCGCGAACGGCGATCCGATCACCGCCTCGGACGTGAAGTACTCCATCGACCGCGCCCGCGCCCTCAAGGCCGACAGCGGTGTCTTCGCCCTGCTGTCCACCATCGACACCGTCGAGACCCAGGGCGACAACGAAGTCATCTTCCACCTCAAGACCGCGGACGCCACCTTCCCGTTCAAGCTGTCGACCCCGGTCGCCGGCATCGTCGACCCCGACATCTACGACAAGAAGAAGCTGCGCGACGGCTTCGAGCTCGACGGCTCCGGCCCGTACACGCTCAAGGCCGAGGTCGAGGACGACAAGCTGGTCTCCGCCGTGTTCACCAAGAACCCCAACTACCAGGGGAGCCTGAAGGTGAACAATGAGAAGGTCGAACTGCGCAACTTCCAGGACGCCGACGAGATGGGCGCCGCCCTCGACAAGGGCGACATCGACCTGATGACCCGCACCATGTCACCGGAGCAGATCCAGAAACTGTCGGCCGACTCCGACGACGAGGTCGACCTCGTCGACATGTCCGGCCTGGAGATCCGATACCTGGCCTTCAACACCAACGCCCCGACGGTGAAGAGCAAGGCCGTCCGCCAGGCGATGGCCCAGGTCATCGACCGCGGCGAGCTCGTCTCCAAGGTCTACGGCTCCCAGGCCGAGCCGCTGTACTCGCTGGTCCCGGCCAGCATCACCGGCCACTCCAACTCGTTCTTCAACAAGTACGGCGACCCGGACACCGCCAAGGCCGAGTCGCTGCTGGAGCGGGCCGGCATCACCACCCCGGTGAAGCTGACCCTGCACTACACGACCGACCACTACGGCTCGGCCACCAAGAAGGAGTTCGAGCTGCTGAAGAAGCAGCTCAACGACAGCGGCCTGTTCGAGGTCGACATCGAGGGCGCCCCCTGGGCGACGTTCCGCCCCGCCGAGCAGAAGGGCGCGTACGACG
Source organism: Streptomyces coerulescens (assembly GCF_042657965.1). Lineage (NCBI taxonomy): Bacteria > Bacillati > Actinomycetota > Actinomycetes > Kitasatosporales > Streptomycetaceae > Streptomyces > Streptomyces coerulescens. Next base: position 203,430 of record NZ_JBHSKM010000011.1, read on the forward strand.
TCTACGGCATGGGCTGGTTCCCGGACTTCCCCGACGCCGACAACTACCTCGCGCCGTTCCTCGACAAGGACAACTTCCTCGGCTCGCCCTACGCCAACCCCGCGATCCGCAACGACCTGATCCCGGAGTCCCGCCGCGTCGCCGACCGGCTGTCCGCCTCCGGCAGCCTGACGGAGATTCAGGACATCGTCGCCAACGACGTGCCGGTGCTGCCGCTGTGGCAGGGCAAGCAGTACGTCGCCGCGAACGACGCCGTCACGGGCACGGCATACGTCCTCAACTCCTCCTCGACCCTTCAGCTGTGGGAGCTCGGCCGTGGCGTGAGCGGCTGACGTCTCTCCGTGCCCGGCGCCCCCACCACGGCGCCGGGCCTGGCCCGGGACCCGGGTACGGGTTCCTCACAACCGACGACAAGGCACTCGTACGTGAACATGCGCAACCAGTGGCCGGTCCTGCCCGTCGTGGCAGGGCTGGCCTCCGGCCTGCTGACCGGCTGCGGCACGGAGACGGGAGACGCCGGCGCGACCGGCACCTCGGTGGTCATGGGGATGTCGGACGACGTCCTGGCCACCGACCCCGCCTCCGGCTACGACCCCGGATCCTGGCTGTTGTTCAACAACGTCTTCCAGTCGCTGCTCAGCTTCCCCAAGGGCGCCACGGAACCGCAGCCCGAGGCCGCCGAGCAATGCGCCTTCTCCGACACAAGGGCCACGGTCTACGAGTGCACGCTCAAGGACGGCCTCAAGTTCAGCAACGGCGACGAGCTCACCTCGAAGGACGTCAAGTTCTCCTTCGACCGCCTGCTGAAGATCAATGACCCCGACGGCCCCGCGGTCATGTTCCCCACCCTCAGCAAGGTTCAGACGCCGGACGACAAGACGGTCGTCTTCCGGCTCAACTCCTCCGACGCCACCTTCCCGAGCAAGATCGCCTCGGGCGCCGGCTCCATCGTCGACGAGGACCAGTACGACGCAGACGGCCTGCGCAAGGACGGCCAGGCCGTCGGCTCCGGCCCGTACAAGCTCGACAAGTTCGACGACGACGAGGCCGTCTTCTCGGTCAACGAGAACTACAAGGGCACCGCCGACGCGCAGAACTCCGGCGTCACGATGAAGTTCTTCCACGGCGACCAGGAGGCCCTGAAGAAGGCCCTGAAGGAGAACGAGGTCGACATCGCCTACCGCGGTCTCACCGCGGGCGACATCGCCGACGTCGAGAACTCCGGCGGCGACACGGGCATAGAGGTCGTCGAGGGCGGCAGTGCCGAGGTCCAGCACCTGGTCTTCAACATGGACGACCCGGTCACCGGCAAGCTCGGCGTGCGCAAGGCCATCGCCTATCTGCTCGACCGCGACGCCCTCATCAAGGACGTCTACCAGGGCACGGCCACCCCGCTGTACTCGCTCATCCCGGCCGGTATCGGCGGCCACAACACGGCCTTCTTCGACACCTACGGCGCCCGCCCCTCCCGGGCCAAGGCCGCCGCGGCGCTCCAGGACGAGGGCATCAGCGGCAAGGTCAAGCTGACCCTGTGGTCCACCCCGTCGCGCTACGGCCCCGCCACCGACGACGAGTTGAAGGCGATCGCCAAGCAGCTCAACGACAGCGGCCTGTTCGACGCCGACGTGCAGTCCGTCGCGTTCGACCAGTACGAGAAGGACATCGCCGACGGCAAGTACGGCGTGTACGTCAAGGGCTGGATCCCGGACTACCCGGACGCCGACAACTTCACCGCGCCCTTCTTCGGCAAGGGCAACGTGCTGAGCAACAACTACAGCAACAACGCGATCACCGGCACCCTCATCCCGCGCACCGCCGCCGAGAGCGACCGCGCCGCGACCGAGGACGACTTCGGCCAGCTCCAGGACATCGTCGCCAAGGAACTGCCCGTCCTGCCGGTCTGGCAGGCCAAGCAGTACGCCGTCGTCCGCGACGACGTCTACGGCCTGGAGTACTGCCTCGACGCCTCCACCGTGTTCCGCTTCTGGGAGCTGAGCAAGGGCTGACGGACGGCCGGACACGACCCCGCACACGCTGAGGGCGCCCCTTCCTTCCGGAAGAGGCGCCCTCGGCGTACGACCTGGCCTTACTGCGCGCCGGGACGCACCAGACCGCTCTCGTACGCGTACACCGCGGCCTGCACCCGGTCCCGCAGACCCAGCTTCGTCAGCACATGGCCCACATGGGTCTTCACGGTCGTCTCGCTGACGAACAGGTCGGCGGCGATCTCCGCGTTCGACAGCCCCCGCGCCACCAGCTTCAGCACCTCCACCTCACGCTCCGTGAGCGTGTGCAGGGTGTCCGGGACCGGCTCGTCGCCCGAGGGCAGATGCGTGGCGTACTTGTCGAGCAGCCGGCGCGTGATGCTCGGCGCGAGCATCGCCTCACCGGCGGCGACCACCCGGATCGCCTGCACCAGCTCGTTGGCCGGAGCGTCCTTCAGCAGGAATCCGCTGGCACCCGCCTTCAGCGCCTCCACCACGTACTCGTCGAGATCGAAGGTCGTCAGCACCAGCACCTTCGCCGGGCCGTCCCGCCCGGGCCCGGTGATCTGCCGCGTCGCCTCCACCCCGTCCATCCGGGGCATGCGGATGTCCATCAGGACCACGTCGGGCTGCAGGGCCCGCACCTGGTCGAGGGCCTGGAGGCCGTCACCGGCCTCGCCCACGACCGCGATGTCCTGCTCGGCCTCCAGGATCATCCGGAAGCCGGTACGCAGCAGGGGCTGGTCGTCGACCAGTAGGACGCGGATGGCCACGTGAGTCTCCTTCGCTAGTCCGGCCCCATTCTGCCCTGCGCGCCGCCACCGGACTCGCCCGCCCCGACCGGCAACGGATACGGCGGGGGAGTGCCGCCGAATTCCGGGCAATGGGCCTGGTGATCGCACCAGCCGCACAGCTTCGTCGGCCGGGGCCGCCAGTCGCCCGACTCCGTCGCCTGCCGGATCGCCTCCCACAGCGCGAGCAGCTTGCGCTCCACCCGCTCCAGATCGGCGAGGACCGGGTCGTACGTCAGCACGTCACCGCTGCCGAGATACACGAGCTGAAGCCGGCGCGGGACGATCTTCTTCAGCCGCCAGACCACCAGCGCGTAGAACTTCATCTGGAACAGCGCGCCCTCGGCGTACTCCGGCCGCGGCGCCTTGCCCGTCTTGTAGTCGACGATCCGCACCTCGCCCGTCGGCGCCACGTCGACACGGTCGATGATCCCACGCAGCTTCAGCCCGGAGTCCAGCTCGGCCTCGACGAACAGCTCACGCTCGGCGGGCTCCAGACGCGTCGGGTCCTCCAGCCCGAACCAGCGCTCGACGAGCTGCTCCGCCTCCGTCAGCCAGGTCGCCAGCCGCTCGCCCTCGGGATCGTCCGCGAACAGCTCCACGACCTCCGGCCTGCTCTCCCGCAGCCGGTCCCACTGCCCCGGGATCAGGGACTTGGCACGCGGAGCGGTCCGCTCGGCGGCCGGAGCGTCGAAGAGCCGCTCCAGCACCGCGTGCACCAGCGTCCCCTTCGTCGCCGCCGCACTCGGCTTCTCCGGCAGCCGGTCGATCACCCGGAACCGGTACAGCAGAGGGCACTGCATGAAGTCACTGGCACGGGACGGAGACAGCGAGGTCGGCGGTATCACCCGCACAACGGCGGCCTGCACAGCCCCCGTGGCCCCGGCGGCCGGGCTGTCCGTGGCCGCGTCCTCACCCACCGCGACCGCCTCCGCCGTACCGTCCACCCCCGCCGCATCCTCACCCGCCACCGGCGCTGTGACCGGTGCCGTCACCGGCGCGACGTCACCGCCGCGGCCCACCGCGGCACCCTCCGTGCTCGTCTCCATGCCCACAGACCTTACGGCCCACCACTGACAGTGACCCAGCCCGGCTGTTACGGCCGGTACGTCCGGGGAAACTCAGGGGGTGCCGGGGCGGAACGCGTCAGGACGGCCGCATACCATCGACCCGAGACCCTTCCGCCCGGCAAGGCGCGGAAGACGCTTGGGCGGAAGACGCTGAGAACGAGGGGACATCGTGGACGAGAGCGGCGGGAGCGGGCAGCCGCGGTCCGGCACCGACGAGTCGACCGAGCGCCGACCAGACCCTACGGGCCCGGCCACCGACCCCACACACCCCGATGCGGCCCAGCCCGACGAACGGACCGTGGACACCCGTCGAGCCGACCCGGCCCGCGGCGACGCCACGCACGACGACTCTCCGGACCCGCCCGCCCCTGAGAACAACCCGCAGGACGAAGCCCCGCAGAGCTCAGCGGACACGGACGGGAACGGCTCCACCGACCGCCCGGACACACAGGACACCATCCCCGAGACCCCGCACTCCGACACCCCCACCCCCCACGACCACCAGGCCACCCCCCACCTCGACCGCACCCTCGCCCACTCCGGCACCACCAAGGGCAGCCCGCCGCAGCGGCCGAAGGACCCACGGGGCGGACTGCTGATGGGGCGGCCCTTCGGGGTCCCGGTCTACGTCGCACCCAGCTGGTTCCTCGTCGCCGCACTCATCACCTGGGTGTTCGGCGGACAGCTCGACCGCGTACTGCCCGAACTCGGCGCCGCCCGCTACCTCGTCTCCCTCTTCTTCGCCGTCGCGTTCTACGCGTCCGTCCTCGTCCACGAACTGGCCCACACCGTCGCCGCCCTGCGCTTCAAACTCCCGGTCCGGCGCATCCAGCTCCAGTTCTTCGGCGGCGTCTCCGAGATCGAGAAGGAAGCCGAGACACCAGGCCGCGAGTTCGTGCTGGCCTTCGTCGGCCCGCTGCTCTCCCTCGCCCTCTCCGGCGTCTTCTACGGCGCCATGCAGTTCGTCGAACCCGGCACCGTCCCCGGCGTCCTGCTGGCCGGCCTGATGATCTCCAACCTCATCGTCGCGGCCTTCAACCTGCTGCCCGGCCTGCCCCTCGACGGCGGCCGCATGCTCCGCGCGGTCGTCTGGAAGATCACCGGCAGACCGATGAGCGGCACCGTCGCCGCCGCCTGGGTCGGCCGCGCCCTCGCCGTCTCCGTCCTCGTCGGCCTTCCCTGGCTCACCCAGTCCGGCGCCCTCGGCTCCGACGCCGTCGACAACGTCGGCATGGACACCGTCATGGACGCCCTGCTCGCCGCCATCCTCGCCGCGATCATCTGGACCGGCGCCGGCAACAGCCTGCGCATGGCCCGACTGCGCGAGCACCTCCCCGAACTGCGCGCCCGCAACCTGACCCGCCGCGCGGTCCCCGTCGAGACCGACACCCCTCTGTCCGAGGCCCTGCGCCGGGCAAACGCCGCCGGCGCCCGCGCCCTCGTCGTCGTCGACGCCGACGGCAACCCCCTCTCCCTCGTCCGCGAGGCCGCCATCGTCGGCGTACCCGAACACCGCCGCCCCTGGGTACCCGTCAGCGGCGTCGCCCAGGACCTGACCGACGGCATGCGCGTCTCCGCCGAACTGTCCGGCGAGGAACTCCTCGACGCCCTGCGCGCCGCCCCCGCCACCGAATACCTGGTCGTCGAAGAGACCGGCGAGATCTACGGCGTCCTCTCGGCGGCCGACGTCGAGCGTGCCTTCGTGAAGGCGATGGCCCGCCCGAACTGACGCGGGCCCCTCCCGGGGCCGCCCGCCCGTGGTCGGCGGCCCCCGGAAACGCCGGTAGGCTGTTCACATGTCCGAACCGACCGGTGCCGCCCGCCGTCGCGGGCCCTTCAAGGTCGGGGACCAGGTACAGCTGACCGACCCCAAGGGCCGCCACTACACGTTCACGCTCGAAGCCGGGAAGAACTTCCACACCCACAAGGGTTCCTTCCCGCACGACGAACTGATCGGTGCTCCCGAGGGCAGCGTTGTCCGCACCACCGGGAACGTCGCCTACCTCGCGCTGCGCCCCCTGCTCCCCGACTACGTCCTGTCCATGCCCCGCGGGGCAGCCGTCGTCTACCCCAAGGACGCGGGACAGATCCTCGCCTTCGCCGACATCTTCCCCGGCGCCCGCGTCGTCGAGGCCGGCGTCGGCTCCGGCTCGCTCAGCAGCTTCCTGCTGCGCGCCATCGGCGACCAGGGCATGCTGCACTCCTACGAGCGCCGCGAGGACTTCGCCGACATCGCCCGGCAGAACGTCGAGCGCTACTTCGGCGGCCCCCACCCGGCCTGGCAGCTCACCGTCGGCGACCTCCAGGACAACCTGTCCGACACCGAGGTCGACCGCGTCATCCTCGACATGCTCGCCCCCTGGGAATGCCTGGAGGCCGTCTCCAAGGCCCTCGTCCCCGGCGGCATCCTGTGCTGCTACGTCGCCACCACCACCCAGCTCGCCCGGACCGTCGAGTCCATCCGCGAGATCGGCTGCTTCAACGAGCCGACCGCCTGGGAAACGATGATCCGCAACTGGCACATCGAAGGCCTCGCCGTCCGCCCCGACCACCGGATGATCGGACACACCGGCTTCCTGCTCACCGCCCGCCGACTCGCCGACGGAGTGGAGCCGCCCATGCGCCGCCGACGCCCCGCCAAGGGCGCCTACGGCGAGGACTACGAAGGCCCCAACGCCGACGGCGGCGCCGGCCGCTGAACCGGCGCCACACCGTATCCAACGCACAGGCGCTGTGGTCGAGTTCCCGCAACACCCCGGGAACTCGACCACAGCGCCTTTCCGTTGACGCCACGCCCGGAACCGACAACCTCCCCGAGCGCCGCGCGCCCCGTCCACACCCCCGATCGCCCGACATCCGGCACCGGAACTCCACACCCCCGCCGTTCCACCACACTGTGACGTGTGGCACGATGCTGGCCACCCACCCCCACCGGCACAGCCCTCACGGGAGACACTCCTAGTGCAGCAATCCGCCGTCCCGGAACTGGCACACACCCACACCCGGCCCATCCACTGGCTCGCCACCGCCACAGCGGTCGCCGGTGTCGTGGCGTTCTCCTCGGTCCTCCAGCCCGGCGCGGCGACGGCGGCCCAGGCGGCCGGCCCGGAGACGAAGCACACCGCCACGGCGGCCACACCCCCCGACCCCGCACGCATCGACTTCCCGATCGAATGCGGCCCCGTGAAAGCGGTCGTGGTGAAGAAGGCCACCGGCGACCTCGACGGCGACGGCAGCCCCGAAACCGTGGCCGTCGTGCACTGCGACTCCCCGATGGGCACCCCGCCCGACGGCGTCTACGTCCTCACACACACCAAGGAGACAGCCGCTCCCCGCGTCGTCGCCACCCTCGTCGCCCCCAAGGACAGCATCACCGTCAGTGACATCGCGGTCCGTGACGGAGCCATCGAGGCCCAGCTGCTCGGCTACTCCTCCACCGATGTGCCGCGTTGCTGCCCGGACGTCAAAGACAGCGCGAAATGGCAGTGGCAGAACGGCTCGTTCGCCCGCTCGACACCCGCCGGTGCCCACAGCGTCTGACCCCCGCCACCGACCGTTGTGAGAAATCAGACAGTCATAACACCCCGTGAACGCAAGGTCACTCGGCGTCCGGACCGAACACCTCGACCCTGTCCGAAACCCGACGTACATGAATGCAGTCGCCCGGACACTCCTTCGCCGAGTCCACCACATCCGTGAGAAGCGGCAGCGGCACGGGCGTTGTGGCCCCCTTGGCCTGCAACAGCTCGTCCTCGGGACTCTTCACATAGGCCAGGCCGTCGATGTCCAGCTCGAACACCTCAGGCGCATACTGGGCACAGATCCCATCGCCGGTACAGAGATCCTGATCGATCCAGACCTCCAGCGCCTCACCCTCGACCCCGGCCGTCCGCTCCACGCTCATCTCTCCTACCGCTAGCTACGCCGAGCCGAACGGGAATCCGGCCAGCTCTGACGGGTGTTGAACGCTTCGACCCTACCTTCGACTGGGTTCCAATCATGTGCGGTGGGTATTCCCCTGGCGTGAGGGAGAGCGCAAGGGTGAAGATCGGACACACCCCGACCGTCTTTGTGATCTAGGGGTTTCAATCGACACCCACCCAGGTAGGGTCTGGAAGCGTCCAGCTCCCCTTGGAGGAGGTGAGGACCGTGGCAGCCCACGACGACGACATGAACCGCGGCATCCGCCCGGGACGAGGGTCCGACGACCCGGCCGGGCAGATCGCCTACCTTGAGCAGGAGATCGCCGTCCTGCGACGCAAGCTCGCCGACTCTCCGCGACACACGAGGATTCTCGAAGAGCGGATCGTCGAGTTGCAGACGAACCTGGCCGGCGTGTCCGCACAGAACGAACGACTCGCGAACACGCTCCGTGAGGCCCGCGACCAGATCGTGGCCCTCAAGGAAGAAGTCGACCGGCTCGCACAGCCACCGGCCGGCTTCGGTGTCTTCCTGCAAGCCAACGAGGACGGCACCGCCGACATCTTCACCGGAGGACGCAAACTCCGCGTGAACGTCAGCCCCAGCGTCGAACTCGACGAGCTCCGGCGCGGCCAGGAACTGATGCTCAACGAAGCCCTCAACGTGGTCGAGGCCATGGAATTCGAGAGCGTCGGGGACATCGTCACCCTCAAGGAGATCCTCGAGGACGGCGAACGCGCCCTGGTGCTCGGGCACACCGACGAGGAACGCGTGGTACGGCTCGCCGAGCCGCTGCGCGGCGTGAACATCCGCCCCGGCGACGCACTGCTGCTCGAACCCCGCTCCGGTTATGTTTACGAGATCGTTCCGAAGAGCGAGGTCGAGGAACTCGTCCTCGAAGAAGTTCCCGACATCGGCTACGAGCAGATCGGTGGCCTGGGCGGCCAGATCGAGGCCATCCGCGACGCCGTCGAGCTGCCGTACCTCTACCCGGACCTTTTCAAAGAGCACGAACTGCGCCCGCCCAAGGGCGTCCTCCTCTACGGACCCCCCGGATGCGGAAAGACACTCATCGCCAAGGCCGTCGCCAACTCACTGGCCAAGAAGGTCGCCGAAGTCACCGGCGTGGCCGCCGGCAAGAGTTTCTTCCTCAACATCAAGGGCCCCGAGCTGCTGAACAAGTACGTCGGCGAGACCGAGCGGCAAATCCGCCTCGTCTTCCAGCGTGCACGTGAAAAAGCATCCGAAGGCACACCCGTCATCGTCTTCTTCGACGAGATGGAATCCCTCTTCCGCACCCGCGGCTCCGGCGTCAGCTCCGACGTGGAGAACACCATCGTCCCCCAGCTCCTCGCCGAGATCGACGGCGTCGAGGGCCTGCAGAACGTGGTCGTCATCGGCGCCTCCAACCGCGAGGACATGATCGACCCCGCCATCCTGCGCCCCGGCCGCCTGGACGTGAAGATCAAGATCGAGCGTCCCGACGCCGAAGCCGCCAAGGACATCTTCGGCAAATACCTCACCGAACGCCTCCCGCTCCACTCGGAGGACCTCGGCGAACACAGCGGCGACAAGTCGATGACGGTCCAGAGCATGATCCAGACCGCCGTCGAGCAGATGTACGCCGAATCCGAGGAGAACCGCTTCCTGGAAGTCACCTACGCCAACGGCGACAAGGAAGTCCTCTACTTCAAGGACTTCAACTCCGGCGCCATGATCGAAAACATCGTGGGCCGCGCCAAGAAGATGGCGATCAAGGACTTCCTCGAACACAACCAGAAGGGCCTCCGCGTCTCCCACCTGCTCCAGGCATGCGTGGACGAGTTCAAGGAGAACGAGGACCTGCCCAACACCACCAACCCGGACGACTGGGCCCGAATCTCCGGAAAGAAGGGCGAACGGATCGTCTACATCCGCACCCTCATCACCGGAAAGCAGGGCGCCGACACCGGACGCTCCATCGACACGGTGGCCAACACCGGACAGTACCTGTAAAACCCAGGGCGGCTGCGGGTGCCCTCACGGGGTACCCGCAGCCCACTGTTTTTCCGGCCACAACCGGACCACAAGGCGTGCAAGGCAATGACGCAAATGATCTCCCCACCAGGGCAAAGGCGCTCTAGGCTCTTCCGTACCGCCAAGTCGCGCAGTGCGGGGACGGGCACCGCACACGCAACCGAGCGCCAGCGGTACTTGTGCGGCGCCCACGACCGAGGGTGCCGCCGGGCAAGGAGGGCCGCATGACCGTACGGCGAGTAATGGGCATCGAGACGGAGTACGGGATCTCCGTCCCCGGCCACCCCAACGCCAATGCCATGCTCACCTCATCCCAGATCGTCAACGCCTACGCGGCCGCGATGCACCGGGCCCGCCGCGCCCGCTGGGACTTCGAGGAGGAGAACCCGCTACGGGACGCGCGAGGCTTCGACCTCGCCCGCGAGGCCGCCGACGCCAGCCAGCTCACCGACGAGGACATCGGCCTGGCCAACGTCATCCTCACCAACGGAGCACGGCTCTACGTCGACCACGCACACCCCGAATACAGCGCGCCCGAGGTCACCAACCCCCGCGACGCCGTCCTGTGGGACAAGGCCGGCGAACGCATCATGGCCGAAGCCGCCGAACGAGCCGCCCAGCTCCCCGGCGCCCAGCCCATCCACCTCTACAAGAACAACACCGACAACAAGGGCGCCTCCTACGGCACACACGAGAACTACCTGATGAAGCGGGAAACCGCCTTCTCCGACATCGTGCGCCACCTCACGCCCTTCTTCGTCTCCCGCCAGGTCTTCGCCGGAGCAGGCCGCGTCGGCATCGGCCAGGACGGCCACGAACACGGCTTCCAGCTCAGCCAGCGCGCGGACTACTTCGAGGTCGAGGTCGGCCTCGAAACCACCCTCAAGCGCCCCATCATCAACACCCGCGACGAACCCCACGCCGACGCCGAGAAGTACCGCCGGCTCCACGTGATCATCGGCGACGCCAACCTCTCCGAGATCTCGACCTACCTCAAGCTGGGCACCACCGCCCTGGTCCTGTCCATGATCGAAGACGGCTTCATCGCCGTGGACCTGGCCGTCGACCAGCCCGTACGCACCCTCCACCAGGTCTCGCACGACCCGTCCCTCAAGCGCCTGGTCACCCTCCGCAGCGGCCGCACACTCACCGCCGTACAACTCCAGATGGAGTACTACGAGCTCTCCCGCAAATACGTCGAGGAACGCTTCGGCGCCGACGCCGACGAACAGACCAAGGACGTCCTGTCCCGCTGGGAAGACACCCTGAACCGGCTCGAACGCGACCCGATGAGCCTCTCCGGCGAACTCGACTGGGTCGCCAAGCGCGAACTCATGGAGGGCTACCGCCGCCGCGACGACCTCGACTGGGACGCCGCCAAGCTCCACCTCCTCGACCTCCAGTACGCCGACGTACGCCCCGAAAAGGGCCTCTACAACCGTCTGGTGGCCCGCGGCCGCATCAAACGCCTCCTGGACGAGGCATCCGTGGAACGGGCCCAGGTGAAGCCGCCGGAGGACACCCGGGCGTACTTCCGGGGCCGCTGCCTGGAGCAATACGCCGACGACGTCGCCGCGGCCTCCTGGGACTCGGTCATCTTCGATCTCCCCGGCCGCGACTCCCTCCAGCGCGTTCCAACCCTCGAACCGCTTCGCGGAACGCGAAATCACGTCAAGGAGCTCCTGGACCGCTGTCGGACCGCGGAAGACCTGGTCAGGGTCCTGTCAGGCGGCTGATCGGCCTCTGGGGGGTGTCGGCCGGACGTCGGCCGGGCAGGGTGGAAAACCCGGCGTCCGGGAATCATCGAGGTGGTCCCCGTACGTTGGAGAAACTGCGGGGCCGATGTCAGACCCCGCTTGTAGGGTCTGATCATCACCGATCGGCAGGAAAGCCGACCTGTCGAACATGTCGGGCGAGACGAGCGGGGTGAGGGATATGGCAACCAAGGACACCGGCGGCGGACAGCAGAAGGCCACACGCTCCACCGAGGAGGTCGAGGAGCAGGCAGCGGAAACGCAGGCTTCGGAGGACCTCAAGGAGCGGCAGGAGAAGCTGAGCGACGACGTGGACTCCGTCCTCGACGAAATCGATGATGTGCTCGAAGAGAACGCCGAGGATTTCGTGAGGTCCTTCGTTCAGAAGGGTGGAGAGTGACTTTTGCCTTCGAATCGAAGGTGAAGTCGGGGGAAGCTTGGAGTGAACGAAGAGTTGGGATCGCGACGCTGTTCGCGGTGCAAGCAGCACCTGCCGCGGACGGCGTTCGCAAGCAACAAGTCCATGCCCGATGGCCTCCAGGCGTACTGCCGGGAGTGCGCCGCCGAGTACTACCGGCAGCGCCAGGAGGCCAAAGGAAAGAAAGTCCGGGCGAAGGTTCAGGTCCCGCCGGGGCACAAGCGGTGTCCGCAGTGCGAGGAGGTCAAGCCGCACTCTGAATGGGAGCGCAACAAGTCCTCGTCGGACGGCTGGGCCAGCTATTGCCGTGCGTGTCGGGCTCAGCGGAACAGAGTCAGCTACTTCAAGCGCAAGTACGGCCTCACGCAAGTCGAGTTGGACGCGATACTCGCCGCACAGCGAGGCATCTGCTGTATATGCCTTGCCGCTCCGGCAGAGCATGTGGATCACTGCCACGAGACGGGTAGGGTCCGTGGCGTACTGTGCTTCAGCTGCAACGCCGCACTGGGGCAATTCAAGGATCGGCCCGACGTCATAAGGCGGGCTGCTGCTTACGTGGAAGGAATCGCGTGGAAGCCAACACTCGTAGCACCGGGCGTCTACCAGCTGCCTTCCTGACGCCTGGGTCGTCCTCCTTCATGGACTTTCTCTCCGACCACCAGCCGGAGCTGCTGCCCGGCAAGCGTCAACTGCCGCCCACGCAGGGTGTGATCGAGGCCCCGCACGGCACGACGATCGTGGCGGTGACGTTCCCCGGTGGCGTCGTTCTCGCCGGTGACCGTCGCGCCACGATGGGGAATGTGATCGCCCAGCGTGACATCGAGAAGGTGTTCCCCGCCGACGAGTACTCGGCCGTCGGTATCGCCGGCACGGCCGGTCTGGCCGTCGAGATGGTCAAGCTCTTCCAGCTGGAGCTGGAGCACTTCGAGAAGGTCGAGGGTGCTCAGCTGTCGCTGGAGGGCAAGGCGAACCGGTTGTCGACCATGATCCGGTCCAATCTGGGCATGGCCATGCAGGGACTGGCCGTGGTGCCGCTCTTCGCCGGGTACGACGTGGACCGGGAGCGGGGGCGGATCTTCTCCTACGACGTCACCGGTGGCCGTTCGGAGGAGCATGGCTTCGCTGCCACCGGCTCCGGTTCGATCTTCGCGCGTGGCGCCATGAAGAAGCTTTTCCGTGATGATCTGAGCGAGGCCGACGCCACGACGCTCGTGGTGCAGGCCCTGTATGACGCGGCCGACGACGACTCGGCGACCGGTGGTCCCGATGTCGCCCGCCGGATCTACCCGATCGTCACCGTGATCACCGAGGACGGTTTCCGTCGGCTGGGCGATGACGAGTCCTCCGAGATCGCCCGTTCGATCCTGGAGCGGCGTCTGGAGCAGCCCGACGGTCCGCGGGCCGCGCTGCTGTAGGCGCGGGTTCCGTCTTATCAAGGTGATCCTGTGACTTCGACAGAAAGGGACGGATAACCGGTGTCGACGCCGTTCTATGTCTCACCCCAGCAGGCCATGGCCGACCGGGCGGAGTACGCCCGTAAGGGCATCGCGCGTGGGCGCAGCCTGGTCGTGCTCCAGTACGCCGACGGCATCGTGTTCGTCGGCGAGAACCCGTCCCGTGCGCTGCACAAGTTCAGCGAGATCTATGACCGGATCGGCTTCGCGGCGGCCGGCAAGTACAACGAGTACGAGAATCTGCGGATCGGCGGTGTGCGGTATGCCGATCTTCGTGGTTACACCTATGACCGTGATGACGTGACCGCTCGTGGTCTGGCGAACGTGTACGCCCAGACGCTGGGCACGATCTTCTCCTCCGCGGCCGAGAAGCCGTACGAGGTGGAGCTGGTCGTCGCCGAGGTGGGGGTGACGCCGGAGGGTGACCAGATCTACCGGCTGCCGCACGACGGGTCGATCGTGGACGAGCACGGTTCGGTCGCGGTCGGTGGCAATGCGGAGCTGATCAGCAACTATCTGGATCAGCGTCATCAGGACGGCATGACGCTGGCCGAGGCGCTGAAGCTGGCCGTGCAGGCGTTGTCGCGTGAGTCGAACGGCACTCAGCGGGAGATTCCCGCGGAGCGTCTGGAGGTCGCGGTGCTGGACCGTACGCGTCCGCAGTCGCGCAAGTTCAAGCGGATCGTCGGCCGTCAGCTGGCCCGGCTGCTGGAGGCGGGTGGCGCGGCCAGCGAGGCCGAGAGCGCCGACGGTGACGAGTCCTCCGAGGAGTCCGGCGCTTCCGAGGAGTAGTCAACCTCCGTTCCACCCCGCCCGTGCTGTGCCCCGGCCGACTCTCGGCCGGGGCACAGGACGTTCGGGAGGGGTGTCAGAGGGTGCTGGGCGGGGCTGTGGAGCCTCGTACGACGAGTTGGACGGGGATGTCGCCCTCTTCCGGCTCGCGGCCTTCCAGGACGGCCAGGAGGGCTTGCATGCCGCGTTCGCCGAAGAGTTCCGCGTCGAGTCGGACGGTGGTGAGTTCGGGGTCGATGGCGGTGGCGAGGGCGAGGTCGTCGAGGCCGGTGACGGAGATGTCGTCGGGGATGCGCAGGCCGAGGCGTCGTACGGCTTTGTAGGCGCCGGCGGCGAGTTTGTCGTCGTCGCAGATGATCGCGGTGGGGCGGGGGTCGTGGGCGGCGAGTGCGGTTTCGGCGGCGGTGCGGGCGCCGTCGATGGAGATGGGGGCGCGCGCGGTCCGCAGTGAGGTGCGGGGTACCCCCGCGAGCCGGGTGGCCAGCTCGTGCGCGCGTACCTCGAAGGTCCAGGAGGCGATGTCGGCCGCGAGGTGCAGGAAGCGGCGGTGGCCGAGGTGGAGCAGGTGTTCGGTGACCTGGCGGACGCCGTCGGCGATGTCCAGGTTCACGGTCGCGGCGCCGAGGCTGCCCGCGGGGTCGCTGTCGAGCATGACGAGGGGTAGTTGGTCGCCGCGGATGGCGGTGAGGGCGTCGGCGGCCATGGAGGAGGCGATGACGCCGTCGAGGGCGGCCTGGGCGGAGGCGAAGGGGTTGCGGGCGGGGCCGATGCCTTCGGGGGAGGGGTAGAGGACGACGCCGAAGCCGTGCCGGGCGGCGACGCGGGCGGCGCCGGTGTAGACGCCGGCGAAGAATTCGGTGGTGAGGGCGGGGACCACGAGGAGTACGGTGCGGGTGTGGCCGAGGCGCAGGTTGCGGGCCGCGAGGTTGGGTCGGTAGCCGAGTTCGCGGGCTGCTTCCCGTACGCGTTCGGCTGTGGCCGCGGAGACGCGGCCGCGCCATTTGTCGCCGAGGACGAGGGAGACCGCGGCCTGGGAGACGCCTGCGGCCTGGGCGACGTCCCGGCTGGTGGGGCGCGTGCTGCCGTGTGCCACCTTCCGTCTGCTCCTTCATCTGGACTCGTGAACAGCGCACATGGTACGTATGACGAAGGGCGTTATACGTAAAACTTCAGCGGAGGGCGGCGCGGCCGATGACCGGCGCATACGTGGAGATCCTCAGGGTGAGGCATGCCGCCCGGCTGCTCGCCGGCACCCTGATAGGGCGGCTGCCGAACGCTGTCGCGGCGCTCGCGATCCTGCTGTTCGTGCGCGCGGAGGGCGGCTCGTACAGCCTGGCGGGTGCGCTGGCGGCCGTGTATGGCGTCGCGAACGCGGTCGGTCAGCCGGTGCTGGGGCGTCTGGTGGACCTGCACGGGCAGCCGCGGGTGCAGCTGCCGGCCGCGGTGGTCTCGGCGCTGGCGATGGCCGCGTTCGCTTTCGTGGGCCTCGGCCCGCTGCCACTCGCCTACGCGGCCGTGGCCGCCGCCGGGCTGTTCACGCCGCCTCTGGAGGGCGGTCTGCGGGCGCTGTGGGGGTCGGTGCTGCACAAGGAGGGTCAGGTGCACACCGCGTATGCCATGGACGCGGTGGCGCAGGAAGTCATGTTCACGGTGGGGCCGTTGCTGCTGACGCTGTGTGCGTCGCTGTGGTCGGCGCAGGCGGCGCTGCTGGTGCTGAACGTCATCGGGGTGCTGGGTGCTCTGTCGGTGGTCGTGTCGCCGCCCTCGCGCGCGTGGCGTTCGGCGCCGCGTGAGGCGCACTGGCTGGGGGCGCTGCGCTCGGCGGGTCTGCTGGCGCTGCTCGCGTCCTTCCTGTTCGTGGGCGTGGCGATGGGGTCGATCGCGGTGGCGGCGGTGTCGTACGCGGACGACCACGGCGGTGATGTGGTGTACGGCTGGCTGATGGCGGGGTTGGGGCTCGGTGCCCTGATCGGCGGCACGGTGTACGGGGCGCGGCAGTGGGGTGGCGATCCGGCGCGGCGACTGCGGCTGCTGGTGGCCCTGCTGGCGGTGTGTTACCTGCCGCTGATGCTGATGCCGGGCGCGGTCGCGATGACGCTCCTGGCGGTGCTCGCCGGGGTGTTCCTGGCGCCGTGTATCGCGTGTGCCTTCGTGCTCGTCGACCATCATGCGCCGCGGGGCACGGTCACCGAGGCGTTCTCCTGGCTGGTGACGACGTTCACCGTGGGCGCGTCGGTCGGAACGGGCCTCGCGGGGCCGGTGGTCGAGGCGGGCGGGGCCTTCTGGGGGTTCGCCGTGCCGGGTGGCGCGGGGGCGGTGTCGTTGCTGGTCCTGCTGGCCACCGGGCGGGTCCTCGCAGCTCCCGGCCGGGGTGCGGTGGTTGCGGCTTCATCGGAAAATGATCCAAACCGTGCCGTCGAACCCCGTTTCAGCTCAGGGGATCGGGCGTAATGTTCAGTCATGGACCGCCGCATTTTCGGGCTGGAGAACGAGTACGGCGTCACATGTACGTTCAGGGGACAGCGCCGCCTGTCTCCCGACGAGGTGGCGCGGTACCTCTTCCGCCGTGTCGTGTCATGGGGCCGCAGCAGCAATGTCTTTCTGCGAAACGGCGCCCGCCTCTATCTCGACGTGGGTTCGCATCCGGAATACGCCACACCGGAATGTGACAATGTGACCGAACTGGTCACCCACGACAAAGCGGGCGAGCGCATTCTCGAAGGACTCCTGGTGGACGCCGAACGACGCCTGCACGAGGAGGGAATCGCGGGCGACGTCTACCTCTTCAAGAACAACACCGACTCGGCGGGCAACTCCTACGGTTGCCACGAGAACTATCTCGTGGCACGGCACGGGGAGTTCTCCCGGCTCGCGGACATCCTCATTCCGTTCCTGGTGACCAGGCAGCTTCTGTGTGGCGCCGGCAAGGTGCTGCAGACCCCGCGGGGCGCGGTGTACTGCGTCAGTCAGCGGGCCGAGCACATCTGGGAGGGTGTCTCCTCGGCGACGACCCGTTCCCGGCCGATCATCAACACGCGCGACGAGCCGCATGCGGACGCGGAGCGTTACCGGCGTCTGCATGTCATCGTGGGCGACTCGAACATGTCCGAGACGACCATGCTGCTCAAGGTCGGTGCCACCGACCTGGTGCTGCGCATGATCGAGGCGGGTACCGTGATGCGCGACCTGACCCTGGAGAACCCCATTCGGGCGATCCGCGAGGTCAGCCACGACATCACGGGCCGGCGCAAGGTGCGCCTGGCCAGTGGCCGGGAGGCCTCCGCCCTGGAGGTGCAGCGCGAGTACTACGAGAAGGCCGTGGACTTCTGCGAGCGCCGCGGCATCCGCACGGGCACGGTCGAGCAGGTTCTGGAGCTGTGGGGCCGCACGCTGGACTCGATCGAGTCCGAGGACCTCGACCGCATCGGTACCGAGATCGACTGGGTGATGAAGTACAAGCTCATCGAGCGGTACCGGGCCAAGCACAACATGACCATGTCGCATCCGCGGGTCGCGCAGATAGACCTCGCGTACCACGACATCCACCGGCGTCGTGGCCTGTACTACCTGCTGGAGAAGAAGGGTCAAGCGGCGCGTATCTGCAACGACTTGAAGATCTTCGAAGGCAAGTCCGTTCCGCCGCAGACCACTCGGGCCCGGCTGCGCGGCGATTTCATCCGCAGGGCCCAGGAGCAGCGCCGCGATTTCACGGTCGACTGGGTCCATCTCAAGCTCAACGACCAGGCGCAGCGCACGGTGTTGTGCAAGGACCCGTTCCGTTCGGTGGACGACCGGGTGGAGAAGTTGATCGCCGGAATGTGACCGGGTCCGTGGTCGCCTCGGCGTAGTGCCGTTCAGGACGTCCGGTGTCCGGAGGTGTGGTCACCTCCGGACACCGGGCGTTTTCTGTGGTTCTGCCGTGAGGGACGTCACGGTTCCGGGTGGCGGCGTGTCGTGCGGCGGCCGGTTTCGGAAGTGCGTACGTCGTAAAGTGGCGGCCATTGCCCGCCACCCCCTATCCCAGTGGGACTGATGAACTACAACACCAAACGCCGTGTCGCGGCGCTGCTGGCCGTGCCCGCCCTGTTGTTCGCCGCCGCGTGCGGATCGGACGGTGACAGCGACGGGGCGCAGGCGGGAGCGGTCGCCGAGGTCGACGGAAAGGCCGGGGCGAAGCCCGAGATCTCCACCCCCAAGGACGGCGAGCCGTCGACGAAGACCGTCGTCGAGACGGTCTCGGAGGGCGACGGAACCGCGATCAAGGGCTCCGACTTCGTCCGGCTGGACTGGACGGTCCAGAAGTGGGGCGAGGACAAGGAGCTGGGTGGTACCTGGCAGGCCACGGCGACCGGTTCCGGCACGCCCCGGCCGCAGTCCGTGGAGCAGATCGGCAAGCAGAGTCAGC
Source organism: Streptomyces coerulescens (assembly GCF_042657965.1). Taxonomy (NCBI): domain Bacteria; kingdom Bacillati; phylum Actinomycetota; class Actinomycetes; order Kitasatosporales; family Streptomycetaceae; genus Streptomyces; species Streptomyces coerulescens. Next base: position 222,036 of record NZ_JBHSKM010000011.1, read on the forward strand.
AGTTGCCGGCGAAGGTTCTCGACGCCGTCAAGGGCAAGAAGCCGGGGAGCCGGATCCTTGTGCAGGGCACCGCGGGTGACCTGATCGGCGAGGGGCTGAACCCGTCCTCGGGTCTCACCGAGAAGGACGTGCTGATCTGGGTGCTGGATGTGGACGGTGCCGCCACCGTCGACGCGAAGGCCGAGGTCAAGGGCGAGCAGGCGGCCCCCGAGGCGGGTATGCCGGAGGTGAAGGCTCCGTCGCAGAAGGCGGCGACCATCACCATTCCCGCGAACACCAAGGCGCCCAAGGACCTGAAGCAGCAGGTGCTGATCAAGGGTGACGGCAAGAAGGTCGAGGCCGGCCAGGGCCTGGTGGCCCAGTACACCGGCGTGAAGTGGGAGGACGGCAAGAAGTTCGACTCCTCCTGGGACCACGGTGGCGCGACCGCCTTCCAGATCGGCACGGGTTCCGTGGTGCAGGGCTGGGACAAGGGCCTCGTCGGCAAGAACGTGGGCGACCGCGTGCTGCTGGTGATCCCGCCCTCGCTCGGCTACGGCGCGAACCCCAGCAGTGAGCTGGCCAAGAACACACTGGTCTTCGTGGTGGATATCCTCGGAGTCGTCTGACCGAGGTGTCTCTGAGAGCGTTCCGCGACTCAGGTCACGCAACAAGGAGTGATGAAGTGAGCATCGACAAGCCCGAGATCGACTTCCCGGGCGGCGAGCCCCCGGCGGACCTCGAGATCAAGGACATCTGGGAGGGTGACGGCCCGGTCGCGCAGGCCGGCCAGACCGTCACCGTCCACTACGTGGGCGTGTCCTTCAGCACCGGTGAGGAGTTCGACGCGAGCTGGAACCGCGGGACGCCGTTCCGTTTCCCGCTCGGCGGCGGCCGCGTCATCAAGGGCTGGGACCAGGGCGTGCAGGGCATGAAGGTCGGCGGCCGTCGTCAGCTGACCATCCCGGCGCACCTCGCCTACGGCAACCAGAGCCCCACCCCGGCGATCAAGCCCGGTGAGACGCTGATCTTCGTGGTCGACCTGCTCGGAGTCTGATCGTCGCATCCGATCGCCGCCTGTGATCGGCGGGCGACCGGAGCCGACTACCTGGGGCCCATGCCTGTGCGGGCATGGGCCTCGGCTTTTGCCACGCCACTGCGGAGCGGTACGGTCATCGCTCGTAAGCACCATAGGGAAGGCGAAGGGCGTCGATGGCCATTGCCAAGGCCGAGCGGCTCATGAATCTGGCGCTGTGTCTGCTCGGGACGCGGCGGCCACTGAGCAAGCGCGAGCTTCGTGAGTCCCTCGAGGCCTATCTCGAAGCGGGCAGCGACGACTCCTTCAACCGGATGTTCGAGCGCGACAAGGACGATCTGCGCGAACTCGGTCTGGTCATCGAGACCGTGGAGAACCTCGACGGCGAGGTCGGCTATCTGGCCCGCCGCGACAGCAACCGCCTCCCGCCGATCACCCTGGACGCCGAGGAGGCCGCCGCGCTGGGCCTGGCTGCCAAGGTGTGGCAGCAGGCCCGGCTCGCGGGCGCGGCCAGCGGCGCACTGCAGAAGCTGCGCGCGGCGGGGCTGCCGGAGGACGTCGACCCGTACGAGGCGCACGGCGCGCTGGAGCCCCGAATCCCCGTGCACGAGGCGGCGTTCGAGCCGCTGATGCTGGCCTGCCGGGACCGCCGACCGGTCGTCTTCGACTACCGCAAGGCCACCGCCGCCCGCCCCGAGCAGCGCCATGTCGAGCCGTGGGCGCTGGAGTGCTGGCGCGGCCACTGGTATCTGGCGGGCTGGGACCGGGACCGTGGTGCGGAGCGGGTGTTCCGGCTGTCGAGGATCACCGGCAAGGTGCGCAGCCGCAGCGGCCGCTTCACCGCGGAGATCCCCGATGTCGTCACCGTCCGGGAGACCGTCGCGGGCTGGGCGGGGGAGATCGCCGACCGCTCCGCGCTGATCCGGCTGCGCACGGACGCCGGGTACCCCCTTCGGGCGAAGGCCACGGCGGTGCGGGAACTCGGCGAAGGCTGGGACGAGTTGGAGATTCCGTACGGCCACGGGCTGGATGCCTGGCTGGTGGAGTTCGGGCCGGATGTGGTGGTCCTGGAGCCCGCGGAGCTGCGGGCCGACGTGGTGGACAGGCTGCGTGCCGTGGCCAAGGGCTGAGGGGGAGCGGAGCGAGCAGTGGCAGGCAAACCGGTCAGGCCCGCGAGCGCCATCGACCAGACCCGGCGGATGCTCTCGCTGGTGACGTATCTGAAGGAGCGTCCCGGCGCCCGGGTCGAGGACGTCGCGCGCGCCTTCGGGATCTCCGAGGACGAGCTGGTCTCCGACCTGGACGTGCTGCCCATGTGTGGCACCAGCTTCCGGGGCGGCGATCTGCTCGACATCGACACCGACGGCGAGCGCATCTGGTGGCACAACCCCGACGACGTGGCCGAGCCGCTGCGGATCGCAGCCGACGAGGCGACCGCGCTGCTGGTGGCCGCCCGCGCCGTGGCCACGCTGCCCGGTCTGCGGGAGAGCGACCGGCAGGCGCTGCTGCGGGCGACCGCCAAGGTGGAGACCGCCTCGGGTGAGGCGGCCGGCGCCAGTGCCCGGCTGTCGGTGACCTTCGAGTCCGAGGGCGGTGTCTTCGCGGACGTCGACCGGGCGATCTCCGAGCGGCGCAGGCTGTGGATCCGCTACTACTCACCGGCCCGCGACGAGGTCACCGAGCGCGAGATCGACCCCATCCGCCTGGTCAGCGTCGGCCACACCTATGTCGAGGCCTGGTGCCGGCGCTCCGAGGCCCGCCGTACCTTCCGCCTCGACCGGGTCGCCGAGATCAAGATCCTCGACGAGCCGTCCGCGCCGCCCGAGGTGGAGCTGCGGGACCTGTCCGAGGGGCTGGTGCAGCCCGCGGCGGAGGACCCGGAGGTCGTCGTCGAGGTCGGCCCCGGCGGGCGCTGGGTCGCCGAGTACTACCCGCACGACAGCGCCGATGAGCTTGCGGACGGCGGACTGCGTATCACTTTGCGCACCCCCGACCCGGCGTCGCTGCGGCGCCTGGCACTCCGGCTGGGCCGCGACGGCCGCATCGTGTCGCCGCCGGAGCTGGCCGACAGCGCCCGGCGGGCGGCCCGCGAGGCACTGGCGGCGTACGACGGGGTCGAGGTGCAGGAGTCCCACGGGACGCGTGAGGTTCAGGAACGGCAGGGCGACAGGCAGGAGCGAGGGCTTTGAGCGAGTCGGCTACGTCCGGGTCCGGTGTGCGGGGAATCACGGTGGCGTCGGCGTTCGCCGGGATGAGAAGCGTGGCGCCGGTGATGTTCAGAGCGGGCTGCCCGGACTGCCGGGGCCACTTCGAGCTCGCCGCGAGCGCCCTGCGCCTCGTCATCGGCGCCAGCAGCCGTACGACGTTCTACTCCTTCACCTGCCCCGACTGCGGCGCGGCCGTCCGCAAGCCGGCCGGTGAGCGCATCGTCGAGCTGCTGACCGGCGGCGGGGTCAGCACCCTGCGGCTGCACTCCACGGTCTAGGACGGTCTAGGCTCGCCCTCATGTTCTGGCCGATGTTCGCGGTAGCTGTGGGTTTCGTGGGTCTCGCCGTCCTCGGTGTGCTCGCCGTGCGGGTCTTCCTGGAGGCGCAGCGCCTCGGCCGGCAGGTCTCGGACTCCGCGCAGCGCATCAGCAGGGCCGCCGAGGACCTGGAGCGCGCGAGCATGAGCGCGGCCCGGGCTGCGGACTCCCTGTAGGCACCCCAAGGATCGGGTGTGAGTGCGGTGCCGCATGCGTTTTGGGCCACTTCGCCCTGTCAACTTGGCGCCGTGGAAAGGTACGCTGCTGGTCGCGGGTCGGAGAACGAGGCCCGGACCGCGGACAGGGAGTAGTACGCACGGGGATTGCCTCTCGTTTACCCCTGAGCGTTACGATCGCTGTCAACGCGATCGTTCGGACACATGTCCGACCGATCGGACAGCATCCCACCCCAGCCGCCTCGGTGAGAAGGTAAAGACTTATGTTCGGAAGGCTCGGAGCCCCCGAGATCATTCTCATCCTCGTCGTCATCATCCTGCTGTTCGGCGCGAAGAAGCTTCCGGACATGGCGCGCTCGCTCGGCAAGTCCGCCCGGATCCTGAAGAGCGAGGCCAAGGCGATGAAGGACGACAACAAGTCCGCCGCCCCGGCCGACCCGCCGAACAACGCCGGTGACGACCAGCAGCCCCCGGCCCAGCGCATCATCCAGGCTTCCCCCGGCGACGTGACCAGCTCCCGCCCGGTCAACGAGCCGACGGACACCTCCAAGCGCTGACGCAGGGCCGGTGACCTCCGGCCCGCCGCACGAGATGGGAACGTGGGTTGCTGAAGTCTGCCCGCAAAGAGGAGAAGGATCCCGAGGGGCGGATGCCCCTCGCGGAACACCTTCGTGAGCTCCGCAACCGGCTCGCGAAGGCGCTGCTCGCGATCGTCGTCATCACGATCATCGCCGCCTTCTTCTATCAGGACATCATCAACTTCTTCACCAAGCCGGTCCTGGAGTCGGTCGGCTGCCCGAAGTCGTTCGAGGAACTGGCCAAGACGGCGCGCGACGAGAACCCCTGCGCGCAGATCACGATCAACGGTCTGCTCGCGCCGTTCACGCTGGCCCTGAAGGTGTCCCTGATGGCCGGTGTCGTGCTCGCCGCACCGGTCTGGTTGTACCAGCTGTGGGCCTTCGTCGCCCCCGGCCTGCACAAGCACGAGCGCAAGTACGCCTACGCCTTCGTCGGCACGGGCTTCCCGCTCTTCCTCGCCGGCGCCTTCTTCGCCTACAAGGTGCTGCCGAAGACCGCCGACGTGCTGATCGAGTTCACTCCGTTCGGCGTCGACAACCTCCTGCCGCTCGACGATCTCCTCGACCTCGTCACGCGCATGGTGGTCGTCTTCGGTCTCTCCTTCGAGCTGCCGCTGCTGCTCGTGATGCTCAACTTCACGGGCGCGATCACCGGCAAGCGCATGCTCGGCTGGTGGCGCGGCATGATCATGGGCATCACCGTGTTCGCGGCGATCGCGACGCCGAGCACGGACCCGCTGACGATGATGGCCCTCGCCGGACCGATCTGGGTCCTGTACTTCGCCGCCGTCACCGTCTCCCTGCTCAACGACCGCCGCAGGCGCCGCCGGGACGCCATGGGCCCCGGCGACGACGAGGCCTCCGACCTGGATCTGACCCCCGAGGACATCGGTGAGGTCGAGGCCGTCTCCGCGAGCCGGGCGCTGCCCGAGCAGGCGACGACGGAGCGGGTCAACGGTTACGACGACGTCACCTGAGAGGCGGTTCTCAGGAGGATGCGGCCGGGGCGCCTACGGGGCGCACCCGGCCGCTTCCGCTTCGCGGTCGTGAGCTGCGCGGACACCGGGTTCGCGCGGTGCCGATCCGGATAATGATCGTCCTGTTGTCAGTGGGGCCCGGTACGCTCGAAAGCACGATGACAGAGGACCTCTCACCGGCCGAGCGGTATGCGGCAGCACGCAGGCGCGCCGCCGAGCAGGCCACCGCGCTCGCCTCCTTCCGCGAGATGTACGACTTCGGCCTCGACCCCTTCCAGATCGAGGCATGCCAGGCGCTCGAGACGGGGAAGGGCGTGCTGGTGGCCGCGCCCACCGGCTCCGGCAAGACGATCGTCGGCGAGTTCGCCGTCCACCTCGCCCTGATGCAGGGCAAGAAGTGCTTCTACACCACGCCCATCAAGGCGCTGTCGAACCAGAAGTACGCCGACCTGTGCCGCCGTTACGGCAACGGCATGGTCGGTCTGCTCACCGGCGACAACAGCGTCAACCCGGACGCCGCGGTGGTCGTGATGACCACCGAGGTGCTGCGGAACATGCTGTACGCCGGGTCGCAGACCCTCCTCGGCCTCGGCTACGTGGTCATGGACGAGGTGCACTACCTCTCCGACCGCTTCCGGGGCGCCGTATGGGAAGAGGTGATCATTCACCTTCCCGAGTCGGTCACCCTCGTCTCACTGTCGGCGACCGTGTCCAACGCCGAGGAGTTCGGCGACTGGCTCGACACCGTCCGCGGCGACACCGAGGTCATCGTCTCCGAGCACCGTCCCGTGCCGCTTTTCCAGCACGTGCTCGCCGGACGCCGGATGTACGACCTGTTCGAGGAGGGCGAGGGCAGCAAGAAGGCCGTCAACCCCGACCTCACACGGCTGGCCCGGATGGAGGCGACCCGGCCGTCCTACCAGGACCGCAGACGCGGCCGTGCCATGCGCGAGGCCGACCGGGAGCGCGAGCGCAGACAGCGCTCCAGAGTGTGGACGCCCGGGCGGCCCGAAGTCATCGAACGGCTCGACGCCGAGGGCCTGCTGCCCGCCATCACTTTCATCTTCAGCCGCGCCGCCTGCGAGGCCGCCGTCCAGCAGTGCCTGTACGCGGGGCTGCGGCTGAACGACGACGAGGCGCGGGACAAGGTGCGCGCCCTCGTCGAGGAGCGCACCGCGTCCATCCCGACCGAGGATCTGCACGTCCTCGGGTACTACGAGTGGCTGGAGGGCCTGGAGCGCGGTATAGCCGCCCACCACGCCGGCATGCTGCCGACCTTCAAGGAGGTCGTCGAGGAGCTGTTCGTCCGCGGCCTGGTCAAGGCCGTGTTCGCCACCGAGACCCTCGCCCTCGGCATCAACATGCCCGCGCGTTCGGTGGTGTTGGAGAAGCTCGTCAAGTGGAACGGCGAGCAGCACGCCGACATCACCCCCGGTGAGTACACCCAGCTGACCGGCCGTGCGGGCCGCCGCGGCATCGATGTCGAGGGGCACGCCGTGGTGCTGTGGCAGCGCGGCATGAGCCCCGACCACCTCGCGGGTCTCGCGGGCACGCGCACCTATCCGCTGCGCTCCAGCTTCAAGCCGTCGTACAACATGGCGGTCAACCTCGTCGAGCAGTTCGGGCGGCACCGCTCGCGCGAACTGCTGGAGACGTCCTTCGCACAGTTCCAGGCCGACAAGTCGGTCGTCGGCATCTCGCGCCAGGTGCAGCGCAACGAGGAGGGGCTGGAGGGCTACAAGGAGTCGATGACCTGCCACCTCGGGAACTTCGAGGAGTACGCGCAGCTGCGCCGCGAACTGAAGGACCGCGAGAACGAATTGGCCCGCCAGGGCGCGGCGGAGCGGCGCGCGGAGGCCGCCGTCGCGCTGGAGAAGCTCAAGCCGGGCGACGTCATCCATGTGCCGACCGGCAAGTACGCCGGGCTCGCGCTGGTGCTCGACCCGGGGCTGCCGGCCGGCCGCTCCAACGGCCACCGCGGCTTCGAGCACCACGACGGGCCGCGCCCGCTGGTCCTGACCTCCGAGCGGCAGGTCAAGCGGCTGGCGTCGATGGACTTCCCGGTGCCCGTGGAGGCGTTGGAGCGGATGCGGATCCCGAAGTCCTTCAACCCGCGTTCCCCGCAGTCCCGTCGGGACCTGGCGTCCGCGCTGCGCACCAAGGCCGGACACATCGCTCCGGACCGGCACCGCAAGCGGCGCTCCCAGGCCGCCGACGACCGCGAGATCGACCGGCTGCGCAAGGCCATCCGGGCACACCCCTGCCACGGCTGCAACGACCGTGAGGACCATGCCCGTTGGGCCGAGCGCTACCACCGGCTGCTGCGGGACACCTCGCAGCTGGAGCGCCGTATCGAAGGCCGGACGAACACGATCGCGCGGACCTTCGACCGCATCGTCGCGCTGCTGACCGAGCTCGACTATCTGCGCGGCGACGAGGTGACCGAGCACGGCAAGCGCCTCGCCCGGCTGTACGGCGAACTCGACCTGCTCGCCAGCGAGTGCCTGCGCGAACGGGTGTGGGAGGGCCTCGGCCCGGCCGAACTGGCGGCCTGTGTCTCGGCGTTGGTGTACGAGGCACGGGTCGGGGACGACGCGATGGCCCCGAAGCTGCCATCGGGCAAGGCCAAGGCCGCGCTGGGCGAGATGGTGCGGATCTGGGGACGGCTGGACGCTCTGGAGGAGGACTTCCGGATCACCCAGACCGAGGGCGTCGGCCAGCGCGAACCGGATCTGGGCTTCGCCTGGGCCGCCTACATGTGGGCCAGCGGCAAGGGACTGGACGAGGTGCTGCGGGAGGCGGAGATGCCGGCCGGGGACTTCGTGCGGTGGTGCAAGCAGGTGATCGACGTGCTGGGACAGATCTCGGCGGCGTCTCCTGCGGAGGGCTCGACCGTGGGGAAGAGTGCGCGTAAGGCGGTTGAGGGGTTGCTGCGGGGGGTTGTTGCCTACTCGTCGGTGGGGTGACGGGTTGTGGGCCGGTGCGGGTGCTTCGTGGTTGATCGCGCCCACGCGGCGGAGCCGCATATCGATAGAGCCCCGCGCCCCTTCACCGGCGTGCACTCGTCGTCTCTCAAGAGGTGAGGATGATCAGTCGCTGGGTTGCCCTGGTCATCGCCACGTAGTGGTCCACCGCTCCTTCGATGCCCTCGCCGAAGTTCTCCGGGTTCACCAGGACGACCAGGTCGAATTCCAGGCCCTTGGACAGCTCGGGAGTCAGTGACCGTACTCGTTCGGTCGGGCGGAACGTCGAGTCGCCGATGACGCAGGCGATTCCCTCGGCGTGTTCCGTCAGCCAGGTGTCGAGGATCGAGTCCCGCTCCGTAACCGAGCCGTGGAGGACGGGGACGCCCCCGCTGCGGATCGACGTCGGCACATTGGCGTCCGGCAGCACGGCTCGGATGACCGGCTCGGCCTCCGTCATGATCTCCGCCGGTGTGCGGTAGTTGACGTCGAGGGAGGCCAGATCGATCCGGTCGAGCCCGATCCGTTCGAGCCGTTCGCGCCATGACTCCGTGAACCCGTGCCTGGCCTGGGCGCGGTCCCCGACGATGGTGAAGCTGCGCGACGGGCACCGCAGGAGCAGCATCTGCCATTCCGCGTCGGTCAGTTCCTGCGCCTCGTCCACGACGATGTGCGCGAACGGTCCGGCGAGGCGGTCCCGGGCGAGGTCGGTCAGCTCGGACTCGTCGACCAGACTGACCTGGGCGTCCTGGCCCCGCAGCATGATCACCAGGCCCTCGCCGTCGTCGGTGTCGGCGCCGGAGTTCGCCGTGGCCTCGATGAGGTTGTCGACTACCTGCGTCATCCGCTCGCGCTGGGCGGCGAGGATGCCCTCGTGGCGGCGTCGGCGCCGGGCCGCCTCCGGGTCGCCGAGCCGCTGCCGTGCCGCGTCCAGGAGCGGCAGGTCGGACACCGTCCACGCCTGGGCGTCCGCGCGCTGGAGCCGCCGCACCTCCTCGCGATCGAGCCAGGGAGCGCACATCCGCAAGTAGGCCGGGACCGTCCACAGGTCTCCGACCAGGTCTGTCGCCTCCAGCAGCGGCCACGACCGGTCGAAGGCGCCGCGCAGCTCCCGGTTCTGCGACAGCGACCTGCGGATCAGCTCGGGGGAGACCTCGCCGTCGTCGCCGGAGGCGTCCTCCTCGTGCTGGTCGACCAGGATCGTCAGCAGCTCCTCCCAGACCTGGTCGCGGGCCTCGTTGTGCGGCGTACCGGGCTCGGCCGCGTCGAACGCCACGGCCCAGTCGCGGGCGGTCAGCCGTACGTCGGACCAGTGGGTCGTGACCGTCATGCCCGTGGTGGGCGGCTCCTCGTAGAAGCGGACGGCCTTCTCGATCGCCCGTACCAGGTCCGCGGACGACTTCAGCCGGGCCACCTCCGGATCGGGCTCGACCCCGGCGGTCGCCCCCTCGGGCACGAGGTCCCGAAGGATGCAGGTCTGCACCCCCTCCTCGCCGAGGCTCGGCAGGACATCGGAGACGTACGCCAGATACGGCCGGTGCGGGCCGACGAACAGCACGCCGCCGCGGCGCTGATCGAGGCGTGGGTCGGAGTACAGCAGGTAGGCGGAGCGGTGCAGGGCGACGACGGTCTTGCCCGTGCCGGGTCCGCCGTCGACGACGAGCGCGCCGCGGGATCCGGCGCGGATGATGGCGTCCTGGTCGGCCTGGATCGTGCCGAGCACGTCCCGCATCCGGGGAGAGCGGTCGCTGCCCAGGCTCGCGATGAACGCCGACTGGTCGTCGAGCGCGGCATGCCCGGCGAAGCCGTCCGGGGTGAACACCTCGTCCCAGTAGTCGCTGATCCGGCCCTCGGTCCAGCGGTAGCGGCGGCGGCCGGACAGGCCCATCGGGTTGGCGTGCGTGGCGCCGAAGAACGGCTCGGCCGCGAGGGAGCGCCAGTCGACCAGCAGCCGGCGGCCCGTGCTGTCGGTCAGACCGAGCCGTCCCACATAGACCGGCTCGGAGCTGTCCGCGCCGACCATGTGCCCGAGGCACAGGTCCAGGCCGAAGCGGCGCAGGGTGCGCAGTCGGGCGCTGAGCCGGTGGATCTCGTTGTCGCGGTCCATCGCCTCCCGGCCCGTGCCTCCCGGCTCCCTGCGGGCGGCGGCGAGACGGTCGGACAGCTCGGCGATGGACTGTTCGAGGCACTCCGCGATGGCGGCGAAGTGCCGCTCGTCGGCGGCGATCAGTGCCGGGTCGGCCTTGGGGGAGAGGCGTTCGGGAAGGTCGAAGGCGCTGGTGGTCATGGGTTTCACGGCTGTGGCTCCGTAAGTCGGTCGTTGGCGGCCCTGGTGTGCGGCGACTTGCCCGGACGATCCCGTACGGCTCACGCGGACTTGGCCGCGTCGAACAGGAGGTGCGCGGCGACCTCCGCCCCGTCGCCGCGGATCGTGGCCGCCGCGGCGGTCGCCCGTGCCCGGGTCTCGGGGTCCAGGGCCGTGCCGAGCGCGGCGGACAGGGACGCGTACGTCGGGGTCGGACCGTCGTGGGCCGCGCCGATGCCGAGGTCGGCCACGCGTCCGGCCCAGTACGGCTGGTCCGCCAGCTGCGGCACCACCACTTGGGGCACGCCGGCCAGAGCGGCCGTGGTGGTGGTGCCCGCCCCGCCGTGGTGGACAACGGCGGCGACCCGGCGGAACAGCGCCTGATGGTTGATCTCGCCGACGACGAAGCAGTCGTCCCTGTCGTCGAGCAGCGCCAGATCGGCCCAGCCACGGGCCATCACCACACGCCGGCCCTGCGCGCGCACCGCCTCCACCGCGACCCGGGCGACATCCGCCGACGCGTGCATGGGCATGCTGCCGAAGCCCACGAACACCGGCGGTTCGCCGGCGTCGAGGAACGCCGACAGCCCGTCCGGGAGCGGGCGTTCGTCCGGCATCGTCCAGGCGCCGGTCTGTACGACGTCGACGTACGCCGGCTCGTGCCAGGGGTCCAGGAACGGGTCGGTCGCGAGCCACGGCCGGTCGCCGATGACGTAGTCGCGGAGGCTGTCGACCGGGGGCAGGCCGATCGACTCCCGATGCGCGTTGACCGCCGCACCGAACAGCTCGTCGATGCTCCGGGCGTCCAGGTCCCACAGCGCGCGGTTGTCGGTCACCTCCGGCGGGTGCGGCCGGCCGGGATAGGCCAGCGGCGGGCGGTGCGGCGAAGGGAGGGTGAGCTGCTGGAACGTCACGGACACGGAGTGGATGCCCAGCTTTTCCGCGATCGACAGCGCGCCCGCCGCGGCCGCCGGCACACCGGTCGCCACCAGGGCATCGCATCCCTCGGCCGCCGAGCTGACCGCGTCGAACTGCGCGGCGACGATCTGCGCCGCGCGCTGCGGCAGGGACGACGGCGGCGGGGCGGCCTTCGTCAGCGCACGCGCCGATGGGCCCACCGGGATCAGCGGTACGCCGACGCCGGCCAGCCGCCGTGCGAAGTCCTCGTCCGGCGGGGCGCACACCCGCACCTCGGCGCCGTGTGCCCGCAGTCGTACCGCGAGCGCCACCAGCGGCTCGACATCCCCCCGCGACCCGTAGGTCGACAACACCACGCGCACTATCCGACTCCCGTTTCCGCAGGTCCTGGCCTTATGGCCGGGAATTCTGCGGCATGTGGGGGGCCTTGCCGCAAGCCCCCCAGTGCGCTATAAGTTGAGAGTGGCAAGGAGTGGTGTGACCTCCTTGCCTTTGTTGTTTGCCGCCGCGGTCCAGGCGTCCGGCTCTCATCCGCCCTCGGGGCCGCCCTCTGGTCCGCCTTCGCCGGACATCACATCTCCCGCCGAACGCCCGATTCGGGGTCCGGAACACGACCTTCACTCGTCACGGTGAGTAATCTTCGAACGCTTTCGCGGAGTAACCGATCGTGTTCGATTGTGATCTGAGCGTATAAATGGGGCTGAGCGTACCGCTGTCGCGCACCCCATTTCAGGTGCTTGCTGAATATGACACAGCGATGATCCGGTCGGACTAAGCTCGCCCGCAGCGCACCGAGTTGAGGTGTAATCGTGCGCTTGTTCCCAAACGTGCAGAAGATTCCGACATACCCATGACGTACCCCGCTGCAAGCTCCCCCTACACCCACCCGATCAGTTTCAGAGGGCCCACATGGTGAGCGTTCAAAATCCGCCCCGACGCCGTGAACTCCCCTATGCACGTGTGCTGTTGCTGCCGGCCATAGTGATGGCCGCGGCGATCGGAGCCGCCGTCGCCCTGGTGGCGAACCCGGCCCGGACGGCCGTCGGCGTGTGCGGTGCCGTGGCCATGCTGCTGGTGCTGGCCTCCGCGGCCGAAGCGGTGCGCCGCGGTCGCGCGCTGGAGGACACTCGGGCCGAGCACGCCCGTCACACCGCGTATCTGGAACGCCGCGTCGCCGCCCACGGCGAGGAGATGGCCCGCCTCGCGACGGAGATCACGCCCGCGGCCATCCATGCGCTGCGCTGCGGCAGTTCACCCCATGAGGTGATGCGCGACCTCGCCGAGCTCGACCCGTCCTACGGCCGACTCGCCCCGGCGCAGCTCGAGTTGGTGAAGTCGATGGTCGACATCGTCGACCACGAGGAAGCCCTGCGCGACTCCGCCCAGCGCTCCTTCGTCAACATCGCGCGCCGCGTCCAGTCGATCGTCCACCAACAGGCCGTGGAACTCCGCGAGATGGAGGAGGACCACGGGCGCAACCCCGAGGTCTTCGACGACCTGCTGCGCATCGACCACGGCACCATGCTGATCGGCCGCCTCGCCGACTCCATCTCCGTGCTCGGCGGCGGCCGTCCCGGACGCCAGTGGCCCGACCCCGTCCCGCTGTACAGCGTGCTGCGCGGCGCGATGTCCCGGATCCTGGAGTACCGCCGCATCAGCCTGGACTCCATCGTCCAGGTCAACATCGCCGGTATCTCGGTCGAGCCGATCATCCACGCGGCGGCCGAACTCCTCGACAACGCCACGCGCTACTCGCCGCCGCAGACCAAGGTGCACGTCACCGCCACCGAGGTGCAGACCGGCGTCGCGATCGAGATCGAGGACGCCGGTGTCAGCCTGAGCGAGGAGGCCCGCGCCCGGGTCGAGGGCATGCTGGAGCGTGCCAAGCAGGGCACCGACCTCCAGGACCTCGGAGAGTCGCCACGCCTGGGCCTGGCCGTCGTCGGCCGCCTCTGCACGGCCTATGACATGCAGGTCTCGCTGCGGTCCTCCGCGTACGGCGGCGTCCGCGCCGTCCTCGTGGTGCCGCGCGCCATGATGACCACCGACCCCGCGCCCGGACTCGCCCACGGCATCGGCGCCGGATCGGCGCCCAAGGCCGACGACCCGGATCTGCTCGAAGGTCCCAAGCGCACTCCCAAGAAGCGGCGCCCCACCAGCCCGAAGATCCCCGCCTCGGTCTCCCTCGAGGACGACGTACCCGTCGTCACGGAATGGACCGCGGGCGGGCTGCCCCAGCGCCGCAGCCGGGTCAAGACCCCGCTCAGCAAGCGGCTCGCCGAGCAGGCGGCCATCGACCAGGCCGAACGGGAGGGCCGGCCGACCATCTGGTCGACGCGCAAGCCCGATCCCGAGCCCGAGCCGGCCGAGGACGAGCCCGTCCCCGGAGCCTGGGTCGAGGCGTTCTGGAACGGACTCAAGGACAAGCCCGACCCGCTCACACTCCAACCGCGAACCCAACCGGCCCACCCCGAGGCCGACGAGGAGGGGGACCTCAAGTGATCCAGCAGCGAGCCAACTTCGACTGGATGCTCAAGGAGCTCCACGACGGCGTCCCGGGCATCCAGATGATCGTCGTGCTCTCCGCCGACGGACTGCGCATCGCCCGCTACGGCGGCGAGCCGGACACCGCCGACCGCGTCGCCGCGGCCTGCGCCGGCCTGCAGAGCCTGGCGAGCGCCGTCGCCCAGGAGATCCCGAAGAGCGACGGCAAGATGAAGATGGTCCTCATCGAGATCAACGGCGGCTACTTCTATCTGATGGCCGCCGGCGCCAACGCCTATCTCGCCGTACTCTCCGACACGTTCGCCGAACCCGGCCGGATGAGCAACCGTATGTCCGACCTCGTCGCCCGCATCGGCGCCCATCTCACCAGTCCGCCCCGGCGCAACGGGCAGACCGTATGACTCCTCCGCAACGCCAGCGGCGACACCCCAAGGAACAACCGCCTCCACCGCCCGTGGAGCCCGGCGAGCCCGGCGAGCCCGGGAAGGAGAAGCAACCGGAACGGCTCTTCGTGGTGGCCGGCCCGGACGGCGCCGAGCGGGACGCGGACCTCGACCTCGTCACCTTAATCGTGGCGCGCGCCGACCCTCCGCCGTCCGCCACTCCGGAGCAGTCGGCGCTGCTCCGGCTCTGTACCACCCCACTTTCCGTGGTCGAGCTCTCGGCCTATCTCAACCTGCCGTTCAGCATGATGACGGTCGTGCTCACCGACATGCTGACGGCCGGACTGGTGACGGCGCGCAACCCGATCGTGCGCCAGACCGTCGCCGACCGTTCAATTCTCGAAGCGGTGATGCATGGACTTCAAAAGCTCTGACATGGTCCCCGGTCCCCGGACCGAGGACCAGCTGCCGCACACGGCCGAGGCCGCGGTCAAGATCGTGATCGTGGGCGGCTTCGGCGTCGGCAAGACGACCATGGTCGGCTCGGTGAGTGAGATCAGGCCACTGACCACCGAAGAGACCATGACGCAGGCGGGCATCGGCGTCGACGACAACTTCGGTTCGGACACCAAGACGGCCACCACCGTCGCGATGGACTTCGGCCGCATCAGCATCACCGAGCAACTCGTGCTGTACCTCTTCGGCACCCCCGGCCAGGAACGCTTCTGGTTCCTGTGGAACGGGTTGTTCGAGGGCGCGCTCGGCGCGGTCGTCCTGGTCGACACCCGCCGCCTCGAAGTCAGCTTCGACGTCATCGGGCGACTCGAGGAGTGCGGAGTGCCCTTCGTGGTGGCCGTCAACACCTTCCCGGACGCGCCCCGTTACCCCGTCTCCGAACTCCGTACGGCGCTCGACGTGCCCGAGGAGATCCCCATCGTGGAATGCGACGTCCGCCGCAGGGCGTCCAGCCGGGATGTTCTGATGACGCTGATGCACTTCCTGCATGCGCTGGCCACGGCGAAGGCACCTGCGTGAAACGCATACGCGTCGGCTGAGCCGCACGGCCGTACAAGTCCCCCCGTCCCCGTATTGCATCCCCCACGTTCTCGGTTACGCCGAACCGCCCGAACAAGGGGAAACCCCTCACCTCCTGTACACCGGAATCACTTCAGCTTCGGAGCGACCATCGTGACGCCTGAATCTCTCTTCCCGGCCGGCACCGACGAGCCCATTGCCCCCCCCGCCGCCTGGCTGCCCCGCGCATGGCATCGGCCCCGGCGAGCTGCGCCGGTTGTACGGCCCCGACGCGGAGGACCTGGGGGCCGTGTACGAGCAGCTCCGCGCCGAGCATGGGCCTGTGGCTCCTGCGCTGCTGCACGAGGACGTGCCCATCTGGGTGGTCCTCGGGCACAGCGAGAACATGCACATGCTGCGTACTCCCTCGCAGTTCACCCGTGACACCCGGTTGTTCACGTCGATGCAGGACGGCACCGTCAAGCCCGATCACCCCCTCATGCCGATCTTCGCGTGGCAGCCCATCTGCTGCCACGCGGAGGGCGACGAGCATCTGCGGCTGCGTGGCGCGGTCACCGGCGCCATGACGACCATCGACCACCGGGGCATCCGGCGCCACATCAGCCGCGCGACGCAGGAACTCGTCAACAAGTTCTGCGAGGAGGGCAGGGCCGATCTCGTCAGCCAGTTCGCCGAGTACCTGCCGATGGCGGTGATGTGCGAGATCTTCGGCATGTCGGAGGAGTACAACGACCGGATCGTGCACGCCGCCCGCGACATGCTCAAGGGCACCGAGACCGCCATCTCCAGCAACGAGTACATCATGGACGTCCTGATGCGGCTCACCGCCCGCCGCCGGGCCGAACCCGAGGACGACTTCACCAGTCATCTGATCAACCACCCGGCACGGCTCACCGATGAGGAGGTCGGCCAGCACCTGCGCGTCGTCCTGATCGTCTCGTACGAGGCCACCGCCAACCTGATCGCCAACGTACTGCGCGTGGTGCTCACCGACCCGCGGTTCCGCGCCCAGCTCAAGGGCGGCCAGATGACGGTGCCCGAGGCGGTCGAGCAGTCACTGTGGGACGAGCCGCCGTTCAGTACCATCTTTCCCTACGTCGCCAAGCAGGAGACCGAGCTGGGCGGCCAGCGCATCCGCAAGGGCGACGGCCTCATCCTGGGTATCGCGCCGGGCAACGTCGACCCGCGCGTCCGTCCCGATCTCAAGGCCAACATGCAGGGCAACCGGTCCCATCTCGCATTCAGCGGCGGGCCCCACGAGTGCCCCGGCCAGGACATCGGCCGTGCCATCGCCGACGTCGGCGTCGACGCGCTGCTGGCCCGCCTCCCGGACGTCCAACTGGCCTGCGAGGAGGACGAGCTGCGCTGGCGGTCGTCCATCATGAACCGGCACCTGGTGGACCTGCCGGTGAAGTTCGCGCCGAAGCCCCAGCAGGACGTTATGCAGCGGCCCTCCATCAAGCCCGCGTCGCAGCAACGCGCCGCCAACTGGCAGGTCAGCTCGCCGAAACCACAGCCCACGGCCGCGGAGGCCGCTGCTCCAGTGCCGGTGGCGACGCCCGAACCGGCCCGTCGGCCGGGCCTGTTCCGGCGCCTTCTGCGCTGGTGGCGCGGCGACTGAGCCGACCGGGCACCGGGGCTACCCGGCCCACTCGTCGTACGACGACCAGGCCCGCAGCACGCGAGGGCTGACGAACCGGTGCTCGTGCCCCGTGACCGGATCGGTGAACTCCAGTACTCGCGCCAGCAGTTGGAGCGGACGCCGGAAGTCACCGGCCGCCACGGGGCCGGCCACCACCGGATAGAGGGGATCGCCGAGGATCGGCACCCCCAAGGCGCTCATGTGCACCCGCAGTTGGTGCGTCTGCCCGGTACGCGGTGACAATCGGTACCGGGCACGCCCGTTACGGTGCTCCAGCAGCTCGATCCGGCTGATGGCATTGGGCTCGCCCACGACCTCACTGGCCGCCAGCACCCCGCGCTCCTTGACGATGCGGCTGCGCACGGTGCGCGGCAGGTCCAGTTCGGGGTCGTACGGGGCCACCGCCTCGTACTCCTTCGCCACCCGCCTGTCGCGGAACAACGACTGGTACGCGCCACGCTCCTCCGGCCGGACAGTGAACAGAATCAGCCCGGCGGTCAGTCGGTCCAGGCGGTGCGCCGCGCTCAGGGTCGGGACGCCCAGCTCCCGCCGCAGCCGTGCCAGGGCTGTCTCGGCGACATGGCTGCCGCGCGGGGTGGTGGCCAGGAAATGAGGCTTGTCGGCCACGACGATGTGCTCATCGCGATACACGACGTCCACCGCGAACGGCACGTGTACCTCCTCGGGCAGCTCCCGGTGGAACCACACGTACATTCCCGGCACGTACGCCATGTCCCGCGGCACCGGACGCCCGGCGGCGTCCACGATCCGCCCCGCGTCGAGCATCCCGTCGATCACCCCTGCCCCGGCCGCGAGCCGCGCCACGAGATGATCCCGCACGGTCGCCCACGCGTCCCCGGTCGGCAACCGCACGCGCACCGGATCCACCCCGTCGCGCTGCGGCAGGGGAGAGGGCGGGGGCGGAGCACTGCGTCTCATCACGATCAAGCGTACGCCCGGCCCGCCGTGAGGTTCGCAAAGCGGACCTGGACGGTATACCCGAGGTACTTACGGTTTCGCCGGTCCTGGGGGCGAACGGTGGAGCATCATGGAGAGCCTGCCGTTCGGCGCTCCATACGGTCGGGTGGCTTCGGGCGCCGAGCGCGAAGGGTGCGTGGGTTCCGCGCTCCGGCTCTGTGCTCCAGGCTCCGGCGCACGAGTACGTTCAGCGGCGCAATGTGGTCACCCAGCCGCCCAAGGTGATTGCGCGATCGGCTTGGTACCCCCATACGCCCCCGCTCGATCGCTTGTCCCGTGTGGCGGGTCTGCGTCTACTGGGAGACGGCTGCGCAGCTCAATGGCCTTGCAAGCACCGTTGCTTTGATGTCGTGGACCTCGTGGGAGCCGCCATGGCCACCGCTCAGCTGTCAGGATCCCCTCCCGACGCGTTCGTTACCCGTCAGGATGAGAAACCTGTCGAACCTCAACGCGCCGATCTGATCGCCGGCCTGCGTGACTTCTTGCCTGCTGGCGGCGCACGGACTACTCCGATGCTGTGTTTCCTCGGCCAGTGCACCCTCGATGGCAGTGGTGACAGAGTCCCGATCTTGCATCTGGCGGCAGCGCTGCAGCCCCACTGTTTACCTGGTCAGGCCAGTTGAACGGACGTTGTCCTCAGCTCGGCAGCCACAAGATCGGGTGGCCGAGGACAGCCGCTCAAGTCCCTACCGCAGCAGGGGAAGGGCGCGGCCTGATCTGGCGGCCGTCCGGCTCGGCGCTCAAAAGCGTTCACGACTCGATCAACGGTGCCCACTTCCGGAGCGGACCCAACTGCGATGTGATTGAAGGGCGTACCGACGAATCCGGCGCGTCCTGCTCGCGCCGTCACGGAAGGGGGAAGCCTGTGGCGCCGCTCGTCCTGTCGCCGCCTACCACGGCCGCCGGCTTCTCGCTGCGAGAGCAGGCAACCTGATCGCACCTCATCCGCCTCAGCAACTCCGGCGCCCAGACCTGGAGGACCTCGTGCTCGCCACGATCCCGACCTATCCGGAGCCCACCCCCCCGACCGTAAGCCCGTACACCCAGAAGATCGAGGAGTACGCCCGCTCACTCGGAGAGAGCCTCGGGCTGGCAGAGACGCACGGCGGCCGGGAGCGGCTGGAGGCAGGCTACGGGCACTTTGTTGCCTGGACCTATCCAGAAGCCTCATTCCGCGATCTCTGCCTCTGCGCGGAATGGCTTTTCTTCACCTTCATCCTGGACGACTTGCACACGTTGAAGGTTTATGACACTCCGGGAGCCTGGGCTCCGGTCCACCGACGCCTGATGGACATCATCAACACCGGAAAGGACCCTGCACCCGAACGAGAGCAAACTCCCTTCACCCAGGCGCTCACGGATCTTTCTGTCCGTACTGGCGAGAGGCTCTCACCAACGCTTCGCGGACGGCTGAACCGACACTTGGACTTGTTCTTCCAAGGATTCGCCGAGGAATCCGAGAATCGGTTCCGCGGCACACCACCAGGGATGGACAGCTTTACCCAGACGAGGCGATTGTCCGTGGGTATGGAGTTCGGCTTCGATTTGGTTGAGCTCAGCCTGGACACGGAAGTGCCCGAAGACATCTACGAGACGAGCCTGTTCCGGGAGATCATCGAAGCCGCGAGCGATGTGGTCGCCTGGCAGAATGATCTTCATTCGGTTCACCTGGACAACAAGCGTGGAGATTTCCACAACGTCGTCATCGTCATGCAGCATGCCGCCGAACTCTCGCTGCAGGAAGCCATCCAAAGGGCCGTTGCCAAGGTCCAGAGGCGAGTGTCCGACTTCCTGGCCGCCGAAGAGCGGCTCCTGCCCTTCCTGAAGAGTCGGGGTGTGCCGGCCCGTGTCCGCGAACAGATTCTGAAGGTCACAGCCGGAATGCGGCAGTGGACCAATGGATGCCTGGAGTGGTACGGGAAAACCACCCGCTACACAATCCCCGCCACCTCGGGCGAGTCGGATCAACAGCATGCTCACTTGCAGATGCTGCTCCCGAGCCCGGAGCATGCATCGGCATAGTCGATTCGAACCAAGAGCGGCTTGAAGTACCAGCCCGCCAACATCCTGGATCGACAAGAAGGGCCAAGACCATGGCAACAGACCATGCAGGCATCACACCCGCTCCAGGGGCACTGCCGATCGTCGGGCATCTTTTTCCCCTGCTGCGTGACCCGCTGCGTTTCCTGAACACCCTCCCGTCGTACGGTGATCTGGTGCAGATACGGTTAGGCCCACAAAGGGCCGTCGTGGTCTGCCGACCCGACCTCGTCCAGCAGGTTCTCCTGCATGACCGTACGTACGACAAGGGCGGACCCATCATCGAGCGGATCGGAAATGCCCTCGGGGACGGTCTTGCGTCGTGTCCCCACAGCACCCACCGGCGACAGCGGCGCAGTGTGCAGCCGGCCTTCTCCCGCACCTGCCTGCGTGAATACGCCACCATCATGACCGAGCAAATCGACGCGCTCACAACGAGCTGGAGCGACGGCCGGACTGTCGATGTAGCCGAGCAGATGTACACGCTCGCGAGCAACACCATTGCTCAGACATTGTTCACGGCTGAGGCCGCAGAACCCGCCGTGGAAACTGTCAAGGAATGTCTGCCGGACATTTTCCGCGGCATCTACCAGCAAGCTGTCCTCCCGCCTTGGCTGCACCGCCTGCCGCTCCCCTCGAACCTGCGCTACGAGCGGGCTCGCAACCGAGCATGGGCGGCGGTCAGCAAGACCATCAGCTTGTACCGGCAAGACGGTCAGACCCACGGTGACGTGCTGTCGATGCTACTCAAGGCGCATGACGACACTGGAGGAGCCCTCAGCGACGCCGAGATACACGCTCAGATCATGACCCTGCTCGTCGCCGGCATCGAGTCCACCGCAGTGGCTGTCACCTGGGCTGTGCATCTCCTGTGCCAATGGCCAGATGTCCAAGAGCGATTGCGTACCGAAACAGCCGAGGTTCTCGGCACCCGAACCGCCACCTGGGACGATCTCCCCCAGCTCGACCTGGCACGCCGGGTCATCACCGAGACGCTACGCCTCTACCCTCCCGGATGGATCCTGACCCGAACGACCACCACCGAAGCCCGGCTGGCGGACGCCGTGATCCCTCCCGAAACCACCCTCATCTACAGCCCGTATCTCATCCACCACGATGCACGCTTCAATCCGCATCCC
This sequence comes from Streptomyces coerulescens, assembly GCF_042657965.1. Classification (NCBI taxonomy): domain Bacteria; kingdom Bacillati; phylum Actinomycetota; class Actinomycetes; order Kitasatosporales; family Streptomycetaceae; genus Streptomyces; species Streptomyces coerulescens. Next base: position 243,214 of record NZ_JBHSKM010000011.1, read on the forward strand.
AGCTCCTTCGACCCCGACCGATGGCTCCCGGAGCGTCAACACGTGCGCGGCACGTTCATTCCGTTCGGCGGAGGAGCCCGCAAGTGCATCGGCGACAACTACGCGCTGACCTTGGCGACAATGGCCCTCTCCACGATCGTGGCCCGATGGCGACTCTCGCACGTCGACGTTCAACTGCCGCGCATTGAACCCCGTGTGACTTTGAACCCTCACAAGGTTCAGGTGCGAGTGGATTGTCTGGAGCCGGCGCGTGACTGAGTGATGGTCGTGGGTGGTTCGGCTATGCCCGAACCACCCCGACGGTCGGTCTGAGCGCCCGGGCACCCGTGGCGCGGCTAAGGAGTCGGTTCCGGGCCTGTCCGAGCAGGTTCCGCAGCGCGCACCCGTTGAGCACGCATCAGCCGGTACAGGGCTCCGAGCTCCGGCCAGGGCGAGGTTGACGGCCATGGCGAGGCCGTACAGCAGGGCGAGGGCATTGACCGGAACGCCCCAGCGGCCGAGGGAGAAGAAGCGGGTGCCCGTCTCGTCGGTGCCGTCCGTGCCGTCCGTGCCGTCGGCCCTGAAGCGGCCGCGCAGGCGGGCAACCAGAAGCGGGCCGGTCACCATCGCATACGCCAGGTACAGCATCACGATGCACGTCGTACCGATGGCCAGAAACGCCTCCGGCGAGGCGAAGTTGAGCAGCAGCAGGGCCGCCGCAAGGACGCCGACCACCACCGCGGGCGCGGCGGGCATGCCGGTGCGCGGGTTGACCTTCGCGAGGCGGCGGGAGAACGGTAGTTGGCCGTCGCGGGCCATGGAGAACAGCATCCGGCAGGCCGCCGTCTGGATGGCGAGGGTCGCCACCGTGATCGCGACCACCACGTCGGCCAGCAGCACCCGGCCCAGACCGTCGCCGAGGCTGCTCGTCAGGACGTAGGTCAGGCCGTCCACCGCAAGCCTGCCGTCGGTGAGGCTGGGGCGGCGAGCAGGCCGCCGAGGACCAGCAGTCCGCCGAGCAGACCGGCCGCGCCCAGCGCGGTGAGGATCGTGCGCGGCGCGGTGCGGCGTGGGTGGTGCGTCTCCTCGCTCATCTCGCCGGCGCTGTCGAAGCCGATCATCACGTACGCGGCCGTGAACGAACTCAGCAGCAGCGCGCCCAACAGGCCGGACCGGGCGGCGCCTTCGGTGTGGTCCGGGCCGACGAGGGCGGCGCCGCGATGCCCGCGCTCCTCGCCGCACTCGAACGCGCCGGGGTCGGCGTCGCCACCGCGACCGTCGCCCGCCCGTCCCTCGACGACGTCTACCTCCGCTACGCGGGCCGCCGTTACGCCGAGGCCGAGGCCGAAGTCGACGGATCCGAGGGCCTCGTCCTCGCCGGGACCGGAGGTGCACGATGAGCACCGCGATCTCCCAGACCTGGTACATGACTCAGCGTCAACTCATGGTGTTCGTACGGCAGCCCGCGTACGCGATCGTCACCCTGATCCAGCCGGTGATCTGGCTCTTCCTGTTCGGCAGCCTGTTCAAGAACGTCGTCGAGCTCGGCGGCTTCGGCACCACCTCCTACCTCGACTACCTGGTGCCGGGCGTCGTCGTGATGAGCGCCCTCAGCTCCAACATGTGGGCGGGGATGACCACGCTGGACGAGATCCAGCGCGGCACTCTCGACCGGTTCCTGACCACACCGGTCAGCCGCGCCGCGCTGATGAACGGCAACGTCGTCAACAACGGCCTGGTCACCGCCCTCCAGTCGGTCGTCATCGTGCTGCTCGGCCTGCTGGGCGGCGCCGACTACCCGGGCGGCGTCGTCGGCATCGCCGTCCTGGTCGTCGCCGCGGTCCTGCTCGGCACGATCTTCGGGGCGCTGTCCAACGCACTCGGCATGCTGGTGCGGGAGCGCGAGTCGATCATCGGCATCAACACCTTCCTGCTGCTGCCGCTGACCTTCCTCTCCTCCGCCTTCATGGCGCCGTCGCAGATGCCGGGCTGGATGCGGCACATCGCCGACTTCAACCCGCTCAACTGGGCCATGGTCGCGGGCCGTTCGGCGATGTCCGACCACCCGGGCTGGGGTGACGTCCTCAGCAGGGGCGGCGGGCTGCTGGCGCTGGCGGTCGCCGCGGTGTGGCTGTCCATCCGCACGTTCCGGTCCTATCAGCGCTCGGTCTGAGAGCAGGCAGGAAGAAGGGGCGGCACCCGGCCGGGGTGCCGCCCCTTCTGAACGTCCGCTCGGAGCTACGCCGCCGGCGCCGCCCCTTCCTGCTCCGCCTCGATCCGCGCGTTCCAGTCCCGCTTGGACGCCTGCCAGCCGTCCTCGTCGTGGCCGAGGCGCCAGTAACCGGAGATGGACAGGTCCTCGCGAGACACCCCGCGCTCGACGCGCAGCAAGTGCCGCAGCTCCTTCACGAAGTGGGCCTCGCCGTGCACGAACGCGTGCACCCGGCCCTCCGGGAACTCCAGCGCGCGTACGGCCTCGACCAGTGCCTCACCGACCGGACGCGAGCCACGGTGCAGCCAGATGACCTCCACATCGGAGTCGATCTTCTGCTCCTCCTCGGGGCCGGAGATCTCCACGAAGGCGTACGCCGTGACGCCGTCCGGCAGGGACTCCAGGGAGCGGGCGATCGCGGGCAATGCGCTCTCGTCGCCGACGAGCAGATGCCAGTCGGCGTCCGGGTCGGGGGCGTAGGCACCGCCGGGGCCCATGAAACGCACGGTCTCGCCCGGCTCGGCGCGCATCGCCCACGGGCCGGCCAGACCCTCGTCGCCGTGCAGCACGAAGTCCAGGGTCAGTTCCTGGTGTTCGGGATCCCAGGCCCGCACGGTGTACGTCCGCGTCACCGGCCACTGCTCGCGCGGCAGCTCCTCGCGGATGCGCTCCAGGTCGAAGGGCTCGGGATAGCGCACACCGGCGGGGGAGAACAGCATCTTCACGTAATGGTCCGTACAGGTGTCCGGCGCGAACCCGGCGAGCCCCTCACCGCCCAGCACCACACGCTGCATGTGCGGGGTCAGCCGTTCGGTACGGATGACCTGCGCGGAGTAGGGCTTCCGCGGCTTGCGGGCAGGGCGTAGTGCCATCACTGGCCTCCCTCGTTCCAAGCTTAGGTTTACCTAAGTTAGCACCTCCGCCCGGCGAATGCCGCTACGAACGTTCATGAACTGGCGCATGTCGCGCACACACGGAACGAATTCCCCGTGCCACGGGCCCCATGCGCACGATCGGGACGCCCTCACGCCCCCGTGGTCTCACGCCCTCGTGGTCTCACGCCCCCAGCGTCGCCAGGAGCCGCTGCAGCGACCCGCCCAGTCCCCAGCGCATCGCCAGCTCGTCGAGCCCCGCCGGATCCCGGGGCGTGCGCGGCAGGGTCGTGTCGACGTCGGGCAGCGGGACGTCCCGCGCGACCCGTACGACCTTCGGGGCCACGGCGACATACGGCCGCGACTCGTCCAGCCGCTTGCGCTGCGAGGGCGTGAGCTTCGCCTTCGGGTCGTCGACCGCCGCCATGATCCCGGCCAGGTCGCCGAACTCGGCCAGCAGCTTCGCGGCCGTCTTCTCACCGATCCCGGGCACGCCCGGCAGACCGTCGCTCGGGTCGCCGCGCAGCAGCGCCAGATCGGCGTACCCGGCGCCGACGACGCCGTACTTCTCGCGCAGCCAGGTCTCGTCGGTGAGCTGGAGGGTGCCGACGCCCTTCAGCGGGTACAGCACCCGCACCCCGCGCTCGTCGTCCACCAGCTGGTACAGGTCGCGGTCGCCGGTGACGATGTCCACCGGGCCCTTCGCGCGGGCCGTGAACGTGCCGATCACGTCGTCCGCCTCGTACCCGGTGACGCCCACGCGCGCGATGCCGAGCGCGTCCAGGACGGCCTCGATCACCGGCACCTGCGGTGACAGCGTGTCCGGTACCTCCTCCTCGTCCGGCCCCACCTCGCGTTCCTCGGCGACCCGGTGCGCCTTGTAGGAGGGGATCAGCTCGACCCGCCACTCCGGCCGCCAGTCGGCGTCCATGCAGGCCACCAGCGCGTCCGGGCGATGGTCCTTGACCAGGCGGTCGATGAAGTCGAGGAGACCGCGCACGGCGTTCACCGGAGTGCCGTCCGGGGCCTTCACGGAGTCCGGGACGCCGAAGTAGGCGCGGAAGTACAGCGAGGCGGTGTCGAGGAGCATCAGTCGTCCGGTCACGCCACGCATCATGCCGTACGGCACTGACAGTGGCCCCTCGGTCAGCGGCGCGTTGCCGTCCACGACCGCCGCTGTGGCCTGGACCACTTGTGCGTTTGTGTACGGGGAACCAGGGCAGGCGCGCAGCCGGAGCGACGCCCCCTGCGCAACTGTTGCGCCAGTCGCTTCCTTCATTTGCCGTCGAGACAAGAGGTACCCGTGTCATCCAGGCTTGAGGCCGACCATTTGTACAAGGTGTTCGGCAGACGACCGGAGAAGGCCGTCGAGCGGCTCCGCCAGGGAGCCGACCGTGAGGAGCTGCGCGCCGACGGCACCACCGCCGCCGTGATCGACGCCTCCTTCACCGTCGAACCCGGCCAGATCTTCGTCGTCATGGGCCTGTCCGGGTCCGGCAAGTCCACCTTGCTGCGGCTGCTCAACGGGCTCCTGGAGCCGACCGCGGGTCACGTCCGCTTCGACGGCCGGGACCTGACCGCGATCAGCGACCGCGAGCTGCGCGAGGTCCGCGCCAAGAAGATCAGCATGGTGTTCCAGCACTTCGCGCTGTTCCCGCACCGCAGCGTGCTGGAGAACGCCGCCTACGGCCTCGCCGTGCAGGGAGTGCCGCGCGCCGAGCGTGAGAAGCGTGCCGCCGAGGCCCTTCAGCTGTGCGGTCTGGGCGGCTGGGAGAAGTCCTGGCCCGACGAGCTGTCCGGCGGCATGCAGCAGCGCGTGGGCCTCGCCCGCGCCCTGGCCACCGACGCCGACCTGCTGCTGATGGACGAGTCCTTCAGCGCGCTCGACCCGCTGATCCGCCGTGACATGCAGGACCAGCTGCTCCAGCTCCAGAAGACCCTGAAGAAGACGATCGTCTTCATCACCCACGACCTGAACGAGGCCATGCGCCTCGGCGACCGCATCGCCGTCATGCGCGACGGCCGCATCGTCCAGACCGGCACCGCCGAGGACATCCTCCTGCGCCCGGCGGGCGACTACGTCGCCTCCTTCATCCAGGACGTCGACCGCTCGCGCGTGCTGACCGCGGGCGCCCTCATGGACACCTCGGTCACCGCGGACGCCCCGCTGTGCGCCTGCGAGACCGCGACCAGCGAGACGTCGTTCGTGGAGCTGTGCGCGATCAGCGCCCGCCTGTCGCACCGCGTCACGGTCGTCGACGACGACAACCGGGTCATCGGCGTCGTACCGCGTCAGCGGCTGGTCGGTTTCCTCGGTGACGAGAGCGCCGATCCCTCGCCCTGCGACAACCCGGAGGGGAAGGTGATCGCCCATGCCTAGGCTGCGTCTCGGCGACTGGGTCGACTCCGGTGTGGACTGGCTGGTCGCCCACATGGGCTGGCTCTTCGACGCGATCAAGGCGGTCGTGGAGGGCATGTACGACGGCCTCAACGCCGTACTGACCGCCCCCGAGCCCCTGCTCCTCGCCGGCATCCTCGCCGTGCTGGCCTGGTGGCTGCGCGGTCTGGTCGCGGGCGTCCTCGCCTTCGGCGGGTTCGTGCTGGTCGACTCGCTCGACCTGTGGGACCGGGCCATGTCGACGCTGGCCCTCGTCCTGGTCGCCACGGTCATCGCCCTGGTGATCTCGGTTCCGCTCGGCATCTGGGCGGCCCGCTCCAAGACGGTCAGCGCGGCCGTACGGCCCGTCCTGGACCTGCTCCAGACCATGCCGTCGATGGTGCTGCTGATCCCGGCCATCCTGTTCTTCGGCCTTGGCACCGCCGCCGGCGTCATCGCCACCCTGATCTTCGCGCTCGCCCCCGGCGTGCGCATGACCGAGCTGGGCATCCGCCAGGTCGACGCCGAGCTGGTCGAGGCCGCCGAAGCCTTCGGCACCACACCGCGTGACACCTTGCTGCGCGTCCAGCTGCCGCTCGCGCTGCCCACGATCATGGCCGGCATCAACCAGGTCATCATGCTGAGCCTGTCCATGGTCGTCATCGCCGGCATGGTCGGCACCGGCGGCCTCGGCGGCGCGGTCAACGAGGCCATCGGCCAGCTCGACATCGGCTTCGGCTTCGAGGCGGGCGTCGGCATCGTCGTCCTCGCCATCTACCTGGACCGCATCACGGGCGCTCTCGGCGCCCAGATCTCCCCGCTCGGCCGCCGTGCCGCCGCCAAGGCGCGTGCTGCGGGCGGCGTCAGGGTCTGGAACCACCGCCCGCGCCCGGTCGTCGCCGTGGCCGGCGTGGCCGCGCTGTCCCTCGTCGCGGGTGGCATGGGCGCCTTCGGCCCGGCCTCCGGCACCGCCGAGGCCTCCGCCACGGACGTCGGCAAGGGCAAGGAGGTCAAGATCGGCTACATCCCGTGGGACGAGGGCATCGCCTCCACGTACCTGTGGAAGGAACTGCTGGAGCGGCGCGGCTTCAAGGTCACCACCAGCCAGTACGCCGCCGGTCCTCTCTACACGGGCCTCGCCACCGGCCAGATCGACTTCGAGACGGACTCCTGGCTGCCCACCACGCACGCCGAGTACTGGAAGAAGTACGGGAACCAGCTCGAGGACCTCGGCTCCTGGTACGGCCCCACCTCCCTGGAGCTGAGCGTCCCCTCGTACGTCAAGGGCGTGAAGTCCATGGAGGACCTCAAGGACAACGCCGCCAAGTTCAAGGGCAAGATCATCGGCATCGAGCCGAGCGCCGGAATGATGGGCATGCTCAAGGACACGGTCCTCAAGAAGTACGGCCTTGAGGGCACGTACGAGGTGGTGGACGGCTCGACGCCCGCGATGCTCGCCGAGCTCAAGCGCGCGTACGCCAAGAAGGAGCCCGTCCTCGTCACGCTCTGGTCGCCGCACTGGGCGTACAGCGACTACGACCTGACCAAGCTCGAGGACCCCAAGGGCGCCTGGGGCAAGGGCGACGGCGTGCACACCCTCGCCCGCAAGGGCTTCGCCGGCGACAACCCCGAGGTCGGCGAGTGGCTGAAGGACTTCTCCATGACCGAGAAGCAGCTCACCGGCCTGGAGTCGCAGATCACCAAGGCAGGCAAGGGCAAGGAGCAGGACGCCGTGCGCACCTGGCTGAAGCAGAACCCGGGCCTGCTGGACAAGTGGGCCCCGGTCGCCGGGTCCGAGCGGAAGAGCCAGGCGGCCGGGTGACCTGACGGGCCCGACCGCCACCCGAGGGGTGGGTCACGCCGTACGTTTTTCCCCTCCGTACGGCCGGCCCACCCCTCGTGGCGTCTCCGCATAGTCCCGCGGCAAGCTACGAAAAGGATCCGGCCAACCACGCAGCGCTATCCCACCACCCGAGCCGGGCCGTACGAACTCCCGCCGACCGGCACCGACTTCCCGCGCCCGCGCGCTCGCTGCACCGCCTCCCTGATCAGGCCCGCCCAACGGCGAGGCGTGAGGGAACACGGGGGAGCGCCGGAGCATTGAACAGAACAGCGGCGCTCGCGTGCTGAACGGCAGTCAGGGGCGCCACGGGGGCGCCCGGCGGGTCGCGCGAGCCGATCCGCTGGCGCGAACCAGTGGGTCGTACCTCCCCTGATGTGTCGTCGATGTGACGGCCGCATGAAACGGTTTGCCGAACATGCGTAGGGTGCAGAGAACTCAACAGAAGGTGTGCGCCGGAAGTCGGGCGCGAGGACAGTGGACCGACGAGCGAAGGAGGGAGCCGGAGCGATGGGCGACCACAAAGAACAGCCCCTTCGGGTGGGCGCGGCCGTACGGCGGCGACGCCGTGCGCTGGACCTCACCCTCGCCGTCGTGGCCGAGCGCAGCGGCCTGTCGGTGCCCTTCCTGAGCCAGGTCGAGAACGACCGGGCGCGCCCCAGCCGCAGCTCCCTGGAGAAGGTCGCCGACGCGCTGCGGACGACCGCCGTGGAACTCCTCGCCGCCGCCGACCCCGCGTGCAGCGTGGACGTCGTGCGGGCCGACACCACCGAACTGGCGCCGGAGCCTCGGGCGCGGTCCCTGGTGCGCGGTCACCACCAGATGCACGCCTCGGAGTTCACCGGCGACCACGACGCGGGCCGTGAATTCCAGTACCGCAACGACCAGTTGATGTACGTCGCCGACGGCGCCGTCGAGATCGAGGCCGAGGGCCGCGCCTACCGGCTGGGCCGCGGCGACACCCTGTACCTCACCGGCGGGGTGCGCCACCGCTGGCGGGCGACCGTGCCGGACACCCGCGTGGTCGTCGTCGCGGTCGCCGAGCACATCGAGGCGGTCCGGGACCGGCCGGGACGCTGATGCGTGTCGTCTCCCTGGTGCCGTCCCTGACGGAGGCCGTGGCCGTCTCGGCCCCCGGCACCCTCGTCGGCGCCACGGACTGGTGCAGCCACCCCGTCGGCTTGGACGTCACCCGCGTCGGCGGCACCAAGAACCCGAAAGTGGACCGGATCGTCGCCCTCGCCCCCGACCTGGTGATCGCCAACGAGGAGGAGAACCGCGCCCCCGATCTGGACGCTCTGCGCGCGGCCGGCGTCGAGGTCCTGGTGACCGAGGTGCGCGACGTCCCGCAGGCCTTCAGCGAGCTGGCGCGCGTACTGGACGCCTGCGGGGTGCCGGGCCGCCCGCGCTGGCTGGACGAGGCGGAGCGGACCTGGTCGACCCCGCCGGCTCCGGACCGCCGTACGACGGCCGTGGTGCCGATCTGGCGGCGGCCCTGGATGGTGCTGGGCCGTGACACCTTCGCGGGCGACGTCCTGGCCCGCCTCGGCGTGGACCACCTGTATACGACGCACGAGGACCGTTACCCGCGCGTCCCCCTGGACGACCTGCTCGCGGCGGCCCCGGACGTCGTCGTCCTGCCTGACGAGCCGTACCGCTTCACTCCCGACGACGGCCCGGAAGCCTTCCGCGGACTGCCCTGCGCGCTGGTCAGCGGACGGCACCTGACGTGGTACGGCCCGTCACTGGCCGAGGCACCACGCGTGCTGTCCGAGGCGCTGCGAGCAGCGCGCCGCTGAGCAGCCCGCGCGCGGTGTGCAGCGCCGCCACGGCCCAGGCCACGACGAGCACGGCGTACAGCCCGAAGGCGAGCCCCTCGTAGACGACGAGCCCGGTGTGCCGGGCCAGCGCCGCGGCGCCGGTGACACAGGTGCCGACCGGGAACGTGAACGCCCACCAGGTCATCGCGAAGCCCATGCCGTGCCGCCGGGCCCGTACGACATGGGCGGTGGCGAGCCCGAACCACAGCAGCGCGAAACCCATGACGGGCACGCCGTACAGGACGGCGAGAATGCCGAAGCCCTCGTTGTACGGCGCCGGGACCACTCCCGGGGTGACGTCGGCGAACGCGCCGACGGCGGTCGTCGACTGCCCCAGCGGGCCAAGGACCAGGAACAGGGTCGGGGTGAGCGCGAGGGGCAGCGGGCCGCCCGTGATCAGCCGGGCGAAGACCAGCGGCAGCATCAGCAGCGTGGCGAGCAGGCTGAGCCCGAACATCGCGACACAGGCCAGAAGCAGCGTCTCCCTGGCCTGCCCGGGCGGCAGATGCGGCACCAGCAGCGGCCCGAGCGCGGCGGACACCATCGGCGCGACGAGCGGCAGCAGCCATACGGGCGTGGCCTGTGACGGTTCGATGCGATGGCGTACGGCCATGAGGTACGGGACGGCGACGGCGGCCGCAAGACCGATCGCCGTACCGGTGCCGAAGAGGACGGCGTCGAGTGCGACCGCCGCCCCCGCGCCGATCCAGTCCCTGCCGACGGTGAGGGCACCGCCGCCGACCGCGAGCAGGGCCATGGACAGGCAGCCGTAGAAGGGCGCCATGGCCGGGTCGAGGAGGTGCGCGCGGGCCTGGTCGCGGTGCCGGGTCCAGTGCCGGGCGCGGGCGCCCAGCAGGGTGAGCAGCAGGAGCAGGGAGAGGGCCCAGACGGCTGTGCAGAGGGTGCGCAGGCCGGGGACGTGGAGCGGCAGCCCGGCTCCGGCGGTGGCGACGGCGGCGGTACCCATGACGGCGGAGTACCAGTTCGGTCCGAGGTGGCGGACCGTGCCGAGGCGACGAATGGGCCCGAGGTGACGGGCGGCGGTGACCATGCGCTCAGGGTCCTGGCGCCGGTCTTCCCCCACCAGGGAGTCTGCCTCTATGGCCACATAAACTGGGCTTATGACTCAGGCGGCGGAGGGGCAGTTTCGCGCGGGAACCCTGGCGCACCGCGTCCCGGATCTCGGCGCGCTGGAGCTGTTGCTGGCGGTGGCGCGGCTCGGCAGCCTCGGTGGGGCGGCGCGTGAGCTGGGGATCACCCAGCCCGCGGCGAGCAGCCGGATCCGGTCGATGGAGCGCCAGCTGGGGGTGGCGCTGGTCGACCGGTCGCCGCGGGGCTCCCGGCTGACGGACGCCGGGGCGCTGGTGACGGACTGGGCGCGGCGGATCGTGGAGGCGGCGGAGGCGTTCGACGCGGGGGCGCAGGCGCTCCGGGACCGGCGGGACTCGCGGTTGCGGGTGGCGGCGAGCATGACGATCGCGGAGTATCTGCTGCCCGGCTGGCTGCTGGCCCTGCGGGCCCAGCGGCCGGACACGGCGGTGTCGCTGCTCGCCGGGAACTCGGCGGCGGTGGCCGAGCGGTTGCTCGCGGACGAGGCGGACCTGGGGTTCGTGGAGGGGCTGACCGTGCCCACCGGGCTGGACTCCGTCGTCATCGCCCACGACAACCTGATCGTGGTGACGGCGCCGGGGCATCTGTGGGCGCGTCGGCGGCGGCCGCTGGAGGGGTCGGAGCTGGCGGCGACTCCGCTGATCCTGCGGGAGAAGGGGTCGGGGACGCGGCAGGTGCTGGATGCGGCGCTGGGGGGTCTCGCGCGGCCGTTGATCGAGTTGTCGTCGACCACCGCGGTGAAGGCGGCGGCGGTGAGTGGGGCGGGGCCGGCGGTGCTGAGTGAGTTGGCGGTGGGGGAGGAGCTGTCGATGCGGCGGTTGGTGAGCGTGCCGCTGGCGGATGTCGCGCTGGCGCGGGATCTGCGGGCGGTGTGGCCGACGGGGCATCGGCCGGTGGGGCCGGCGCGGGACCTGCTGTCGCTGACGCGGGGCTAGTCTCCCGCCGCCGCCCCTACCCGTCCCGTCCCCGGGGGGCTGCCGCCCCCGGACCCCCGCTCCGGGCCCTGAACGGGCCTCGTCCTCAAACTCCCCCAGAGGGGGCACCCCCAGACGAGCTGAAAAACTCAGCCGCCCGCGGCCCGCACCAGCGCCCGCATCACCCGTACGTCGTCCCCCATCTCCGGATGCCACTGCACCCCCAACACCCACGCACCCGAAGGCCGCTCCACCGCCTCCACCGTCCCGTCCGCCGCGTAGGCGGACACGACGAGCCCCTCGCCCAGCCGGTCCACGGCCTGGTGGTGGTAGGTCGGTACGGACATCTCCTCCGGTACCGCGTCGGCGTACAGACTCCCCGGCACCGGCTTCACGGTGTGGCTGCCGAAGACGCCGACGACCTCCGCGTGCCCCTCGATGTGCTGCTGCAGCGTCCCCCCGAGCGCGACGTTCAGCAGCTGCATCCCCCGGCAGATGCCCAGGAGCGGCACCCTCGCGTCCAGCGCCGCGTCGATCAGCGCCAGCTCCCACGCGTCCCGCTCCCGCGCCGCCGGCCCCGTACGCGGGTCGCGCTCCGCGCCGTAGCGGACCGGCTCGACGTCCGGCCCGCCCGCGATCACCAGCCCGTCCAGCCGGGCGACGGCGGCCGCCGCCTGCTCCGGGTCGTCCGGCGGCAGCATCGCGGCCAGGCCGCCCGCCCGCTGCACCAGCCGCGGGTAGCCGACCGGCAGCAGCGCCGCCTCCAGTTCCCACACCCGCCAGCGCGCGCCGGACTCCAGATAGGTGCTGACCCCGATCAGCGGCCTGGCCACAGCAACTCCCTCACTCTCGAAACGTCAGTCCCGTGCCAACTCTGCCTCGGCCGCCGCCAGCGCCGCGAACTCCTCCTCGGGCGCCTTCGCCACCAGGTGCTTACGGCTGTAGAGGCCGAAGTAGGCCATGGCCACCCCGTACACCACGAGCGCGATCACCGCCGCCGTCACGTCCACCAGGAACGTGGCCAGCAGTGCGGCGCACGCCAGCACCAGCGCGACGGACGAGGTCAGCACCCCGCCGGGCGTCCGGTACGGCCGCTCCAGCTCCGGCTCCCGGCGGCGCAGCACGATGTGCGACAGGGACATCAGGGCGTAGGAGATGGTCGCTCCGAAGACCGCGATGTTCAGCATGCGCGCGCCGTTGCCGGACACCGCGGCCAGCAGGAAGCCGATCGTGCCGGGCACCAGCAGGCCCAGGTACGGCGCCTTGCGGCTGCTGGTGAGGGACAGGAACCGGGGCAGGTAACCCGCGCGGGAGAGGGCGAACAGCTGGCGCGAGCCCGCGTAGATCAGGGAGAAGAACGACGCCACCAGGCCGGCCAGGCCCGCGTAGTTCACGATCCGGCTGAGTGTCGTCGCCTTGCCGTCCGGCTGCAGCGCCTCCACCAGCGGGTTGCCCGCCTCCTGGATCGCCGCCGAGCCGCGTGCGCCGGCCGCCGCGAAGAAGGTCACCACGGCCAGGACGACCAGGACGGCCATCGACCACCGGATCGCCTTCGGCAGGGTACGGGCCGGTTCCCTGGTCTCCTCGGCGGCCAGCGGCACGCCCTCGACGCCCAGGAAGAACCACATCCCGAAGGGGAACGCCGCCCAGATGCCGAGCAGGCCGAAGGGCAGCCAGGAGTTCGAACCCGTCGCCGAGGAGTCGACCGGGATGTCGTCCAGCGAGCCGAAGGAGAAGTCCGGCAGCGCCGCCAGCGCGAAGACGACCAGGGCCACGACCGCGATGCCGGTGACCACGAAACTGAAGCGCAGGGCCTCGCCCACGCCCCAGAGGTGGATGCCGAGGAAGATCGCGAAGCAGACCAGGTACATCGGCCAGCCCGACTCCAGGCCGAACAGGCCGAGCGACTCGACGTAGTCGCCGATGAAGATGACGATGGCGGCGGGCGCCAGAACGTACTCGATGAGGATCGCCGTACCGGTCAGAAAGCCGCCCCACGGGCCGAGGGCGCGGCGGGCGAAGCCGTAGCCGCCGCCCGCCGTCGGCAGGATCGAGGACAGCTCGGCCAGCGCGAAGACCATGCAGGCGTACATGGTCCCCATGAGGACCATGGCGATCGCCAGGCCGCCGAAGCCGCCCTCGGCGAGACCGAAGTTCCAGCCCGAGTAGTCGCCGGAGACGACGTACGCGACGCCGAGTCCGGTCAGCAGCACCCAGCCGGCGCTGCCGCGGCGCAGGGCTCTGCGCTCCAGATAGTCGTCCGCCTCCGGGGCGGCGGGCGGTGTGTTCGTGGATTCCAGGGACAAGGCCATCTCCCCACGTGCGGTGGACACCGGGCGTTTCCGGGCACGGTGGGGTAGGTCGACCGGGCTCCGGTTCAATGGAATGGATGCATACCTTTGCCGGGTCGGTCGCTCGAACGCAATACCCTTGCGTTAATCGCCGGTAAATCCACCCGCACCGGGGACCGGGCGCCGCTCAGCCGAGGAAGCCCCGCAGCAGCGCCGCCGTGCCCCCGCAGTGCTCGCGCATGATCTCCCGCGCGCACTCCGCGTTGCCCTCGATCACGGCCTCCACCAGCGCCGTGTGCTGGCGCTGGGAGTGCTCCAGGTTGCGCACCAGCAGCGGGATGCAGTCGAGCAGGTCGTTCACGTTCGCGCGCACGGCCGCGTACTGGGCGGTCAGGGTGGGCGAGCCGGACAGCTCGGCGAGGGTCAGATGCAGCAGGGTGTCCAGCCGGCGGTACTCGGCGAGCGGGGCGTCGTGCGTGCGCGCCAAGGCCTCACGCAACCGGTTCGCCTGCTCCTCGTCCAGCCCGTGTGCCGCGCACAGCCCGGCCGCGCCCACCTCCAGCACCTCACGGAAGCGCAGCGTGTCCTCGACGTCGACGTCCTTCAGGCGGCGGCGCAGCTCCTCCTCACCGGGGGTGACGGAGCGGGGCAGGACGAACGTTCCGCCGTAGCGGCCGCGCCGCGACTCCACCAGGCCCTGGTCCTGGAGCACCTTCAGCACCTCGCGCAGGGTCACCCTGCTGATCCCCAGCCGGTCGGCCAGCTCCCGCTCCGCGGGCAGCCGCTCGCCGCCCGGCACCAGGCCGAGCCGGACGACCTGGAGGATCTGCTCAAGGGCCTCCTCGAAGCCGTTGCCGGCCCGCACCGGCCGCAGCACCGAGGTCAGCCGGTCGTCGGCCCCGGGCGTGCCACGCTCGCCGGGCGTCCCGTGCTCTTTGGGCGCCCCCTGCTCCGTGCCCGTCTGCGACATGTGGCCGGACCCCCTTCCCAATCAATGGTCCTTCGCAATACCTTATGGCTCCCGGCTGACCGAAGTAGCCGAATGGAGGCTCTCCCGTGGCAGACCGCACACCCCCGCTGAGCGTCGAGGAGCTGCACGCCCTCGTCGCGAGCGGTGAGATCGACACTGTCGTCCTGGCGTTCCCCGATATGCAAGGGCGGCTCCAGGGCAAGCGGTTCGCCGCCCGCTTCTTCCTCGACGAGGTCCTCCACCACGGCACCGAGGGCTGCAACTACCTCCTCGCCGTCGACACCGAGATGAACACCGTCGAGGGCTACGCCATGTCCTCCTGGGACCGCGGCTACGGCGACTTCGCCATGCACCCCGACCTGGCCACCCTGCGCCGTGTGCCCTGGAACGCCGGCACGGCCATGCTGATCGCCGACCTCGCCTGGAACGACGGCTCGCCCGTCGTCGCCGCGCCCCGCCAGATACTGCGCCGCCAGCTGGAACGCCTGGCCGAGCACGGCTACACGGCGAACGTCGGCACCGAGCTGGAGTTCATCGTCTTCAAGGACAGCTACGAGCAGGCCTGGGACGCGAACTACCGAGGGCTCACGCCGGCGAACCAGTACAACATCGACTACTCGGTGCTCGGAACCGGGCGGATCGAGCCGCTGCTGCGCCGTATCCGCAACGACATGGCGGGCGCCGGGCTCACCGTCGAGTCCGCCAAGGGCGAGTGCAACCCCGGCCAGCACGAGATCGCCTTCAAGTACGACGACGCCCTGGTCACCTGCGACCAGCACGCCATCTACAAGACCGGCACCAAGGAGATCGCCGCCCAGGAGGGCGTCTCGATCACCTTCATGGCCAAGTACAACGAGCGCGAGGGCAACTCCTGCCACATCCACCTCTCCCTCGCGGACGCCGCCGGCAACAACGTGATGGCGGGGGAGGGGGAAGGCGGCATGTCCGACGTCATGCGGCACTTCCTCGCCGGGCAGCTGGCCGCCCTGCGTGACTTCTCGCTCCTGTACGCCCCCAACATCAACTCCTACAAGCGGTTCCAGCCGGGCTCCTTCGCGCCGACCGCCGTCGCCTGGGGCCACGACAACCGCACCTGCGCCCTGCGCGTCGTCGGCCACGGCCGCTCGATGCGCTTCGAGAACCGGCTCCCCGGCGGCGACGTCAATCCGCACCTCGCCGTGGCCGGACTGGTCGCGGCCGGCCTGTACGGCATCGAGCAGAAGCTGGAGCTGCCCGAGCCCTGCCCCGGCAACGCCTACGCCGCCGACTTCGAGCACGTCCCCACGACCCTGCGCGAGGCAGCCGAGCTCTGGGAGACCAGCCCCATCGCCAAGGCCGCCTTCGGCGACGAGGTCGTCGCCCACTACCGCAACATGGCGCGCGTCGAGCTCGACGCCTTCGACGCCGCGGTGACCGACTGGGAGCTGCGCCGCTCCTTCGAACGCATGTGAGGCCCTGAGTGTCCGACCAGCTCCAGGTACTGAATCCGGCCACCGAAGAAATCGTCGCCACCGTGCCGGCCGCGTCGGCGGCCGACGTGGACGCCGCTGTCGTACGCGCCACGAAGGCCCAGTCGGCGTGGTCCGCGCTCGCGCCCGGCGAACGCGCCCGACTGCTGCGCCGGTTCGCCGTCGCGGTCGACGAACACCTCGAAGAACTCGCCCGGTTGGAGGTCCGCGAGGCCGGCCACACCGTCGGCAACGCCCGCTGGGAGGCGGGCAACGTCCGCGATCTGCTCGACTACGCGGCCGGGGGAGTGGAGCGGCTCACGGGACATCAGATCCCGGTCGCAGGCGGCCTGAACGTCACCATCCTCGAACCGCTCGGCGTGGTCGGGGTCATCGCCCCCTGGAACTTCCCGATGCCGATCGCCGCGTGGGGCACCGCCCCCGCGCTCGCGGCCGGCAACGCGGTCATCCTCAAGCCCGCCGAGACGACCCCGCTCACCGCTCTGCGACTGGCGGAGCTGGCGTTGGAGGCCGGTCTTCCCGAGGGCCTGTTCCAGGTGCTCCCCGGGCACGGTCCCGTCGCGGGCAACGCCCTCGTCGAGCACCCGGGGGTCGCGAAGATCGTCTTCACCGGGTCAACCGCCGTGGGCAAACAGGTGTTGGCGAAGGGCTCGGCGCTGCTCAAGCGCGTCACCCTCGAACTCGGCGGCAAGAGCCCCAACATCGTCTTCGCCGACGCGGATGTCGAGGCCGCCGCCGCAGCGGCTCCTATGGCCTTCCTCGACAACTCCGGCCAGGACTGCTGCGCCCGCACCCGCATCCTCGTCCAGCGCTCCGCCTACGACCGGTTCCTGGAACTGCTGGCCCCCGCGATCGAGGCCGTGACCGTCGGCGACCCCGCCGACGCGAACACCGACATGGGCCCGCTGATCTCCAAGGTGCAGCTGGAACGCGTGCGTTCGTACGTCCCCGAGGACACCGAGGGCATCCGCGGCAAGGCCCCCGAGGGCCCCGGCTTCTGGTTCCCGCCCACCGTCCTCACCGGCGTCGACCCGCACGCACGCGTGGCCGTCGAGGAGGTCTTCGGGCCGGTCGCCGTCGTCCTCCCCTTCGAGGACGAGGCGGAGGCGATCCGGCTGGCCAACGCCACCGAGTTCGGCCTCTCCGGCTCGATCTGGACCCGCGACGTCGGCCGCGCCCTGCGCGTCTCCCAGGCCGTGCGGGCCGGCAACCTGTCCGTCAACTCCCACTCCAGCGTCCGCTACTGGACCCCGTTCGGCGGCTTCAAGCAGTCCGGCATCGGACGCGAACTGGGTCCTGACGCCCTGACCGCCTTCACCGAAACCAAGAACGTCTTCATCAGCACGGAGGGTCCCGCACAGTGACCGAAGCAATCGTGTGCCGTCGCCTCGTCGGCCGTACCGCTGTCATCACCGGCGCCGGCAGCGGCATCGGTCTCGCCGCCGCCCGCCGGCTCGCCTCCGAGGGCGCCCATGTCGTCTGCGGTGACGTCGACGAGCAGCGCGGAAAGGCGGCCGCCGAGGAGGTCGGCGGAACCTTCGTGAAGGTCGACGTCACCGACCCCGAGCAGGTCGAGGCGCTGTTCAAGACCGCGTTCGACACCTACGGCAGCGTCGACATCGCCTTCAACAACGCGGGCATCTCACCGCCCGACGACGACTCCATCCTGGAGACCGGCCTGGAGGCCTGGAAGCGCGTCCAGGAGGTCAACCTCACCTCCGTCTACCTGTGCTGCAAGGCCGCCATCCCCTACATGCGGCAGCAGGGCAGGGGCTCCATCATCAACACGGCGTCCTTCGTGGCGAGGATGGGCGCCGCCACCTCCCAGATCTCGTACACCGCCTCCAAGGGCGGCGTGCTGGCCATGTCCCGCGAGCTGGGCGTGCAGTTCGCCCGCGACGGCATCCGGGTCAACGCCCTGTGCCCGGGACCGGTCAACACCCCGCTGCTCCAGGAGCTGTTCGCCAAGGACCCGGAGCGCGCCGCGCGCCGGCTCGTGCACATCCCGGTCGGCCGCTTCGCCGAGGCCGAGGAGATCGCCAGCGCGGTCGCGTTCCTGGCCAGCGACGACTCCTCCTTCGTGAACGCCACCGACTTCCTCGTCGACGGCGGAATCTCGGGGGCGTACGTCACGCCGCTGTAGGCAGCTCTACAGTTTCCGGAATGAGCATGACGCCCACGCCCGGCTGGTACCGCGACCCCTCCGCCCCGCACCTGGAACGCTGGTGGGACGGTACGGCCTGGACCGAGCACCGGCGTGCCCCCGAGGCACCCGCACCGGCGGCCCCGACGCCGCCGGTGCCCGGCCCGCCGGTGTACGGGTCGCAGCCGACCGTGCCGCTGACGCCGGGGCGGCCCTCGCCCGGCGGTGACTCCGGAAAGGGACCCAAGGTCGTCGCCCTGGTCGCGGCCGGGGCGATCCTGCTCACGGCGATCGTCACAGGCGTGATCGTCCTCGGCGAGGACGACGGGGGCGGGCAGGTGGAGACCGCGCCGACGCTCGCGACCTCGCAGCCGGTGGACCGTGAGCCGGCCTCGGACACCCCGAGCCCGGCCGAGTCCTCCTCCGAGCCCCCGGCCGACGGCCCGGCGGTGGTGACGGACCAGCTCAACGGCTTCACCCTGCCGCTGCTCGACGGCTGGGTCAGACCGCGCACCTTCACCGAGGCCGACGTCCTGATGACCACGGACGGCACCTACGACTGCCCCGCCGACTTCGGCTACTGCCGGCACGGCAGGGTCAGCTCGCGCACGGCGACCGCGGACGACGGGAACTCCCCCGAGGCGATCGCCAAGGCCGACATCAAGGAAGCGGCCGACGCCGCCTACGACCGCGACCTGATCGGCCGGCGCCCCTTCGGCGGCATCGAGGCCCACAAGGTCCTCGGGTCCGGCCCGGTCACGGTGGCGGGCCGGGCCGGCTGGTTCGTGCGCTGGCGGGTCACCACGGCCAAGGGATCGGGCGGCTACGTCCAGTCCCTCGTCTTCCCCTCCAGCATCGGCACCGGGTCACCGGTCGTGGTCCGCTACGTCTTCGACGCGGGCGAGGACGGGCCACCGCTGGCCGACATGGACCGCCTCACCAAGGGCATCCGGTCGACCCACTGACCTACAGGAACGTATGGCCCTCGCCGCGATACGTCGGCACGGTCGCCGTCACCGAGTCCCCCTCGATCAGATGCAGCGCGTCGAACCGCTCGCACAGCTCACCGGCCTTCGCGTGCCGGAACCACACCTTGTCGCCGAGCAGCAGATCGTCGGCGGGGGAGCCGAGCAGCGGCGTCTGCACCTCGCCGGGCCCCTCCTGCGGGTCGTAGCGCAGCCCTTGAGGCAGATACGGCACCGGCAGCCGGTCGGGCCCGGCCGCGCCCGAGGCCGGATACCCGCCCCCGAGGACGGTCACGACCCCCACGCCCGGCCGGCGCACGACCGGCTGGGCGAACAGCGCGGCCGGACGCCCGCTGAAGGACGTGTAGTTGTCGAACAGCCGCGGCACATACAGCCCCGACCCGGCCCCGATCTCGGTCACCGCGTCCTCGGCGGCCGTGAACTGCACACTGCCGGTCCCGCCGCCGTTGACGAACTCCAGGTCCGGCACCACCGCACGCACGGCCCGCACCACCGCGGCCCGGCGCTCGGCGAGCTCCCGGCGGGCCGTGGCCTGCATCAGCCGTACGGCACGGGATCGCAGCGGACGCCCCGCCACCGAGTCACCGACCCCGGCGATGTGCCCCTCGTACGCCATGATCCCGACGAGTTGGAACCCCGGCTGCCGGGCGACGGTCCGCGCCAGGTCGGCGACCTGGGCGGGGGAGTGCAGGGGCGAACGCCGGGCGCCGACGCGCACCCGTCCCCCCAGCAGCTTCAGGGAGGTGTCCAACTCCAGGCAGACCCGGACCACTTCCCGGCCGCCGTTGCGGGCGGCGTCGATCAGCCGCAGCTGCGCCGGGTCGTCGATCATCACGGTGACGGCGGCGGCGAGCTTGGGGTCCCCGGTCAGCTCCGCGAACCCGGCATGGTCGGCCGACGGGTAGGCGAGCAGGACGTCGTCGAACCCGGAGCGCGCCAGCCACAGCGACTCGGCGAGGGTGAACGACATCAGGCCTGCGAAGCCGTCCTTGGCGAGGACCCGTTCCAGCAGCGCCCGGCAGCGGACGGACTTGCTGGCGACGCGGATCGGCTTGCCGCCGGCCCGGCGGCGCATGTCGTCCGCGTTGGCGTCGAAGGCCTCCAGGTCCACGATCGCGAGGGGGGCTTCGAGATGGGCGGTGGCCCGGTCGTAACGGGCCCGGTCAGCGGCGCGCGCAGTCATGAACGAAGCCTGCCAGACGGGATTACCGCAGGGTAGGGGGACGTTCCGGGCAGATCCGCACGGGGTCGTGGACTGGTTCCCGTTCGCGCAGGTTCAACCCGTAGAGTGACGCGCACGCAAGTGGGAACGTCCACGGCCGCGCCGCGCGCCGGGATGACGCTCCCTCGGCGCGGGTATGCGTGCCTGGTCGGAGGAGTCCGTACCGGGTGCGGCAGACCTGGTACGACAACGGCGGCCCACGCACGAGGACGGGCCCGGGGACGAGGAAACGGGGGGTGCATGAGCACGGAAGCGCGTCGCGCCCCCATCCCCCCGCGCCCGTCGAACCCGCCCGCCGTCCCGCCCCGCCCGACGACACCGCCCAGACCCCCGCAGCCGCCTGCCACCGGCGACCCACGGGACGACGGCGGCGAGGGCGCGCGAACGGAGCGACCGATGCCGGGCGGCGCCGACGCAAGGGCGGACGCCACGTCCGGCTCGCCGGACGGCTCCACGACCGGCACCCGGACGCCCGCGGCCACACGCCCCCACCCGAGCGCACGCATCCCGTCCCCCGGATCCGGCACCCCCACCCCGCCGCCTCCCCCCAGCCCCTCGGCCCGCTTCCCGGACGCCCCACCCACCACCGGCCGCCCCACCACGAACGAGTCACGCAACCCTGACCCCACGGGCCATCGTCCGGCGGCGGGTGCGTCACGGAACCCTGATCCCACCGGTCGTCGCCCGGCAGAGGGTGCGTCGCGCAACCCCGAGACTGCCGGCCATCGTCCGGCAGTGGGTGCCCCACGGAACCCCGAGTCCGCCGGTCATGGCCCGGCAGAGGGTGCGTCGCGCAACCCCGAGCCCGCCGGCCACCGTCCGGCAGCGGGGGCGTCACGGAGTCCCGACAGCGCCGGCCCGGTCGTGCCCGGTGGTACGCCGTCCCGTCCCGGGGAGCGGCCCTCGACAACACCCCGGCGTTCGGGCGCTCCCGCCGAGACCGCCGCGGAGACGACCTTCCGCCTGCGCCCGATCCCCGCGACCCCACCGGCAGACTCCGCCAACCGCCCGTCAGGCGCACAGCGTTCCCCCGGCGCACCCCCGCAGGCGCGCTCCGCCTCGGCGCAAGGGACTCTCGGCACGCCGCACCGTTCCGGGGCCGCTCCCACCGAGTCCCCCCGCCGGTCCGTCTCGGCGCCTCTACCGCCCGTGCGTCCGCCCGGTCAGGCACCCTCGCAGGGGTACGGGACATCGGCCTCCGACGCAGGGGCGGCCGGGACGCCGTACGCCGCGGGGGGCCACGGGGCCTCCGCCCAGTTCTCGCCGGACCCGTCGCTGTCCTGGAGCGCTCCCATGGCGCCCGGTGCCGGGCGGCCCGTCGTGTCGTTCGGGGAGCCCGAGGGGTACGACGAGCAGGCGCGGCCGCGTCCGCTCGGGATGCGGCTGCGGCCCCGGATCGCCGTGGCCGCCGCCTGTGTCGTGCTCGGCGTCGGGCTCATCGGCGGTGCCGTGACCGGGAGTTGGCTGATCGGGGAGCCCGGTGACGGCGGTGCCCGGGACACCTTCGCCGCCGCCGGAAGCCTCTGGCACGGCGTACCCGTCGACCGGTTGTTCCCGCCCAAGGTGATCGGGAAGGGCGCCGGCCCCGGCGGTGCCGACCGGACCTGGACCCGGATCGCCGTCGCCCCCGACACCGGCTGCACGGGCGCGTTCGACCCGCTCCTGCGCAAGGCCCTCGCGCCCGTCGGCTGCCAGCGCCTGCTGCGCGCCACCTACACCGACGCCACCCAGAGCTACGTCACCACCGTCGGCATGCTCTTCACCGACGCCGACGCCACCGCGATGCGCTCGCTCGACAGCCGCGTCAGCAAGGAGGGCCTCGACCGCCGTACGGACCTCATGCCCCGTCCGTACGCCGCCAAGGGCACCCTGGCAGCCGGCTTCGGCAACGAGCAGCGGGCCTCCTGGACCATCTCCGTGCTCACCGACGCCCCCGTCGTCGTCTACGCCGTCTCCGGCTGGGCCGACCACCGCACCGTCGACGAGCCCCAGCCCGCCGAGGAGGCCATGGAGTCCGGCGCCACCTCGGCCGTCGGCCAGGCCGGCCTCGGCCATGAGGCACAGGGCCTCGCCGACCGCGTGGAGCGTGCCCTGCGCAAGAACGTCGGCCCGTCCACGGAGCAGTCGTCATGAACCGCGGCACGAGGACGACTGAGCCCGCCGGCCTGAACGGTGCGGCCTCCGGCGCCGTGACCAGGGGTGTGAAGCACCTCGTGACCCGGCGCACCGGACCCCTCGCCGCCCTCCTCGGCACCTGCCTCGCCCTCCTGCCGCCCACCGCGGCGCACGCCGACTCCATACGCGCCCAGCAGTGGGCCCTGGAGGCCATGCACACGCAGGAGGCCTGGCAGACCACCAAGGGCGAGGGCGTCACCGTCGCCGTCCTCGACACCGGCGTCGAGGCCGACCACCCCGACCTCGTCGGCAACGTCCTCCAGGGCAAGGACATGGTCGGTTTCGGAGCCGACCGCGGCGACCGCGCCTGGGCCCGGCACGGCACCGCGATGGCCGGCATCATCGCCGGCCACGGACACGGCGCGGGAGGCGGCGACGGCGTCATGGGCATCGCCCCCGAGGCCAGGATCCTCCCCGTCCGCGTGATCCTGGAGGACGGCGACCCCGCCCGCGCCAAGGCCCGCAGCACCCGCGGCAACGCCCTCGCCGAAGGCATCCGCTGGGCCGCCGACCACGGCGCCGACGTCATCAACCTCTCCCTCGGCGACGACTCCAAGTCCGCCCACCCCGAGGCCGGCGAGGACGAGGCCGTGCAGTACGCCCTGAAGAAGGGCGCCGTGGTCGTCGCGTCGGCCGGCAACGGCGGCGAGAAGGGCGACCACATCTCCTACCCGGCCGCCTACCCGGGCGTCATCGCGGCGACCGCCGTCGACCGCTACGGCACCCGCGCCTCCTTCTCCACCCGCCGCTGGTACGCCACGGTCAGCGCCCCCGGCGACAAGGTCGTCATCGCCGACCCCGACCACAAGTACTACGAGGGCTGGGGCACCAGCGCCGCCGCCGCCTTCGTCTCCGGCGCGGTCGCCCTGGTCAAGGCCGCCCACCCCGGTCTGACCCCGGCGCAGATCAAGAAGCTCCTGGAGGACACGGCCCGCAACGCCCCGGCCGACGGCCGCGACGACTCGCGCGGCTACGGCTTCGTCGACCCGGCCGCCGCCATCAAGGAGGCAGCCGGCATGAAGCCCGAGGACCTGAAAGCGGCGTCGTACGGCGAGGAGTACTTCGGCTCGGGTCCCGACGCGGCCGCCTCGGACGACGACGCGACGAGCTGGACCGCATGGCTGGCGGGCGCCGCCGGCGGGCTCCTGCTGGTGTCGGCGGTCGTCGTGTGGCGGGGCCGCCGCGGCCGTTTCGGCTTCTAGCGGCCGGGTCCGCTACGGGGTGGCGGGTGTCGTGACGGCCGGGGAACCCGACACGTCCTCACCGATGAACACCGACACCGCCGCCCGCGCCGCCGCCTCGACCAGCGAGACACCCTGCTGCTTGGTCGAATTGCCGCCGGAGAGCACCGCCACCAGATAGTCGGCGCCGGCCACCGTCACCCGCCCGATGCTGTTGATGTCCCACAGCCCGGTGGCCGTACGCGGCAGCCAGCCGTTCTTCAACGCCCACCCGGAGCCGTCGGCGACCGCCGACACCCCCCACCGCTGATCGGCGGCGATCTGCCCCATCAACCCCGCGACATACGCCCGCGAATCCGCGGTCAGCTCCGAGCCCGCCGCCTCGAACACCTGCCGCAGCAGCCTGAGTTGATCGGCCGCGGTGGTCCGGGTCAGCCCCCAGTAGCCGCCGTCGCCACCGACGGTCTCCTTGAGCCCGAGCCGCACGTTCGCCGCTTCGAGCCCGTCCGCCCTCCCGATCGTCCGCCACAGGGCCGATGCGGCGGTGTTGTCGCTGTACTCGATCATGTCGGTGGCGTACGACCGCTCCGCCGCCGTGAGCTCACGTCCCGCGTCCTGGGCCTGGAGCAGCAGCGCGGCCAGGATGTCGACCTTGACGATGCTCGCGGTGTCGAAGAAGCCGTTGCCGTACGTGGCGCTCGCGCCGGAGTCCAGGTCCAGCACCGCCACCGACACCGCGGCGCCGTCCTCGACGTCCACCGCCTTCATGGCCCCGGCCAGCAGGACGTCGTGGTCCACCGTCGGCTCCACAGAGGCCTCCCCACCGGCAGCGGCCGAGATCGACGCCGAGGGCATCGCCGCCGACGATACGGCCCGCACCCCGGGGCGCGCCCCCGTCTTCACATACGCCGTGCCCGCGGCCGTACCGCACAGGACGACGACGGTGGCGAGGGTGCCGTGGAGCAGGGGTCGGTGTCGAGACGGACGGGCGCGTCGGTCGCGTGGGTCGCGTCGGACTCTGGAGGACTCCATGTACGCGATCGTCGCCGCTCTGCCTGTGCGTGCTGTGAGACGCACGTTAGAGACGGGTCAGATAATCGCAGATTCAGGCGACCGGGTGTCACGCGCGGGTTACCGGGCCCGCACAAGCGCAGAAGTATCCCCCCGATAGGGTCAGTGACCGTGGCGAACAAGAACATTCCCGACTCCCCGTTCTCCGACGACGACGGCACGGTCGATCCCCGGCTGAGCGCGGCGCTCGCGGCCTGGGCCGAGGACCGCACCGCCGAGGGCCCCGTCCTGGAGGCACTCAAGGACGCCCGGCTGCTCGTCCCGGTCGTGGCCGTGCTCGGCGAGGTCGAGGAGGACGAGAACGGACTGCGCCGCGAGAAGACCAGTGACATGGCCGTCCCCACCCTGAAGGCCGGCGACCGCACCGCCCTGCCCGCCTTCACGTCCACCGACTCCCTCGCCCGCTGGGACCCGGCGGCCCGCCCCGTCGCCGTACCCCTGAACCAGGCCCTGGAGGCCGCGGCGCACGAGAAGGCGGACACGATCGTGCTGGACATGGCAGGACCGGTGCCCTACGAGCTGACGGGGCGGGCGCTGCTGGCGCTCGTCGAGGGGCGTACGACGACGGATCCGCTGGCCGACCCGGCCGTGCGGGAGGCGGTGCGGGCCGCCGTGTCCGCGGTGCCCGCCGTGCTCAGCGCCCACCTCGGGCCCGGACAGGCCGACGGCACCCTGGCCCTCGTCCTGGACGCCTCAGCCGTACCCGCCGAGGCCGCGCGTGCGGTGGCCGAGCGGCTCGCCGCCGACGAAACACTGAGGGCCCGCCTGGTGCGCGGTCTCGACCTGGCACTGCTGCCGGCCGGGACGACGCCACCGGGCGAGCCCCTGTACGTACGCGGATGACCTAGCCGTAGACCGGCCCCGTGTACTTCTCGCCGGGCCCCTGACCGGGCTCGTCCGGGACGATCGACGCCTCGCGGAAGGCGAGCTGGAGCGACTTCAGGCCGTCGCGCAGGGGCGCCGCGTGGAACGAGCTGATCTCGGTCGCGCTCGCGTCCAGCAGCCCGGCGAGGGCATGCACCAGCTTGCGGGCCTCGTCGAGGTCCTTGAACTTGTCGCCCTCGTCGGTCAGACCGAGCTTCACGGCGGCGGCGCTCATCAGATTCACGGCGACCGTCACGATCACCTCGACCGCCGGGACCTCGGCGATGTCGCGGGTCATGGCGTCGAAGTCGGACGGCGGCTGCGTACTGTCGGTCATCGCTCACATCTCTTTCAGGGCGCGGAACCCCTTCAGCGTAGTCTCACCGGCCGCCGGGAGATCCGCCGCTCCGGTCTCCGCCGGCGAAAGGGCCCTGACGGAGACGTCGTCCTCGTACGCCGTGGCCGCGGCCGGGCGGCTGACGGCCAGGGTCGTGTCCGGAAGGGAGAGCGGGTTCTCCACCGCCCACAGCCGTGCCGGGCTCGACGTCGTGTCCCGCACACGGCCCCGGTCGGCCCCGGGCGCGGTGTCCCAGAGGCGCGGATCGACGCTCATCCCCACCCCCACGGCCTTCAGCACCGCCTCCTTGCGGGTCCAGCAGCGGTAGAAGCCGAGCAGCCGCTCCCGTGGCCCGGTGAACCCGTCCAGCCAGGCGGCCTCGGCCGGGGCGAGCACGTCACCGCCGAGACCCGCCAGGTCTACCGGCCGGTGCGTCTCGATGTCCACCCCGACGGGAGCCGTGCTCACCGCCAGGGCGCCGTAGGCCTCCGAGCGGCTCGTGCTGATCCACAGGGACGTCCGCGGCCAGACCACCCGCGGCGGCCCGTGGCCGGCGTCCCCGCATCCAGGGCAGGGGCGGTTGCCCAGCACGATGTCGCCGGCCGGCACCCCCAGCAGCTCCCCGAGGATCGTCCGCACCGCCACCCGGGCCGCCGTGAAGTACGACCCCAGGGGCTCCCGCAGCGCCGCGGCCCGCCGTCGCTCCTCCTCGCCGAGTACGTCACCATGGAGGACGTTCCCGGCGGACCAGAGCCAGATCGACGTGGCCATGCGGCCGACCCTAACCGCCCGGTGAGCGGTCCTTGCAAAATTTGGTACGCTGGTTCTCGACCGGTCGGTCATATGTACCGACCCACAAGTGGAGGCTCCGAACTCCCACCTGATCGTCCTCCGGGACGGCGGGTCACCCCGGTCAGGCGGCGCCCATCGTTCCGTACGGACGATGGAGCCGCCCGAAATCGCGCCCCGCGATCATCGCGGCGGTGCTCCGGTAGTGCTTGGAGCCCCGCCTGTGATCGTCCGGGGCATTTTTTGTGCTTCGGCGCGGTTAGGTCTATCGAAAAGAGACATACACGGCTGTCCGCCAGACCGCCGTGTGGTGCTAACCGAGGAGGATCCATCAGCGCCGAGCCCCGCATCAACGACCGGATTCGCGTTCCCGAGGTGCGACTTGTCGGTCCCAGTGGCGAGCAGGTGGGCATCGTCCCGCTGGCGAAGGCACTGGAGCTTGCGCAGGAGTACGACCTGGACCTGGTCGAGGTCGCGGCGAACGCCCGTCCGCCCGTGTGCAAGCTCATGGACTACGGGAAGTTCAAGTACGAGTCGGCCATGAAGGCCCGTGAGGCGCGCAAGAACCAGGCGCACACGGTCATCAAGGAGATGAAGCTCCGGCCGAAGATCGACCCGCACGACTATGACACCAAGAAGGGTCACGTCGTCCGGTTCCTCAAGCAGGGCGACAAGGTCAAGATCACGATCATGTTCCGTGGTCGCGAGCAGTCCCGGCCGGAACTCGGCTACCGACTGCTGCAGCGTCTCGCGGAGGACGTCCAGGACCTCGGTTTCGTCGAGTCGAACCCGAAGCAGGACGGCCGGAACATGATCATGGTTCTCGGTCCGCACAAGAAGAAGACCGAGGCGATGGCCGAGGCCCGTCAGGCGCAGGAAGCCCGCAAGGCAGAGGCGAAGGCCAACCCCGGCAAGTCGCAGAACGCCGCGGACTCCGAGAACGCCGTGGAGACCGAGGCACCTGCCGAGGCTTCCGCCGAGGCGTGATCCCGGGGGACCGCCGGTCCCCAGGACGAAATCGATATACGAGCGACGCTCCACCGTGCCCGGTTTCACGACCGGGCACCGGAGCGCCACCCACGAGGAGAGAACGGCGCTATGCCGAAGAACAAGTCGCACAGCGGTGCCAGCAAGCGCTTCAAGGTCACCGGCTCCGGCAAGGTGCTCCGTGAGCGCGCCGGCAAGCGCCACCTGCTCGAGCACAAGTCGTCCCGTGTGACGCGTCGCCTCACCGGCAACGCCGAGATGGCCCCGGGCGACGCCAAGAAGATCAAGAAGCTTCTCGGCAAGTGACGTACCCGGTGCTCTGTCCGAGCGCCGTACGTCTGGACCGGGACCCAATCGATTCCGGGCCGTGTGAGTCCAACCACGGCCCCGCTACAAGGAGTTAAAAAGTGGCACGCGTCAAGCGGGCAGTCAACGCCCACAAGAAGCGCCGGGCGATCCTCGAGCAGGCCTCCGGCTACCGCGGTCAGCGTTCGCGCCTGTACCGCAAGGCCAAGGAGCAGGTCACCCACTCGCTGGTCTACAACTACAACGACCGCAAGAAGCGCAAGGGTGACTTCCGCCAGCTGTGGATCCAGCGCATCAACGCCGCTGCCCGCGCCAACGGCATCACGTACAACCGCTTCATCCAGGGTCTGAAGGCCGCCAACGTCGAGGTCGACCGCAAGATCCTCGCCGAGCTGGCCGTCAACGACGCGAACGCGTTCGCCGCGCTCGTCGAGGTCGCCCAGAAGGCGCTGCCGAGCGACGTCAACGCCCCGAAGGCGGCGTGACGCTGCGCTGGCTCTGAGCCGACGTAACTGGAGGACCCGCAGGCTTCATGGCTTGCGGGTCCTGCTGTTGGGGGCCTCGGCCTTCGTCTGCGACCGCGGGCCGGTGGGGGCTGGTCGCGCCCCGCGGCGGAGCCGCCTATGTCACAGCCCCGCGCTCCTCAGGAGCTGCAGCGCCCTCGGCCTGGCGGCACCCGGAATCGCCGAAACCCGAACTGCTGAAGGAACAGACATGCCCCCGGCCACTCCCGAGCTGATCTCCCCCCGTTCCCCCCGTGTCTCCGCCGCCCGGCGGCTCGGTAAGCGGAACTTCCGGGGCAAGGACCGGCTGTTTCTCGCCGAGGGGCCGCAGGCCGTCCGGGAGGCGGCGGCGTACGGGTCCACGCTCGTGGAGCTGTTCACCACCGTCGAGGCCGCGGAGCGGTACGCCGACATCGTCGGAGAGGCCCGGACCGCCGGCGCGCGGGTGCATCTCGCCGACGAGCAGGTGATCGCCGACATCTCCACCACCGTCACACCCCAGGGGCTCGTCGGTGTCTGCCGGTTCATCGACACCCCCTTCGAGGAGATCCTCGCCGCCCGGCCCAAGCTCGTGGCCGTGCTCGCGCATGTGCGCGACCCCGGGAACGCCGGGACCGTGCTGCGGTGCGCCGACGCCGCAGGCGCCGAGGCGGTCGTCCTCACCGACGCCTCCGTCGACCTCTACAACCCCAAGGCCGTACGGGCCTCCGTCGGCTCCCTGTTCCACCTTCCCGTCGCCGTCGGGGTGCCCGTCGAGCGGGCCGTCGCCGGACTCCAGGACGCGGGGGTGCGGATTCTCGCCGCCGACGGTGCCGGGACCGACGACCTCGACGACGAACTCGACAAGGGGAGCATGGGCGGGCCGACCGCCTGGGTGTTCGGGAACGAGGCGTGGGGGCTCCCCGAGGAGACCCGCGCGCTGGCCGACGCCGTCGTGCGCGTCCCGATCCACGGGAAGGCCGAGAGCCTGAACCTCGCCACCGCCGCCGCCGTATGTCTCTATGCGTCGGCCCGTGCACAGCGCGCCGCCGGAGGGTGCCGCAGCGTCACCGAGAGCTAGTAGGGTGACCAGCTCGGGGGCCCCAAAGCCGTCGTGAGAGGTGGGGTACGGGGATGAGTGTCGGCACGAGCAGCGCACCGGGAGCACAACAGGTGCCGCGGCCGTCCGCGTCCCGGTCCGGTGACCCCGCCGAGCTCGGTTTCGATCCCGACGACCTGCCCGACGGCCTCGTCGTCGCCGATGAGCACGGCCACGTCATCTGCTTCAACGCCGCCGCCGAGCGCATCACCGCCGTCCGTGCCGCCGACGCCCTCGGGCAGCGCCTGGAGAAGGCCCTGCCGTTGGAGGATCTGGAAGGCCGGCGCTGGTGGCAGCTGACCGATCCCTACGGCGGACTGGCCATCAGGCGCCGGCAGCCCGAGCGCAACCTCCTGCTGCCCGGCGGGCGCGAGGTGCTGGTCTGCGCGCGCTACGTCCGTACCGAGCCGACCGGGCCCGTCCACCGCGTCGTCGTCTCCCTGCGCGACACCGAGGCCCGCCGCCGCACCGAGCGCAGCCACGCCGAGCTGATCGCGACGGTCGCCCACGAGCTGCGCTCCCCGCTGACCTCGGTCAAGGGCTTCACCGCCACCCTCCTCGCCAAGTGGGAACGCTTCACCGACGACCAGAAGCGGCTGATGCTGGAGACCGTCGACGCCGACGCCGACCGCGTCACCCGGCTCATCGCCGAGCTGCTCGACATCTCGCGGATCGACAGCGGACGGCTGGAGGTCAGGCGCCAGCCCGTCGACATCGGGGCGGCCGTGGGGCGGCACATCCAGGCGTACGTCGCCGCGGGCCAGCCCGCCGACCGGTTCCTGCTCCGCCTCGAACAGCCGCTGCCCGCCCTGTGGGCCGACCCGGACAAGATCGACCAGGTGCTCAGCAACCTCATCGAAAATGCCGTGCGGCACGGCGACGGAACGGTCACCATTGACATCGCGGCCACGGCGTCCCCCCGAGAGGGCGAGGACACCGGCACGTCGGTCACCGTGAGCGACGAGGGGCCCGGCATCCCGGAGGAGTCCATGAACCGCGTCTTCACCCGCTTCTGGCGGGGCAGCAAGCGCGGCGGCACCGGCCTCGGGCTCTACATCGTCAAGGGCATCGTCGAGGCCCACGGCGGCACCATCACGGTCGGCCGCGCCCCCGGCGGCGGCGCACAGTTCCGATTTACGTTGCCCGTGGCGGCACCGGCCTTCATGGCCTGAGGCACCACGGGCGCATTCGCCTACCCCGACCCCGTTAGACTCGGCCATTGGCACCTTTGCGTCCAAAACCAGAGACAAAGCGTCTCCAGGTCGAGACGGGGCACTCAGCCAGCCAATCGGAAGCACGGGAAGAGATGTCGGCACCCAATAAGTCGTACGACCCTGTCGAGGTCGAGGCACTGAAACCGGAAGAGATCGAGCGCATGCGGGACGAGGCGCTCGCCGCCTTCGCCGCCGCGGACTCCCTCGACGCGCTCCAGGAGGCCAAGGTCGCCCACACCGGGGGCACCTCCCCGCTGGCCCTCGCCAACCGCGAGATCGGCGCCCTGCCCCCGCACGCCAAGGCCGAGGCCGGCAAGCGGGTGGGGCAGGCCCGCGGCGCGGTGAACAAGGCACTCGGCGTCCGCCAGGGCGAGCTGGAGGCCGAGCGCGACCAGCGCGTACTGGTCGAGGAGGCGGTGGACGTCACGCTGCCGTACGACCGCGTACCGGCCGGCGCCCGCCACCCGCTCACCACCCTCTCGGAGCGCATCGAGGACATCTTCGTGGCCATGGGCTACGAGGTCGCCGAGGGCCCCCAGGTCGAGGCGGAGTGGTTCAACTTCGACGCCCTCAACATCGGCCCGGACCACCCGGCGCGCGGAGAGGCGGACACCTTCTTCGTGCAGGGCCCGGACGGCGGCACCGAGTCCGGTGCCGTGCTGCGCACCCACACCTCGCCCGTGCAGATCCGCTCGCTGCTCGACCGTGAGCTGCCGGTCTATGTGATCTGCCCCGGCCGCGTGTACCGCACGGACGAGCTGGACGCCACCCACACCCCGGTCTTCCACCAGGTCGAGCTGCTCGCCGTGGACGAGGGCCTGACCATGTCGGACCTCAAGGGCACCCTGGACCACATGGTCCAGTCCCTGTTCGGCGAGGGCATGAAGACCCGGCTGCGGCCGAACTTCTTCCCCTTCACCGAGCCGAGCGCCGAGATGGACATGCTCTGCTACGTCTGCAAGGGCGAGTCCGTGGGCAACCCCGACCGGCCCTGCCGTACCTGCTCCTCCGAGGGCTGGATCGAGCTCGGCGGCTGCGGCATGGTCAACCCGCGCGTCCTCACCGCCTGCGGCGTGGACCCGGAGAAGTACAGCGGCTTCGCCTTCGGGTTCGGCATCGAGCGGATGCTGATGTTCCGCCACAACGTCGAAGACATGCGAGACATGGTCGAGGGTGACGTCCGGTTCACCCGGCCGTTCGGGATGGAGATCTGATGCGGGTCCCGCTTTCTTGGCTGCGGGAGTACGTCGACCTGCCGGCGACGGAGACCGGGCGCGACGTCCAGGCCAAGCTCATTTCCGCCGGTCTGGAGGTCGAGACCGTCGAGCAGCTCGGCGACGGCCTCAAGGGCCCCCTCGTCGTCGGCCAGGTGCTGACCATCGAGGAGCTGACGGAGTTCAAGAAGCCGATCCGCTTCTGCACCGTCGACGTCGGCCAGGCCAACGGCACCGGCGAGCCCCAGGAACTCATCTGCGGCGCCCGTAACTTCCAGGTCGGCGACAAGGTCGTCGTGGTCCTCCCGGGCGCCGTGCTGCCCGGCGGCTTCGCGATCAGCGCCCGCAAGACCTACGGCCGCACCTCCCACGGCATGATCTGCTCCAGCAGCGAGCTGGGCATGGGCGACGACGGCACCCACGGCATCATCGTGCTGCCCCCGGAGACCGAGGTCGGCAAGGACGCCATCGAGCTCCTGGAGCTGGTCGACGAGGTCCTGGACATCGCCGTCACCGCCAACCGCGGCGACTGCCTGTCCATCCGCGGCGTCGCCCGCGAGACCGCCATCGCCTACGGCCTGCCGCTGCGCGACCCGGCGCTCCTCGACGTGCCCGGCCCTAACGCCTTCGGCTACCCGGTGCAGGTCTCGGATCCGATGGGCTGCGACCGCTTCACCGCCCGCACGGTGACCGGCCTCAGCCCCGAGGCCCGCTCGCCGATCTGGCTCCAGCGGCGCCTCCAGAAGGTCGGCATGCGCCCGATCTCGCTCGCCGTCGACGTCACCAACTACGTGATGATGGAGCTCGGCCAGCCGCTGCACGCCTACGACCGCAACCTGGTCCAGGGCACCATCGGCGTGCGCCGCGCCGAGGAGGGCGAGAAGCTCGTCACCCTCGACGACGTCGAGCGCAAGCTGCACGCCGAGGACCTGGTCATCACCGACGACCGCGGCCCCATCGGCCTCGCGGGCGTCATGGGCGGCGCCAACACCGAGATCGCCGACCACGAGGACGTCGAGAACGCGTCCACCGCGGTCGTCATCGAGGCCGCCCACTTCGACCAGGTCGCCATCGCGCGCACGGCCCGTCGGCACAAGCTGTCGTCGGAGGCGTCCCGCCGCTTCGAGCGGGGCGTGGACCCGGCGGCGGCAGCGGCTGCGGCTCAGCGCACGGTCGACCTGCTGGTACTGCTCGCGGGCGGCACCGCCGACGCCGGTGTCACCGAGGTCGTCACGCCGTCCGCGCCGCACACCATCACCGTCCCGGCCGACCACCCGGACAAGGTCGCGGGCGTCGAGTACGGCCGCGAGACCGTCGTACGCCGGCTCCAGCAGATCGGCTGCGACGTCTACGGGCAGGACGAGCTGATCGTCACCGTGCCGTCGTGGCGTCCCGACCTCCTCGAGCCGAACGACCTGGCCGAAGAGGTCATCCGCCTGGAGGGCTACGAGAACCTGCCCTCCACGCTGCCCAAGCCGCCGTCCGGCCGCGGCCTGACCCACCGTCAGCGCCTGCACCGCCGCGTCGGCCGCGCGCTGGCCGGGGCCGGCTACGTCGAGGCGCCGAACTACCCCTTCGTCAGCGAGCAGGTCTTCGACCAGCTCGGCCTGGCCGCCGACGACCCGGCCCGCCGTGTCGTCAAGCTGGTCAACCCGCTCAACGACGAGGAGCCCGCGCTGCGCACGTCGCTGCTGCCGGGTCTGCTCGGCGCGCTGCGGCGCAACGACGGGCGGGGCTCGCACGAGCTGGCGCTGTTCGAGACCGGGCTGATCTTCCTCCCGAACGAGAAGCAGGGCACCGCAGGACACCTGGCGGTCGACCGCCGCCCGACCGACGAGGAACTCGCCGCGCTCGACGCCGTGCTGCCCCGGCAGCCGCGGCACGTGGCCGTCGTCCTCGCCGGTGCGCGTGAGCAGGCCGGCTGGTGGGGCGCCGGACGTCCGGCCGACTGGGCCGACGCCGTCGAGGCGGCCCGGCTGGTGGCCCGCGAGGCCGGTGCCGAGCTGATCGTGCGCGGTGGCCAGTACGGGCCGTGGCACCCCGGCCGGTGCGCCGAGCTCGCCGTGGTCGTGGCCGGCACGGAGACGGTCGTCGGTCACGCGGGCGAGCTGCACCCCCGCGTGCTCAAGGCCCTCGGTCTGCCGGCGCGCACCTGCGCGATGGAGCTGGACCTGGACGCCCTGGAGCAGGTCGGCGACGGCACGCCGCAGGCGCCGAGCATCTCCACGTTCCCGGTGGCCACACAGGACGTGGCCCTCGTGGTGGACAAGCCGGTGCCGGCCGCCGAGGTCGAGGCCGCGCTGCGGGAGGGCGCCGGTGAACTCCTCGAGGGGATCCGGCTGTTCGACGTGTACGTCAACGACGAGCAGCTCGGCGACGGCAAGAAGTCGCTCGCGTACGCGTTGCGCTTCCGTGCCGGGGATCGGACTCTGACCGTTGATGAGGCTTCGGCTGCTCGGGATGCGGCGGTGGCGCTGGCGGGTGAGCGTACGGGTGCGGTGCTGAGGGGCTGATCGCCGCGGGGGACTGTGCCGTCTGCCGGCTGCGGGTTTCGTCGTGGCTGGTCGCGCAGTTCCCCGCGCCCCTTGTGGGGGCATGCCCCCACACCCCCAATGGGCGTGTTGTAAGTCACCTCACTCGATAGGGTGACTTCTCGGGGTGATCTGGTACTTCCGGACTATCTGCCGACAGAATCGGACCGGCCTTTCGAGGCCGGTCCGTTCTGCTTTGTCAGGGCCTATTGGGGGACCATCGGCATGTTCCGCTTCATGGCTCGGGTTCCCCGCAAGGTGCTCGCGTTGGGGCTGCCCACCGCCTGGGGTGCGACGGCGATCACCTACAAGCTGGCCTGCCCGCTCGCCCAGCAGGACAGTCTCGGCGCCCGGGTCGTGACCAGCGCCGTCTTCTTCGCCGTGGGGACCGGGCTGATCCTGCACGTCCGGCAGGCCCTGGTGCGTGAACTCCGGCAGGTGCGCGAGGTCGCCGGTGCCGCGCAGAGCGTGCTGCTGCGACCGCTGCCGTCGCGCATCGACGGGCTGAACGTCGCCGCCGCCCAGCTCTCCGCGGATCGCGGCGCCCGGGTCGGCGGCGATCTGTACGAGGTCATCGCCACCGAGCACGGCGTCCGGGCGGTCATGGGCGACGTACGCGGCCACGGCATCGCCGCCCTCGGCACGGTCGCCGCCGTCCTCGGCAGCTTCCGCGAGGCCGTCCACGACGAACCCGACCTGGACCGGGTGCTGCGCAGGCTGGACCGGGCGCTGGCCCGGCATCTGCGCGAGCGGTCACGGGACGAGCCCGACACCCCGGTCGCCGAGGAGTTCGTCACCGTGCTGCTCCTGGAAATCGGCCGCGACGGCGAGATCTCCGCCCTCAACTGCGGGCACCCCTGGCCGTATCTGCTGAGCGGCACGACCGTCGAACCCCTCGCCCGCACCGACCCCCTTCCGCCCCTCGGCCTGTTCCCCCTCCCGCCCGAACCGACCCCGCTGCCCTGCGGCTCCCTGCTCCCCGGGGACTCCCTGGTCCTGTACACGGACGGTGTCGAGGACGCGAGAGACGCGAGAGGCCGGTTCTTTTCCCTGCAAGCGGCACTCGTCGAGGCCGTACGCCACCACCCGATCACCCCGCAGACGATCCTGCGCACCGTGTTCACGGCCGTGCTGCGCCACACAAGGGGAAGGCAGGCGGACGACATAGCGCTGCTGATCCTGCGGAACGACAGAACCCACGTCCAGTGCAGCGCCCCGATAGGGGCGCGGGGAACTGCGCGACCAGCCACACACGACCCGCAGCCGACCAACCACCTTTGACGCGACGGCGATCAGTCGCACGGCCGAGCTGGCGGCAGCCATCCGCCCAGCCACGGAGTGTCGGGCAGGCAGCTGGGCGGACGGCGCGGAAGCGGGCCGCCGCACTGTACGAGGGGGAGCCGGCGGCCCGGCCGGCCTCTTGCGAGGCATTTCAGTCAACCGGCAGGAAACTCTCCGCAACAGCGCGCGCACGCTACGGATTCGCGCACTCGGTTCACACCCCGTGTGAACCGGTTCGCACTAGTCTGACGGGCACCGAGCCACCCGGGGGGCATATATGCAGCCCAACACTCTGCTCGACGCGATCCTGGACGAGGCCGGGATCTCGCACGCGGGGCTGGCAGCACACGTGAACCAGGCGGGGCGGGCGCGTGGGCTCGCGCTGAGATACGAACACACCGCCGTCGCACGGTGGTTGAAGGGCCAGCGGCCGCGCGGCCAGGTGCCCGACCTGATCTGCGAGGTGCTGGCCGGCCGGCTGCACCGTACCGTCACGCTCGACGACATCGGTCTCGGTGTCCCCGGCGAACCCAACTCCGCGCACACCACCTCGCTGTCCGGCTTCGTCGAGCGGGCCACCGCCCTGTGGCGCTCCGACGAGCAGCAGCGGCCGCACATACTGGGCGCCCCCGCGGTCACCGGCACGCCCGCCGTGATGCCGGTGTGGGAATGGGAGAACCCGCCCGAGGACGTCGACGTCTCACGCGGCGGACGGCACCGGGTCACCCCCGGCGACATCGACATGTTGCGCGCCGCCCGCACCCACTACGAGCAGATGTACCGCAAGGCGGGCGGCATAGCGACCCGCACCCGGATCGTCGGGTTCCTCAACGCCGAGGCCGCCCCGCTGCTGCGCGGCAGCTACACCGACGCCACCGGGCGCCAACTGCACCGGGCCACGGGCGGGTTGGTCGCCATCGCCGGGATCTGCGCCTACGACTCCGACGCGCACGGGCTCGCCCAGCGCTACTTCCACCAGGCTCTGCGGCTCGCGAAGGCGAGCGGGGACAGAGGACTGGGCGCCTACGTCATCGCGCTCCTCGTCAACCAGGCGCTGTTCATGCGGGAGTTCCGGCAGGCCGTCGCCTTCGCGGAGGCCGCGCTGCGGGCCGCGGGCAAGCACATCACCCCGGCGCTCGCCTCCGATCTGTACGCGATGCAGGCGAAGGCGTACGCCCACCTCGGCGACGGCACGAGCGCCCTGTCCTGCATCCGGCGTGCCGAGCAGGCCGCCGAACGCATCCACCGCGGATACGAACCCGACGAAACGGGCTATGTCCAGCCCGGCCTCGTCAACGTCCAGGTGGCGGAGGCGCTGCTGAGTCTCGGGGAGCTCGCGGCCGCGGGGGAGCACGCCGCGGCCGCCGTGGACAATCCCGCCCACGACCGGGGCCGGGTGCACCGGCTGGCCATGCTCAGCACGATCGAGCTGCGCCAGGGCAACGCCGACAAGGCGGTGGCCACCGCGGTGCAGATGGCCGAGCAGGCGCGGGGAATGGAGTCCCAGCGGCTGCGCGACAGACTCCGGGCGGTACGCGAACACCTGGTGCGCAGCGGTGGCGCCGGCACCGCCGAGGCCGCCGAACTCATCGACGGAGCGCTGCGCGTACCGCTGTAGGCCGGTGCACACGGGTACTCGAACACCGACACCTCATAGTCCCTGCTGCGATATTGCCACTTACTCGACGGAAGGTGGCAGAACCGTGCAGTGGACGAAACAGAACGAACAAACTGTGTATGAAAACCGCTGGTTCACCGTCAACCTGGCAGACGTGGAGCTGCCCGACGGCCGGCACCTGGATCACTTCCTGATAAGGCTGCGGCCGGTCGCCGTGGCCACGGTGGTCAATGAGGCCAATGAAGTCCTCCTCCTGTGGCGCCACCGTTTCATCACCGACAGCTGGGGGTGGGAACTCGCGGCGGGCGTCGTCGAGGACGGCGAGGACATCGCCCGCGCGGCCGCCAGGGAGCTGGAGGAGGAGACCGGCTGGCGGCCGGGACCTCTGCACCACCTCATGAGCGTGGAGCCCTCCAACGGGCTCACCGACGCCCGGCACCACATCTACTGGGCCGACGAGGGCGAATACGTCGGGCATCCCGTGGACGACTTCGAGTCGGACCGCCGGGAATGGGTCCCGCTCAAGCTCGTCCCCGACATGGTCGCCCGTGGGGAGGTCCCGGCCGCCAACATGGCGGCCGCGTTACTGCTGCTGCACCATCTCAGGCTCGGCTAACGCCCCACTGCCTGCCAGATCGCCACGACGAGCGCACCCACGGCGGTGAGGGCGGCGACCGCGGGCAGCGGCCATCGCGTGTGTTCCAGTG
This sequence comes from Streptomyces coerulescens, assembly GCF_042657965.1. Classification (NCBI taxonomy): domain Bacteria; kingdom Bacillati; phylum Actinomycetota; class Actinomycetes; order Kitasatosporales; family Streptomycetaceae; genus Streptomyces; species Streptomyces coerulescens. The sequence goes on from NZ_JBHSKM010000011.1 coordinate 281,275, forward strand.
TGTGGATCCGGGTGGTCAGGTCGTCGATCTCCTTGGCGGTCTCCTCGGTGCGGTGCGTGAGCAGAGTCAGCCCGCCCTCCACGCGGGCGTAGGCGACGTCGAGGCGGCGTCGTAACTCTGCGAGTTCTCCAGATACGACTGGATGCTCGGGATCGGCGGTCACGTGTCCGCTCCTTTCCGTAGTCATCTCGAATCCCTGGCATGCGCAGGGAAAGTGAACTCGCCTGGTGGACGCCTGGCCAGAGTGTGCGAGCGGCATATGCGAGCCCGGCGCGCACACGGTGTGTGAATGGCACGGGCCCGGCACCTGTTCGGTGCCGGGCCCGTGCGATTGGCCGGAATATGACCGTCCGTAATCAGCCGTAGGTGTAGAAGCCGGAGCCGGTCTTACGGCCCAGCCGGCCCGCGTCCACCATGCGCTGGAGCAGCGGGGGAGCGGCGTACAGCGGCTCCTTGAACTCGTCGTACATGCTCTGCGCCACCGAGGCGACCGTGTCCAGACCGATCAGGTCGGACAGCTTCAGCGGGCCCATCGGGTGGGCGCAGCCGAGTTCCATGCCGTTGTCGATGTCCTCGCGGCTGGCGATGCCCGACTCGAACATCCGGATCGCGGAGAGCAGGTACGGGATCAGCAGCGCGTTCACCACGAAGCCCGAGCGGTCCTGGGCGCGGATGGCGTGCTTGCCCAGCAGCTTCTCGGCGAAGGACTGGGCGCGCGCGATCGTGCCCTCGGAGGTGGTGAGGGCCGGGATCAGCTCGACGAGCTTCTGCACCGGGGCCGGGTTGAAGAAGTGCACGCCGATGACCTGGTCCGGGCGCGAGGTGGCGACCGCGAGCTTGACCAGCGGGATCGAGGAGGTGTTGGAGGCGAGGATCGCGTCGGGCCGGGTCACGACCTGGTCGAGCACCTGGAAGATCTCGGTCTTGACCTGCTCGTTCTCCACGACGGCCTCGATCACCAGATCGCGGTCGGCGAACTCGCCGAGGTCGGTGGTGAAGGACAGCCGCGCCTGCGTCTCGTCCCGCTCCGCCTCGCTGATCTTGCCGCGCTCGGCCGCCTTGTCCAGGGAGTTGAACAGCCGGGTGCGGCCGATCTCCAGGGCTTCGCCGGTGGTCTCGGCGACCTTCACGTCCAGCCCGGCGCGGGCGCACACCTCGGCGATGCCCGCTCCCATCTGGCCGCAGCCCACCACACCGACGCGTGCAATATCTCCGGAGATGCCGGTCACATCGACCCCTTCGCTGATCCACGAATGCGGCAGGTCCGCCGTTGTTCGGCGCCTGCTCCAAACCTGCACGTTACCTTCGGCGCAGGGTGATCGATCGTTCGGGTGCCGCATGAAAGGCTGACGCGGGGTCAGGTCCAGAACATGTGGATCCATCCCGGGGTGGGGCCATTGACCACGGCACATGGAGGTACGAAGAAGATGCTGCACCGGAAGTCACGGCTGTCACGGCGGGCGTTCACGGTGACCGCACTGTCGGCACTCGTGGGGTCAGGCGGAGCGATGGCGGCCGGTCCCGCCATGGCGCACGGAGCGAACCGGAAGCGGCGGTGGGTGACCCGTGAGATGCGCGGCGTCTGGGTGGCGACCGTCGCCAACCGGGACTGGCCCTCCAGGCCGGGGCTCCCCGCGGCCGAGCAGCGCGCCGAACTGATCGCCCACCTCGACGCGGCCGCGCGCTGCCGGCTGAACACGGTGATCCTCCAGGTGCGGCCCACCGCCGACGCCCTGTGGCCCTCCCCGTACGAGCCGTGGACGCAGGTCCTGACCGGCACCCAGGGCCAGGACCCCGGCTGGGACCCGCTGGGCACGGCGGTGGAGGAGGCCCACGCCCGTGGTCTTCAGCTGCATGCCTGGTGCAACCCGTACCGCATCGCCAACCACACCGACCTGACGAGGCTGGTCGAGACCCACCCGGCCCGCCGGCACCCGGACTGGGTGGTGGCGTACGGCGGCAAGCTCTACTACAACCCGGGGCTGCCCGAGGTCCGCGACTTCGTGCAGCGGGCGATGCTCGACGCGGTGGAGCGCTACCCCGTCGACGCGGTCCACTTCGACGACTACTTCTACCCCTACCCGGTGGCCGGCCAGAGCTTCGACGACGACGAGGCCTACGACACCTACGGCGGTGGCTTCGCGGTCAGGGCCGACTGGCGGCGGGACAACATCGACAAGCTGATCCTGGAGATGGCGGCCGGCATCAGGGCGATCAGGCCCGCCACCCAGTTCGGCATCAGCCCGTTCGGCGTGTGGCGCAACGTCTCCACCGACCCGCAGGGCTCCGACACTCAGGGCGGCGTCGAGACGTACGACGACCTGTACGCGGACACCCGCAAGTGGGTCCGCGAGGGCTGGATCGACTACATCTGCCCGCAGCTGTACTGGAACATCGGCTTCACCGTCGCCGACTACGCCAAGCTCCTGCCATGGTGGGCGGAGGTCGCGCGGGGGAGCCGGACGCAGCTCTACGTCGGCGAGGCGCTCTACAAGGCCGGGGACCCGGCGCAGTCCGCCGCCTGGCAGAACCCGGCCGAGCTGTCGCGGCACCTCACGCTCGCCAAGGAGTACCCGCAGGCACGCGGACACGTCTACTTCGCCGCGAAGGACCTGGCTGCGGACCGGATCGGGGCCATGGCACGGGTGGTCGCCGACCACTACGGGCAGCCGGCGATCGCACCGTACTGATCCGTCGGCCCGGACTGCGGCCGGCCTCCCGGCCGAGCCGCGTCACGGGGCTACCTCGTCATCGTGTTCCTGTGCCGGATCTCGGTGTCGGGGCCGGGGGAGCACACACCCTCGTGCCCGTCCTCGAAACGGACGCGGTACGGGGGGTTGCCCTCCTGACCGAGGACTTCGACGATCTCGCCGACCTTGTCGTGTTGCCCGACCACCCTGCCGTGCTGGACAAGCTGGTCGCCCACGGTTGCACGCATCTGTCGGTCCTCCTCACCAGGTGCGGGAGCAGCGGTCCGTGGCCTTGAGTCTACGGCGTGGAGCGGCGGTTGGAAGTGGGTCGTCAGGGCCCGCTCAGCCACGCGCCCGCTGGGTCACGGCGATACAGACCAGCACCGCCGCGGCCGTCAGCGGGGCGGCCACCGTCAGGTGCTCGCCCAGGAGCAGCACCGACCACACCAGTGTGAGCAGGGGCTGGGCCAACTGCAACTGGCTGGCCCTCGGGATGCCGATGGCCGCCATGCCCCGGTACCAGACGACCAGACCGAGGAACTGCGAGCCCGCCGCGACCCACAGCAGCCCGGTCACGCCGTGCCAGGACAGCTGAACGGGTTCGTGGGACAGCGCCACCGCGGCGGCCGGCACGCCGACCGGCAGGCACAGCACCAGCGCCCAGCCGACCACCTGCCAGCCCGGCATGACCCGGGCCAGCCGGCCGCCCTCGGTGTAACCGGCGGCGCACACCAGCAGGGCCGCGAAGAGATACAGATCGGCGGTGGTCAGCGCGCCGCCGCTCTGCTGCACCGTGAAGCCGACCACCGCGGCCGCGCCCGCGAGCGCCGCCAGCCAGAAGGTGCGCGAGGGGCGGGTGCCGACCCGCAGGGCCGAGAACAGGGCGGTGGTCAGCGGCAGCAGACCGACCACCACGGCCGCGTGCGCGGTGGTGGACGTCTGGAGTGCGAGCGTGGTGAGCAGCGGGAAGCCGACGACCACTCCGGCGGCGACCACGGCGAGGCCCGTCCAGTGCCGACGGGCGGGCAGCGGGATGCCCAGGGCGAGCAGACAGCCGCCCGCGATCAGCGCGGCGAGCACACTGCGTACGGCCACCAGCGACCAGGGGCCGAAGCTCTCCAGACCCCACGCGGTGGCGGGGAAGGTGAGGGAGAAGGCGGCGACACCGAGGGCGGCCTGGACGGTACCGAGGACGGACGGCCTCGCGGAGGTGGTGACCGCTATCGTGGTCGGTGCGGTAGCGCTACTCTGTGCTCTCATGCAAGAGCGTAGCAGCGTGGGTGACCTGGCGGAACAGCTGCGAAGGGAGCTCGACCGCTACTCGCCTGGTGGAAAGCTCCCGTCGAGCCGTGCCCTTGTGGAGCGATTCCGGGTGAGCCCGGTGACCGTCTCGCGTGCCCTCGCCCAGCTGGCCGCCGAGGGACTCGTGGTCACCCGGCCGGGGGCCGGTGCCTTTCGGGCACGGATGTCTGCCCCCGCCGCTGCGGCGGGGGACACCTACTGGCAGGAGGTGGCCCTGAGCGCGGGCGGTGCACCCGATCTCGTTCCGCGCTCGGTCGACGCGTCCGGCGTCCTGATCTCGCTCGCCGCCCCACCGCCCGGAGTCGTCGAGTTCAACGGCGGATATCTGCACCCCTCCCTTCAGCCGGAGCGGGCGATGTCCGCGGCGCTGGCACGGGCGGGGCGCAGACCCGGAGCCTGGGGCCGGCCGCCCATGGAAGGGCTGCCGGAGCTGCGGGAGTGGTTCGCGCGCAGCATCGGCGGGGCGGGCGGCGCCGTCACCGCGGCCGAGGTGCTGATCACCGCGGGCGGCCAGTCGGCGCTGACGACGGCGCTCAGGGCCCTCGCACCGCCGGGCGCACCGGTGCTGGTGGAGTCGCCGACGTATCCCGGCATGCTCGCGATCGCCCGCGGAGCGGGGCTGCGTCCGGTGCCCGTCCCGGTCGACGCGGACGGCGTACGCCCGTCGCTGCTCGCCGACGCCTTTCGGGCGACCGGCGCCCGTGTCTTCGTCTGCCAGCCGCTGTTCCAGAACCCGACCGGCGCGATGCTCGCCCCGGACCGGCGCGGCGAGGTGCTACGCATCGCGCGCGAAGCCGGCGCCTTCGTCGTCGAGGACGACTTCGTACGACGGCTGGTGCATGAGGACGCGGGCCCGCTGCCGCGTCCGCTGGCCGCCGACGACCCCGACGGCGTCGTCGTCCATGTCTGCTCGCTGACCAAGGCGACCTCGCCGAGCTTCCGGGTCAGTGCGCTCGCCGCGCGCGGTCCGGTGCTGGAGCGGCTGCGCGCGATCCAGGTCGTCGACTCCTTCTTCGTGCCGCGCCCCTTGCAGGAGGCGGCCGTGGAGCTGGTCGGCTCGCCCGCCTGGCCCCGCCATCTGCGGGCGATCTCGGCCGAGTTGAAGATCCGCCGCGACACCATGACGGCCGCGCTGCGTCTGGACCTGCCCGAACTCGCCCTCCCGCACATCCCGTCCGGCGGCTACCACCTGTGGCTCCGCCTGCCCGACGGCATCGATGAGTCGGCTCTGACCTCCGCGGCCCTGCGGGCGGGCGTCGCCGTCACCCCGGGGCGCCCGTACTTCAGCGCGGAACCCCCGGCCGGCCACATGCGGTTGAGCTTCGCGGCCGTTGCGGGGGTGGGGGAGATCACGGAGGGGGTGCGGAGATTGCGGGTGGCTTGCGACGAGGTGCTTTAGCGCTCCGCCGGGAGGGTCGGGGTGGGTCGTCGTTCGGCTGCCGCGCCGTCGTGGCTGGTCGCGCAGTTCCCCGCGCCCCTTGGGGTGTTGGTGGTGCCCGGCGAAAACCGGTCGACGCCGGTGGGCTCGTCCTGCGAATCTCGGCGCATGACCGACACCCCGCGCCTCGCCGAGGGCTACGAGATCTCCGTCGACCCCGACCGTATCGACCGCGAGCGGGTGCACCGGTGGCTGTCCACCGAGGCGTACTGGGCGCTCGGGCGGGCGCGAGAGAAGCAGGACCGGGCGATCGAGGGGTCACTGAACTTCGGGGTGTACGAGTCGGTTTCGGGGGAGCAGGTGGCGTATGCCCGGATCATCACCGACCGGGCGACTTTCGCGTGGCTGTGCGATGTGTACGTGGACCCGTCGGTGCGCGGCAAGGGGATCGGATCGGCGCTCGTGGCGGCGGTACGGGAGCACCTGCGGCCGTACGGGCTGCGGCGCATCCTGCTCGCCACGCACGACGCGCACGGCGTCTACGCGAAGCTCGGGTTCGCGCCGCTGGAGAAGCCGGACCAGTGGATGGCGCTCTACTTCTGACCGTACTTGAAGTTTCCATCTGCTCGTTTTCCGGTCACTTGTCCGCCTGGTCCCGACCCCGCAGTGAGCCTTCGTCCACCCTCGGTGACGTCCGGCCTACCACTCTTGACCTGCGCACTTCGGCGTCACACCATCACCGCATGTCACTTCGGGTCACGTTCGTCGCCGCAGCGCGCAGCTCTCCGCTGCTCGCGGAGCGTTTCCAGGACGACCGGCCGCTGGACCAGGCCGGCTGGGAGGAAGTGCAGGTCGCCGCGCACGACCTGCTGCCGCTGGCCGCTGCCGAGCTGCGCTACTGCTCGCCGACCCCGCGCAGTCGCGCCACCGGCGACGCCCTCGGCTACGCCCCGCTGGTGCAACTCGCCCTGCGCGACTGCGACATGGGCCGCTGGCGCGGGTTCACGCTCGGCGAGGCGATGGCCCGCGAGCCGGACGCGGTGGACCGCTGGCTGGCCGACCCGCGCAGCACACCGCACGGCGGTGAGTCGCTGCTCGCGTTCATCGGCCGCGTCGGCGGCTGGCTCGACACCCGGCCCGTGGACGACGGCGACCGCATCGTCGCCGTGGCCGAACCGTCGGTGATCCGCGCCGCCCTGGTGTACGTGCTGAAGGCGCCGCCGTCGACGTACTGGAACATCGACGTACGTCCGCTGTCGGCGACGTCGGTCACCGGTCGCGCGGGGCGCTGGCACCTCCGCTTCGACGCGGGGTCGAGTCAGCGCTCGCGCGCGTAGTCGGTGGTGAGCACCAGGTCCTTGGCCGGTCCGCGCACCCGCCACACCGACCGCCAGTGGTCCGCGTCCCGGACGGTGAACTCGCCCCGGTAGAGGTCGGCCGAGCAGGGGTGGTCGGCGACATGGTGGCCCGAGGCCAGGTCCAGGTCGTGGAACGCGCGACCGTCGGCGAAGCGCACGTCCGCCGTCCCCGGTGCGCTCCCCGGCAGAAAGCGCAGCGTCCGCTCGGCGGGTCGTGGCACGCCCTGCCACACGAACGTGCCGGACTCGTGGTGCAGCAGGCCCCGAGACACCCCCTGCGGCAGCCCTTGCTGCGGCTCCCCGTCCTCCAGCGGCCCGAAGACCGTCGTACCGGAGAACTGCCCCTCGTCCCCGCTCGCGAGGTCCCGTACCGATCGCTCGGCGCGCCAGCTTCCGGCCAGATACGCCAGCGCATCCGGTACCGGCCAGAGCTCGCCCATCCGTTCCACTCTCCCGACTCTCCCGGCACTCCGACAACTTTCGAAAGCGTGCGAACCGTTGACGCTGCCGAATTCCTCTCCCTATCTTGCCGTTCGAAGTGCTGATCAGTGTCTGATATTTCGAACATCGAGCCGCGGAGTATCCATGTCACGCATCCGCTGGAGATACGGCACCGCCGCGACCGCCCTCCTGGTCGCGGCCGGTCTCGTCCCCACCGCCACCGCGCACGCCGAGGACGTCACCGACTACTCGATCACCGTCGACCCGGCCGCCAACGGCGCGAAGATCGACGACACCATGTACGGCGTCTTCTTCGAGGACATCAACCGGGCCGCGGACGGCGGTCTGTACGCCGAGCTCGTGCAGAACCGGTCCTTCGAGTACTCCACGGACGACAACCGGTCCTACACGCCCCTCACCTCCTGGACGGTCGACGGCACCGGCCAGGTCGTGAACGACGCCGGCCGGCTGAACGAGCGCAACCGCAACTACCTCTCCCTGGGCGCCGGTTCGTCCGTCACGAACGCCGGCTACAACACCGGGATCCGGGTCGAGCAGGGCAAGCGGTACGACTTCTCCGTGTGGGCCCGCGCCGCGAGCGGCACCACGCTCACCGTCGCCCTGAAGGACGCCGCGGGCACGCTGGGGACCACCCGCCAGGTGGCCGTCAAGGGCGGCTGGGCCAAGTACAGGGCCACGTTCACCGCGACCCGCACCAGCAACCGCGGCCGCCTCGCCGTCGCCGCCACCGACGCGGCCGCCCTCGACATGGTGTCGCTGTTCCCGCGCGACACCTACAAGAACCAGCCCAACGGTCTGCGCAAGGACCTCGCCGAGAAGATCGCCGCCCTGTACCCGGGGTTCGTCCGCTTCCCGGGCGGCTGTCTGGTCAACACCGGCTCCATGGAGGACTACAGCGAGACCTCCGGCTGGCAGCGCAAGCGCTCCTACCAGTGGAAGGACACCATAGGCCCGGTCGAGGAGCGCGCCACCAACGCCAACTTCTGGGGTTACAACCAGAGTTACGGCCTGGGCTACTACGAGTACTTCCGCTTCTCCGAGGACATCGGCGCCATGCCGCTGCCCGTCGTCCCGGCCCTGGTGACCGGCTGCGGCCAGAACAAGGCCGTCGACGACGAGGCGCTGCTCAAAAGGCACATCCAGGACACTCTCGACCTGATCGAGTTCGCGAACGGCCCGGCGACTTCGAAGTGGGGCAAGGTCCGTGCCGAGATGGGCCACCCCCGGCCCTTCCGCCTCACGCACATCGAAGTCGGCAACGAGGAGAACCTGCCGAACGAGTTCTTCGACCGCTTCAAGCGGTTCCGCGCTGCCATCGAGGCGACGTACCCGGACATCACGGTCGTCTCCAACTCCGGCCCCGACGACTCCGGCACGACCTTCGACACCGCCTGGAAGCTCAACCGCGAGGCGAACGTCGAGATGGTCGACGAGCACTACTACAACAGTCCCAACTGGTTCCTCCAGAACAACGACCGCTACGACTCCTACGACCGAAGCGGCCCGAAGGTCTTCCTCGGCGAGTACGCCTCGCAGGGCAACGCCTGGAAGAACGGCCTCTCGGAGGCCGCGTTCATGACCGGCCTGGAACGCAACGCGGACGTCGTCAAGCTCGCCTCGTACGCCCCGTTGCTCGCCAACGAGGACTACGTCCAGTGGCGGCCGGACCTGATCTGGTTCAACAACCGCGCCTCCTGGAACTCGGCCAACTACGAGGTCCAGAAGCTGTTCATGAACAACGTCGGCGACCGGGTCGTCCCCTCGAAGGCCACCACCACCCCGGACGTCAGCGGCCCGATCACCGGTGCCGTCGGGCTGTCTACCTGGGCGACCAGCGCCGCCTACGACGACGTGAAGGTCACCGCGGCCGACGGCTCGACGCTGCTGAGCGACGACTTCTCCAGCGACGCCTCGAAATGGACGCACACGGGCGGCGGCAGCTGGAGCGTCCAGGACGGGCAGTACGTCCAGACGGACGACGCCGCCGAGAACACCATGGTCCAGGCGGGCGACCCGTCCTGGCACGACTACGACCTGCAGGTGAAGGCCACCAAGAAGGCCGGCAAGGAGGGCTTCCTCGTCGCCTTCGGCGTCAAGGACACCGGCAACTACTACTGGTGGAACCTCGGCGGCTGGAACAACACCCAGTCCGCCGTCGAGCAGGCCGTGGACGGCGGCAAGGGCACGCTGTTCACCAAGGCCGGCTCGATCGAGACCGGCCGCGCCTACGACATCGACATCAAGGTGCGCGGTCGCCAGGTCACGCTGTACCTCGACGGCCAGGAGTGGGGCAGCTTCACCGACGACAAGCCGGCCGAGCCGTTCCGCCAGGTCGTCACGCGCGACGCCGCGACGGGTGACCTGATCGTCAAGGTCGTCAACGCCCGGGGCACGGCCGCCCGTACCGCCATCGACCTCGGCGGCGCCAAGGTCGCCCCGAAGGCCCGGGTCACGACCCTCGCCGCCGACCAGGACGCGGTGAACACCGAGACGGACGCGCCGGTCACTCCGGCCACGTCCACCTTCTCGGGGGTCGCCGACAAGTTCACGTACACCTTCCCGGCGAACTCCGTGACGTTCCTGCGGCTCCAGCAGAGGTGACGGAGCGCCGTCAGCTGCCGGCGGTCCAGCCCGGGACCGTCGGCAGCACCTTCTCGGCGACCCGGAGCAGTACGGCGTCGTCCGGCACCATGCCGTCCGCACGCCACAGGGTCACGTCGTAGGACCCGCCGCCGTCCTTGGCGTCCTGGGCGACCATGAGGGATCGCAGCGGGACACCGGGACCGCTGTCCGCGTCGCCCCCGTCGAGGCGGAAGTCGATCCTGATCGTGCGGTCCGAGTACAGGACCGCCGGCCGGCCCAGCACCGTGCGCTTCTCCGAGTCCCCCAGCAGCGTCTCCGACCCCGTCACCGGGAGGTCGTCGTAGGTGGCCGAGAGCGTCACGGTGTAGGTGTCGAACTCGACCTCGGCGGAGGGCATGGGGATGTCCTTGCCGCCGGAGAGTCCGACGGAACCGTCGCTGCCGCTCGCGGTCTTCGCGGTCTCCGCCGGCGTGCCCAGCAGTTCGGCGAGGTCGGGCCGCAGCAGCGCCTCGCACAGTTGCGCCCCGGTGACCCGCCCGGTTGCCTTCCCCGGCTTCTCGTCGGAGCAGGAGGCGGGCGGCGGGCCGCTGCTCTCGGCCGTCCGCCCGTAAGCCCACAGCCCTCCGCCGAGTGCCGTCACCATGACCAGCGCCGCGATGGCCTGCCCCCAGACGTTCGCGCCCTTTTCGCCCGCGCCGATGCCTTCGGTCATGTCCCCCACCTGTAGTGATCCCCTGATACGCGCTCGGGGACAGTAGCTCCTGGACATGTCCGGGACAAAGCTGATTTTCTCGGCCTTGCGCCCCGGGATCCGTCGCCATGATCAGCCGTTGCATAAAACTGCGGCGAACCGTATAGTCATGCCATCTAGGAGGAGGATTTCATGGCGGTACGTGCGGCAGTGGCCGGAGCGAGCGGATACGCGGGCGGGGAACTGCTGCGTCTGCTCCTGGCGCACCCCGAGGTCGAGATCGGAGCCCTGACCGGCAACTCGAACGCCGGGCAGCGGCTCGGTGCGCTCCAGCCGCATCTGCTGCCCCTCACCGACCGTGTGCTCCAGGAGACCACGCCGGAGGTGCTGGCCGGGCACGATGTCGTCTTTCTCGCCCTGCCGCACGGGCAGTCCGCCGCCGTCGCCGAGCAGCTCGGCCCGGATGTGCTGGTCGTCGACATGGGCGCCGACTTCCGGCTGAAGGACGCGGGCGACTGGGAGCGGTTCTACGACTCCACGCACGCCGGCACCTGGCCGTACGGCCTTCCCGAGCTGCCGGGCGGCCGCGCTGCGCTGGAGGGGTCCAAGCGCATCGCGGTGCCCGGTTGTTACCCGACCGCCGTCTCGCTCGCCCTCTTCCCGGCCTACGCCGCCGCGCTCGCCGAGCCCGAGGCCGTGATCGTCGCCGCCTCCGGCACGTCCGGCGCGGGCAAGGCGCCCAAGCCGCATCTGCTGGGCAGCGAGGTCATGGGCTCCATGACGCCGTACGGCGTCGGCGGCGGCCACCGGCACACCCCCGAGATGATCCAGAACCTCAGCGCTGCGGCGGGGGAGCGGGTCTCCGTCTCCTTCACGCCGACGCTCGCGCCCATGCCCCGAGGCATCCTCGCCACGTGCAGCGCTTCCGCGAAGCCGGGGGTCACCGCCGAGTCCGTGCGCACCGCCTACGAGAAGGCGTTCGCCGACGAGCCCTTCGTCCACCTCCTCCCCGAGGGGCGGTGGCCCGCCACGGCGTCCGTCCACGGTTCGAACGCCGTTCAGGTGCAGGTCGCGTTCGACGCCGCCGCGAACCGCATCATCGCGATCAGCGCCATCGACAACCTCACCAAGGGCACGGCCGGCGGCGCCGTCCAGAGCATGAACATCGCCCTCGGGTTTCACGAGAACACCGGGCTTTCCACGATCGGAGTCGCACCGTGAGCGACGCACGTGCAGCCACCGGGCCGCAGACAACTACGAAAGCCGCACCTCTGCGCTGCACGGGCGGAGAAGCGAACAAGGAGATGCAGTGAGCGTCACGGCAGCTAAAGGGTTCCGGGCTGCGGGTATCGCCGCCGGAATCAAGGAGAACGGCAATCCGGACCTGGCCCTCGTGGTCAACGACGGTCCGCGCCGCGCCGCCGCGGGCGTCTTCACCTCCAACCGCGTCAAGGCCGCCCCGGTCCTGTGGTCCGAGCAGGTCCTCAAGAGCGGCCAGATCTCGGCCGTCGTCCTGAACTCCGGCGGCGCCAACGCCTGCACCGGCCCGAAGGGTTTCCAGGACACCCACGCCACCGCCGAGAAGGTGGGAGAGGTGCTCGGGCGCGGTGCCATCGAGGTGGCCGTCTGCTCGACGGGTCTGATCGGCGTCCTGCTCCCGATGGACAAGCTGCTGCCCGGCGTCGAGACCGCGGCCGCTTCCCTGAGCGAGCACGGCGGCGAGAAGGCCGCCATCGCCATCAAGACCACCGACACGGTCCACAAGACGTCCGTCGTCACCTGGGGGTCCCCCCGGACGGAGTCTGGGGGAGGGTGGACCGTCGGCGGCATGGCCAAGGGCGCGGGCATGCTCGCCCCCGGCCTCGCCACCATGCTGGTCGTGCTGACCACGGACGCGGTCGTCGACAGCGACGTACTGGACAAGGCGCTGCGGGCCGCCACGCGCACGACCTTCGACCGCGTCGACTCCGACGGCTGCATGTCCACCAACGACACCGTGCTGCTGCTCGCCTCGGGTTCCTCCGAGGTCACCCCGGAGTACACGGAGTTCGCGGAGGCCGTACGGGCCGTCTGCGACGACCTCGGTCAGCAGCTGATCCGGGACGCCGAGGGCGCCAGCAAGGACATCAAGGTCGAGGTGATCAACGCCGCCTCCGAGGACGACGCCGTCGAGGTGGGCCGCTCCATCGCCCGCAACAACCTCCTCAAGTGCGCCATCCACGGCGAGGACCCCAACTGGGGCCGGGTGCTCTCCGCGATCGGCACGACACAGGCCGCCTTCGAGCCGGAGCAGCTCAACGTCGCCATCAACGGCGTCTGGGTCTGCAAGAACGGCGGCGTCGGCGAGGACCGCGAGAAGGTCGACATGCGCTACCGCGAGGTGCACATCGTTGCCGACCTCGCCGCGGGCTCCGAGACCGCCACCATCTGGACCAACGACCTGACCGCCGACTACGTCCACGAGAACAGCGCCTACTCGTCATGAGCAACGCACCCGCGCGCAAGCACACCGCGCTCCCCAAGGCCCAGATCCTCATCGAGGCGCTGCCCTGGCTGGTCCGGCACAACGGCAAGACCGTCGTCATCAAGTTCGGCGGCAACGCCATGGTCGACGAGGAGCTGAAGGCCGCGTTCGCGCAGGACGTGGTGTTCCTGCACCACGCCGGCCTCAAGCCCGTCGTGGTGCACGGCGGCGGCCCGCAGATCAGCGCCGCCCTCGACAAGCACGGCATCGTCAGCGAGTTCAAGGCCGGCCTGCGCGTCACCACCGAGGACGCCATGGACGTCGTACGGATGGTGCTGGCCGGACAGGTGCAGCGCGAGCTGGTCGGCCTGCTCAACCAGCACGGCCCGCTGGCCGTCGGTCTGACCGGCGAGGACGCGCACACCATCACCGCCACCCGGCACCAGCCCGAGATCGACGGCGAGCTCATCGACATCGGCCGGGTCGGCGAGATCACCGACATCGACACGGGTGCGATCGAGGCCCTGCTGGCCGACGGCCGGATCCCGGTCGTCTCGTCGATCGCCCGGAGCCAGGACGACGGACATGTCTACAACGTCAATGCTGATACGGCGGCTGCGGCACTCGCTGCCGCGCTGGGCGCCGAGACGCTCATGGTCCTCACGGACGTCGAGGGCCTCTACGAGGACTGGCCCAACAGCGACGAGGTGATCAGCCGCCTCACCGCTTCCCAACTGGAGAAGCTGCTGCCGGAGTTGAGCTCCGGAATGGTGCCGAAGATGGAGGGCTGTCTGCACGCCGTCCGGGGCGGCGTGACCACCGCCCGTGTCATCGACGGCCGGGTCCAGCACTCCATCCTGCTGGAGATCTTCACCGACGAGGGAATCGGCACGATGGTCGTGCCGGACGGGCCGGAGGGGGACGCGGAATGACCGTCAATCAGGAGTACGCCCAGCGGTGGCAGGGCTCGCTGATGAACAACTACGGCACCCCGCGCCTGCCTCTCGTGCGCGGCGAGGGCCTCAAGGTCTGGGACGCCGACGGCAAGCAGTACTTCGACTGGGTCGGCGGCATCGCGACCAACGCGCTGGGCCACGCCCACCCGGCGATCGTCGAGGCGGTGAGCAGGCAGATCGCGTCCCTCGGCCACATCTCCAACTTCTTCATGGCCGAGCCGACCGTCGCCCTCGCCGAACGTCTCCTCCAGCTGTTCGGCCGGGACGGCAAGGTCTTCTTCTGCAACTCCGGTGCCGAGGCCAACGAGGCCGCCTTCAAGCTCGGCCGGCTCACCGGGCGTACCCACATGGTCGCCACCGACGGCGGTTTCCACGGCCGCACCATGGGCGCCCTCGCGCTCACCGGCCAGCCCGCCAAGCAGGACCCGTTCCTGCCGCTGCCGGGCGATGTCACCCATGTGCCCTACGGCGACGCGCAGGCACTGGCCGCGGCGGTCAACGAGGAGACGGCCCTGGTGATCATCGAGCCGATCCAGGGCGAGAACGGCGTCGTGGTCCCGCCGGCCGGCTACCTCAAGGCGGCCCGGGCGATCACCGCTTCCACCGGTGCACTGCTGGTCCTGGACGAGGTGCAGACCGGTGTCGGCCGTACCGGGCACTGGTTCGCCTACCAGGCCAACGAGGGCGTCCTGCCGGACGTCGTCACCCTCGCCAAGCAGCTCGGCGGCGGGTTGCCGCTGGGAGCGACGGTCGCGTTCGGCCGGGCGGCGGAGCTGCTGCAGCCCGGTCACCACGGGACGACGTTCGGGGGGAACCCGGTCGCGTGCGCCGCGGGTCTGGCCGTGCTGGACACCATCGCGAACGACGGGTTGCTGGAGAACGTCAAGCGGCAGAGCGAGAAGTTGCGCGACGGAATCGACGCTCTCGATCACCGGTTGATCGGTTATGTCCGGGGTGGGGGCCTGCTCCTGGGTATCGTGCTCACCGAGCCGCTCGCCGCGCGTGTGCAGCAGGTGGCTCAGGACGCCGGATTCCTGGTGAACGCGCCCGCCCCCGATGTCGTACGGCTCATGCCGCCGCTGAACCTCGGGGACGACGAAGTCGAGGCGCTTCTCCAGGCCCTTCCCGGCATCCTGGACGGGGCCGACAGGGCCGACGGGGACGCATGATCCGGAGAATGGGACGACGATGAGTCAGGCGCAGGACCACGAGCACAACGGGGTCGCGGGGCCTGCCGTGCCGCAGACCCGCACCGCGCGCCACCGCCGGATCGTGGACATCCTCAACCGGATGCCGGTGCGGTCGCAGAGTCAGCTGGCGAAGCTGCTCGCCGACGACGGGCTGAGCGTCACCCAGGCGACGCTCTCCCGGGACCTGGACGAGCTGAACGCGGTGAAGATCCGCAACAACGACGGTGACCTCATCTACGCGGTGCCGAGCGAGGGGGGTTTCCGGACCCCTCGGGCGCCGCTGGGGGAGTCGGCGAAGGAAGAGCGGATGCGGCGGCTGTCGCAGGAGCTGCTGATCTCTGCGGAGGCTTCGGCGAATCTCGTGGTCCTGCGGACCCCTCCGGGGGCCGCGCAGTTCCTGGCCTCGGCCATCGATCAGGCCGAGCTGCACGACATTCTGGGGACGATCGCCGGCGACGACACGTTGCTGCTGATCAGCCGGAACCCCACGGGGGGTCAGGCTCTCGCCGACCATTTGCTGCGGTTGGCTCAGAACGGGCACTGAGGGGGCGGCGGGTGCGCTGCCGACTGCGGGTGCGTTGTGGCTGATCGCGCAGTTCCCCGCGCCCCCGGGTGGGACCGGTCACCCGAGTCGAGCCGCCAGGCCCCCCGTGCACCGCACCTCGTCGCCCGCCGTGATCAGCAGGGCCTCCACGTCCGTTAGGGATTCCAGCCAGGTCAGGCCCTCCCGCGAACCCATCGCGAACGCCGCCGTCGCCCAGCAGTCCGCCCAGGTGAGGTGCGGGGCCACCACGGTCACCGCCACCAGGTCCGTCACCGCCGAGCGGCCCGTGCGGGGGTCGACGATGTGGGTGCCGCGTTCCGCCGTGCCGGAGGTGGCCACCGCCAGTTCGGTGAGGCCGGCGGCGGAGATCACCGCGGCCAGGCCACCCGGACGCAGCGGGTCGGACACGCCCACCCGCCACGGCCGCTGCGGCCCCGGCACGCCCAGCAGCTGCACATCGCCGCCGCCGTTGACGCTCACACCGGTCACGCCCGGGACGTCCGCGAGCGCGCGCGCCGCACGTTCGACCGACCAGCCCTTGACGATGCCGGTCGGGTCGAAGCGGCCCTCGTAGGTCGTGCTGAACCAGCCCCCGCTGAGCCGCTCCGCCTCGGCACCCAGGCCGAGGACCTCGGTCACCTCCGGGTCGCACTCGTCGATGGTCAGCTCCCCGCGGGCCAGCCGGGAGATCTGGCTGTCGTCGCGGTACGTGCTGAACACCTCGTCGACCCGGTGCAGCCCCGCGACCGCCTCTTCCAGCGCCGACCGCACGGCACCGGAATCCCCGCCGCGGACATCGAAGGAGAAGACCGTCCCCATGACCTCCTCCGCCCGACGTACCGCGGCGGGAGCTTGTGTCGGTTCCACCACCGTGTCAGCCACCGGCCTGATCCAGAGCCGACTGCAGGGACTCCTTGTAACCGGCGCTCGTGTACGTGGCCCCGGAGACCGCGTCGATGTCGGCACTGCCGGCCGCCACGGCCGCCTGGTTGAGCTTCGGTACGGCGTTTGCGGTGACCTGGTCGCTCTGCCCGCCCTTGGGCGCCTGCACCGTCTCGGCCTTGGTGATCTTCCCGCCGCTGACGGTGATACGGACCTGAACCGGGCCGTACTGGGTCTGGGCCACACCGCCGGTGACGGTACGGGCCTGAGCGGCGCCGGAGCCCTGCGAACCCGAGCCCTGTGAAGAGCCGCCGCTCGCCTTCGCCTTGTCGATCGCCGACTGGAGGGACTTCTTGTAACCGGCGCTCGTGTACGTCGCCCCGGACACCGCGTCGATGTCGGCGCTCTGCGCGGTGACCGCCGCCTGGTTGAGCTTGGGCACGGCGTTCGCGGTGACCTGGTCGCTCTGCCCGCCCTTGGGCGCCTGGACGGCCGCCGCCTGGGTGATCTTGCCGTTGCTCACGGTCAGCCGGACCTGCACGGCGCCGTACTGGGTCTGCGCCGCGTCCCCGGTGACCGTGCCGGACCCGGCCGCCTGGGCGCCGCCCTGGGCCGAGGCCGCCGGCGGTGCGCCGACGCCCGCCGCCTGCGCGGAACCCGGGTCGGACGCCGGCTTCAGCGACAGCAGCAGCACGATGCCGGACACGGTGGCCGCGCCGGCCAGCACCACACGCCGGATGGGGTGACTCTTCCTCATGGCTTCTACAGCTCCTGGAGGTCTTGAAGGCCCGAAGTCTTGAAGTCCCGTCGCTCACATCTCGAACGACTCGTGATGGATGCGGCGGGCAGGTACACCCGCGTCGCGCAGTGCTTCGTAGACGGACTGTGCGAAGCCGGCCGGCCCGCACATGAACACGTCGTGTTTGTCGATGTCGGGGAGTTTCTGCTGCAGCCGCTCCGCCGAGATGTCGGGCCGCTCGCCGTCGGGGCTGTTGACCGCGTACATCAGCCGGGCGCCGCGCTCGTCGGCGATCTTCGCCAGCTCGTCCCACAGCGCCAGGTCCTGGGTGCTGTTGGCCCGGTACAGCAGGGTGATGTCACCGGACGCGCCCGGCAGCGTCTCGAACAGGGCCCGCATCGGCGTGATGCCGACGCCGCCCGCCACCAGCAGCACCTTGCCCCGGCTGCGGCGCTGCGCGGTCATGGCGCCGTACGGGCCCTCGGCCCACACCTTGGTGCCGGGCTTCAGATCGCGCAGCCGGGACGTGTGGTCGCCGATCGCCTTGACCGTGATCCGCAGCATGTCGGGGCGGGGCGCCGCCGACAGGGAGTACGGGTGCGAACTGAACCGCATGCCCGGCGCCTTGAACCGCCAGCGGAAGAACTGCCCCGCCTCCGCGCCCATCCGGTGCAGCTTGCGACCCCCGATCAGCACCGACACGATGCCCGGCGTCTCCTCGATGACCGCCTCGACATACATCCGGTGCCGCAGGTTCAGCCGGATCGGGGTGATGACCCGGTACCAGAGCACCGCCGCGGTGACGGCGCCGTACAGCCCGTACCAGAACGTCTTCGCGGTGGGCTCGACGGCGAACTCGTTGCCGGTGGTGATCTGGTGCCAGAACGTCAGGAACACCGCGGCGTACGTCAGCAGGTGCACGTGGTACCAGGTGTCGTACGGGATCCGGCGGCGGATGCCCCCGATCGAGATGAACGCGATGAAGAACAGCAGACCGGTGCCGATGGCCGCCTTGCCCATGTCCGGCAGGGTGTTGACCGAGTCGATCGTCTGCTGGACGATGCCGCCGAGCGTCTTGCCGGCCTGGAGCGCATAGCCCCACATGATCAGGAAGACATGGGCGATGACCAGGCAGACCGTGTACCGGCCGCTCATCGCGTGCCAGCGCGCGACCCGGTCCGAGCCCACCCGCCGCTCCAGCGCGGGCACCCGCGCCATCTGGAGCACCACGAGGGCCATCAGATAGCCGGCGAGCAGACCGGTGATCCGGCCCGCGGCGATGATCTTTGCGGTGTTGTCCGCGAGGGACGGCGTGTTGTCCCACCACAGCCACAGCACCGCGGCGGCGCCCGCCCATAGGGCGATCACCAGCGGAACGGCCGGGGAGCGGCGCGGTCGGATGCGGCGCATCGTCTGGCGTCGGGCGGCACGGCCGCCCGCGATCGTGGTGGTCACGGTTCCTCCGGGGACGGGAGCAAGGGGGGTGGCGTGGTCCCTTGGCCCAGAGATACGTGCGGGGAGGTCCGTGTGTTCAGTGGTGGCTGTTCGCTGCCGGGGTCAGTACCGGGTGATCGCCGTGGCGCCGCTCGCCGTGCCGATCGCGATGTGCGGTCTGCGCTTCGGCTCGGCCCACTTGAGGATCCTGCGCATCGCGCCCCGTGACACCGACACACAACCGGCCGTCGCCCCGCGCCCCTTCACATGGAGGAAGATGCCGGCGCCGCGCCCCCTCACGGGACGCTCGTAATTGAAGCCGATGACGAGCGCGTGCGCGTACTGCGCCCCGTAGGAGATCAGGTGCTCGGACTCGGCGGCCCGGCAGTCACGGGCGCGTGGCTCGCTCCACCGGTTGTAGGCACGGGAGTCGTTGTCCTGGCACCACCAGGAGTTGTTGTGCACGCGGCGGTACTTGTACGTCGTTCCGCGCGGCGCCTTGTCGATACCGAAGGCGTACGGCAGCCCGTACAGCCCCGTCGGCGTCGTGTTCGTGCCCTGCCTGCGATTCGTCCCCCGGACGAGCCCTTTCGCCCCGAACCGGGCAGACGCCGATCCGGCCTTCACCCAGCGCCCGTCGACCCGGTTCCACCAAGTGACGGTCCCTGCCGTCGACCCGGCCCTGGGCGCGACGGCGGTGATCAGCTGGGTGCCGCCGCCGGTGTCGGCCATGCGCGCGGGCAGCGGCCGCGGCGGCCCCTCACCCGGCGCGGCACCGAGCAAGAGAAGGGACGCGGAAGCGAGGGCGACGACACCGGGGCGCATGGCTCAGAAGCTAGGGGGAGGCAGCGGCGACGGCACGCCGGGTGGGCCATCCGGGCTGGTGGCGCCGTACACCTGTCGGCACGTCCGTGGCCGCCCCGGCCGGCGTACAGCGGGGCGGCCACAGCGCCTGTCACGTCACTTGGTGAGCGTGCAGGCAGCCAGGGAGTTCAGGCCCTGCGGCTTCGCCGCCGTACGGCCGATGGAGATGGCGATGCGGTCGATCGCGGCCACGCGCTTGTCCTTCAGGGGGCCGAGGATGGCGTTCTGGACGAAGTTCGGCCCGCCTTGGCCGACGGTGTCGACCAGCCTCTTGTCGGCTTCCTGGATCTGGGTGTCGAGCAGTGCGAGGTTGCGGTCGACCTCGGCCTTCGCGGTGGCGGGGACCGCCGGGAGCTTGGACCTCACGTCCGGGCAGGAGATGGTGCCGACGGCCCCGGCGTTGCCCGAACTGCCCGCGTTCCCACCGTTCCCGGTGTTCCCGGTGTTGCCGCCGGCCTGCTGGGTGGGCGTCGCCTTCGGGGTCGCCGCGGTCGCGTTCCCGCCGGCGTTGAGCGTGCAGGGCGCCAGCGCGTCCAGTCCCTGCGGTCTGGCGGCCGTACGGCCGATGGCCGTCGCGATGCGGTTGACCGTCGCCACGCGCTTGTCCTTCAGGGGGCCGAGGATGGCGTTCTGGACGAAGTTCGGCCCGCCTTGGCCGACGGTGTCGACCAGCCTCTTGTCGGCTTCCTGGATCTGGGTGTCGAGCAGTGCGAGGTTGCGGTCGACCTCGGCCTTCGCGGTGGCGGGGACCGCCGGGAGCTTCGACCTCACGTCCGGGCACGAGACGGTGCCGGGTCCGGCGAGCGTGCGGGCGGCGGTGCCACTCTTCCCGGACGTCTCCCCGGCGAGGGCGAAGCCGGCGATCACCGTGCCGGACAGCGCCAACGCGGCGGCGCCGCCGATGAACGTGACGCGACGCTTGTTGTACTTCGGAAGAGCCCTGGACATACGGATGCCTCACTCGGGTTCGAGGGTGTCGTCGTGTACGAACGCGGCGCCTGCGTCCGGCGAGAAGTACGGGTAAGCGGTTTCTGGCGTTCAACGAGCGCACCGAAACTTCCGCCGCCCCCAGCTCGGATTGACGAATCATGCAGCACTCTGCATACTCATGCATGTCAATGCGGGTGAGCGTAATGACTGCGCACTAGCCTGACGACCGCCTCCCCGTTTCACGCCACGGGGAGGCGGTGCCACACCCAGACCTCCCGAGGAGCGCAGCGAGTGAGCAGCAACAGCGGTGACGTACGGCTCTGGGGCGGCCGTTTCGCCGACGGTCCCGCCGAGGCCCTGGCCAAGCTGTCCGCGTCCGTCCACTTCGACTGGCGCCTCGCGCCCTACGACATCGCCGGTTCCCGGGCCCACGCGCGCGTGCTGCACAAGGCGGACCTGCTGACCCAGGACGAGATGACCCGGATGATCGCGGGCCTCGACCAGCTCGAAGCGGACGTGGCCTCGGGTGAGTTCGTCGGCACGATCGCCGACGAGGACGTCCACACCGCCCTGGAGCGGGGACTGCTGGAGCGCCTCGGCCCGGACCTGGGCGGCAAGCTGCGCGCGGGCCGTTCCCGCAACGACCAGGTCGCGACCCTCTTCCGGATGTACCTGCGGGACCACGCCCGCATCATCGGCGGCCTGATCGCCGGCCTCCAGGACGCGCTCATCGGCCTCGCCGAGGCCCACCCGGACGTGGCCATGCCCGGCCGCACCCACCTCCAGCACGCTCAGCCGGTGCTCTTCGCCCATCACGTCCTGGCGCACGTCCAGTCGCTGTCCCGGGACGCCGAGCGGCTGCGCCAGTGGGACGAGCGCACGGCCGTCTCGCCGTACGGCTCGGGTGCCCTCGCCGGCTCCTCCCTCGGTCTGGACCCGGAGGCGGTGGCGAAGGACCTCGGCTTCGAGCACGGCTCGGCCGCCAACTCGATCGACGGCACGGCCTCCCGTGACTTCGTCGCCGAGTTCGCCTTCATCACCGCGATGATCGGCGTGAACCTCTCCCGGATCGCCGAGGAGGTCATCATCTGGAACACGAAGGAGTTCTCCTTCGTGACCCTGCACGACGCGTTCTCGACGGGCTCGTCGATCATGCCGCAGAAGAAGAACCCGGACATCGCGGAGCTGGCGCGCGGCAAGTCCGGCCGCCTGATCGGCAACCTGACGGGCCTCATGGCCACGCTGAAGGCCCTCCCGCTGGCCTACAACCGCGACCTCCAGGAGGACAAGGAGCCCGTCTTCGACTCCTGCGACCAGCTGGAGGTTCTACTCCCCGCCTTCACCGGCATGATGGCCACCCTCACCGTCAACCGCGAGCGCATGGAGGAACTGGCCCCGGCCGGCTTCTCCCTCGCCACCGACATCGCCGAGTGGCTGGTCAAGCAGGGCGTCCCGTTCCGTGTCGCCCACGAGGTCGCCGGCGAGTGCGTGAAGGTCGCCGAGGGGGAGGGCAAGGAGCTGGACGAGCTGACGGACGAACAGTTCGCGAAGATCTCGGCGCACTTGACTCCGGAGGTACGGACGGTCCTCAACGTCCCGGGCGCCCTGGCCTCCAGGAACGGCAGGGGTGGCACGGCCCCGAGCGCGGTGGCCATCCAACTGGCCGAGGTGAAGCAGAACGTGGCAGCCCAACATCGCTGGGCGAATCGCGCCTGAGGGGCGCGGGGAACTGCGCGAGCAACCCCCACAGGCCGAAAGCCGCCGAACCACCGCACAACCCGACCCCTGAGGCGAAGGTCATCGCGGGTTACGTTATGGGGAAGCCGTACGGAGCCGACCCAACGGAGCCCGCGATGCCCTTCACCCGACTGGCAACAGCAACGACCCCCACCTGCCACATCGGCCTGGGTCTAGCCGCCGTCGGCCGGCCGGGTTACATCAACCTGGGTCGAGAACACGACCTCGGAGAGAACCGCAGCGTCGAAACGCTGCGCACCCGCACCCACGAACTCCTCAACGCCGCCTACGCCCAAGGCGTCCGCTACTTCGACGTCGCCCGTTCCTACGGCCGCTCCGAGGAGTTCCTCGCGGACTGGCTCAGCAAGAACCCCGGCATCGACGACGTGGTCATCGGCAGCAAATGGGGCTATACCTACACCGCCGACTGGACCACCGACGCCGAGAAACACGAGGTCAAGGACCACAGCCTCGCGACGTACGAGCGGCAACGCGCCGAATCCGACGCCCTCCTCGGCGACCGTCTCGACCTCTACCAGATCCACTCGGTGACCCCGGACAGCCCCGCCCTCACCGACAAGGACCTCCACGCGAGGCTCGCCGAAGCAGCGGCCGCCGGCCTCACCGTCGGCTTCTCCACCAGCGGCCCGGCCCAAGCGGCAGCGATCCGCGCCGCCCTCGCGGTGACCGTCGACGGCGAGCCCCTCTTCCGTACCGTCCAGTCGACGTACAACGCCCTGGAGACCTCCGCCGCCCCTGCCCTGGCCGAGGCCCATGACGCCGGACTCACCGTGATCGTCAAGGAGGGCATGGCCAACGGACGCCTCGCGGACCCGTACGCGCCGGACGCGCTCAAGGCCGTCGCCGAGGAGACACAGCTCGGCTGCGACGCCGTCGCCCTCGCCCTGATCCTGCGTCAGCCCTGGGCCGGCGTGGTCCTCTCCGGCGCCGCGACGACCGTACAGCTCGCATCCAATCTGCACGCCGCCGCCGTGGACCTCGACGAGGCCCAGCTGGAGCGGCTCGCCGCGCTGGTGGAGGAGCCGGGCGCGTACTGGGAGCGACGCGGACAGCTGCCCTGGCACTGACGTAGACCCCGTTGATCAGCGGTTATGAGTCACACATGCCCAAGGTGAGACATTCATGTCTCACATGCGCTACTCTTGTCTCATGGCCGTCGATCGTGATCATGTGCTGCGCACCGCCGCAGCCCTGCTGACCCGCAAAGCCACCGCGACCATGGACGAGGTCGCCAAGGCCGCCGGGATCAGCCGCGCCACCCTGCACCGGCACTTCGCCGGACGCGACGCGCTGGTGCGGGCGCTGGAGTCGCTCGGCATCGCCGAGTGCGAGGCCGCGCTGGACGCCGCCCACCTCGACGAAGGCGCGGCGCGGGACGCCGTGCACCGGCTGGTCCGCGAGATCGAGCCCTCGGCCGGACTGCTCGCCTTCCTCTACACGGAGAACCAGCTGTTCGAGGGCGAGGAGCAGAACGCGGGCTGGGCACGCATCGACGAGCGTGTCGCCGCGCTGTTCCGGCGCGGCCAGCAGAGCGGCGAGTTCCGCATCGACCTCAGCGCGGTCTGGCTCACCGAGGCGCTCTACGGACTGCTCGGCTCGGGAGCCTGGGCGGTCGCCGAGGGCCGGGTCGCCCGCAACGACTTCACGCACATGATCGTCGAGCTGCTGCTCGGCGGCGCACTGCGTCACCCCGCACAACCGAGAGAGGAATCATGACCAGCACCGTGCAGACGGCGAACCCCACCGAGGCGGTGACGAAGCGCCCCGGCCGCTGGCTGGCGCTGTCCGTCCTCGTGCTCGCCGTGCTGCTGGTGGCCGTCGACGCGACCGTCCTCGGCCTGGCGACCCCCTACATCAGCGAGGACCTGAAGCCCTCCGGCACCCAGCTCCTGTGGATAGGCGACGTCTACTCCTTCGTGATCGCGGGTCTGCTCGTCTCGATGGGCAGCCTCGGCGACCGAATAGGACGCAAGAGGATCCTGCTCGTCGGAGCCACGGCGTTCGGCGCGATATCGGTCCTGAACGCCTACGCGACGACCCCGGAGATGATGATCGTCGCCCGGGCCCTGCTCGGTGTCGCGGGCGCGACCCTGATGCCGGCCACCCTCGCCCTGATCCGCAACCTCTTCCACGACCCGCGCGAGCGCAGCCTCGCCATCGGCATCTGGGGCGCGACCGCGTCCGCCGGTACCGCCGTCGGCCCGATCGCCGGTGGCTTCCTGCTCGAACACTTCTGGTGGGGCTCGGTCTTCCTGATCAACCTGCCGGTGATGGTGGTCCTGGTCCTCGTCGGCATCAAGCTGCTGCCCGAGTCCCGCAACCCGAGCCCGGGCCCCTGGGACATGATCAGCGTCGCCCTGTCGCTGGTCGGCATGATCGCCGTCGTGTACGCCGTCAAGGAGGCGGCCTCGCACGGCTTCACGTGGGTCACGCTCGCCGCGGGCCTGCTGGGCGCGGCCGCGCTGTACGGCTTCGTACGCCGCCAGCTCACCCTGCCCGCCCCGCTGCTGGACATGCGGCTGTTCCGCAGCCGTGGCTTCAGCGGCGCGGTCCTGGCCGACCTGCTGACCATCCTCGGCCTGTCCGGCCTGGTCTTCTTCCTCTCCCAGTTCCTGCAACTCGTGCAGGGCAGGGGCCCGTTGGAGGCGGGCCTCGCCGAACTGCCCGCCGCGGTCGGCGCGGTCGTGGCCGGTCTGATCGCCGGCCGCGTGGCCCGCCGCTTCTCGGTACGGGCCGTGGTCTCCGGCGGCCTCGCGGCGATCGGCCTCGCGCTCGCCGTCCTGACCGTGATCGACCGCTCGACCGGTTACCCCCTGCTCGGCGCGGCCCTCCTGGTCGTCGGCGTCGGCGCGGGCTTCTCCTTCACGGTGACCTCCGACGTGATCCTCTCCTCCGTACCGAAGGAGCAGGCGGGCGCGGCGTCCGCGGTGTCGGAGACGGCGTACGAGCTGGGCGCGGCACTCGGGATCGCGGTGCTCGGCTCGATCGTGACGGGCGTGTACCGGGACTTCACCGGCCCGGCGGGCACTCCGGCCGGCGCGCACGAGTCGCTCGGCGGCGCGGTGGAGGCGGCGGCGGGGATGCCGGGGCAGACGGCGGGGCCGATGCTGGATGCGGCGCGTCAGTCCTTCGTGGACGGATTGGCGTTGGCGTCCGGTGCCGGTGCGGTGGTCCTGCTGGCAGCCGCAGTGGCAGCATGGTTCATGCTTCGGGGCCAACGGCTGGACAGCCGACCTTAAAGGGGCGCGGGGCTGTATCGATTTGCGGCTCCGCCGCGTGGGCGGAGCAACCACCCACTACCCGCAGCCGCCGTCGCACAGAAACCACCCCCACCGCTGGCTTTAATCCCCTTTTCGCCCCCACCTGATGCCCTTGGGGGCATGACCCCCGCACCCCCCGACGGCAATCACCTCGAAGAGGCCCTCTTCGAAGTCAAGCGAGTCATAGTCGGCCAGGACCGCATGGTGGAACGCATGTTCACCGCGGTCCTGGCCAGAGGCCACTGCCTCCTGGAGGGCGTGCCGGGCGTCGCCAAGACGCTCGCCGCGAAGACCCTCGCGAAGGTCGCCGGCGGCCGCTTCGCCCGGTTGCAGTTCACCCCGGACCTCGTCCCCTCCGACATCACCGGTACCCGGATCTACCGCCCCTCCCAGGAGGCGTTCGACATCGAGCCGGGCCCGGTGATCGCCAACGTCGTTCTCGCCGACGAGATCAACCGCGCCCCCGCCAAGGTGCAGTCCGCGCTCCTGGAGGTGATGGGCGAGCACCAGGTCTCCATCGGCGGTACGACCCTCGCCGTGCCGGAGCCCTTCCTGGTCCTGGCCACCCAGAACCCGATCGAGTCCGAGGGCGTCTACCGGCTCCCCGAGGCCCAGCGCGACCGCTTCCTGCTCAAGGTGGAGGTGCCCGCCCCCACCGAACTGGAGGAACTCGCCATCCTCTACCGGATGAGCGTCGACCCGCCAAGACCGCGCCGCATCCTCACCCCCGAGCGGCTCGTCGCCCTCCAACGCCGCGCGGACGAGGTGTTCGTGCACCACGCCGTCGCCCAGTACGCCGTACGACTGGTCCTGGCGACCCGCGAACTCGCCGGGCCGGAGAGCAGGCTGGCGCACGGTGCCGGGCCCCGCGCGACCCTCGGCCTGGTCGCCGCCGCCCGCGCGCTCGCCCTGCTGCGCGGCCGTGGCTATGTACTCCCCGGCGACGTGAGCGACCTGGCGCACGAAGTCATCGCACACCGGCTGGTGCTGTCCTTCGACGCCCTCGCCGACGGCATCGCCCCCGGCGAGATCGTCGACGAGGTGCTGGCCTCGGTCGAACGGCCCAGGATCAGCCCGCGCCAGGCCGCCGAGGAGGCCGCTGCCTAATGCTGTTGTCAAGCCACGAGACGAAGAGGTGGCCGGGCTTCGTAGGG
>NZ_JBHSKM010000012.1:0-423863 GCF_042657965.1 Streptomyces coerulescens
TCTTTCCGATCCGATTTCCTCGGTGCTTTCCAGGTTCCCGCTCTCGCGTTTCCCTTTCCAGCGGTTCCGACTTTATCAGAGATTCTGAGTCGGAATTTCCGCCCCCTCCGGGGACTGATTCCGAGGCACGAAGCGCTCGGGTTCCCGGTCAGGCGGAGCCGTAAACGTACTGGAGCGGGGCGCCTCGATGCAAATCGAGGCGCCCCGCTCCTGGTTCACGCAGTCGAACGTCCGACGGACCGTCAGACCTCCACCACCACAGGCAGGATCATCGGCCTGCGCCGGTACGTGTCGGAGACCCACTTGCCCAGGGTCCGCCGCACCAGCTGTTGCAGCTGGTGGGGCTCGACCACACCGTCCTGGGCAGACCGCTCCAGTACCTCCGTGATCTTCGGGATGACGTCCGCGAAGGCGGAGTCCTCGATGCCGGAGCCGCGGGCCTGGATGTGCGGGCCGCCCGTGATCTTGCCGGTGGAGGAGTCCACCACCACGAAGACCGAGATGATGCCCTCGTCTCCGAGGATCTTGCGGTCCTTGAGCGCCGGCTCGCCCACGTCGCCGACCGAGAGGCCGTCGACGTACACGTATCCGGCCTGGACCTTGCCGGAGATCTTGGCCTTGCCCTCGATGAGGTCGACGACGACGCCGTCCTCGGCGATGACGATGCGGTCGTGCGGGACGCCGGTGAGGGCGCCCAGTTCGGCGTTGGCCCGCAGGTGGCGCCATTCGCCGTGCACCGGCATCAGGTTCTTCGGGCGGCAGATGTTGTAGAAGTACAGCAGCTCGCCGGCCGAGGCGTGGCCCGAGACGTGGACCTTGGCGTTGCCCTTGTGGACGACGTTCGCGCCCCAGCGGGTCAGTCCGTTGATCACGCGGTAAACCGCGTTCTCGTTGCCGGGGATGAGGGACGACGCCAGGATCACCGTGTCGCCGTCGACGATGCGGATCTGGTGGTCGCGGTTGGCCATCCTCGACAGGGCGGCCATCGGCTCGCCCTGGGAGCCCGTGCAGACGAGGACCACTTCGCTGTCCGGGAGGTCGTCGAGGGTCTTGACGTCCACCACCAGGCCCGGCGGGACCTTGAGGTAGCCCAGGTCGCGTGCGATGCCCATGTTGCGGACCATCGAGCGGCCGACGAAGGCGACCCGGCGGCCGTACTCGTGGGCCGCGTCCAGGATCTGCTGGATGCGGTGGATGTGGCTGGCGAAGCTCGCCACGATGATGCGCTTGCGGGCGCCCGCGAAGACCTGGCGCAGGACGTTGGAGATGTCCCGCTCGGGCGGGACGAAGCCCGGAACCTCCGCGTTCGTCGAGTCCGAGAGGAGGAGGTCGATTCCCTCCTCGCTCAGGCGTGCGAAGGCGTGTAGATCGGTGAGGCGGTTGTCCAGCGGGAGCTGGTCCATCTTGAAGTCGCCGGTGTGGACCGCCATGCCCGCGGGAGTGCGGATGGCCACGGCGAGGGCGTCGGGGATGGAGTGGTTGACCGCGACGAACTCGCAGTCGAAGGGACCGATGCGCTCGCGGTGCCCCTCCGCCACCTCGAGGGTGTACGGGCGGATGCGGTGCTCCTGGAGCTTGGCCTCGATCAGGGCGAGGGTCAGCTTGGAGCCGATCAGCGGGATGTCCGGCTTCTCGCGGAGCAGGAAGGGGACGCCGCCGATGTGGTCCTCGTGGCCATGGGTGAGGACGATGCCCTCGATGTCGTCGAGGCGGTCCCGGACGGACGAGAAGTCCGGCAGGATCAGGTCGATTCCGGGCTGCTCCTCCTCGGGGAAGAGCACTCCGCAGTCGACGATCAGCAGACGGCCGCCGTACTCGAAGACCGTCATGTTCCGGCCGATCTCGCCGAGACCGCCGAGCGGGGTGACCCGCAGGCCGCCTTCGGGGAGCGGCGGGGGCGGGCCGAGTTCAGGATGCGGATGACTCAAAAGACTCTCCTCACCACGCGCGCCACGTACCGGTCGGGCACGTGGCGCGCGTGACGTTCGTGCAGAAGCAGTTGTCGTTGTGTGTAGTGCGCAGGCACCGGTGGCCCGCTTATTCAGTTGTGGAGTCTGCTGCGCGGCCGGCGCGCGAAGTCTGGTGTTAGAGCTGTACCCCGCCGGCGGCAAGATCGATCTTGAGCTGCTCGATCTCCTCGGGTGAGCACTCCGCCATGGGGGCGCGCAGCGGCCCGGCGGGCAGGCTCTGGAGGGCGAGCGCTGCCTTGGTCGTCATGACGCCCTGGGTGCGGAACATGCCGGTGTAGACCGGGAGCAGCTTCTGGTGGATCTCGGTGGCCTTCTGGACGTCGCCGGAGACATACGCGTCGACGAGGGCGCGCAGATCGGGGGTGACGACGTGGCCGACGACCGAGACGAAGCCGACCGCGCCCACGGAGAGCAGCGGCAGGTTCAGCATGTCGTCGCCGGAGTACCAGGCGAGGCCGGAGCGGGCGATGGCCCAGCTGGCTCGGCCGAGGTCACCCTTCGCGTCCTTGTTGGCGACGATGCGCGGGTGCTCGGCCAGGCGGACGATCGTCTCGGTGTTGATCGGGACGCCGCTGCGGCCGGGGATGTCGTAGAGCATCACCGGCAGCTCGGTGCTGTCGGCGATGGCCTTGAAGTGCCGGTACAGGCCTTCCTGCGGGGGCTTGTTGTAGTACGGCGTGACGACCAGCAGACCGTGTGCGCCCACCTGCTGGGCCGCGCGGGCGAGCTCCAGGCTGTGGTGGGTGTTGTTGGTGCCGACTCCCGCCACCACGTGGGCCCGGTCGCCGACGGCCTCCACTACCGCTCGTACGAGGTCCGCTTTCTCCGCGTCGCTGGTGGTGGGGGACTCGCCGGTGGTGCCGTTGATGATCAGGCCGTCGTTGCCTGCGTCCACCAGGTGCGCGGCGAGCCGCTGTGCGCCGTCGATGTCGAGTGCGCCGTCCGCCGTGAAGGGCGTGATCATGGCGGTGAGGACCCGCCCGAAGGGGGTCTGCGGAGTGGAGGTCGGAGCCATGGGTTACACGCTACTCGTTGCGCACGGCCGGGTCTGCCCTCGGGGGGTGCGGGTAAGTCCGGACAAATATGGAGCCCGGCACTGCCTGCTCGGGGGTTCAAGCAGTGCCGGGTCCGTTTGATCAGGCTAGATGAACTTCTCTAAATGCCGCAATACGGACACTTCATGAGGCTGACGCCCGCCCCCGTGCCAGGGACTCGTTACGGCGCCACACGGCCGTTGGCATTGAAGGCGGCGTACGTCAGCGGCATGAGCCTGGCCCACTCCGCCTCCATCTTCTCGCCGACCATCTCGATCTCCCGCTGCGGGAAGGACGGAACCTTGGCCAGCTCGTGCTGGGTGCGCAGACCGAGGAAGTGCATGAGGGAGCGGGCGTTGCAGGTGGCGTACATCGAGGAGAACAGGCCGACGGGGAGGACGGCCCGGGCGACCTCGCGGGCGACGCCGGCGGCGAGCA
The DNA here is from genome assembly GCF_042657965.1 of Streptomyces coerulescens. Lineage (NCBI taxonomy): Bacteria > Bacillati > Actinomycetota > Actinomycetes > Kitasatosporales > Streptomycetaceae > Streptomyces > Streptomyces coerulescens. Next base: position 3,443 of record NZ_JBHSKM010000012.1, read on the forward strand.
TCTCCTGGTAGGCCTCGTACGCCTGCCGGTAGGAGTCCTCCATGGTGCGGCCCACCAGCTCCTGCTGGGCCTGGGTGCCCTCCACGAAGACGTACTTGCCCGGGCGGCCCTCCTGGACCAGCTTGCGGGAGGCGTCGGGGACGTAGAAGACGGGCTGGAGCTCCCTGTAGCGGCCGCTCTCCTCGTTGTACGACCAGCCCACGCGGTGCCGCATGAACTCGCGGAAGACGAAGATCGGGGCGCTGATGAAGAAGGTCATCGAGTTGTGCTCGAAGGGGCTGCCGTGCCGGTCCCGCATCAGGTAGTTGATCAGGCCCTTGGAGCGCTCGGGGTCCTTCTGCAGCTCCTCCAGGGACTGCTCACCGGCGGTGGAGACGCGGGCAGCCCACAGCACGTCGGAGTCGGCCGCGCTGTGCTTGACCAGCTCGACGGAGACATCGCTGCGGAAGCTGGGCTTGAGGTCGTCGGCGGGGGTGTCGGTCACGGCTCGGGGGGTCCTTCCATCACTTCTGCGGGCGGCGCCCACTCTACGGGGCGGCACTGACAACGGGGCGTTCGGTGCCGGGTCGCGACATACGTCGGCGAACGTCAGCGAATTTCTGTGAATTCGGTGAAACCGGGCACCTTTTGGGGCACTCGCTCGTCTGTCTTGGTGACGGTCACCCATACGATCCAGATGCTCCCGAGAGGAGAAGACTCCCGATGTTCCGTCGGCGCGAGTCCGTACCCTTCGCCTTCCTCGCCGAAGCCGACCGATTCCGCAGCAATGTCGCTCCCCCGCCCCGTGAGCGGCCCTCCGCCGGTCAGATGGCCGGGCGCTGGCTGCTGGGGCTCACCATCGTCGCGGGGCTTGTGGGCTCGCTGGTGGTCGGTATGCCGGCCCTGTCGACCGACACCGGCTCACCGGCCCAGCAGTCCCAGGCGTCCCAGGGGCGCTGACCCCTTCGGACCCCCAAGGGTGGTGAGCGGGGACCCGGCTCGATAGCCTCACCGGGCACAGCCCATGCATGGATTGAGTGAGGACCAGCCGTGCCCCTGCCCTTCCTGACGGCCGATCGCGCTTTCGAGGCAGCCGACGACGTCGCGCTGCCCTTCGACGACCACGAGCGCTGGCGGCGGCCCTACCGCCCCGGTCCGTGGCGGGTGGGCGCGGCCGCGCTGTGGCTGCTGCTCGCCTCGTTCGTGCTGTTCGCGGCCGTCATCATCGCCCTGACCGGCACGATCAACGAGGCCGGTGTCGTCTTCGGCCTCGCGTTGGCCATCATCGCCGGTGCGCTGCGGCTGCTGCGCATGGGCGTGTGGGTGAGCTCGCGCGGGCTGCGGCAGGTCAAGTTCCTCGGCACACGGACGGTGCCCTGGGAGCAGGTCGCCGCGGTGCGCACGGTGCAGCAGCCGGTGCGCTGGCTGGGGCTGCCGCGCACGGTGCAGGGCCAGGGGCTGATGCTCGTACGGCATGGTCGTGGCGCGGACGACGTGCCGATGCTGATGACCACGCACAACGCCGACTTCCTCGCCCGGGGCGCGGCCTTCGACCGGGCCACCGACTCCATCGAGGCGTGGGCCGCGGAGAACGCGCGCGGCTGACCGCGCGGAGCAGGCGAAGGGGCCGGTCCGCCTGAGCGGACCGGCCCCTTCGGCATACGGCCGGGTAGGCGCCGTACGGATTCGGCGTACGGCGCGGTCGGCGCCGTACGGAGTCGATCAGGCCTCGACGGTTCTGCCGTCGTGCAGGGCGATGGCGCGCTGCATCGCCTTGCGGGCGCGCGGGGTGTCCCGGGCGTCGTGGTAGGCGACCGCGAGGCGGAACCAGCTGCGCCAGTCGTCCGGTGCCGCCTCCGTCTCGGCCTTGCGCCTGGCGAAGACCTCGTCGGCCGAGTCACGGTCGATGCGCCCGCTGGGCGTGCGCTTCAGCTCGTCGACGGGCAGACCGCCCTCGGCGTCGAGTTGGGCGGCCAGCGCATTGGCCCGGCGGACGAACTGGGTGTTCTTCCACAGGAACCACAGGCCGATCACCGGCAGGATCAGCACCGCCACGCCGAAGGTGACGGTGAGGACCGTGCCGGACTGGACGAGCATCACGCCACGGCTGCCGACCAGGACGAAGTAGACGACCAGGACGGCGGCCGTTATGGCGTAGGACAGCTTTGCGCGCATCAGCCCAGGTCCAGGAAGTGTTCCAGGCCGAAGGTGAGACCCGGAGTGGTCACCACGCGGCGCGCGCCGAGCAGGATGCCCGGCATGAAGCTGCTGTGGTGGAGGGAGTCGTGGCGGATGGTGAGGGTCTCGCCCTCGCCGCCGAGCAGGACCTCCTGGTGGGCCAGCAGTCCGCGCAGCCGGACGGAGTGGACGGGGACGCCGTCGACGTCCGCGCCGCGCGCGCCGTCCAGGGACGTCTCCGTGGCGTCCGGTGCCGGGGCCGTGCCCGCCTCGGCGCGGGCCGAGGCGATGAGCTGGGCCGTGCGCGTGGCCGTGCCGCTCGGGGCGTCGACCTTCTTCGGGTGGTGCAGTTCGACGACCTCGACCGACTCGAAGTAGGGCGCGGCGATCTGCGCGAACTTCATGTTCAGGACGGCCCCGATGGAGAAGTTCGGCGCGATGAGCACGCCGGTCTCCGGGGAGGCGGCCAGCCAGCCGTTCAGCTGCGCGAGGCGGTCGTCGGTCCAGCCCGTCGTACCGACGACCGCGTGGATGCCGTGGTTCACGCAGTAGTCGAGGTTGGCCATGACCGAGTCGGGCGTGGTCAGTTCGACGGCCACCTGGGCGCCCGTCTCCGCGAGGGTCTCCAGCTTGTCGCCCCGGCCGAGGGCGGCGACCAGCTCCATGTCCTCGGCGGCCTCGACCGCCCGTACCGCCTCGGAGCCGATACGGCCCTTGGCGCCGAGGACCGCCACGCGCAGCTTGCTCATCTCTTGTGCTTCCTTCAGCAGGGGGTGGTCAGGCGACGGCGTCGTTCAGCCGGGACGCCTGCTTGTCCTTCAGCGGGCCGATGACCGACAGCGAGGGCCGCCGGCCCAGGATGTCGCGGGCGACCGAGCGGACGTCGTCCGGGGTCACGGCCGCTATCCGGGTCAGCATGTCGTCGACGGACATCTGCTCGCCCCAGCACAGCTCACTCTTGCCGATCCGGTTCATGAGCGCACCGGTGTCCTCCAGACCGAGGACGGTGGAGCCGCGGAGCTGGCCGATGGCGCGGTCGATCTCGTCGTCGGACAGGCCGTGTTCGGCGACGTGGTCGAGTTCGTCGCGGCAGATCTTCAGCACGTCGTGGACCTGCGAGGGGCGGCAGCCCGCGTACACGCCGAACAGGCCGCAGTCGGCGAAGCCGGAGGTGTACGAGTAGACGCTGTAGGCCAGGCCGCGCTTCTCGCGGACCTCCTGGAAGAGGCGGGACGACATGCCGCCGCCCAGGGCCGTGTTCAGCACACCCAGCGCCCAGCGGCGCTCGTCCGTGCGGGCCAGGCCGGGCATGCCGAGGACGACATGGGCCTGCTCGGTCTTGCGGCCGAGGAGTTCGACGCGGCCCGCGGTGCGCAGGGCACGGCTGCCGCCTCGCGCGGCGATGGGGGCCGCGTCGCCGTTCTTGAAGGCACCGGCCTTCTCGAAGGCCGCGCGGACCTGTCGTACGACCTTGTTGTGGTCGATGTTGCCGGCGGCCGCCACGACCAGGTGCGTCGGGTCGTAGTGCTTCTTGTAGAAGCGGCGGATGCGGTCGGCGGTGAGGGCGTTGACGGTGTCGACGGTGCCGAGGACCGGGCGGCCGAGGGGGTTGTCGCCGAACATGGTGTGCGCGAACAGGTCGTGCACGCAGTCGCCCGGGTCGTCCTCGGTCATGGCGATCTCTTCGAGGATCGCGCCCCGCTCGACGTTGACGTCCTCTTCGAGGATCAGCGACCCCGTCAGCATGTCGCAGACGACGTCGATGGCGAGCGGCAGGTCGGTGTCGAGCACACGTGCGTAGTAGCAGGTGTACTCCTTCGCCGTGAACGCGTTCATCTCGCCGCCGACGGCGTCGATGGCGGCGGAGATGTCCAGGGCGGACCTGCGGGTGGTGCCCTTGAAGAGCAGGTGCTCCAGGTAGTGCGTGGCGCCGTTCAGGGCCGGCGTCTCGTCGCGGGAGCCGACGTGCGCCCAGATGCCGAAGGTCGCGGAGCGGACCGAGGGCAGGGTCTCGGTGACGATGCGCAGGCCGCCCGGGAGGGTGGTCTTACGGACGGTGCCGATGCCGTTCTCGCCCTTGATCAGGGTTTGGGTACGGGCGACGGCCCGCGCCTCCGAGGAGGTGCGGGCCGTCGCCGTGGAGCTACTCGACGTCACTTGTCGGAGTCGTCCTTCTTGTCCTCGGAGGCGTCGGCCCCTTCCTCGCCCTCGATCACGGGGACGAGGGAGAGCTTGCCGCGGGAGTCGATCTCGGCGATCTCGACCTGGACCTTCTGGCCCACGCCGAGGACGTCCTCGACGTTCTCCACGCGCTTGCCGCCGGCGAGCTTGCGGATCTGCGAGATGTGCAGCAGACCGTCCTTGCCCGGGAGCAGCGACACGAACGCGCCGAAGGTGGTGGTCTTGACGACCGTGCCCAGGTAGCGCTCGCCGACCTCCGGCATGGTCGGGTTGGCGATGCCGTTGATCGTGGTGCGGGCGGCCTCGGCGGCCGGGCCGTCGGCGGCACCGATGTAGATGGTGCCGTCGTCCTCGATCGTGATCTCGGCGCCGGTGTCCTCCTGGATCTGGTTGATCATCTTGCCCTTGGGGCCGATGACCTCGCCGATCTTGTCGACCGGGATCTTCACGGTGATGATCCGCGGCGCGTTCGGGGACATCTCGTCCGGCGTGTCGATCGCTTCCATCATCACGTCGAGGATGTGGAGGCGGGCGTCACGGGCCTGCTTGAGGGCCGCGGCCAGGACGGAGGCCGGGATGCCGTCCAGCTTGGTGTCGAGCTGGAGGGCGGTCACGAACTCCTTGGTGCCGGCGACCTTGAAGTCCATGTCGCCGAAGGCGTCCTCCGCACCGAGGATGTCGGTGAGGGTGACGTAGTGGGTCTCGCCCTCGATGTCCTGGGAGATCAGGCCCATGGCGATACCGGCGACGGGGGCCTTCAGCGGCACACCGGCGTTCAGCAGCGACATGGTGGAGGCGCAGACCGAGCCCATGGACGTCGAGCCGTTGGAGCTCAGAGCCTCGGAGACCTGGCGGATCGCGTAGGGGAACTCCTCGCGCGTCGGCAGGACCGGGACCAGTGCGCGCTCGGCGAGGGCGCCGTGGCCGATCTCGCGGCGCTTCGGGGAGCCGACGCGGCCGGTCTCGCCGGTGGAGTACGGCGGGAAGTTGTAGTTGTGCATATAGCGCTTGCGGGTCACCGGGGAGAGGGTGTCCAGCTGCTGCTCCATGCGGAGCATGTTGAGGGTGGTGACGCCCAGGATCTGGGTCTCGCCACGCTCGAACACCGCGGAGCCGTGCACGCGCGGGATGGCCTCGACCTCGGCGGCGAGCGTACGGATGTCCGTGACGCCACGGCCGTCGATGCGCTTCTTCTCCTTGATGACGCGCTCACGGACCAGGGTCTTGGTCAGCGAGCGGTACGCGGCGGAGATCTCCTTCTCGCGGCCCTCGAACTCCGGCAGGAGCTTCTCGGCGGCGAGCGCCTTGACGCGGTCCAGCTCGGACTCGCGCTCCTGCTTGCCGGCGATGGTCAGCGCGGAGGCGAGCTCCGGCTTGACGGCGGCGGTCAGGGCCTCGAGCACGTCGTCCTGGTAGTCCAGGAAGATCGGGAACTCGCCGGTCGGCTTGGCGGCCTTCGCGGCGAGGTCGGCCTGGGCCTTGCACAGGACCTTGATGAAGGGCTTCGCGGCTTCCAGACCGGCGGCGACGACCTCCTCGGTCGGGGCCTCGGCGCCACCCTGGACCAGCTTGATGGTCCCCTCGGTGGCCTCGGCCTCGACCATCATGATCGCGACGTCGCCGTCCTCCAGGGTGCGGCCCGCGACGACCATGTCGAAGACGGCGTCCTCGAGCTCGGTGTGCGTCGGGAAGGCCACCCACTGGCCGCGGATCAGCGCGACGCGGACGCCGCCGATCGGGCCGGAGAAGGGCAGACCGGCCAGCTGCGTGGACGCGGACGCGGCGTTGATCGCCACGACGTCGTACAGGTGGTCGGGGTTGAGCGCCATGATCGTGGCGACGACCTGGATCTCGTTGCGCAGGCCCTTCTTGAAGGACGGGCGCAGCGGGCGGTCGATGAGGCGGCAGGTGAGGATCGCGTCCTCGGAGGGACGGCCCTCACGGCGGAAGAAGCTGCCGGGGATCTTGCCGGCGGCGTACATCCGCTCCTCGACGTCCACCGTCAGGGGGAAGAAGTCGAGCTGGTCCTTGGGGTTCTTGGAGGCGGTGGTGGCCGACAGCACCATGGTGTCGTCGTCCAGGTACGCCACGGCGGAGCCGGCGGCCTGCTTGGCCAGGCGGCCGGTCTCGAAGCGGATGGTGCGGGTGCCGAAGGAGCCGTTGTCGATGACGGCCTCGGCGTAGTGGGTCTCGTTCTCCACTAGCGTTTTCTCCGTTACTTTTCGTCTTTTGTCCTGACCCGCCCGTGTGGCGGGGGGACGTACGCGGAGAAGCGCTCCATCTGGTGCGGGCCGGTCTTCGATCGAAGCACCCGGGGTTGATACCGCCCGGGGGCCACTACCGAGGACCGGCGGCGGCGAGGTGCACTTCTCCTCGTGGTACTGCGTTGTGCTACCACACTACAAAGTAGGTGTGACACTCCGCACGTTTCTGCACGTACGGCAAAGGGAGCGGCCCCCGATCCTCCGGGAACCGCTCCCCTCATGACGTCCTACTTGGCGCCCGCCGCACCACGGCGGATGCCGAGGCGGTCGACCAGCGTACGGAAGCGCTGGATGTCCTTCTTCGCCAGGTACTGGAGAAGACGGCGGCGCTGACCGACGAGGATCAGCAGACCACGACGCGAGTGGTGGTCGTGCTTGTGGGTCTTGAGGTGCTCGGTCAGGTCGGAGATCCGACGCGAGAGCATGGCGACCTGGACCTCGGGGGAGCCGGTGTCGCCCTCCTTCTGGCCGAACTCGGTGATGATCTGCTTCTTCGTAGCGGCGTCGAGCGGCACGCGTACTCCTCATGAGTCTTCTGTTGCCACCGAGTGCCCCTGGTCTGCTTCTCAGGGGGGCTTCCATGACTCGGGAGGCGGGGATCCGTAGGGCGCTTCCCCCGGTGGACCGGGGGCGCGTACACAAACGGCCGTCACACAGAGTACCAGCACGCGGGCACGCCCTTGACCGGCGGGCCCGCGCCCCGGCGGCGGTCAGACGCCGCCGCGCACCTTGCCGTAGACGTCGAGGACGGCCAGGCAGATCGGGACCAGGGAGAGCAGGACCAGCGAGTCGGCGAGGTCGAGCATGCGGCCCCAGAAGGGGGACAGGCCCTTCTGCGGGACGATCAGCGCGATCGCGATCAGCAGCAGCACACCGGCCCCGACGGAGGCGCCGAGCCACAGGGTGCGGACGTCGACCGGGCCGGAGTCGCCCTGGAGCAGATCGATGACGATGTCGGCCGGCGGCGAGATCGCCAGGCCCAGGACCAGCAGCGCGAGCGTGACGACACCGGCCACGAACAGGCACGTGACCTGCGCGGTGTAGCGGAACAGGCGGGCCCGCAGCATCGCGGCGAGGCCGGTGCACAGGGCCAGCAGCTGGGCCCAGCCGTTGTCGCTGAAGCCGAGCACGGCGCCGCCGGCGCCGATGATCACGGCGGCGCACCCGCCGACGAGGCCGAGCAGCAGTTCATGGCCGCGGCTGGTCTGGGCGACGATGCGCTGGACGTCGACGGCCTCGACGTCGCCCTCGCGGCCCTCACGGCGGGCGCGGGCCAGGTCCTCGGGGTTGCGGAAGCCGATCGGGAGCTTGGCGAAGCGGGAGGACCAGCCGGGCAGGAAGCCGACGACCGCCAGCGCGACGACCGAGGTGCCGGCGGCGATCTCCCGGGGCTCGGCCTCGGTGAGCACACCGCAGAACACGGCGAGGGTGCCGATCGCGGAGGCCAGCGCGGCGGCCACGAACGGGGCGTCGCCCTGCGGCAGCAGCATGATCAGTACGACGGAGCAGAGCAGGACGGCGACACAGCCGACGAGGAACTGGATCCGGCCCGGACCCTCGCCCGCGTCCTGCGGAATGGCGCCGGAGCCCGCGATGAGCGCGTGGGGCAGCGCCGAGATACCGAGCGCGACGGCGGAGCCACGGTCCTCGTACACCCGGGCCCGCACACCGGCGAGCGACATCAGGGCCACCGCGGTCACGCCGGCCAGGATGCCCTGCAGGCCGTGCATGTCGTGGCGCAGCGGATCCGCGAACCAGAAGACGAAGCCGAGCATGATCAGCAGCAGCGACCCCGCGACCAGGCCGGCGACCCGCATCAGGTTGTCGTTCCAGCTGCGGACGTCCTGCTTGACCGCGGCGGCGATGGCGTCGACGACGTCGTCGTGCACGGCCGGCGGCAGGGAGTCGGCGAAGGTGCGCAGCAGCAGCACCTCACCGTCCCTGACCCGGTGCTCCAGCAACGAACGGCTCGCGTCGAGTACTTGGCCCTCGCGGGTCACGAGGTGGTAACCGGCGGGACTGGTGTCCGACTGGACCAGGCCCGAGAGTCTGATGATCTCGGGAAAGAGGTCCTGGACCGGCAGGTCCTCCGGCAGCGCCACATCGACGCGACTGTCCGGCGCTGCGATGGTGATTCGGCAGAAACCTGTCGAAGTCCCCGTGCTCACCTGGTGTTCCCCCTGCTAGACAAGGCTCTTCGCACCGCTCCTACGGCGCGGGTCGCCACCTTATCCGCTGCCACCCCCGCGACAGGACCTACCTCCCGCATTCCTCCCAGGACCTGCGCCGCATCTCCATCCGCCTGCCTCCCTCGGGCACCCGGCGCATCAGTAGGATCGACCTCTACGCGAACGACGCCTACGCGAACGAAGAACACGTCGCGGTACACGGGGGCGTCGGTGCCAGGACGTACGTATCAATCGCGAAGGATGAGTGCATCGGTGAGCGTCGTCATCATCAAACGGCCACCGCGGATAGTGCCACCGGCCGTCCCGGACGGCGAGGTCAAACTGGAGACGCCCCCCGAGATCCCTCGCGAGGGCGACGAGAGCATGCTCATGAACCTGCTGCCCATGATGGGCATGCTGGGTTCGGTCGGTTTCTTCTTCATGCCCAACCTGCCCTCTTATATGAGGGTGGTCGGCGGGCTGATGCTGGCGTCGACGCTGGCCATGGCCATCGCCCAGTTCGCCAAGTCCCGGCAGGGCGGCGGCGCGGGGATGGCCCAGGACCGGCGTGACTACTTCCGCTATCTGGAGCAGGTCCGCAAGGACGTGCACAAGACCGCGGAACTCCAGCGGCAGAGCCAGCTCTTCCAGCACCCCGACCCGGAGCAGCTGTGGGCGGTGGCCGCCGACGGCAAGCGGCTGTGGGAGCGCCGTCCGACCGACGCGGACTTCGCCTCCGTGCGGATCGGGCGCGGTGTGCAGCAGCTGAACACTCCGCTGGTCGCGCCGGAGACGGCGCCCAAGGAGGAGCTGGAGCCGCTGACCGCGGCGGCCATGAAGGCGTTCCTCGACGCGCACGGGAGCCTGTCCGACCTGCCGGTCGCCATTTCGCTGCGCGCCTTTTACCACGTCACGATCTGCGGCGAGTCCGACACGGTCTACGGCAACGCCCGCGCGAGCCTGTCCCAGCTGGCGACGCTGCACTCGCCCGAGGACCTGATGATCGCCGTGGTGGCGCATCCCTCCGCGGCCGCTGACTGGGACTGGATCAAGTGGCTGCCGCACAGCCAGCACCCGAAGACCAAGGACGGGGCGGGCTCGACCCGGCTCCTCTTCGACGACCTCGGGGAGTTGGAGGAGGCGCTGGCGGACCAGCTGGGCGACCGGCCCCGCTGGAACCGTGAGGCCAACCCGGTCTACGACCAGCCGCACCTGATCGTGGTGCTTGACGGCGGCACCGTGCCGCCGGACTCCGAACTCGCCAGCAGCGAGGGCCTGCAGGGCGTGACGTTCCTGGAGATCTCGCCCGGTCCGCTGGAGGAGGAGCTGCGCGCCGGTCTGACGATCTACGCCAAGCCGGACCGGATGCGGCTGTTCGTCGGCCACGAGTCCGCCTACACCGGCAAGCCGGACCTCCTCAACCCGGCGCAGGCGGAGTCCCTGGCGCGGCAGCTGGCCCCCTTCCGGGTCGGCTCGGCGGAGGAGGGTGAACCCCTCCTGTCCAACCTGGACTTCACCGACCTCATGGGCATCGGCGACGCGGGCACGGTCGACGTCTCCCGCACCTGGCGTCCGCGCACGCTGCACGAGCGGCTGCGGGTGCCGATCGGTGTCGGCGAGAACGGCGAGCCGGTCATGCTGGACCTCAAGGAGGCCTCGCAGGAGGGCATGGGCCCGCACGGTCTGTGCGTCGGCGCCACCGGTTCCGGCAAGTCCGAGGTGCTGCGCACGCTCGTGCTCGGTCTCGCGGTGACGCACTCCTCGGAGACGCTGAACTTCATCCTCGCGGACTTCAAGGGTGGTGCGACCTTCGCCGGTATGGCGGACATGCCGCACACCGCGGCCGTCATCACCAACCTCGCCGACGACCTCACCCTCGTCGACCGTATGCGTGACTCGATCATGGGTGAGACGCAGCGCCGGCAGGAGCTGCTGCGCTCGGCCGGCAACTACGCCAACCTGCACGACTACGAGAAGGCCCGCGCCGCCGGCGCCGCGCTGGAGCCGATGGCCTCGCTGGTGATCGTGCTCGACGAGTTCTCCGAACTCCTCACGGCCAAGCCGGACTTCATCGACATGTTCATCCAGATCGGCCGCATCGGCCGATCGCTGGGCATCCACCTGCTCCTGGCGTCGCAGCGCTTGGAGGAGGGCAAGCTGCGCGGCCTGGACACCTACCTGTCGTACCGGATCGGTCTGCGGACCTTCTCCGCCGCCGAGTCCCGTACCGCGATCGGTGTCCCGGACGCCTATCACCTGCCGTCGATTCCCGGTTCCGGTTATCTGCGCTACGACACCGACACCATGGTCCGCTTCAAGGCGGCGTATGTGTCGGGGCCGTACCACGGCGAGGGCCCGTCCCGTGTGCACCGGTCGACGCAGCTGCGGCCGGCGCTGTTCTCCGCGGAGCACGTGGCGCTGCCGCCGCAGCCGGTGATCGAGGAGCCGGAGCCCGACAACCGGGTGGACGACGCGCTCGCCGACACCGTCCTGGACGTCCTCGTCAGCCGCATGATCAACCAGGGTCCGCCCGCGCACCAGGTGTGGCTGCCCCCGCTGGAGGAGGCGCCGTCGGCGGAGCAGCTGCTCCCGCAGCTCGCCGTCACCCCGGAGCGCGGCCTGACCGCCCCCGACTACACGGCGCTCGGCCGGCTCAACGTGCCGGTCGGTCTGGTCGACAAGCCGTTCGAGCAGCGGCGTGACGTGCTGTACCGGGACTTCGCGGGTGGTGCGGGCCACGGTCTGTTCGTCGGTGGTCCGCAGTCCGGCAAGTCGACGCTGCTGCGCACGCTCATCTCGTCGTTCGCGCTCACCCACACGCCGTCCGAAGTGCAGTTCTACTGCCTGGACTTCGGTGGTGGCTCGCTGATCTCGATGGAGGAGCTGGCGCACGTCGGCGGCGTCGCGAACCGTCTCGACGCCGAGAAGGTACGCCGTACGGTCAGCGAGGTCGAGGGCATCCTCAACGCGCGCGAGGAGTACTTCCGCGAGCACAACGTCGACTCGGTCACGACCTACCGTCAGCGCCGGGCCGCCGGTCAGCTGCCGGACCAGGTCTGGGGTGACGTCTTCCTCGTCATCGACGGCTGGGCCACGTTCAAGACCGACTACGAGATGCTGGAGGCGACCGTCACGGAGATCGCGACCCGCGGTCTCGGCTTCGGTGTGCATGTGATCCTGACGGCGAGCCGCTACACCGAGGTGCGGCCGGCGCTTAAGGACATGCTCCAGAACCGTATCGAGCTGCGGCTCGGTGACCCGACGGAGTCGGAGATCGACCGCAAGGTCGCGCAGAACGTCCCCGCAACGGTGCCGGGCCGTGGTCTGACGCCGGACAAGCTGCACTTCATGACGGCGCTGCCGCGGGTCGACGGCTCGTCGGCGACGGAGGACCTGTCCGAGGCGACGTCGATCCTCATCAGCGGCATCAACGAGAACTGGCAGGGCCAGCACGCTCCGGCCGTACGACTGCTGCCCACGATGATGCCGGCGGAGCGCCTGCCCAAGGGCTTCGAGCACCCGGAGCGCGGTGTCGCCATCGGTATCGACGAGTCGTCGCTCTCCCCGGTGTTCGTGGACTTCGAGACCGACCCGCTGTTCATCGTCTTCGGTGAGAGCGAGTCCGGTAAGTCCGCGATCCTCAGGATGCTGGTCAAGCAGATCACCGAGCGCTACACGCCGGACCAGGCGAAGATCGTCATGGGTGACTACCGGCGTGCGCACCTGGAGGGCGTGCCCGACTCGCACCTGTCGCGGTACTGCGCCTCGGCGCCCGCCCTCACGGAGACGCTGGAGGGCCTGGCCGGCTCGATGCACCGCCGGATGCCAGGACCGGACGTCACGCCCGAGCAGCTGCGCAACCGCAGTTGGTACAGCAGCCCGGACGCGTTCGTGATCGTCGACGACTACGACCTGGTGGCGACCGGCGTGAACCCGCTGGCCCCGCTGCTCGAGTACCTGCCGTTCGCCCGTGACATCGGGCTGCGCGTCATCATCGCCCGTGCCTCGGGCGGTGCGAGCCGCTCGCTGTACGAGCCGGTGATGCAGCGGATGCGCGAGCTCGGCGCCCAGGGCGTGGTGCTCTCCGGCGACCGGTCCGAGGGCCAACTGCTCGGCAACATCACCGCCACGCAACTGCCGCCCGGCCGTGGGTACTTCCACACGCGTCGGCGTGGTGGGCAGCTGATCCAGACGGGATGGCTGCCGAACCGGTTCTGAGGGACGGTCCGGCAGGGCCGAGGGGCGGCATCCGGTGGGTGCCGCCCCTTTCCGTTCCCCATTAAGGTGACGGCTGGACATAAATGACGAGCCACGGGGGGCAGTTGTGCCGTCGGACTACATGGATTCCGATCCCCAGGTCCTCAAGACCGAGGGCTTCCACATGTTCAACGCCGGAGTGGACTTCGCCAAGGCCGTGACGGCCCTGCAGAACGGGCTGACCGCGCTGGAGAAGGGCGACACCCCACCCTGGGGCGACGACGACATCGGCGAGAAGTTCGGCGTCGTCTACGAGGGGCTGCGCGACGGCATGTACGAGTCGATGGCCAGCCTTGCGGAGCGCATCGCCGGAATGGGCGTCGCCTTCACCAAGATGGGCGTGGCGCACGAGCTCAACGAGGCCGAGCAGGACGCCATCTGGAAGCAGACGACGGCCCAGTACGACGGCCAGGTCGAGGTGCCGACCGGGGTCGCGCACGCGAGGCTGCGACCGCACCAGGACCTCTGATCCGCGACGGGCGGGTGCGGGGCGAGCGACGCCAGTAGGGTGAGACGCGTTCGTCGTTCGCACGTCAGGAAGAGGCCCAGCAGCATGACCGAGGCACGGGACAACGAGGTCGGGACTCAGGCGGAGGACATCAAGGCGCGCAAGGAACGGGAGCGCGACGAGCTGTACGCCCTCGACATCTCCGGCGTCGAGTGGCACTGCGCGCCCGGTACCGAGCAGGACGAGGAGCGGGTCGAGATCGCGTACCTGCCCGAGGGCGCGGTGGCCATGCGGTCCTCTCTCGACCCGGGCACCGTGCTGCGGTACACCGAGGCGGAGTGGCGGGCGTTCGTGCTCGGGGCGCGGGACGGGGAGTTCGACCTGGAGGCGGCGCCGCGCAACGGTGGGCCGGTGGCCGACTGAGCGCTCCGCTGGGAGTGCCGCGCTATGCCGTCTTGCGGCTGCGGCGGCGTCGTGGCTGGTCGCGCCCACGCGGCAGAGCCGCAAATCGGTACTGCCCCGCGCCTCTTGAGGGCGCTGCCGAACCGCAGCTCCGCGCCTAAGATCGGCGTCGTACGCGATGGCATCCGCGAGGGCGGAGGACGGGGACCCATGACCGGCTCGACCGAGGACTACGCACCTCACCCCCACATAGGTGGCCGGACCGCCGCACTGCGCGCGCTCGCCGCATGGCGGGTGGCCGCGCCCGGCGCTCCGCGCGTGGTCGTGGTCACCGGCGGTTCCGGCAGCGGGCGTTCGCGGCTGCTCACCGGGTTTCTGATGCTGTGCGATCCGGGGTACCGCAAGCAGCTGCCGCTGGACGAGATGGATCCGTCGACGGTGCCACCGGAACTGCCCGCGCCCGCGGTACCGGCCGCCGAAGGGCTCACCGCCGCCCAGCTTCTCTGGCTGCTCGCCGACCACTACGAGCTGCACGCCGGCAGCACCGAGGACGTGTTCGCCGAGCTGGCCGGGCTCGCGGAGCCGGTGACCGTCGTCGTGCCGGATGTCGACCGAGCCGGCCCGGTGCGGTCCACCGGTGAGCCCGCCCGGCTCGTCCGGGAGGTACTGGCTCGGCTGGCCGCCGCCGGGACGGTCCGGCTGCTGGCCGAGGTACCGCGTCCGCAGGCCGCCGAGCTGGCGGCGGGGCTGCCGTCCGGCACCGTGCAGGTCATCGACCTCGACGAGCCGGAGTGGGCCGACCCCGAGGTCCTGGTGCTGCACGCGCAGGCCGCGCTGAACCCGGAGCACGGCGCACCCGAGCTGCCGTTCACCGTGGATCCCGCCGCCCGCCTCGCCCTGGGAGCGGCCATCGGCCGCCGGGCCGGGACCAGTCCGCTGGTCGTCCAACTCGCCGTCAACTGCCTCCTGATGGCTCCGGAGGGCTTCGATCCCGCCGACGAGAGATACCTGCCGACGTCCGTCGGTGAGGCCCTGGACCTGCATGCCGTGCGGCTCGGCGCCGACCCGCGGACTCTGCGGCTCCTGCTGGCACCGCTCGCCCTGGCCGAGGCCGACGGCATACCGGTCCACCTGTGGGCACGGCTGGCGAGCGCGGTCGCCGGGCAGGACATGAGCCGGGCCATCGCGGACGGGATGCTGCTCGCCGGGCCCTTCGTGCAGCCCCGGGAGGAGGAGACGGACATGGAGGACGGCCCGCGTACGGTGCTGGGGCTGCTGCATCCGGCCGTCGGGGACGAGATCCGCGCCGGTCTGCCCAGCGTCGGCGCCGCGCAGACCCAGGTCGCGATGGCGCTGCTGGAGGCCGTGCCGGAGCAGGACTGGAGCAAGGCCGACCCCTATGTGCGCGACCACATCGCCGGCCACACCCTGGAAGCCGGGCTGCTCCCCCAACTCCTCACGGATCCGGCCCTGTTCGTGCATGCCGACCCGGTGCCCCTGCGCGCCGCCGTGGAGGCCGTGCCGGCCGAGGACCTGGGCGCACCGGCCTGTACGTACCTGCGTACGGCGCCGCTGCTGACCCGTACCCGGCCGCCCGCACGGCTGCGCGCCGCTCTGCTGGAGACGGCGTTCGTCGAGGACGGCCTGCCCGAGTACGCGGACGCGATACACCAGCGGCTCGGCCTCGAACTGCCCTGGCGGACGCTGTGGAGCCTGCCCGTCCCCGGTATCAGCGCCGTGACGATCGGCAGCCTGCCCCACCCCGACGGTACGGCGACTGAGGTGGCCGTGCTGGTGGTCCCGGCGGGCACGCCCGGGGCGCTGCCGCTCCATGAGTCCGGCGGGGAGTCCTCGGCAGGTGCGCCGGAGGAGGAGTCGCGTCCGGCGGTGCTCGTCCATGGCCTCGTACAACCCGGTGTCCTCGATGACGTCGACCCCCGGCAGATCGTCCGTCCCTCCGAAGACGAGCGTGCCGCCGCCCCGCTGGGCCTGAGCCGAGGCGCCGACTACCTGCGCGTCTGGGAGCGGGCGGATCGGAAGGTCGTGGCCGCCCTGCTCTCCGACACACCCTTCACCGCGGCCGACCTGTCCCCCGACGGCATCCTGCTCGTCGCCACCGAGCGCGGGGCCAAGGCCCTCCGCATACGTGCCGCGGACTCGGAGATAGCCTCGTAGGCACGTGGACGACACCCGCGTGGAGGCCCGCACCACAGCTCCACACCGCCTTCCACTCCCCTCCCCGACCAGCCCCTTCGAAGGAGCCTCCCCGTGACCAGCCAGGAGCAGGCGCTCGCCGTCGCCGACCGTTGGCTCAACCCGGAAGGCTCCACGGAGCCGCGCCGCGAGGTCCGGATGCAGGAGTTCGACCTGGGCTGGGTCGTGTGGGCGGCGCCCGCGGAGCCCGAGCGTGACCCGGAGACCGGCGAGCGGCGGCCGCCCGCCGAGATCGGCAACGCCTGCGGGGTCGTGGACCGCCGTACCGGCGAGCTGACGGTCTGGCCGTCGGTGCCGGTCGACGAGGTCGTCCGGATGTACCGGCAGAAGCACGGGGGCACATCCGAAGGGGCCGCCCGTCCGGTCACCGGGCCCGGCAACACGGCCGTCTTCACATACGTGGACCCGGCCAACGGCGAGGAGAGCACCCTCTTCCGCACCTCGGCCCCGGGTCTGCCCCCCGCCGAGTACCAGGCGTGGGGGGAGCTGCGGCGGATGAACGTACCCGCCGACAATGTCCTGGCCGTCCACACCGACCTGCGTCCCAGCCTGCTCCCCGGCGGCTACACGGCCGAGCTCCTCAACACCTTCCGCAATGCCCGGCTCTCCTGCTCCCAGTCCTACGGCGCCCGCCCCGAGGCGCGTGCGGAAGGCATCGCGGCATTGGTCGAGCAGGTCGAGACGATGCACCGGATCGCCGGGCAGCAGCCGCCGCCGCAACCGCACCGGCTGCCGGTTCCCGCGCAGGTGACGCCCGCGGAGCCGCTACGGGACGTGGCCCTGGGCCGCCATCTCGTCGAGGTCTTCGGCGAGGACGGCGTACGCCGCTACGACGCCGACACCATCGCGGACAGCCCGCTGCCGGAGGCCACCGGGGCCACGCTCACCTGGGCGGGGCTTCCCGTCGACCTCCCGCTCTTCTTCACCGCCGACCGGCCCGACGCGCCTCCCGCGGGCGGTCTGTTCACGGACGTCGCCACGAATCTGCGCGAGCGGCGCAGCCCGGCCGGCGAGGAGAAGATCGGCGCCCTGGCGCACCTGGTCCGGATCGGCTTCGACGGCGTCGCGGTCATCGCGGTGCAGTACCTGCCGGGGGCGGGGCAGCCGGACGGTCTCGGCGCGGTCTGGGCGGTGGATCCGGTCACGGCCGCGGCCCGCTACGTCAACGTCTCGGTCGCCGCCTTCGCCCGCTCCCTGAGCCTGCTCGCCGCCGCACGGGAGCGGATGCGGGAGCTGGACCCGGTGGCGGCCGGTGCGGAAGTGGCCGCGTTGCAGGAGCAGTTGGCGGCTGTGGACGCGTCGGCGCTGCAGAACGCCGAGACGTGGTGGTCGCTGATCGTCGAGCAGATGTGGCACGGGCTGTTCTGACCGGCCACCACGCCCGACACACCGGCTACGCCGATTACGCCCCGCAGAGAGACCTGTGACTTCGGACCACCACCCGGCGCCGCCGCCCACCACCTGCGAGCAGGCCCTCACCATCGTGCGCGGCCGCTACGCGCAGCCCGAGCTCCCGGACGGCACTCCGGCCGAGCTGCGCGTGGAGGAGTTCGACCTCGGGTATCTGGTGTACGCGGTGTTCCCGCCCGTCACGGACGCCGCGGGCCGGCCGCGGCCCGCTCCGCCCGGCGGCAGCAAGATCGTGGTCGCCAAGGACACCGGCGAGACCGTCACCGTGCCCAACTTGCCGACGGCGGCGGCCATCGCGCTGTACCGGAAGCAGCGCCGGTCATGACACCGGTACCCGAGCGACGCCTCCACCTCTCCTGACCGGTTCCCACACAGCTCGCCCCCGGTGCGCGCTCGGCCGACGCCGGAGGGTAACGTGCGCCCGTCAACTTCGCGTTGATCTCCATCCGTTCAGCCAACCACGGGGTCCGCCAAGCATGTCCACGCCTCCTCCGCAGTACCAGAACCAGCCGCCGTACGGGCAGCCGCAGCAGCCGTACGGATACCCGCAGCAACCCCAGCAGCCTCAGGCTCCGTACGGATATCCGCAGCAGCCCCAGCCTCCCGGCGGGCCGCAGCGCCCGCAACCGGGAGCTGCCTTGCGGGCTGTGAAGTCCGCGGTCGTCGTCCTCGCAGTGTTCGGCGCCATCGGCTACTGGGTCTGGGACTACAACACCAGCCCCACCGGCGGCAAGGCGAAGGCGGAGGCGTCGGAGTCGGCGGCCGCCGCGGAGGCCAAGACGCACGACCCCGAGATCGGGGACTGCGTCAAGGTCGCCGACCCCAAGGGCGAACCACTGCCGACGGTCGTCGACTGCGGCTCGCCCGAGGCCGAGTACAAGACCGGGGCCCTGCTGCCCGGCCAGGACCAGGAATGCTCGGCGGAGTACGACTACGGCATCCAGTACCGCAACAGCCGGGGCTTCGACTACACGTTGTGCTTCACCAAGGCCTGACCCGGAATCGAACGGGTCAGGGCATCGCGTCCGCCAGCGACGCACCCGCCGCCGCGAGGATGATCGCCATCATCGCCAAGCGGGTGCGTCCGCGCCGCGCCGCCTCCACGCCGAGACCGGCGGAAGCGAGACTCAGGCCGTAGATCACGGTCCCCACCCCCACCTGCGTACCGCTCTTGAGATGCACCACGATCACCACGAGGCAGACGAGAGCCACCAACGCCCCGGCGCCCATGAGCCCACCGCGCGCGCTCCGTGCCTGCTGGGACCGCTGTCTCGCGAACCCCGGATCCGATTGCCCCGCGAAACTCGCCCTGAGTTCATCCATGCCGGGCCGTGCCGGATCACCCTCGTCGCCTCGAAGCTTCGTCTGGACTTGTTCCCCGCCGCGTTCCCGGCCGTGCGTCGTCATGAGGAGGGAGCGTAGGCCAGTTCGCTAAGCTCACGCACCATGTTGCCTTCGCACACGCCCTCCCCCGCGCCCGACGCCACGGTGATACGGATCGGCCGCCGCGGTGCCATGACCGGGCTCCCCTGCTCCGTCCTGCTCATCGCGCTGGGCGCCGTCGGCGTCATCGGCACGATCGTGGTTGCTACCGGGAACCAGAAGGGAGCGTCCGGCCCGGCCGGATACGTCGGCCTCGTGTTCATGTCGCTGCTCGGTGTGCTCGGGGTGTTCCTCTTCTTGGCCAACTGGGCGAACCGCCGTGCCCGGGTCCTGGTCGACGCCACGGGCCTGTGGGTCGAGAACGGAAGAGCCCGCAACGTCGTCCCCTGGCAGAGCCTCGCCGGAGTCGGCCTGTACTGGAGCAAACTCGGCCGGAGCCAGAAGGTCTACTCCCTGGAACTGTTCCCCAACGGCCCCATCGACCAGGACGACCCGGTCCTGTGGACCCTGGTCCGCGACGAGGAGCCGCTGCACCCCGGGCTGCCCCGCCTGCGTCACCGCCTCCCCTTCCCCGCCCCCTGCCGGCAGGAGATGGTCTCGGCGGTCCAGCAGTACGTCCCGCACCTCTGGCTCGGCGAGTCCGAACGCGCGACGGGCCACATCGGCCGACCCGACATCCAGGGACACCGACAGCGCACTCAGGGCCGTACACAGTGAGCCGTCTCCTGTAGCGCCACGCCCGGCAACGGCGGCGACCTGCAACGGACTTGTGACAGCCGACACCTCAAGTCGTCGGCGGTTGAGTCCGTAAACTTTGCGGACGGCTGTACTCCTGTGTGAATTCCCTTGGCTGGTGAGGGAGGGGTACGGCCGTGCTGTCCGACGGGGGTGTCTTCTGCTGTGGCGATGATGTTGCCGGACGAGCTCGAGTGGGTTCTCGAGATGCTGGGCTACAGATGGCCGACGGCGAACGAGGACAAGCTCAGAGACTGCGCCGCGCTGTGGCGGGAGTTCGGCGAGAAGGTCAACGGGCTCCACACCAAGGCGAACAGTGCCGCGCGCCAGGTCACCGCCCACAACGCCGGTGAGTCGATCGACAAGTTCACCAAGACCTACGAGAAGTTCGACGGCGGTGGTGGAGGAGACGGCTACCTGCGAAGCGCCGCCGAGGCCGCGTTCCTCGTCGCGAACGTGCTGGAAGCCTGCGCCTACCTCGTGGAGTTCGCCAAGTGGGCGGTGATCGCGCAGCTGATCGCCCTGGCGATCGAGATCGTCGCCGCCCACGCCGCCGCGCCCTTCACCTTCGGCCTGTCCGAGGTCGCCGGCCTCGGCGCCACCCAGGTCACCCGCCTCATCGTCCGACGCCTCCTCGACGAGCTCAAAAAGGCCATGATCGAGGCGATCGTGGAGACGTTGAAGGAGCCCGCGATCTCGGCGATCGAGGCGATCATCTCCGACCTCATCCGCCAGACCGTGAACGTCGGCTTCGGCGCCCAGGAAGGCTATGACGTCGGCGCCACCATCAAGAAGGGCGGCGAGGCGGGCCTCGACGCCCTCCGGCAGAGCCCGCAGACCTTCGCGGAGGGCGTGCGCGACAGCCTGGGGCAGAAGGCCGGCAGCCGGGCCCGGAACGCGATCGACAGCCGCATCGACGGGTACGACGGGCCGTCGGGGGGTGACCTCGGCAGTGACTCCGGGTCGGAGAGCCCGAAGTCCTCCTCGGATTCCTCTTCCTCGGACTCCTCTTCTTCGGATTCGTCGTCCACTTCGGATTCGTCGTCCACTTCGGATTCGTCGTCCTCCGACTCGAGTTCGCCGGGGTCCGACTCCAACACCTCGACCCGTGCGGGCAACGGCAACATTCCCGGCACGAACATAGGCAGCGGCATCTCGGCCGACACGGGCGGCAACGACATCGGCGCACCCAATATCGGTGCCGGCCCCGACTCCGGCTCCGGGTCAGGCCCGGATTCCGGGAATCCGTCGTCCTCCGACAGCCCGTACTCAAGGCCTGGTCCCTCTACGGGGCCCTCCCTGTCGGACTTCGACGACCCCTCACCCGGCGGTCCCTCGTCCAACGGCTCCGATTCCAGCAGTTCGAACAGCACTCCGAGCACGTCCGGCCCTTCGCACTCGGGCGGTGGCCCGTCCGTCTCCGGTCTCTCCTCGCCGAGCCCGCATTCCGGCCCGGCCCCCACATCGTCGGGTGGACCGTCGTCCTCGCCGGGCAGCGGCTCGATCGGCACCAACATCGACA
This sequence comes from Streptomyces coerulescens, assembly GCF_042657965.1. Taxonomy (NCBI): domain Bacteria; kingdom Bacillati; phylum Actinomycetota; class Actinomycetes; order Kitasatosporales; family Streptomycetaceae; genus Streptomyces; species Streptomyces coerulescens. The sequence continues at coordinate 24,584 of NZ_JBHSKM010000012.1, forward strand.
GCCTGGCCGCCTCCACCCCCACGCAGTCCAACGCGGCACCGACGCCGACGGCCGACTCCTCTCCCTCCGCTTCAGGCGGCCGTTCGGACGGCGGCTCGGCCATACCTACGTCGCCCACGGCACCTTCCACCGGGGGTGCGGCACCGGGTGGGCACCACAGCCCGGGCGGCTCCGGCGGCAGTACGTCCGCCACGAGCCCGAATCCCCACTCGGGCCCGGCGAGGAACCCTTCCACCGGCACGCCCTCCACCGCAGGGACCGGGCCCGCGTCCACACCCAGCCCCACGTCACCGACGACACCTCGGAGCACTCCGGCACCGACACCGGACGGCCGGACACCCGGTACAGCGGATGGGCGTACGTCGAGCACGCCGGACGGTCGCATACCGACCCAGCGCCCCGGGAGTACGACCCCGGGCGACGGCAACGCGCCCCGGAACACGCCGGGCACGACGCCTGGCACCACGCCGGGTGACCGCACTCCGCCACGCATCAACCCGGGGACGTCCACGCCGGGTGACCGCACTCCGCCACGCACCAACCCGGGGACGTCCACGCCGGGTGACGGCACCACGCCCCGCAACTCCGCGGACTCGTCCGGCGGCACCCGTACCCGCCCTCCGGGCCAGGGTCAGAGTCCGGGTACGGCCACTGCGAACCAGGCCCCGTCCCAGTCGGCTCCTCCCAGGACCGCATCGCCGTCCACCAGCAGTCCCACGACCCCGCCCGCCACATCGACCGGCACCGGTCCCGGGCACACGTCGACACCGAGCGGCAGCACGCCGAACTCCTCGCCCTCGCCCTCGCCCCAGCCCGGCGCCACCAGTCAAGGCACGCCCGGCACCCCGAACCAGCCGAGCAGCGGCTCCGCCCCCAGCAGGCCGCCCCAGCACCCCACGGGGGGCACGCCGAACACCCCGAACCAACCGGGCGCGCAATCCAGCACCCACCAGCCCCCGGCGAACACCCCGAACCAGCAGCAGCAACAGCCTCAGGTCGTCGCGGTCCCGGTCCACCACGTGACCACCACACCGAACAACCAGCCCCAGCAGTCCAGCCCGGACTCCACACCCGGCAACCCCAGCCAGCAGCACTCCTCCGACAACCCGAAGCCGAACGAGACCCCGACCCCGGCCTCGGAGACTCGCAACACCAACCCTCCGGGCGGCGTCACCGACCCCACCCGCGCCGAGCAGGACGCCCTGGAGAACTCGGTCCCGCGAGACGAGAACGGTGACCCCACCCGGCCGCCGGACCCCGCGGACGGCCCTTGGGTGGAGCGCATCAACGGCGAGGGCAGGGACGCACCGGGCCGCAACAACAACTGCGTCGACACCGCCCTGTCCACGGTCGACACCTACGCCGGCAACCCCACGGCCGCGGGGGCGCGTACCCCGGACCTGGACGCGGACGGCAACCCGTCGGACCGCGGCGAGAAGGGCGGCCGCGACCGCATCGAGAACACGCTGGGCGCCCGTTTCAGCGACATGGGCAACGGGCGCGACGCGTTCAACCGCCTGGAGAACACCCTCCGCGACAGCGGCCACGGCTCGCAGGCCGTGATCATCACGCAGGACGCCAACGGGCGGGCCCACGCGTGGAACGCCGTCAACCACAACGGCAAGATCACATACATCGACGCCCAGACGGGGCAGCAGAGTTCGAAGCCACTGCACAGCGGGAACAACGGGGTCTTCGCGATTCCGCTGGACGGGAACAGGCAGCCGGTCTCGCCGGACAGGGGACCCACCGGTGACCACTCACGCCCCGACAGCACCAGCCGCGCCGATCGGCAATCCGCCACCACCCCTGCCAGAGCAGACCGACGGCCGCCCGAGGATCCAGCAGGCGCAGACCCGAAGAAGGACGGCCAGAAGCTACCCGACGATCCGACCCGGGAGGAGCGCAACACGTCGTTGCCCAAGCCGGAGTCCAGGACGGAGGAGCAACAGAACCTCTCTCCGGACTCGCCCCAACAGACGGTGCGCAATTACCCGGGCGACGACCAGCACGAGCACAACGAATACGACCCGGACGCTCCGCGCGGCCTGAAGGTCCACCGCATCGGGCTGGACCCGGTCCACGACAGTCTCAGGAACTGGGCGGATGAAGGCCGCCTGACCCCCCTCCTGCAGAGTGCTGCGGAGCGGATGGACGCGTACAACCAGGCACGTGAGAATGGCGATACGGACCTACCGCCCACCGCCTTCACGCGGCAGGAACTGGAAGACGCGCTGGGCGACGACTTCCGTCAGATGAACGACGGGCAGCGGTACGCCGTTGTGGCCTCGCTAGCCCGGCTCAGCCTCGGGTTCCACGAGAGCCAGGGTGTGGGACACAATCCCGAGCACGACCGGGACGGCCTGCCGTACGCGGACTCCAAACGCCCCGACGGTACGCCCGACGTGGCCGCCGACAACGATCGAGCTCGCAGCGCGGAGGCCCGGGACGAGGCCAACGCGAAATTCCCCAAGAAATACCGTTCGGATCCGGAGACCAACAAGAACATCGCCGAGCTCCATCATCGATTCACCGGACAGAAGAAATCCAATCCAAGCAACAACGACATCAATGCCCTCATCGACACCCTGGGCCCCCATAAACCAGACTTCTCCGGCAAGAACTACGCTGTCATCGAAGTGGTGGACAACAACGGGAACAGCACGTTCGTCGTTGACTCGTCGGTCCCTGCAGACCCCACCGGTGTCAGTCCCCGGCACTCGGAGAAACATCTCCTCGACTGGTTCGACCGGACGAACTCCGGCCCCGACGGCACGAAGTACCGGATGGCAGGCCTCTACACGGAACGTGAGCCGTGCGGTTCCGGGCAAGGGCACGCCGACTGTTCGACACGACTGCGGACGCACCCGGAATTGAAGGACGGCAAGGTGCCCGTCTACTACAGCACCACGTACCGGACCGATCCCGAAGGCGTGGCCCTGCGAGACGCAGAGCGCACCAAGTTGAAGAGCCAGCAGGAGAAGAGCGGACTCACCGACCAGCAGATCAGCAACAAGGTGAAGAAGATACGCACGGAGAACGAAGACGAGATGCAGGCCGAGATGGATCACCACCTCTCAGCCATCGGAGCGGTTTGGGCGAAGGCTATGCTGCACATCGATCCGCCGCAGTAGGGAGCCCAGCCTCGTGTCCGAGTCGTCCCCAGACCCCGAACGCTTCGCTCCGCCACAGGCAGTTGCACAAGTTCGCGACTGGTGGGGCGACGGCGCTCCCAAAAAGAAGCACCTGGACGTCGTCAGCCTCACCAACGCCACGGGCGTTCTTGAGGAAGTGCACCGGCACATCACCCAAAGCGTGCTGCTCAACGCCACGGAAGCGGGTGCGGAAGACGTGTTCCGAGACGCTCTCCGGCTCATAGGGGTGCCTGATGACCAGGCGCGGCCCTACATCTGGCGCCAGTCCGCCCGTCGGCACGGGGCCGGCAAGCTGGTCCTGATCACGCACGCGGGACGGGCCGGGCTCACCCGCAGGTCCGCTCAGTCGGCTCTCGTTCGCGACCGCGTGGCGGAGCGTCTCGCCCTCACCGGACCGAGCGTTGTGGTCGATACGCTGCCACCGGATCCTGACGCGTGGCCGCACCGTTGGCCCTCGCTCTGGCTGGACGATACGTCGCCCGACGGCGCCCAGAACACACTCGCGGCGGCAGTCGTGACCGCCTCGCAGTCCCCGCAACTGCGCGCGCTGGCACTGTCCGAGCCTCGGCGTGTGCCCTTGGAGGTGTGGAGCGAGTTGGCTCGGGCGGCCGGAGCCTCGGATTTCGACGAGGCGGCGCTGCGCGAGCTTGCCGACCGTTTCTCCGAACTCGTCACCCTCGCCGACGCGGAGGTCTCGTTCGCCGACGAGGCCGTGGCCGAAGCACTGCGTCGCGAGACGCCGGCGGAGTTGAGCGAGCGGGTCAACAGCCACATGGTCCGGTGGCTGCGAGGGCTCGCTCCCCGGCTGCGGCATCCGGACGGATGGGCCGCCACCGGTCCACTCGGGCGTTACGCCGCGCATGGTCTGGCCATGCACGCTGTGCAGGCAGGGGAGTTCGACGCACTGCTGCGAGAAGGCGGCGTACTCGCCAACCTTCCGCAGAACGCCCTCTTGGACGCTGCTCACTGTGCGTATGACGGTTCGGTGCCCGGTTCGAACGCGGCCGCCGACACGGCGTACACATGGATGTACGGGGTGGCGCCGACGGATCAGGGCGAGTGGGCTGCGTGGCTGCACCTGATGGCGATGGCGCGAAACGACAGCGAGCTGTGCGTCGGCATCGAACAGTCCGGCGTACGTCTTCCTTGGAAGGCCCGGTGGACGCGCTGGCGGCCACCGGGCGGATACGACCTGGAATACCTCGAACCCGGTCCGGTTTACACCCTGTTCGAGGTGCGCTGGCGCGATCGCCCGGCGGTGGCCGCGAAGGCCTCGGACAAAGGGGTGCGGGTATGGGACGCGGAAACTTCGGAGCTCCTGGCAGGCCCCTGGTTCGACGAGGTCTTCCCCGACGAGGCCGTGAATGCACTGACTTGGCCGCCGGAGACGGGCTGGGCCGGTCCCACCAGTCGCAGGGAACTCCTGGCTCACGACAACAGTGAGGAAGGACCTGAGAGCGAGTTCCTGCCTGTTTCACTGCGTCTTGGCAATCTGACGGTCTTCGCCGGCCCGGGAGGCATCTTCGCCGTGGAAGGCGCAGATACGGCAGCAGAGCACGTGATTGCTCCACTCCGTGGGGCGCCGCTCCTCGGCGCAAAGATCGCTGCAGGCCCCACTCTGCCCATGAATGCCCCCACGACGACCGCTGCCGATCTGGCAAAGCTCTTCCCTGAGGCGCCCGTCCTGCGCACCCCACCGGAGAGCCTGCCGACCGGGCTCACCGATGAAACCGCCCGCCGGGTACTGACCAGTGTCGGTCTTCCCGTCATGCAGGAAAAGGGAATCCGGCTGGAGCCCGAGTACGAACGTTTCCTGTGGGAGTTGCCCTGGACCAAGGACATCGAACAGCCCGCAGAAAGTGGCCCCTTCTTCCAGATCGGTCTGTGGATGGGCGCCGAGATCGTGATCGACGGCCCCTCCGGGCACGTCCTGCGCATGCCCCGTAGCGCCGATGAGAGTGGACTCGACGGCTTCCTCGTCGCAACGTCCCTCGACCACTTCCTGGCCATGGTCACTCAGTGGATCGCCGGACGCCGTATTCTTGGAACGCTGGACAACGGGGACGAAGAACATCTGTTCCGGCAGCACATCGAAGACGCGGTCTGGGAAATCGACGCGGCCGGCTCCCAGTCCGAAGCGTGGACGTACGCATTGCACAACGACTGACACTGGAAACCGCGTTCGTCGAAGACGCTGACCTGCCCGCGTACGCCGAGGCCATTCGCGACCGGCCCGTACCTGCCCCTGTCGTCTCTCCTCGCTACCCCTTCGCCTCTCGACACCCCAGTATCTCCCGTCACGTGCGAGAGATGCCGGTGGATAGTCCGCGCCAGTCAACTTCGCGCTGCCCTCGACTCGTTCACTCACATCACGGGAACTCCCGGGCCTCGAAGGGCAGCGGCTCGCCCCGGAACCGCGCGGCCACGGTCGGCCGGCCACCGCCCACCCCGACGTGACCAACCTCCGTTTCCAGAACGCCCTGCCCATCTGACCCTGACACTGGTCGACACCTACGCCGGCAATCCCACGGCTGCGGGGGCGCGTACCCGGACCTGGATGCGGACGGCAACCCGTCGGACCGCGGCGAGAAGGGCGGCCGCGACCGCATCGAGAACACGGCTGGGCGCCCGTTTCAGCGGCCTCGGCAACGGACACCTTGTGGCAATAGAACAGGAACCGGCAGGGCGAACTGTTCCGACTATCGCAGCCATGACATGGAGCGAGACACTGGCGATTCTCGCGCCCGCACCAAGAAGGCGCGGGAGAATCGCCCCGAGGAACAGCAGGAAAAACCCCCGGAAAGGTGATCTCCGCATCTCGTACGGAATCGGCTACATCAAGGGCGACATGGGGAACGAGGCCGCGGCCAAGGAAGCCGAGTACGACAGTCGGCGGAGTGGCGGGAAGCGATCAAGGAAGCCAGGGCCGAGGACATCGCCATGCGCCAGCAGGTGAAGGCGATGACCGACGAGCAGATGGTGAGATATCGCGGCGAGTGGTTGCGGGCTTGGATGAAGGCAGCGGGATCGGGAGCGGAGTGAGCCGCTGAACCCTTCGGATACCTTGGACGATCAGAACGCGAACGCTGAAGCGAGGAATCGAGTGGAACTGACACCCGAGCGGGCACTCGAACAGGCCGAAGCCTGGCTGGCAGAACCCCATCGCGTGTACCGAACCCTCGCCGTCCGGGGCGTACCGGGGTCCGGGAAGACTGCCTTGCTCAGCGAACTGGCAGCCCGGATCCCGGGAGCCGTCCATGTCGACTGCCGAGGCAGGACCGCTGATGAAATCGCCGATCACCTCCTGCGCGCCTGGGGTGTCACCGGCTCACCGGCCTCACTCGTTGCCGGTGCCCAGCGCATTCGGGTTGACGGCGTCGCGCTGCTCGGTAACGTTCAGTGGGCCGGCGAGTTCGTGACCTCAAGCGAGGCAAGCCTGATCAGCGGGCGCATGATCCGTACGCTCAAGCAGTTCTCGCGGCCGACCTTGCAGTTCGTGGTCGAGCGTTCCGCCGACAAGCCCTGGGTGCCGGCACCCACACGCAATGACATCGTCCTGACCTCGCCGGACGACGCAGAGACCCGGTCCGGGGAATGGCAGGACATCCTCACCCGGCACCCCGCTGTCCTGGCCCTGGCGACAGCAGAACTCCGCACCGTCTCCCTTCCTGTCTGGGTGGAGCTCTGCCGATGCCTGGGCATTCAGACGTCGTCCGGCGAACTCGTCGAACTCGCGCAGTCCCTCTCCGATCGCCTGCTCATCACTGAAGTCCCCGGCCTGGGCCACGAGTTCGGATTTCAAAGCGAATCGGATCGGCATCGCATCAGACTGCTCCGTCCTGTCGATCAGCGCAGTCTGCTCTCCGCACTCCTGGATCCGTTGAAGGCACGCGGTGCGACAGCATGGGAAAGTGTCGGCCCCACCGGTGTCTATGCCGCGCGAGCAGCCGCGCTCCATGCCTCCCGTGCGGGCCTCCTCGACACTCTGCTGGCTGACGGTCAGGTCATCGCGAATCTCGATGCGAAGGGGTTGTTGCAGGGCATGGCCGCGACCTGGCCTCGCGGTATTCCGCAGGGTGGCCTTCCCATCGATGCCCACTATTTCGAGCAGCTGGGGCTTGCGGCCGCACCGCATGCGGAGTGGGTGGCGTGGCTGCATCATGCGGCACTCAACCGGGGGGATGAATCGCTGGCCCGGTCGATCGTCGCCGAGTCCGGGGTCGAACTCCCCTGGAAAACCGTCTGGACCAGATGCCGCCCGTTCGGAACTTTCGGACGGTCGGAGCAGTCGGAAGAGCCCGAGAACGCACGAGAGTTTCCGGAGCTCACGGAGAGCCATTCCTGGCGCCTGCGTGCCGTAGGGCCACCGGTACGCCACATCTTCGACGGGCGCCCGGGCACCTCGCGCCCCTTCAGATCCAAGGCCGTGTCCGATGCGGAATGGCTGATCTCAGGCCCCACCGGCCCATTCGTCGTAGACGTAGCAACCTCCCCAGGGGAACAGCCTCACCTGGAGGCGCTGCCGGAACCGTTAGTCGGCCCCATCACCGAGGCAGCCCTCTGGCGCTGTCCTGCCCAAGCCGTGGCACCGAACGCTCCCACTCGCTCATGGCTGGAAGGCTCGTTCGGGCAAGGTACGTGCCGGGTGCTTTCAGCTGACGACCTGCCGGCCGGTCTGAGCGATTCGGACAGTCGGCAATTCCTCACCAGCGTCGGTTGGCCCTGCTTGACGGACCAACTGCCCTTCGTTCGCACGGCCGACCTGGCGAAGACGGGGCTGGTGGAAGTCCCCTGGCCGGATGACGTGGATCCTCCGGAGAGCGAGGGCCCCTTCTACTCACTTGCCGAATGGACGGGCGGTAGCGTGCTGCTCGATGGCGGGACCGGTGCCGTCGTCCAGGACTACAGCACGGGATACAGCTCGTTGACCTTGTCCACGAGTCTTCGCCAGTTCGCCACCCTTCTCTGCCTGTACCACGAATTCCTGACCAGCCCCTTCCCTACGCCCGCCGAACGCGAGGATGCCCGTCGCAGCCTGTGGCAGTGGGCGGAGGACATCGACCCGGCGACCGAGGACGCAGATCACTGGGAGCAGGTCTTCGACGGCGATCTGGACTCCTGGGGCACCGAATAGCCCGTCCCAGATCGACCCGTCGGCGGGATCTTCCGAGCCTTGGAAGACCGCATTCGGTGGAGGGTGAATGCTCAGCACGGCCCGCAGGAAGCCGCCGACCAGATCCGCGCGCAACTGGGATTCTGCTCCTCGACGGCCCCACCGGCCGCCCCGTACTTGGATCAGTACAGCGAGAACCCCCCGCTGTGACGCCCCTGCCCCTTCTTCGGCGGCTGGGAGGACTGGGTCTGCGGGCCCTTCTGCTCGGGGGACTCGGACGACGGGCCGCCGCCGGCGAGTGGCTCACCATGCCGGACCCGGTCACGCTCCTCCTCCGAGAGCGACTCCCACTGGCCGCGCAGGGACGCCATGCCTCCGCCCAGGGCGCGGGCCACGGCGGGGTCGTCCAGGGCATCGCGCAGGGCGAGGCGGCCGGAGAGCATTCTCTTCGCCGCCTCCTGCATGTCCTTGCTGACGCCGTCGGTCTCGGTCAGTTTGCGCAGGGCGGAGTTCAGCGAACGGATCTGCCCCGGTTCGAGCGCCTCGTCCAGCACGCCTCGCTCCTGCGGAGAGCCGTGCGGGTCGGGTGAGTTCTGCGGTTGCCTGGTCATGTCGTCTCTCCTCGTTGCCCTTCGCCTCTCGACACCCCAGTATCTCCCGTCACGTGCGAGAGATGCCGGTGGATAGTCCGCGCCAGTCAACTTCGCGCTGCCCTCGACTCGTTCACTCACACCCGGGAACTCCCGGGCCTCGAAGGGCAGCGGCTCGCCCCGGAACCGCGCGGCCACGGCCGGCCGGCCACCGCCCACCCCGACGTGACCAACCTCCGTTTCCAGGGCGCCCTGACCATCTGACCCTGACATTTGTCAGGACCGCTCAAGCCGCTCCCTTCTCTAGGGTTCGAGTCGTCTCCAGGCCCCGCTCGCATCGCATCGGTCGCGTCACGGGGCACCCTCCACAGCCAGGAAGAGACGGCCATCATGCGCCTGTTCCGCTCCACCCTCGCCACGGCCGCCGCCCTGTGTGCGGTCGCCACCGGCGTCGTACTCACCCAGCCCGCGCAGCCCGCACAGGCCGCCGCCTCCGACTGCGAGGGCGGCGCCCGCGGCTTCCGCGACCACCCCGACAACGCCGAGGGCGACACCGGCAAGCCGCGCAGCTTCAACCTCGGCAACGCCCGCTTCACGCTGGAGAAGGGCGTCTACGTCGGCCAGCAGATCGCCTTCGGCAAGATCAGCGGCGAGACCCGGCCCGGCGACAAGGTCTGGATGGACTGGCGTGCGGACGGCTGGGACCACGACAACGCCGTGTCGCCCTGGCTCCAGTGCGGCCCCTTCACCGTCCGGTCCGCCGGGCAGAGCCTGACCACTCCGTTCCGGCGCACCAGCACCGATCCGCAGTACCAGTTCCGGGTCTGCGGCTCGCTGATCTCGGACGGCCGCGTGACCTGCTCCGACTGGTGGTAGACCCGGCAGACCCTGGATCCGCGTCGCGTTCCCCGACTTCCCGCTCCTCCTCGCGCTTCCCTCTCCTCCTCGCGAAAGGCATGACCATGCGCAGACTCCTCCGCGGCGCCGCCGCGTTCGCCCTCGCCACCGCCGCCGTCCTGACCGGCACCACCCAGGCCCAGGCCGAGGGCGGCACGTGGGACGGCTGCCCGTACGGCGCCGTCTGCATCTATCCGCAGAACACGGTGCCGGTGGACAACCCGCACCCCAGCCACATCTTCTACTCGTACGGGTTCCACCCCATCTACAACCAGTACGGCAACCACTGGGTCTTCAACAACCAGTACGACGGCGCCCTCGTCGAGCTGTGCAAGTCCATCAACACGGACTGCCACGAGTCCATCCCTCCGCAGGAGGGCTGGTACGTCGACCTCACGCCGATCAACTCGCTCCACCTCAGGGAGCACTACCAGTGAGAGCCCTACCAGTGAGGCGCCGGCTCCTCACGTCCGCCGTCACGCTGCTGCTCGTCGGCGGCGTGGCGGGGTCCGCCGCGGCCGACGCCCCGGCCTGGCGGCCCTCGCAGGCCGCCGCCGCGTCCGTCCACGTGCCCGATGGCGTGACGGCGGGGGCGGCCGTCTTCGACCGGCAGACCGGCACCTTCACCGAGCAGCTCAACACGAGCGCCCGCTTCCGGTCCGCCTCCGTCGTCAAGGTGCTGCTGGCGCTGGACTTCCTGTGGAACCGGGGCCCCGACTACACCGTGCCCGCCGCCGACCGCGCCCTGTTGGAGCCGATGCTGCGCAGTAGCAACGACCAGGCGGCCAGCCACTACTGGTCGACGAACGGCGGCTCGGCGATCATCAACCGCATGGCCGACCGGCTGGGCCTGAGCGACACGGCACCGCCGCCCGCCGGGTACGAGGGCTACTGGGGCTACACCTCGCTCTCCGCCCGCGACACCGTGACGATCTACCGCTACCTCCTGGACAAGGCGCCGGGCCCCGTGCGCGACTTCGTGATGGGCAACCTGCGCCAGTCCACGCGATGCGCCTCGGACCGCTTCGACCAGCACTTCGGCATCGCCGGGGCGTTCGAGAAGCCGTGGGCGGTGAAGCAGGGCTGGGCGGGGTCGTCGTACGAGGAGGGCACCTGCGGTACGGGGGCCGCCGCATCCCGTACGTCAGTCCAGGCCCAGGCCCCTGCCTCGGCCCCGCGCTCCGCCCCTGCTGCCGCGGACGTGGACCTGACCCGACCGGCGCTGCACAGCACGGGAACGGTGGGCGCCGGTGACCGGTTCATCGTGGCCGTGTTCACCCTGCACCCGGTGGGGACGTCGTACGGAAGGGCGTACACGGACATCGGCCGGCTGACCCGCTCGCTGCACGTGCCGGGCGCGGCGCGGCCGGCGGGGTGGTGGTACGGCACATGGAGCGACCATGTGAACGTCCGCCCGGATCCGTCCACCTCGAACTCCGCGATCACTCAACTACCGGCGGGAGTCGAGGTGTTGGTGGGCTGTCAGAGGAAGGGACAGGAGGTCTCGGTGCCGCCCTACACCAACGACTGGTGGGCGTATCTGCCCCAGTACGGCGGCTGGATCTCCAACATCTACATCAGCTCGCCCGACAACAAGATCCCGGACGTCAAGGAGTGCTGAACCGGTGAGGCAGCGGCGCAGGGGACCGCTGCCTCACCGCTCGTACGCGGCGCCGGCCCTCTTTCCTGAACGGGTTCGGCGCATCTCGCCATCCTCCGCTCCCTTCACACCGCCCGCTCCGCCCCCGACGGCCCTCTCCCGATCTCACTGATAACTTGCTGTTCCTATTTGTTCACTCCGTGGGAATCCAATGAGCCAGCCGCCCTTCCAACCGCCCCCGCCGCCGTCACAGCCCCCGCATGACCCCAACAACCCATACATGCAACCGGCTCCGCCACAGCAGGCACCGGGATTCGGCGCGCCGCCGGTCCCTGGGCAGCCTCCGACGCAGCCCGGCCAGCCTTCGATGCAGCCCGGAATGCCGCCTGTCCCAGGACAGCCGATGTACCCGATGCAGCCCACCCCGCCGTTCCAGGCGCCCTACGGGCAGCGGCCGAACGCAAGCGGTCATCCCGTGGGGGCGGTCTTCCTCGGATTCTTCGCTTCGGTCGTCGTCTCGCTGCTCTACAGCGGTCTCATCCTGGCCACGTATGAGGACTTGACGGTCACCCAGGCCAACACCATGTACCTGGTCCACGCGCTGATCAACGGAGCGATCGTCGGCTGCCTGATCGGCCTGGTGGGTCACCGCAACACGGGCGCCCACGTCAGCGGGGCCGTCATCGCCGCGGCCGGCGCCTTCTTCGGCTTCACCAACGCCCTCCCGCTGATCATCGCCGACCGCCAGTCGCCCGCCGCCATCGGGGACATGATGGAGGCCGACCCCTTCATCCCCGCCAAGGCCTGGTGGAACAACGAGTTGGACGGCGGAGTCGACTGGTTCTCCCCCTCGGCCTGCTCCTCGCCGCGGCCGCGGCATGGGGTCTCGCCTACCTCATCGGCCGCAGGCGCCGCGCGATGTGATCGCTCCTTAGTTGCCACCCCGGGACACCGGGGCGTCCCGCTCGGCACGCTCACGAGCCAGATCGGCCCGCTGCCGCGCGTCCCACTCCACGAACCGGGCCCTGGAGTCCTGACGCTCCGCGTGGGTCTGGTCGTCGGCCGCCCGACGGATCTCATGCATCCGCTGGAACACGGCCTCGGTACAGCGCGGATCCCGAAAGGCGTCCTCGACATCGACGCTCCCGCTCAGCACGGACCGGGCCATCTCCCGCAGGTCCGGGCTGAGCGAGGTCGCATCGGCGATGGTGCGCAGGGAGCAGTGCAGCCGGAGGGCGTGCTCGGGGTCCTGGCGATCCCCATCAGTTCCTCGTCCTGGATTTCCCGGTCGGCGGCGGTCATGGGTGTGGGGATCTTCCTGCCAGAGGTGAGTGCCCCCGGGAGGGGACGATGACGTCATCCGAATTCATTGCGGGCCCAGTCGTCCGCGCCGGCTGAGGAGTTGGAGGGACCCGGGGAACCGGAGTTCGCCGCGGAGGCGGTGGCCACGGGCCTGTTGGCAGCCTGTGTGGTGTCGGAGGAGCCGACCCCGGATCCCGCGGATGCGGCGCCCGCCCCGGATTCCGTGGATGCGGAGCCGTCACCCGCCGCCGTCCCGTCGGCATCGCGCCGGGTGATCGCGTCGACACCGTGCTGTACGCGGTCCCCGGCCGCCCCGGTGACCCGCTCCGTCGCCGCGTCCACGGCGTTGTTCACATGCGAGGCCGGATCCACGTAGCCGGCGAATGTCGACCCCTCACCTCCGGTGACCTCGTTCTTCAGGCCATCGACATACTCACCGGCCGCCTTCTTGGCCACATCCGCCGTCTCGCCGAGGTCGACGCCGGATCGCGCGTCGAAATAGGTCTCGATGCTCTGCCGGCCGAGGTCCTGCGCCATTCCTACGGCGGCTTCGGTGGCCTTCTCCTTGGCCGCGTCGACCACCTTCTCCTGGACGAACTGCTTGACCTTGTCCTTGGCGATCTTCTTGACCGCGTCCATGGTGGCGTGCTCCATGGCCTTGGTGACCGCCTCCATGATCTCCCTCTTGAGCCGGTCCAGCAGCTCTCGGACGATCAGCCGCGTGGCCTGTGTCGCACCCAGAGCACCGACCTCGGAGAGTCCCAAGGTGAAGGGAGCAGCCGCCTGGGCGGCGATGATCTCGATGGCCAGGGCGATGAGCTGGGCGATGACGGCCAGTTTCGCCGTGAGCACGGCGACCGCGGCGGCGTCGAACGCGAAGGCGATCACTTCGCAAGCGATCCTCGCATCCGGCAGGTAGCGGTCCTCGCCGTTCGCGCCGGTGTAGGCACCCCAGTCCTTGCTGAATCCGTCAACGGCCGTACCGAAGTTGTGCGAGACGACGGTGCGGGCAAGCCCTTCGCCTTTCAGCTGGATCTCTTCGAGGTCCGCACCGAAAGCCCGCCAGGTCTCGGCGACCTTGTGCAGCGCTTCCTCGTCGACCTCCGGCCAGGTGTAGCCAAGGAGATCGAGCACCCAGACCAGCTCACCGGGAAGTGTGAGCGACATGCCAATAGCCCCCGAATTCAACTATACAATTGTAATTGACAGGTTGATCAGAATTGGCTGGAGATCCCGCTCATCAGCCCGCTGTTCGACGTGTCCGATGCGTCGTAGTTGCGGGCCATGTCCTGCAGGTTGCCACCGATCTTCTGAAGCCGTTCCGCGAGACTGTCCATGGATGTGAAGATTCCGTCGCGAATCGGCGTGTACACCTGCCCGAAAATCTCCCCGAAGTCCGCATCCGCCCATGGCTCGCCCAGCGCTTCGAGGGAATCCTGAAGCCACTTGGACGCGGTCGAGAAATCACCCCCGAGATCGGCGAACTTCCCTCCCTGCCTACGCAGTACATCCGTGTCCACGCTAAAGCTGTCGAACTCCATGACTCTCCCCCGAACCGCCCTTGCCGTAGTTCATATTGGACGACAGGCCGATACCTTAGACTCCTCGCGCACGGCGCCGCCAACCCGCCGGTCAAGAGTTCGTCAAGTTATCCAAAGGGGCACCAAAATTGGTGACAACACAGCCGCGTTACGCCAGCACCGGGAGTCTTTGGATAGGACGACTCCTCGGTTTGGGGCTGCTCCTCGTGGCCGCGATCGTCGCCATGGTGACCATTCCAGAACTACGCAGCGAACTCGCAGGTGACGGCACCGAAGGAACCCTCACGATTTCTTCATGCGAAAGTCACACGAAGACCCACTACGGCGCGCACAGGCGTTCTACGGAACTCAAGTTCAGCTGCACCGGAAATTGGAGCGCGCAAGGCGGTGAGGCCGCCTACCGGGACGCGTCGGTGGAGACGTCCTCACGCTTCGAAGCGGGTGCGAAAATCCCCGTGGTCCAAGTGGACGACACCTTCGAGCTACCGCAGGACCGGGACCCCGGCGACGACGCCGCGATTCTCGCGTTCTGCCTCTCCGTGCTGGCCTTCGGCGTCCACTGCCTCCTGACCGGCTTCGGCGCCCGCAACGGCCCCGGCTTCGCCGCCTCCTGGCACCGCCTGCCGGCCGCGGCTGTCACCGGCCCCGTACTGGGCGGCCTGTTCACTCTGGGCGCCCTGACGGCCCTCGTCTGCGCCCTCGTCCTGTGACCGCCACATCCCCCTCCTGAGGAACCCTCAATGACCCAAGTACAAGGGAACGCCGCGCCGAACGCCGCCGCCCCTGAAGAGCGGACGAGCCTCGGCCGCCTCATCGGCGCGGCCCTGATCCTCGTAGGCGTCGTCCTCATGGCACTCGGCGCCTACCTCGGCCCCTACACCTACGCCACGTCGACCCAGGGCAAGCTCACCGTCGACACCTGCACGGTCGACTACAAATACCGCTCGAGCACATCGAGCAGCTCACGGAAGAAGACGAAGACCCGGTGGTGCTACGGCACCTTCACGGCCGACGACGGCTCGGTCAAGGACCTCAACGCCGAACTCAAGAGCGACGCCCTGCACCAACGCGGCTTCGTCATCGAGGCCATCAGGACCGGCGAAACGTCCTACAAGCCGGACCATGGCTGGGTCGGCGCGATCGCGGTGGGCTGCGCGTGGTTCTTCGGCGGCCTGATGCCCCTGTCGATCGGCGTGTTGGGCGCCACCACCGGCTTCTCCTCCACAGAACCGTGGAGCCGACGCCGGTTCCGCCCCTACCTCATCACGACCCTGGTGGCCGTGATCGGGCTCATGGTCAGTTTGCTGGTGGGGCTCTTCACTTGACCAAGGCCCCGGCGGGCCCGCACGAAACCGGAGATCGCGGCATGGGCACGGGGCGCAGAGGCCGGTCGACGCGCAGCCCCGACGTGCGGATCACGCTCTCGCTGCCAGGATGTGCTGCCTGGCAACGAGAGCTCTCGTCGTACGGCTGGGGCGCTCAGCCGGGGAAAGACCCCTGCGGGTGGTGCATCACTCTGGGCGCCTGCGCAGCGGACTTCCGCCGGCCCGACACCACCAGCAACACACCACCGGCGAGAAGCGCCAGGCCCACGCCGCCCGCGACCAGCCCCGTCAGCCACACCTCCTGCTCCATCTCCGGATGCGTGGTCTTCGGTGTGCCGTCCGGGGTCGCCAGGTGCTCCTTGCCCTTGTAGTCCACCGGAGCTGTCTTGTCCGCGGGAGGGGATGCAGCCGCCTTCACCGCTGCGGCCGCATCGATCGGGCCGTGGCCGAGCAGGGCGTTGCCGCCTCCCGCCGGGCGATCCGCGGTGGCGATGAGGACGTCGTTCACCTGGGCGGGCGTCAGCTTCGGGTTCTTTGCCTTCATCAGCGCCACCACCCCGGCGGACAGCGCACAAGCCGGTGAGGTGCCATCGCCCTGCTTGTAGCCGCCGGTGTTCGTCGCGCTGATGATGTCGACACCCGGTGCGGCCACGTCGTTGTAGGTGTGCACGCTGGAGAAATCGGCGCGCGTGCCGTCCTGCTGCGTCGCGGCGACGGCGATCACGCCCGCGTAACCGGCCGGGTACGAGGACCCGTTGAGCACATCGCCCGCATTGCCGGCCGAGGCGAGCACCGTCACGCCCTGGCGTGCGGCACGGGCCAGGGCCGCGGCCTCGTCCTCGTCGTAGGAGCTGAACAGGTCGTCGCTGCCGAGCGACATGGAGATCACGTCGGCGCCGTGCTCGACCGCGTAATTGATGCCGTCGGCGATCGGGTTGTTGCCTTTCCCGAAGGACTCCTCCAGATCCTCCTCTGTCCGTTCCTCCTCGTGCTTGTCATCGATGACACGTACCGAGAGGATCTTGGCCTTCGGGGCTACCTTGAGGACGTCCGAGGCCATGGCCGTTCCGTGCCGCCCCCACTCCGAGTCGCCCGCCTCCAGCCCATCCTTGAAGTAGTCGGGGCCGGTGGTGACCTTGCCCTTGAGGGCGGGATGGTCGGCGTACACACCGCTGTCAAGAACGGCGACCGTCACTCCGTCGCCCTGGCTCAACTGCCGGGCCGCGGACAGGTTGAGTGCCGCGCCTTCCCATCCGACGGGCGTGGCCGCCTGCGCCGGCGCGATGGCCAGCGTGCTCAGCAGCCCTGCGAGGACGACTGCAGTCGAGGTCGCGCGTATGGTCCGGAACTTCACTGCAGGGCTCACCCTTCGAGGTTTGCGAGATGGATGCCGAAGGTCTTGCTGAATGCGTCCGCAGCGTCCATCCAGGGTTTCCTGTCCTCGTCGTTCGCACCGTAGTCCCCGAACTCACCAGGCAGGTTGCCCGACGTACGGCCGTCGACCGCGCCGGTCGTGACGGCGACGGCGTAGCCTTCCAGGGCATCACCGCCCATCCCGTTGCGCCTGTTCTCCCGCCACTTCGCGGCGAGCGTGCCCTGCACCGCGAACGGCACCACTGCCGCGTCAGGGACGTCCGCCTGCTCCTGGCTGTCGAGAAACTCGCCCATCTCCTGGCCGGCGGTGCCCTCGGGCACCACGATGATCGCGACGGTGGCAAGCATCTCACCGGTGAGATCAACGTACGTGGCACGCAGTACGGCCTCACAGCCAAGCCGCTCCGCGGTCTCCTTGGTCTCGCCGCTGAGGCCCTTGGAGCACGAAGTGTCCTGGGAGACGCCCATACGGCTCCACTGCGCGACCTTCCGGTCCGAGGCGTCGTGCTGATAGCTGGGCTCGCCGACGGTCGCCGGGAACAGGCGATCCGCGGTCTCGTTGCGCCACAGCGTCGGCCCGTAGTCGCTGTTGGGTATCGACCGCTGGCTGTTGCTGTACGCGTGAGCCGCCAGTGCTCCACCGCCGAGTGTGCCGAGCACACCGAACACGATGAGCAGACTGCCGAGGACCTTTCGGGCAGTGCCACCCCCACCCGGGGGAGGAACTGGCGCGCCAGGCATGTGGTTCCCGGGGACAGGGCTCCCGGGGACGGGGCTCCCGGGCGGGGCGTACGCACCGTGCTGAGACAGCCCCGGTTGCATCGGCGGCGATGCAGGGGGCGTGACCGGGGCGGGCGGGGGCACAGAGCCTGCTCCCTGCCATTGCGGCTGCCAACCACTCTGCTGGGGCGGCTGCCCATATGGGTTGCCGCTTCCCGGCGGCGGGGGATAAGACATCGGGTTCTTCCCTCTCACAGCTCTACCTGCGAGGGAGCACGATGGGTAGTCCGGGCTCTCGTGACAGAGCCGGCGTCTCAACTGACTCGCAACCCAGGTTGCTGCGCAGCCCACTTACAGCCACTCGCGTACCTTTCGGCGCCCCCGCGAATCTGGCGACAGCTTATGACCTTCGCAGACGCAAGCTGCATCCAGGCCCACCTCCGGTCCAGGGGGCCTGGGTTGAGCTTGCCTGCCGAACGACAGGCAGTTCACCCCGACAGGGCAACGGAGAATCAGATGATCTCCCGCCGGGAACGCCATCGGCGCGCGCCGGCGGTCCGTAACGGCCGTCGGACGACCGGCTTGTCAGGCCGCGTGCGGAATCGGGTCGAGATGGCTCAACCTCAACGGAAACGCCTCCGAGATCCGACTCCAACCCTTGCCCCCGAAGTGGACCGAGCACCACGAACCGTCGATGAACCCGATCTCGTGGTCACCGCCCGCCACGTCGCTGCGGTCCCGGATCCAGGTCACATCGCGAAGGTCCGTGGTCCATCCCACTTCGGCCGGCCCCGGCCTGCCGGTGAAGGAGCGAGCCTGGGACACGTACACCACCTGCAGGCGGCGGTCAGTGACCTGCAGCATCACGGCCCTGCTGTTCTTGGTCCGTGGTACCACGGCGAGGGCCAACTGGCCGGCCAGACTCTGCCAGCCGCCGTGGAACGGCTTACCCGGCTTTTTCTCCTCACGTTCCGTGAACGCCTCGACGAGCGCCTCGATCGGGTGCCAGGTGATCCCATAGAGCCTGGCGACCCAGAACACGGGCATCATCAGCCAGCTCCCGAGCGTGCGGCGTTCGGCACGCAAGGAGCGAGGTCGGCGGAAGTAGCCCGGCATCGGAGCTCGCTCGGCGAGGTAGACCCCGTGATCACCACGCAGCACCTCGCCCGTCGGCACCAACGCCCTTGCCCGCTCGACCGTCTCCCGGCCGCGGTCCGTCCTGGTCACCCGAAATCGTCCCTTACTGTCCTTGCCGCACCCGCAGGCGTGACGTCAGTACGCTCATCGAGACGCTGCGGATCGGGGCGCTGGTGGTATTCGTACCGCTCCTCCGCCACTCCCGGCCCGTCCTCCAGGAGACTCTCCTGGACCGCCCCCGCCGGGTCCGCGCCGATCACGTCCTTGACAACACCCTTCACACCCTTCTTGACCACCTTGTAGCCCACGTACATGGCCAGATCGTTGGGGTTGCGCACGGTGACTTCGTTGCCGAACTCGTCCCGCTTCTTCGTGCCGCGAATGAAACGCCCGAGGCCACCCTTGAAGTGCTTGGGGCCCTTACGCAGCGCGTTCCGGAGCTTCATCAGCTTACGCAGCAGCTGCATGCGCTTCGCGATGTCCGACAGGGCGTCGGCCAGCTTCGCGGTGATCCTCACGGCCTTGGCCGCCCTGCTGGCGACGCCCGCGGCGGCGATGAGCGGCCCGATGGCTGCTGCGGCGCCCGCCGTCAGAAGCGAGAGGATGGCTGTCGTCGCGGCGGTCGCGAGCACGACCTCCACGATCTCCACGATGAGGTCGAGCATCAACTGCTCGGCGGCCGCGCACTCTTGAGCCGCCATCTCGAGGAGCTCCGCCATGGTGTCCATGTCCGTGGCCTCGCCCTTGAGGGCGTCCTCGAACTCGGTCATCATGGTGTCGAACTTCGCGAACGCCTCGCCCTCCCACTGGGCGGCCAGCGTGCGGCGTTCGACGACCAGGTCCTCGGCCACTCCGCGCAGATCATTGGCTGCCTTGCGCCACTGGATCGCGGTCTCGGTGAGGAGCTCGTTGTCTCCGCTGACCTGTTCCAGGAGTTCGTCCAGATTGAACTGGCTGATGATGCCCCGGATGATCTCGTCCAGCACTCCGGCGAGCGGATTGCTCCAGTCCAGAACGAAGTTGATCCGGCTCAGGGCATCACCCGCTGCCTGCCCCGCGCCCATCAGTGGCCCCCGCCCAACATGCCCCGGTTGTTCGTCTCGGTGTCGTCATAGGCGGCCGCGGAGTCCTTGAGCGCATCGGCTATGGCGTACAGCGTGTCGACGGCGTCGGTGAGGTCATCGCCGGATTCCTTGCGCTGAGTGTCGTAGTCGGCCTTCAAGTCGTCCGACTGAGGCAGTTTCCCGAAAGCCTGCTGCGTGAGCTCCAGTTGCTGCGTACGACTTCGGATGCCGTCCACTCGGCCGGCTGCGGCTTCCACAGCCTTTGCGTACTTGCGCAGCGCATCGCCCTCGACATTGAATCCCCCGCTCATAAGTCCCCTCATCAGTCCAGCACTTGACGGCGGCCGAGTGCCGACCACCATGATCCATTCCACCACAGCACCGTGGTCGTCCCTCAGATGGCGCATGCGTCGCCCCCCACACCTGCTTCTGCAGACGCGAGACAAGAGGTGCGGCTCGCTCAGTGCGCGTGAGTACCGGCCCGCGGCCGGCGTGAAATCGAGCTACGCCCGTGGACTCAACGCAGGGGCCATTCCCGCTCTTTGAGTACAGTTCTCGAATTCACTGAGAAGATCAAAACCGCCCGTCCTCGGCCAACGGGCTGCTTCACGAGGGCCCAGCGCCACCCGCCTCCGCGACGAAAGGCTCAGCGTGCGTGGGCACTGAGGCCACCAATGCGATCCACGACCCGTCTGCAAAAACGAGCTCGAATCGACCGCGCTGCAGCACTCCCTTGGGATTGGCACGGACTCCCAGGACGCCAGTCCGAGGGGCTTCCCACTGGAGTTCGTACGCCCGACCGGTCTGCCACAGCTTGGCG
Organism: Streptomyces coerulescens; assembly: GCF_042657965.1. Classification (NCBI taxonomy): domain Bacteria; kingdom Bacillati; phylum Actinomycetota; class Actinomycetes; order Kitasatosporales; family Streptomycetaceae; genus Streptomyces; species Streptomyces coerulescens. The sequence continues at coordinate 45,222 of NZ_JBHSKM010000012.1, forward strand.
CGGTCGGCGAAGGCAAGCACTCTGCGATCGGTGAAGGCGACTGCCAGCGTCGAAGCGGGCAAACGAGCGGCACTGTAATGCGTCACCAGGAACTGCCCGGCCTGGCTCTCCCAACCACCGTTCATGCCCTTGCCGTGAGCCGCCCGGGTGAAGGCATTCTCCGTGGCCTGGTCAGCACCTTCCATCGTCCGCTCGAACCGTGTGACGGGCTTTGGTTCGGCCGGCCGCAGGAACCTCTGTACCGCCCCCGGAAGGCGGGACTTGAGCCGGCGCTCCAGCTCCGACTCCTGCGGCGGTTGCCGCAGCCAGACCGGCCGCTCGGGTACGCCTGGAGCCGTTTCGCACTCGCACACCGCGAGGAGCCGCTCTCCGGGCTGGAGGTGCGGCTGAATCTGACCACGGCAGTCGTTGTTCATCCCGCGCTTTCCTTCTGATCAGGTGAGCAGTCAGCCGAAGGGGTTGTCCCAGTGCCGGGACTCCACGGTCCGGCTGTCGCTGTCCGACGGATTGGCGATGCCAAGGTCCTCACGCATGGGTGTGCTGGGATTGCGGTTTCCCTCCAAGCGGTCGTCGACCTCGTCGGCGGCGATGCCCGCGGCTCCCTCCAGCCCTTCCTGAGCTGTCTGCCCGACGGGGTCACCCGTGAGACCTGCCGCGCCGAGGACGGCCTTACCGGTGGTCTTCACAACCCGGTGGGCCGCGAACGCTGCCAGTCCGTCAGCGGTCTTCAAGTCACCGACATGCTTCCAGGTCCATGGCTTGGAGGTGCTGAATCGGTTCGTCTTGGCGACCGCCTTGAGGGCCTTCATGGCATCCGCAATCTTCCTCAGCGCCTGCGCAAGCCGCGACACCAGGCTCGCGATCCGCGTCGCGGCCAAGGCACCCTCGGCGGCGGCTGCGGCCGCGCCGGCCGCTGCGGAGATGCCGGCAGTGAGCGCGGCGAAGGCGGCAGAGGCAGCGAGGGTGATGAGGGCCCACTCGATCAGCTCGCGGATGACCGTCTCGACCAGGTCCTGGATCACGCGGCATTCTTCGGCCGCCTCGCGGAGCAACTCAGCCGTGGCGTCCATGTCCGCGGCCTCGGCCTCGAACTCCGCCTCCAGGTCGATGAGCTCTTCCATGAACCTGCGTGCCGCGTCACCGGACCACTCGTGGGAGAGATCCGCACGGTCACGGCGTTGGTCCGCGATGAGGTCGCGGAGTTCCTCGGCCTGCCTCGTCCAGAGGTCGGCCGCGCTGTGCAGCCCTTCGGGATCGCCGGTGACGAATTCGAGCTGCTCGGCCAGCGGTTCCACCAATGGGCGCATGAGCTCGTCGAGCAGTCCGCTGAGCGGGCTCATCCAGTCATTGACCTTGCTGTACGCGTCTACTGCAGCGCTTGCGGGCCCACTCACTGTGCCCACCGGGCCTCGGCCGCGATGGAATTGAGCTGTTCCGCGGTGCGGTCCTCCGCCTCCTGATAGGAATTGGCGGTTTTGGTGATGAGTTCCGCGATCTGATCCTGCTGCTCCGCGGCGAAGCCGAGGTTCTTCAATGTGGCCTCGGAGCGCTCTTCGTAGTCCTGGCCGGTCTCGTCAGACTCCGGGAGTTTGCCGAAAGCATTGGCGCCGGGTGAATGCTTACCCAGCGCCTGCCGTATCTCCCGCAGGCGACGGGCACGGTCCTCCGCGGTTTTCGAGAACCGCTTCAACGCGTCCTGCGTGACGGTGTACTGCTGTGTCATGCATTCCCCCATGTAGCGCAAAGATCAGATCAAGTATTCCCCAGCCTACACAGGCCGAGTTGGCCAGGTGCGCCCCCTACCTGCACGATGCGACTGCATCGTGGAGGGGCTGTCAAACCACCCAGAGGATCGTTCGGGTTCTGGGGTGTCGTGGGCGCTCCAACAGGTCGCGATCTACAAGGTCGCCATCACGGTCCTCGGCTACGAGGCGAACCAGCAACGCCGACGCACCTGACAAACCATTCCCTACGGGCCTTCGATGTTGCCCCAGATGTCGGCTTTGAGATTGCTGATGAAGGCTGTGAATGTTTCGTGCGGGAAGGTGAACGTGCACTGAGCCGGGAACTTCGTGTCGCGTATCGCCATTCGGTTGCGACGGAGGCATGGTGCGCCTCACAGCTCCTTCGCCAGCCTCTGGATGAAGTCACGCGGCCTCTCGGGCGCGAGCGACGCATCATTGCGTTCGTGGCGCCGGCGGAGCCGTCCATGTCGATAGGGATGATCCGCAGACACCCTCGAAAGAGCGGAGCCAATGCTGTCAGAACTCGTGACCAACCGCACTGGGGGCAGGGGCGCCGCGTAACCGCCAAGTCGGCGTGCGCATCGTCCACTCGGAGCAGGAAGGACTGCTGCGGCTGAAGGTGAGCATGCAAGAGCAGGTCGCCCGGAGGTACGGAATCCGACAAGGACGAGAAGGGCACGCGCAGAGAACTGTCGACGCCGCCGGGTCAGCCAGAAAGGGCTGTACTCGAGCATCCAAAAGGCCGTACCACACACCGCTCCCGGTCCGGCGCAACTGTTGCCCCCGGGCTTACTGCCCCGGATACGGGGGTTGCTGCGGGTAAGGGTTGGGGTGCTGCGGCGGCTGCGCGGGGGGATTGGGGTAGCCCTGAGGGGGTGTGGGCGGGTACGGCTGCTGGGGCGGGTAACCCATGTTCTGTGGGTAATTTCCCATCCCAGGGTTGACCGGGCCGGCACCGGAGTTGCGGCGGCTTCGGCTCATGGTGAAGGCGACGACGGCACCGATCACGGCTCCGATGCCGATGATGCCTACGACAAGGACGATGGCGCCCATGGAGGGGTATCCCTTCTCGTTCTCGGGCTGATTCGCTGAGGGCTGGTCACTGCCACGTCGCAAGTCCAGCGAGGCAGAGCAGCAAGGTTACGGCGTGCACCCATGCCCCCCGATTCCTGAGAACCCGGCTGTCCTCGCGATACCCGCGCAGCATGACCCAGAGGCCCACGTGCGTGCCGATCAAGTCCAGCAATGTAAGCCACAACATTTTGCCGGACAAGATCGACGCGACGACAAGGAGCCAAGGAGCGATGACTGCGATCCCGAGCAGAATGCCTCTGATCTGACTCGCCGTACGCGATGCCATTTCGTCGGCGGCGGTGCGGGAGTTCAGATCTGGAAGTTCGGGGTTCATAGCTCGTCGATGGGGCCGCGCACGCCCTCCGGCCTCCTACTGCCCCTGGTGTGGGGGCTGTTGGCTGTAGGAATTGGGGGGCTGGGGGAACTGTCCCGGAGGAGTGGAGTATCCCTGGTTGGGTGCCGAGTTGGGGTACGGCTGCTGGGCTGACGGGTACGTCGGGTGCTGGGGGCTGCCGCCACCGGAGCCGGGGCCGCCGCTACCGCCGTTGCGACGGCTGCGGATCACCACGAAGGCGATGGCGCCGATGACCACGACTGCTGCGATGCCGCCGATGAGAAGAAGGCTGCCGGAGGAGGACTTCTTCTTCTTTTTGGCCTGGGTCGAAGAGTCGGTTCCCTTGGATGACTGGCTGGAGACGGAGGACGACTGGAGCTGGCCGAGGGGGTTCTTCTTGGACCCGGCAGGGATGTCCATTGTGAGCGCCGAGTACGGCCGGACGATCCCGTAGCCGTACTCCTCGTCGGGCGCCTTCAATCCCTTGTGGTGGGCGAAGGTGGCCGTCTTGATCAGACGGTTGATTACCTGGCCGGCGGAGAGGTCGGGGTACTTGGAGCGGACGAGGGCGGCGGCGGCGGATGCGTAGGCCGTGGCTTCCGATGTACCGCTGGACTCACCATACCCATTGGACATCGTGCTGTTTGCGCCAACGATTTCGACACCGGGCGCTGTGAGCGTCAGCCCCTTGCCTGTGTTCGAGTCCGTCCACAGGTTGGCCTTCTCATCCACGGCACCAACGGATACAACCCCAGGCAGTGCCGCCGGTTCAATTACAGAACCAATTCCTTCGTTACCGGCCGCCGCAACAACAACTACATCGTGCGCTTGCGCATAAGCGATTGCCTCACGACCGTCACTTGTTGTCTTACTGCCACCATCGCTACCGAATGACAGATTGATGACCTTAGCGCCTTGATCCACTGCATATCGAACCGCAGGGCCCCATGTCTCTTCTAGATTCTTATCGTTCCTCGTCTGCAGCGTGCGAAGGGGCAAGATTTTGGCCTTAGGTGCGAGTCCAACCACACCCGAGTCATTTCCCGAACCATGCCCATGCCCCGCGATAATGCTTGCCATCTTTGTGCCGTGCCCAACGAGGTCCTCGCGGGCGTTCCCACCGCCCGTGAAATCTTTCCCCGCGAGAACTTGGCCGCTTAGGTCGGGGTGAGAGGCGTCGACGCCAGAGTCGACAACCGCAACAGTGACGCCCTGCCCCTGGGATTCAGCCCAAACGTCGTCTGCTGCGAATGCGTTCAGTGCCCATTGTTGATCTCTGACATAGTCCGCCGATGCAGTTGAGGCTGTAGTGAGGAGCAAAGCTCCTGTCAGCGCCACGACTCCCGTCGCAGACCAGACCCGCTTGAAACTCACTTCTCTGCTCCTCACTCAACACCGACTGGTTCCGCCAGTCTTCATACGAGCGAGCCGCACGATTTCGTCGTGCGGCTCGCTCACGCCCCTACTCGATGGTTCGCGGCACGTTCCGGTTGCGGTCTTCTTCCGAAATCCAGGTCTCCTCGTCCTCGACCAGGTAGTCGGGACGGTCTCCCCGGCTGTTCTCGTCTTCAGACCGGCGACCGTTGCGGCCGCCGATGCCACCGGCTCCACCCGCCATGGCGCCACGCGTACCGCCACGGCTGCCGTGCAGACCCGCGCCTCCACCGGCTCCCTTGCCGGCGATTCCCTTGGCGGCACCCACAACGCCACCGCGCGCCTTCGCGAGGGCTCCGCGTCCAGCGGCGCCGGCACCGCCTCGGCCAGCCGCACCGGCTCCCGCGCCACCCATACCGCCCATACCGGCTCGGCCTCCGGCGCCGCGACCTGCGCCAGCACCGCCAGCCATTCCACCACGTCCACCTGGGACGCCGATGCCGCCACGTCCGACCGCGCCGCGACCGAGGCCGCCAGCTCCACCAGTGCCCAAGATGCCCGGCCCTTGAGCCCCACCGGTCCCGCCGCCGCCCCCACTGATGTTGGGGCCACCGGTTCCGGCGTTCGGCCCGGGCCCGGTCAAGCCGGGGGAGATGCTGTCGATCTTCGTCTTGGCAGTCGGAAGCTGCGAGCCTCCCGTGATTCCTGGATCACGGGGCACCGCAGGCGTCGGCTTGATGGTGTTGGTCGAGCCTGCAGTCCACGGCTTATTACTCGGTACGGAGCCGCTTGGCCGTGTCGCACCCCCGCTCGGAACGGTAACAGGCGGGGGGTATTCCACGTTACGGTTGGGTTCTCCGACGTGGCCGTCGCCAGGGTCTCTGATCGGGTTATTCCTGAGGTTTCGTGTGATCCTCATGTACTGAGCGCCCAGGTTCTCCATGACAGCAACGCCATTGAGCTGGGCCTCTCGGCTGGCTCCGATCTTGCCCTCGTTGATCTCCGCAACTTCCTTCGCGGTCAGCTTGCGGTCCTGGAGGTCGCTGGCCACGGCTTCACCGTCGTCCCACTTCCAGTCACTGAGAGCGTCACCCAGTTTGGCCCAGCCACTGGGCTCCTCGATCTCATCCAACTGCGCCTTGAACCTGCGCAGTTGCGAGCCGGCGTCGGCCATCTGAGAGCTGTTGAGATCCGCGTGCCAAGCCGCGTTTCGGATGCTCTGTGCGATCTTGCGCGCCTCCTTCTCAAAGGCGCGAGCCGCATCCCCTTCCCAATGCTCCAGGACGTTGTCGACCGACTTGTCGAGCAGACCAGCGATCCCCCCACCCTCGCCACCGTCGAGGATTTCCTTAACCTTGCCCCAGTGGCGGCCGACCTCCTCGATCGCCCCCGGGTTGGTGCCGTCAAGCATCTGCTTGAGTTCTTTCAGCGAATACTCGACGAACTGAGTCTTGGTCTGAGGACGCCCCGGGTCCGCCACGCAGACGTCATTCTCAATCTTGGGCTTGGGCAGATCCTTCTCACCCATTTTGAACTCCTCCCTCTAACAGGTGATTCTCGATCGGACTACCTTGCAAACGAGCCGCCGTTCGAGCCCCCCGTGTCACCACCCATTTGGTTCTTGTTCGCGTACTCCTGCTCGGTGTACTTGTCCTTGACCTTAGAAGTGCTCTTGCCGAACTTGTCGATCAGGCCGTGCAGTCCCTTGATCGCAGCCTCAAGCTCACTCTTCGAGGACTTGTGAGCAGACTGGAGGTCGCCCGCCTCCAGGAACATGCAGGTGTTCCCGAACGCGTCCATCGAAATCTCAGTGTTGTACCGAGACGTCTGCCCGGCCTTGTCCATGTCGTCAAGCAACGTCCAGAGCTTCCGGATGACCTCATCCAGTGCGCTCAGATCAACCCGCATCCCGTTACTCATACCCCGTTGTCCTCTCCCCTGTATCTCAAGTTGTCAGCACCCACTCGGTGCCCGCGCCACGTCATCGCTGTCATCGCCGTCATCGCCCGCACCGCTAACCGGCACGTCCAGCCCGGCCGAGTTCTCTGGCTCGCCGGCTACGCCAGTCCCGCACAGCCACCCCGCTCCCCGCAACCACCAACGCCAACGCAAGTCCCGTACCCAGTACGTAGATCGCGACCCGGCGTTCCTTCTCCGCCTCGCTCTCCCCCATGGTCACAGCCATCGGGACGACGCCGCCCGCTCCGGGCGCAACCGGCGGGTCGGGCTTCGGAGAGGTTCCCGGTGTGGAGTCGTCCGACAGTGCGGCAACCGGATCCACGACCCCCCACCCGATGAACCGGTTGGGCCCCCGCCCCGGCCGCTGGGCCGTTTCCTCGATGCGGGTGGCGATCTGGGCCGCGGTCCAGTCGGGGTGCTTGTCCTTCAGGAGGGCCGCGACGCCCGCGACATACGGCGCCGCGAAGCTCGTACCGTCGGCCGTGCACTGGCCGTCCGTCGGGACCGTCGACACCATGCCTACGCCCGGTGCCGCGACGTCGACGAAGTCGCCCGCCTGTGAGAAGAAGGCACGTTCGTCGTTGCGGTCGGAGGCCGCTACGGCCAGGACGCCGGGGTACGACGCCGGGTACGTGTCCGCGGACTTGCCGTCGGCCCCGTCGTTGCCGGCGGCCGCGATGATCAGGGCGCCCGAGTCCACGGCGGCCGCGACGGCGTCCCGCAGAGGCCCGTTGTCCTTCCGGTTCGCGGTGTCCGAGGAGATGTTGATGATCTTCGCGCCGGCGGCCACAGCGGCCTTGATCGCGTCACTCATCGTCCCCGAGTTGCCCTGCTTCTCCTGACCGCCGGTGTAGCGGTAGGAAAGGATCGTGGCTTCCGGTGCGATGCCCACGAAGCCCGTGCCCTTGAGTGGGCGCGCGGCGATGATGCCCGCGACTCGCGTGCCGTGGCCTTCGATGTCCTTGGTGGCCGGGCCGTCGACGAAGGTCTTGCCCCCTGCCACGGCACTGCTGAGCTGCTTGTTGGACTGGTCCACGCCCGTGTCGATCACCGCGACCTTGACGTCCTTGCCCGTCGCCCGCTCCCACAGCTGGTCCAGGAGGATCCGCTGGAGCGACCAGGGCGTGGACTTGATGACGTCGCCGCCGAAGACACACTCCGTGCTGGCCGACAGGCCGAAGTCCGGGCTGCCACCCGAAGCGGAGAGGTCAGTCAGGCGAGTGGGGCTCACGCTCGTACGAGTGATCGCCGGCGTCCCGGACACAGACAATGTTCCGGGCACGGACGGTGTCGCGGGCACGGACGGTGTCGCGGGCACACGCGATGTCCCGGACACGGGCGACGTCCCGGGCACGGACGGTGTCGCGGACGCCATCGGTGTCGACGCAAGGCAGACCCCGGTCACCGCGAGCACGCCGAAAGCCCGCTGGAGTGCGCGGGTTCCACTGTTGCGGCCGGTGTGGCTACGCGAACGGGCTGTCCGGTCCTTCACGTTCAGGCCCTTCACGTCCAGGCCCCTCATGCTCAGGCCCCCAGGGTTTGCTTGCTTCCTTCGAAGCTCGGTCATGTAGGTGTCACGCGCGTGGCCGCGCGTGTGAATGTTTGCGGGATTTGCCGTGTGCACTCCCGCAGGAGGTGTGTACGGTCCCGAAGCAGAGGTCGGCCCAGCGGTCGCCGTGGCGTCCGCTGGGCCGATTCCCTTCATCTCATGTCCCTCGGGTCGCCGACGGGCTCAGCCCCAGGTCGAGGCGTTGCTCTTCTCGGTGGCCTGGTAGTTCTCGGCGGCGTTCTGAAGCGCCGTGGAGATCTTCAGCAGGGTGGCGTGCAGGTCGGCAGCGGTCTGGTCCCACTCGCGCTGCTTGCGCTGGTAGCCCTCCTGCGCCTCACCCTCCCAGGAGTTGGCCACGCGCTTGACGGCGGCCTCGAGGTCGTCGAGCTGCTGCTTGATGCGGCCGGCGGTCGACTTCACGTCCGTGGACGCGTTGGTGATCGTTGCGTAATTGACGAGGATCGACATCGTCGTTCCCTTTCAGGAAGATTCGTTGGAAGTCTGTGGAGATCGACTGGATCGACCGGATCGACCGGACTGCTTCCCCGGGGCCGGGTCGATCCGGAACGGCTGGAACAGCCGGATTCCGCTCGGCTCGATCAGCCGAAGTCCGACATGATCTTGCTGATCTCGGAGTTCTGCTGCTCTTCCGACGCGGAGTAGTTGCTCCGCGTGGAGTCCACGGCTTCCTTGATGTCGTTGAGGATGTCGCTCATCCGCTTCGCGTCCGCGTTCCAACGGTCCTGCAGCTGGCGGTACGACTGGGCCGCCTGGCCCTTCCAGCCGCCGGCGATCTGGTCGATCACTCCGTTGAGGCGGCGGATCTCGCCCTGCAGCTGACCGTTCACGGTGCTGATGTCACCGGAGAGCTTGGTGAGTTCGTCCTCTGTTACCCGGAACTGGCCGGCCATGATGAACCTTCCCCCATGTCGTCGTTTGTCCGGGATACCTGCTTCCGGTGCCCGGAGGTGCTTCGCACGCTTGAGCGCTGCAAACACTCTATCGTCAGCCTGTCACTCAACCACAGGCAAGGCCAATCAGTTACACGGCTCACACACTTGGGCGACGATCCTGTGACCCGTGCCTCGTCTTACTTTCAAGTGCCTTTGCCCACCGGCCTGTTGGCCCGGCCGTTCCCGTTGGCCCGGCCATCCCGGTCGGCCGGACCATCCCTGCCGACGGGCCATCGAGGCGATGCCCCGTCGGCCGGTGGGCGGCGCATGTCACTGGCTCTGCGGCTGCGACGCGCTCGTGGTGTCCAGCGTCGGGCCCTTCGGGATGAAGGTGGCCCAGGTCTGCGGCACGATCGACGGCTTGGACAGGTCCTCGTAGCCCAGCCGCGTACGCGCCTTGTCGGTCTCGCTCGGCCCGTTCTGTGACGCGCCGCTGTCGGAGGACGAGGCCGACGAGGACGAGCCGGAGTCGCCGCCCTCCGCCTCGCTGTCGTTGGTCGACGGCAGCGAGTAGCGCAGGCCCGTGTCCGTCAGCAGGTACACCCCGCCGCCGCCCTGGGCCTTACCGGCGACCTCCTGGAAGAGAAGGCCCGAGCCGGACGACACATAGGCGCTCAGCGAATCGCTGATGACCTTCTTGGGGTAGTTCGTCCCGGCCCACGCGGCGAGCTGCGGCTTTTCGTCCGTGCCGAACGCGCCTGTGTAGACGCTGCACGAGGTGTCGCGGGCGTCGCCGGACGCGGTGGCCGGGGAGTTGGCCTGCTTCGGTACGACCTGGGGCCAGCCGTTGTCCTTGTAGAAGCTGTCCGCCGGGCCGCCGTTGGCCTTGATGATGTCCGGGGTGCTGGCCTTGACCGGGGTGGTCCCGTCGTGGGCGACCAGCAGGGCGGCGACGAAAGGCGTGATGGAGGCGACCTCGTCCTTGAGCACGACATAGAACTCGTCGGTCTGCGCGTCGCGCGCCCGCAGCACCTGGCCGACCGTGCTCACTCCGGAGAGCCCCTGGACGGAGGTCGCGTCGCCGGCGGACGGGACCGTCGGGAAGTCGATGTCCTCACCCTCGTTGAGGGTGTTCAGCCACTCCTGGCTCACCGACTGCGACTTCGCCGTGGTGCTGCTGCCGATGACGGCGGAACGCAGCTGCTCCATCGAGACCTCGTCCAGGCCCGACTCGCCGCCCATCAGGAAGCGATTGCCCTTGCCGTCGACCAGGTACTCCCGCGAGGTCTTGGTGTCCTTGACGTACAGGGCCTCCAGCGGGTCGACCTTCCCCGAGTTCCCGAGCGACTTGGCGTCGTCGGAGTCGAAGACGAAGACCGCGCGATCGATGGCGCCTTCGGAACCCGGCGCCGGGCGCTCGCAGACAGCCCAGGTCTTGGCCTTCTCCGCGTCCTCCTTGGAAGGCATCCGGTCGGGGGCGTACGGAATGCCGATGGTCGCGCCGTGCCGGATACCGCTCTTGTCGATCTCCTTGCCGGGGACCTCCAGGACGGTGCCCTTGCCCTTGTCGAGCAGGAGCTTGGCGGAGGCGTAGTTGAGGACGGGGTGGAGGACCTTCTCCACCTTGCTGTCCTTCGGGTTCGGGTCCAGGACGACGTAGCGCGTCGTGGAGTCGCTGTCCACGATGATGTACTCGCCCGGGGTGTCCCAACCCTTGGGCGCGGTGGGCTTGATGACGCCCCAGGCGATGAAGCCGATCACCAGCACCACCCCCACCGCGAGGCTGGGCATCACCGTACGGACCGGACGCGGCGCGCCTTCCTCCGAACCACCGGGGGACGGCGCGAGGAACGCCGCGACGGTGCGTTTGCGAGCGAAGGTGTAGGCGGCGAGCTCGTCCCGACGCTGCTTTGCCATGGTCCCCGTTTCTCCCGTTTGTCATGCTCAATTGCGTTTGCGGCGTTACGGCCGCGGTCGGAACGACTGCACTCGATACGGCTGCACTCGATAGGACCGTGCTCGATACGACCGTGCTCCAAGGGCCACTTCGGCCACGCAGGCACCTACTATGCCCTGCGGCGCGCGAGGACGATTCATCAGGTGCGCGGCCGCCCCCGCATCTTCACAGAGCTTCACGACAGCGCTCCACCATGCGGGCCCTGTCCGTGAAAGGCTGGTCACCTGGGGTTTCGGTTCCCCTGTGTCGCCTCGCGTTCCGCAGCGGGTACCGTGAGCCACTCGCATTGACGATGGATGATTCACGATGTGGGCCCGGCGAACGGCCACTACTTCGCGAAAGGGATGTCCCGGGGGATGAGCAGCGCTACGAGCACCCGGCGCGGACGCCGCGCACCGCAGCAACAGGGAGGGCCGGGCGGCAGACGTACATCCGCCGCTCCCACCGCCCCCGCCGCCGCGTCACCCCGCACGCTGCCCCGCCCGGGCGGTCTGGGTCCGGTGCGGTTGCAGCAGCTGATCCTGGTGGAGCTCGCGGCCGCGGTCATGCTGGTCGCCTGGGCCGCCGACGCCTCCTGGCTGCTGGCTCCGGCCGGCGCCGTCGCGGCGCTGCTGCTCCTGATGGCGGTCCTGCGCCGCGGTCGTCGTCCACTGCCCGAGTGGTACGAGACGACGCGCGCGCTGCGGCAGCGCAAGCGTGACGCCAAGTTGCCCGTACCGCCCGGCACCGACGCGATGCTCGTGCCGGTCGTGGAGTGCGACCCCGCCCTGCGGACGTACTCCTTCGTCTCCCGTGACGACCGCTCCGTCGGCATGATCGGCGACGGCACCTTCCTGACCGCCGTCCTCTTCGTCCAGCCGGCCGACCAGCCGCTGCGCCCCGGGGCCGCCGGGCGTCAGCTGCCGCTGGGGCTGATCCAGGACGCGCTGGAGGTCGACGGGATCCGCCTCGCCTCCGCCCAGGTCGTGCAGCACACCCAGCCCGCGCCCGCGCCGCACCTGCCGCAGCAGTCGCTCGCCGCGCGCTCCTACGGCCCCCTGCAGGCGCAGGCCGGTTCTCCCGCGCTGCGGCTGACCTGGGTCGCCCTCAAGCTCGACCCGGAGCTGTGCCCTGAGGCCGTTCAGGCGCGCGGCGACGGCGTTCCCGGCGCGCAGCGTGCCCTGCTGCGGGTGGCCGACCAGTTGGCGAGCCGGCTGGCCGGTGCCGGTTTCAATGCGACCCTCCTGGACGAGACCGAGCTCGTGCAGGCCCTCGCGACCTCCAGCTGCCTCAACCCGCGCGCCAACGCGCAGCACGGGCAGGACGGTCGCACCCAGCGCCGTACGGTGGAGGCGGTGCGCACCTGGCGGGTCGACGACCGGTGGCACAGCACGTACTGGGTCTCCCGCTGGCCGCAGTTGGGCAGCGGCGGAGCGGCACTGCCGGAGCTGGTGACGCGGTTCACCTCGCTGCCGGTGCTCGCCACGACGTTCAGCATGACCCTGAGCAAGGCCGGGAACCGCGGTGTCTCGCTCACCGGCCACATCCGCGTCACCGCCCGCGGTGACAGCGAACTCGGCCAGGTGGGGCGGGAGTTGGAGCGGGCCGCGAGTGCGTCGAAGGTCGGCCTGGTCCGTCTCGACCGGGAGCAGGTCCCCGGAGCCCTCGCCACTCTGCCGCTCGGAGGTACGTACTGATGTCCCACCCCGCCCCGACGATGCCCCCGGGACAGCAGGGCCGTAACCCCGCACGCACTCCCGCACACGTGGCCTCGCCCACCGACACCGGCATGATCCCGATCATCCGGCAGCCGGAGCCGCCGCAGCAGCAACGCCGTATCTTCAGCCCCGGTTTCGGGCTGCGCGGCCCGCGTCGCAACCGTCATGTCGTCACCGCCGACGAGCTCGCGGCGATCAGCATGCCGCTCGGTGACGACGGTGTGATCATCGGCACCGACCCCGAGTCGCACCCGGCCGTGCTCGGGCTGTCGCGTCCTACCCCCTTCGACGTCGTGCTCGTGGGCGGCCTGTGGCTCGCCCAGGTGCTGGCGCTGCGCGCCGCCGCCACGGGGGCGCGCGTGGGTGTCGAGACCGGTCGTCCGCAGGCCTGGCAGCAGTTGGCCCAGGCGGCGGGCGGCGGCCAGCAGTGTGTGACCGTCTACCCGGTGGGCCGGGTGCCCGCGCAGGGTCCGTCCGTTTCGAGTCCGGTCGTGCTGTTCCGGGACTGCGGCATCCGTCCGCCGCGCGGTCGTGTGACGTCCGTGCCGTGGCAGGCCGTCGTGACGGTGCTCCCGTTCGTCAGCGAGCACGCGCCGCGCTGGCTCTCGCAGGCCCATCTGGTGGGTATTCAGCGCATTTCGCCCTACGAGACCGAGGCCGTACGGGACACGCTGGGCATCCCGGAGGACCAGCTCCAGCACCTGCCGACCCTGCACGACGGGGTCGCTCTGTGGTGCACCCGCAAGCACCAGAAGTTCGTGATGACCGAGCCCACCGACGCCGAGACGGGCCTGCTCGGTGTGGCCCGCCGCATGGACTGACCGTCGTCGTCGACGGGCGCGGAGGCGAACTGTGCCGCGCCCAGGGGGCGTTCCACCCACACCCAGCGGACTCTTCCGTCCAGGCACCCGGGGCTATACCGTCCGCGCCCATGGGGGCTTTTCCGTAGCGCCATGCGAGTGATTAGGCTTCTGGTGGTGCGGTGACGATCGCAGTCGCGTGGGACTCGCCACTCGGTCCGCCCGGCCGCGACGACGACACGCTCAGCAGCAGTGGCTGACCAGGAGGCAAGCAGTGAACAGGGATCGGTCCGAGTACAACGGCGGGAGCCCTTCCTCGGACGGGGACGATCACGAGGTGGATCTGACGGGCGAGTTCGAAATCGTCTACACACCTCCCGCCTGGTATGCCCAAAGCACGCAGGGTGGTTCGTCGGGAGGCGGACAGCAGGACGCCGGCCAGACCTCACCACCACCGCCGACCGGACCACCCGTCGGCACACCCACCGGGCCGCCCGGCGTCCCGGCGCAGGGGCCTCCGCCGGGGACTCCCGCACCGGCCCAGCCGCAAAACTTCGGCGTCCCGTCGCAGCAGCCCGCCCAGCCGTCGCAGCCGGCTCAGCCGTCCCAGAACACCCCGGCCCAGGGAACGCCCGCGGGCCAGCAGGGCGGCTACGGCTTCCCGCAGCAGCAGTCCGCGCCGAGTGGCACCCCCGGGGCCGGCGGATACGGCTACCCGCAGCAGGGGGGCGGTGCGCCGCAGCAGGGGCAGGACACGTCGGGTGGCTTCGGCGTCCCTCAGCCGAGCCAGGACACCTCCGGCAGCTACGGCTATCCGCAGCAGCCCGCGACCGGCGCACCCCAGCCCGGCCAGGACACATCCGGTGGCTTCGGCGCCCCTCAGCCGAGCCAGGACACCTCCGGCAGCTACGGCGTGCCTCAGCAGCACACTCCTGCCCAGCCGCCCGCCGCAGCCGCAGCCGCGTCCACGCCGCCGCCCGCAGCGCCCGCGCCCGCGCCCGCGCAGCCTCCGTCGGTCGCCCCCGCCGCGCCCGGCTTCCCCGTGCTGCGTCCGGTCGACGACGACGCCCAGGCCGCCGCCCCGGCCCCGACCGCCACCCCGGCGGCCGGCGTCCCGGCAGCGCCCGCTCCCGAACAGCCCGCTCCCGTACCGCCGGTGGCGCAGCAGCCCGAGGCCGAGCTGAACCACGCCGCCGCGGACGCGGAGGCCGCTCGCCTCTTCGGCGGCGACGATGAAGACGAGCCGGAGGCGGAACGCGCCGACGAGCCGGAGCAGGCCGACTCCACCGGATCGGTGTCCGGCGCCGAGGGCGACGAGCCCGCGCGCGTCCAGGCCGACGACGACTCCGCCGCGCAGGCCGACGCCCAGACCGCGCCGGCGACGGCGGAGCCGGAGCCCCAGCCCGAGCCGGAGGCCCAGGCAGCCCCGACGCCCCCCGCCCCCGCCGCCCCGCCCACGGCACCGGACCCGCAGCCGCAGGCCCAGGCCCAGCAGCCCCAGGCGCAGCCCGTCGGCCAGGCTCCCGAGCAGCCGCAGGCGCAGCCCCAGCAGCCCGTCGGCCAGGTTCCCCCTCCGCAGCAGGCCGGTCAGGGACTCCCCCCGCTGCCCCAGGGCTTCGTGCCCGCGCACCCCCAGCAGGGTGCACCGCAGCAGGCAGGCCACCCGGACCCGCAGGCGGCGGCCGCCGCTGCCGCAGCCGCCGATCAGGCCGGTTACGGCTACCCCCAGGCCCAGCCGCACCCCGACCAGCCCGGACAGCCCGGTCAACCCGGACAGCCCGGACAGCAGGCCCCGGGGCAGGGCGCGTTCGGCCCGGCCCAGCCGCAGCCCGGTCACCCCGCGCAGGGCGGACAGCCCGCGCCGGTCGACCCGCGTCAGGCGGCGCAGCAGCCCGGCTACCCGCAGCAGCCCGCACCGCCACAGGGCGCCGGATACGGCTACCCCCAGCAGGCACAGCAGCAGGCCCCGCAGCCCCAGCAGCACCCGGGCCAGCCGCAGCCCGCGCACCCGCAGCAAGGCCAGCCGCAGCCCCAGCCCGACGGCTACGGCTATCCCCAGCAGCAGGCACAGCCCGGCTACGGCTACCCGCCCCAGCAGCCGCAGCCCGGTTACGGCTACCCACAGCAGCCCGGCCAGCCCCAGCAGCAGCCGCAGGCCCAGCCCCAGGCTCAACAGCAGCCGCAAGCCCAGCCGCAGCCCCAGCAGCAGGCCCCGCAGCCCCCGGCCCAGCAGAACCCCGCCGCCTACGGCAACCAGGGCTGGAGCGCGCCTCCCGGACCGCAGTCAGGCCCCGGCGCGCCCCAGCAGCAGCAAGCCGCGCCCGGCACCCCGCTCGGCTACAACGCCGCCGTGGAGCTGTCCTCGGACCGGCTGCTGCGCAATCAGCCCAAGGCCCGCAAGAACAACCAGGGCCCGTCGCGCTTCAAGCTCGGCGCGAAGAAGGAGCAGGCGGAGCGCGAGCGCAAGCTCGGACTGATCCGTACGCCGGTGATGTCCTGCTACCGGATCGCGGTCATCAGCCTCAAGGGCGGCGTCGGCAAGACCACGACGACCATGTCGCTGGGCGCGACCCTCGCCACCGAGCGGCAGGACAAGATCCTGGCGATCGACGCCAACCCGGACGCCGGCACCCTCGGCCGCCGCGTGCGGCGCGAGACCGGTGCCACCATCCGTGACCTGGTCCAGGCGATCCCGCAGCTCAACAGCTACATGGACATCCGCCGCTTCACCTCGCAGGCGCCCTCCGGCCTGGAGATCATCGCCAACGACGTGGACCCGGCGGTCTCCACCACGTTCAACGACCAGGACTACCGCAGCGCGCTGGAGGTGCTGGGCCGCCAGTACCCGATCATCCTCACGGACTCCGGCACCGGTCTGCTCTACAGCGCCATGCGCGGTGTGCTGGACCTCGCCGACCAGCTCATCATCATCTCCACCCCGTCGGTGGACGGTGCGAGCAGCGCCTCGACGACGCTCGACTGGCTGTCGGCGAACGGCTTCGCCGACCTCGTCCAGCGTTCGGTCACCGTGATCTCCGGTGTCCGCGAGACGGGCAAGATGATCAAGGTCGAGGACATCGTCGCGCACTTCGAGACCCGTTGCCGCGGTGTCGTCGTGATCCCCTTCGACGAGCACCTCTCGGCGGGCGCCGAGGTCGACCTCGACATGATGCGTCCGAAGACCCGTGAGGCCTACTTCGACCTCGCGGCGCTCATCGCCGAGGACATCGCCCGTACCCAGCAGGGCTTCGGCAACCCGAACATGCAGTACCAGCAGCAGCCGCAGCAGGGCTACCCCGCCCAGCAGCCGCCGCAGCAGCAACCCCAGCAGCCCTACGCCCAGCCCGGCGGCACCCCGCAGCCGGGCCAGGGCTGGGGTCAGCAGGCCCCGCAGCAGCCCGGGCCCGGCCAGGGCTGGCAGCAGCAGGCGCCCCCGCAGGATCCGCAACAGGGCCAGCAGGGCTCCGTACCGCCGGGCTGGACCCAGCAGTAGCGGACGTACGACAACACGAAAGGGCCGGCACCCGCGGGTGCCGGCCCTTCGTCGTCAAGGCGTACCGATCAGGCGGCGTTCTCGATCAGCTCACGGCAGCGCTGCACGTCCTGCGCCATCGCCTTCAGCAGTGCGTCCAACGACTCGAACTTCTCCTGCCCGCGGACGTAGGCGAGGAAGTCCACCGCCACGTGCAGGCCGTACAGGTCGAGTCCGACGCGGTCGATGGCGTACGCCTCCACCGTGCGCTCCGTGCCGTCGAACTGCGGGTTCGTGCCGACGGAGATCGCGGCCGGCATGATCTCGCCCTGGGCGTGCAGCCAGCCGGCGTAGACGCCGTCGGCGGGGATGGCGGTGTGCGGCAGCGTCTCGACGTTGGCGGTCGGGAAGCCGAGTTCCCGGCCTCGCTGGGCTCCGCGGACGACGACGCCTTCCACGCGGTGCGGGCGGCCGAGGATCTCGGCGGCGCCGGCCACGTCGCCCTCGGCGACCAGGCGCCGGGTCAGCGTGGAGGAGAACGGCTCGCCGCCGCCCGCCTCGCCGGTGACGTACAGATCGACGACCTCGACCTCGAAGTCGTAGACCTTGCCCTGCTCGGCGAGGAACTCCACATTGCCGGCCGCGCGGTGGCCGAAGCGGAAGTTCGGGCCTTCGACGACCGCCTTGGCGTGCAGCTTGTCGACCAGGACCTTGACGACGAAGTCGGCCGGCGACAGCTTCGAGAACTCGGTCGTGAACGGCAGGATCAGCACCGCGTCCACGCCGAGGTCGGCCATGAGGTCGGCGCGGCGGTGGTGCGGGGCGAGCAGGGGCGGGTGGCTGCCGGGGCGGACGACCTCGCTGGGGTGCGGGTCGAAGGTGACGACGACCGCGGGAACTCCCAGCTCACGGGCGCGGTCCACGGCATGCCGGATGATCAGCTGGTGCCCGCGGTGCACTCCGTCGTAGGAGCCGATGGTGACGACGCTGCGCCCCCAGTCCTGGGGGATGTCCTCCAAGCCACGCCAGCGCTGCACTGTGCCTGCTCCTTGTCGCAAACTCGTCGAAGTCGAACCCGTGTCCGTCTTTGCCATACGGTCTTACGCAGGTCTAAGGGTGCCATGCCGGGCGCTCCCCGCCCGCATCGGCATGGACGCTGTGACGGGGTGCACGTGCCGCGGCGGTGTTCAGGCGGGGACCCGCACGCCGGCCAGGTTCTCGATCATCCGCCGGGTGCTGGGGCCGACCACGGCCGACCAGTCCTGCGGGGTGTCGGTCAGCCAGCCGGCGACCCGTACGGCGAAGCCGGGGACATGGCGGCCCAGGTCGACCAGGCCGCGGTCGAAGCGGGCGGCGCCGTCCGGGGTGCGCACGAGCAGCAGGCCGGTGTGGTGGACCAGGCCGCGCAGATCGTCGTCCGGCCGCTCTGCGCCCTCCTGGACGGTCGCGTGCAGGAAGGCGTCCAGCACGACGGGGGCGCGTTCATGGGCGAGGAGGAATTCGCGCAGCTCGCGACGCAGCGGCCGGGACGCGGGTGCGCCGGGTGTGGCGAGCACCGCGGCGAGGGCGGCCCGCACCTGTTCCGCGCCGCCGTCGAGCAGGCCGGTGACCAGCGGGAACAGTACGACGCGGGCGCTCGGGCCCTGGTCAAGGCGCCGGTCGACGTAGGCCGCCATGTCGGCCGCCGTCCCCGGCTGCCGCTCCACCGCCTCCTGCACGAGGGCGGCGACCCGACGGGCGAGGGCGGGCGTGGTGACGTCGGCGAGGGTGCGCAGCGCGTCTTTGGCACCCGGCAGTTTCAGCCGGGCCCGGAAGGCTTCGAGGACCGGCTCGGTGTGAGTGACCAGGGCGGCGACCAGGGCACTGGCAGGGAACTGCGGGTCGGCCGCGGCGAAGTGCGTGAGCGCCTGCGGGAGATGACGGGCACGCGTGAGTGGGTCCCGTACGAGAAGGGCGAGCGCGCCCCCGTGCAGGGTGCAGTCGTCGGGGCGGGCGAGCAGGGCGAGGGCGGCATAGCGCAACAGCTCGCGGTCGGCCTCGGTGCGCACGTGCGGCGCGACCCGCAGCCCGTACGCCACCGCGGCGACCCGTCGCGCGGGACGCTCGTCGTGCGCCCAGCGGTCGACGGCCCGGCAGATGGCGGATGTCTCGTCCTCGGACAGCACGGCGAGGAGTTCGTCGGCCTTGCGGTGCGCGCTGTCGACGAGCGTCTCGGTGAGCTCGTCGAGGGCGCCGTGCCGGTGCGTGTGCAGCAGGGCCTGGGCGGCGCAGGCGACGGTCGCGTGCGGGGTGGCGGGCAGCGGGCGGTCGTCGTCGAACCAGCGCGTGAGAAGGCGTTGTACGGCGGTGGGTTCGGTGGCGAGGAGCCGGGCGACGGCGTCGAGGTACCGGGGGTGGCCGGGCTCGTCGGCGTCGGTCGGCGGGCCGTCGGCGAGGACGAGGCGGCGGAGCAGGTCGAGACGCTCACCGTCCGGGAGCGGCAGCCCGGTCCAGAAGTGCGGGCCGAACTCCGGCGACACGGAACGCCGGTGCCGGCGCCAGGCCACGATCCGGTCGGTCAGCAGGTGCAGCACGCCCAGGTACGGCGTCGCGTCGGGGACGCGCAGCAGGGTCTCGGTGAGCAGCCGGGCGGCCCACCAGTCGTGGCGGTCGGCCTCCAGCGCGTGGGTCAACTCCTCCAGTCGGGCGGTGAGTTGGCAGTGCCCGTGGTGTCGTGGGAGCAGCAGGAGAGCCTGGACGACGGGGCCGGCCCGGTGGTGCGGCACGGGCAGGGGGTGTACGTCGCCAGGGTGGGTGCGGTGGCGGTGGACCAGGGCGTGCAGGGCCTCGTCGAGGTCGAGGTGCATGCCCTGGATCCAGTCGGCGAACTCCTCGTGGGCGAACCGGTAGCCGTTGCCGGCGGGGACCAGAAGGCCCTCGGTGAGGACGGCGGACGCCCAGCCGGTGCCGCCGCCGAGCGCGGCGGGGGCGGGGCCCCAGGGGAACACGGCCTCGAAGGAGGCCCGGTCCAGCTCGCCCTGGCCGGGGCCGAGGCTGCGGCGGGCGGCCTCGTGGACCTGCCCGGAGACCTTCGCGGCGAGCCGGCGCACGGCGGTGCCGCGCAGGCCGTTCTCGGCGGCGAGTCGAACGGCGATGCGCAGGCACATGAGGTCGAGGTGGGCGGAGAGGACGTCGTCGCGGTCCAGTTGGGGGTGGGGGGTGTCGGGGAGGGCTGCGCGGACCTCGGAGAGAAGACGGAGGGTGAGGGGGTGCCGGGCGTCGGGGTCGGCGAGGGCGTCTTCCGGGATGCCGTAGCGGGCGCGGGCCTGGCGGGCCTCGTCGGGGGTGAGGTCGTCGAGCCGTACGCACGGGGGGAACCGCCGGGTTGTCTCGCCCCCGCCGCCCTCACCCGTCCCCTCCCCAGGGGCTCCGCCCCTTCGCCCCCGCCAGGGGGCTTCGCCCCCTGGACCCCCATCGGCCTGCACGGCCTCGTCCTCAAACGCCGGACGGGCTGAAGGAACCGGAGCGGGATCGTCCTCGAACACCGGACGGGCTGAGATATGCGGACCGGCGCTCTCAGGTGCTCGGCTCTCCTCGTACAGCATCTCCCCCGGAAACTCCGCCCCCGCCCCCTCCCAGTACTCCGCCCGGCACGCCACCATCAGCCGTGCTCCGGTCTCCCGCAGCCACTGCGCCGTGCCGTCCGTCCAGTCCGTGAGGCGGTGGGCCAGTACGGGCGGCATCTCCTCGGGGCCGTCCAGGAGCAGCAGGAGGGGCCGGCCGGCGTCGAGGGCGAGCCGGACCAGGCGCTCCGGGGTCGTGTCGCCCAGGGTGCGGGGGTCGGACGGGGCGGCGACGATACGGGCGGCGCGGGCCAGCGCCCTGCGCGCGGCGTCGGCCACCGACGCGTCCTCGTCCTTCAGGTCGGCGCCGCGCAGCCACAGCGTGGGAGCGGGACGCGGGCCACGGCTGCGGCGGGCGGCGAGGGCCGCGAGTTCCGTCGTACGGCCGCTGCCCGGCGGCCCGACCAGGGCGAGCACCGAAGCAGCGCTCTCGGTGAAGGCGTCGAACTCCCGTGCCGTGGCGGACCGTTCCACCGGGCACTCGGCGCCCGCTCCCTCGGCGTCCCCGCGGCCCACATAGCCCGCCAGCGTCCCGGGCGGGCCGTCCTGCCCGACGGAGGTGGCCGTCAGTTCCAGGACGCCCGCGAGGTTCAGGTCGGCGCCGTACGCGGGCACCGTCGCCGCGTTCTCGGCGAGCAGCTCGGCCAGCGGTCCGTCCGAAGGCGGGCACAGCGGTACGGCGAATCCGGCGTCGCGCTGACCGGACTGCAGGGCCGTGCCGAGGACACCGACGACCGCGCCGGTCCCGGCGTCGAGCACGGGTCCTCCGGCGGCTCCGCCGCCGAGCCGCAGCGCGTCCCGGCCGGCCGTGCCGACCGCCAACTCCAGGGCCTGGCCGAGGAGATGGACGCGATCCGTCGCCGTGTACGTCACGGACGTCGCGCCCAGGACTCTGGCTTCCCGCCAGCCACCGGCCGCGATCCGCACATACGCGCCGCAGTCGATCCGCCCCCGCACACTCACCGGCAACGGGTCCACACCCAGCCCCTCGGTGCGTACGAGGGCCAGGTCCAGGCCGGGCAACGAGGTCACCGCGCTCGCCGGCACCACACAGCTGCGGTCACCGCCGGCGGCGAGCAGGACCAGCCGGGGCAGACCGTCGACGGCCTCGTGGCTGGTGACGAGGGTGCCGTGGTGATCGGCCACGAAGCCGAGGCCCCGGGGCCGGCCGGCCAGGTCGTGGATACGGACGAGGGGGTCGTCGCGGGAATCGGAGCGACGCGCGTCCTGCGCGCCGGCGTCTCCCTGACCCCAGCGATCCTGCGTGCCGGTGCCCTGCCCCCAGCGGTCCTGTGTGCCGGTGCCGCCCTGACTCCAGCGGTCCTGCGTGCCGGCGTCCCCCCGACCCCAGCGATCCTGCGTGCCGGCGTCCCTCTCCCCCCGGCGGTCCTCGTGTCGCATGCCCTCCGACATCCGATGGGCGCCGCCCGCCCGCGGGCCCCGTCCCGCCATTGTCGAACCTCCCCGCACCGCGCCCGTTCGCTCATCCGCCGCGTCTTTTTCCCGACGGTAGGCGTGATGTGATCAGCGGGACAGATCACGTGGCGAACGCGCCCCCTTCCGCTCCCTCGGTTCACTCCGAGCGCCTGCCCGGACGGGTGAACAGGCGCGGGTCGTTGGATACACCCTAGAAGTGGGGGAACCGAGGGGGGACCGTGGAGCGGCGGGCAGAGGACAACCCCGTGACCGCCGCTCCACGGGCAGGCCCTCGATGGGGCCGGTGTCTCAGCCGAACACGGCCAGGCTCTTGGCCTTGCCCTTCTGCTCCTCGACGAGCGCGAGGAAGCGCCCCTCCGGGTCGAAGACGGCCACCGGTCCTGAGCCCGCGTACTCGTCGGGCATGTCGAGCCGCACGCCGTTCGTGAGCAGCCGGGCACGCCGGGCGTCGACGTCCCAGCGCGGGAAGGCGGCTGCGGCGGCCTCGGCGACCGGCAGCACCGTGAGCTCCTGCTGCAGCTGGTCCAGCGTCCTGGCGGAGTCCAGCTTGTACGGCCCGACGCGGGTGCGGCGCAGCGCTGTGAGGTGGCCGCCGACGCCCAGGTCGGCGCCGAGGTCCCGGGCGAGCGCCCGGATGTACGTACCGGAGGAGCAGACCACCGACACGACCAGGTCGAGGACGGGCGTGCCGTCGTCGGCGACGGCGTCCCTGACGTCGTACACGGCGAAGGAGGAGATGGTGACGGGGCGGGCCGGGATCTCGAACTCCTCGCCCTCCCGTGCCCGCTTGTAGGAGCGCACCCCGTCGATCTTGATGGCGCTGACCCTGGACGGCACCTGCATGATGTCGCCGGTCAGCTTGGCGATCCCGGCGTCGATGGCGTCGCGGGTGACCTTCGAGGCGTCGGTGGACCCCGTGATCTCGCCCTCGGCGTCATCGGTGACCGTGTTCTGGCCCAGGCGGATGGTGCCCAGGTACTCCTTCTCGGTCAGGGCCAGGTGACCGAGCAGTTTGGTCGCCCGCTCCACGCCCAGGACGAGGACACCCGTCGCCATGGGGTCGAGGGTGCCGGCGTGCCCGACGCGGCGGGTGCGTGCGATGCCGCGCATCTTGGCGACCACGTCGTGCGAAGTGAAGCCCGACGGCTTGTCGACGATGACAAGGCCGTCGGGCGTGGTGTGCTTCTGCGTCATTCCGCGGTGTCGCCGTCCGTCTCGTCCTCGGGCTCCGGCTTGCGGTACGGGTCCGCCTCACCGGCGTACTTCGCGCCCGCCGACGCCTCACGCACCTTCGCGTCGGACTGACGCGCCTTGTCGAGGAGGTCCTCGATGGTGCGCGCGTTGTCCGGGAGGGCGTCCGCGACGAAGGCGAGGGTCGGCGTGAACTTCACACCGGCGGCCCGGCCGACCTCCGACCGGAGAATGCCCTTGGCGCTCTCCAGGCCGGCCGCCGCTGCCGCCCGCTCCTCGTCGTCCCCGTACACGGTGTAGAAGACGGTCGCCTCCCGCAGGTCACCCGTGACCCGGGTGTCCGTGATGGTGACGTGCGAGCCGAGCCGCGGGTCCTTGATCCCACGCTGCAGCTTCTGGGCCACCACCTCTCGGATGAGGTCCGCCAGCCTTTTCGCCCGCGCGTTGTCGGCCACTGGTCCGTCTCCTTCGTCACTTCTCTTGCTGCTTGCTTCAGTCTTCGTCGCTGTGGAGTCTGCGTCGAACCGAGAGCAGTTCCACCTCCGGCCGCCCGGCGACCAGCCGCTCACAGCGGTCCAGTACGCCGGAGAGGTGTCCCGTGTCCCCGGAGACCACCGCGAGTCCGATCTCGGCCCTGCGGTGGAGTTTCTGGTGCCCCGTCTCCGCCACACTCACCGCGTACTTGCGCTGGAGTTCGGCCACGATCGGGCGGACGAGAGAGCGTTTCTCCTTCAGTGAGTGCACATCACCGAGGAGCAGGTCGAAGGACAGAGTCCCCACATACATGTGTGTATCCGGATGTCCCGCCGGTTCGGGGTACGGGCGCCGTGCGACGCCGATACGGGAACCGTACACGCAACGGCCGGGGCCGATCGACGGAAATTCTGCTCCCGCCGATCGGCCCCGATCGCGTGCTGCGTGGATCAGACGCGCGGCTTCTCGCGCATCTCGTACGTCGCGATGACGTCGTCGACCTTGATGTCGTTGAAGTTGCCGAGGTTGATACCGCCCTCGAACCCTTCGCGGATCTCGGTGACGTCGTCCTTGAAGCGACGCAGACCCTCGATGTTGAGGTTCTCCGCGACCACCTTGCCGTCGCGGATGAGGCGCGCCTTGGTGTTGCGCTTGACCTCGCCGGAGCGGATGAGAACACCCGCGATGTTGCCCAGCTTGGACGACTTGAAGACCTCGCGGATCTCCGCCGTACCGAGCTCGACCTCCTCGAACTCCGGCTTGAGCATGCCCTTGAGGGCCGCCTCGATCTCCTCGATCGCCTGGTAGATGACCGAGTAGTACCGGACGTCCACGCCTTCGCGCTCGGCCATCTGCTGCGCACGCCCGGCGGCGCGCACGTTGAAGCCGATGACGATGGCGTCGGAGCCCATGGCCAGGTCGATGTCGGACTCCGTGACCGCACCGACGCCGCGGTGCAGGACGCGGATGTCGACCTCTTCGCCGACGTCCAGCTGGAGCAGCGAGGACTCGAGGGCCTCGACCGAACCGGAAGCGTCACCCTTGATGATGAGGTTGAGCTGCTGGACCTCGCCGGCCTTGAGCACCTTGTCCAGGTCCTCGAGGGAGACACGGCGCGTGCGCTTGGCGAACGCGGCGTTGCGCTCACGGGCGGCGCGCTTCTCGGCGATCTGACGGGCCGTACGGTCCTCGTCCACCACCAGGAAGTTGTCGCCCGCACCCGGGACGTTGGTCAGACCCAGGACCTGAACCGGCGTGGAGGGGCCGGCCTCGGCGACGTTGTTGCCGTTGTCGTCGAGCATGGCGCGGACGCGGCCGTAGGCGTCGCCCACGACCATCGTGTCGCCGACCCGCAGGGTGCCTCGCTGGACGAGGACCGTCGCCACGGCACCGCGGCCGCGGTCGAGACGGGACTCGATCGAGATGCCCTGCGCGTCCTGGTTCGGGTTGGCCCGCAGGTCGAGCGAGGCGTCCGCGGTGAGGACCACGGCCTCCAGCAGGGAGTCGATGTGCAGACCCTGCTTGGCGGAGATGTCGACGAACATGGTGTCGCCGCCGTACTCCTCGGCCACCAGCCCGTACTCGGTGAGCTGACCGCGCACCTTGGTCGGGTCGGCGCCCTCGACGTCGATCTTGTTGACCGCGACGACGATCGGGACGTCGGCCGCCTTGGCGTGGTTGAGCGCCTCGACCGTCTGCGGCATGACGCCGTCGTTGGCCGCGACGACCAGGATCGCGATGTCCGTCGACCGGGCACCACGGGCACGCATGGCGGTGAACGCCTCGTGACCCGGGGTGTCGATGAAGGTGATCGCGCGGTCCTCGTCGTTGACCTGGGTCGAGACCTGGTAGGCACCGATGTGCTGGGTGATGCCGCCGGCCTCGCCCGCGATGACGTTCGTCTTGCGGATGGCGTCGAGGAGTCGGGTCTTACCGTGGTCGACGTGACCCATGACGGTGACGACCGGCGGGCGGACCACCAGGTCCTCCTCGTCGCCCTCGTCCTCGCCGAACTCGATGTCGAAGGACTCGAGAAGCTCGCGGTCCTCCTCCTCGGGGCTGACGATCTGAACCGTGTAGTTCATCTCGCTGGCCAGGAGCTCCAGCGTCTCGTCGGAGACGGACTGGGTCGCGGTGACCATCTCGCCGAGGTTCATCATGACCGCGACGAGCGACGCCGGGTTGGCGTTGATCTTCTCCGCGAAGTCGGTGAGGGAGGCACCGCGCGACAGGCGAATGGACTCGCCGTTGCCGCGAGGCAGCATCACGCCGCCGACCGACGGGGCCTGCATGGCCTCGTACTCCTGGCGCCTCTGCCGCTTCGACTTGCGGCCACGGCGCGCGGGACCACCGGGACGACCGAAGGCGCCCTGCGTGCCACCACGACCGCCCGGACCACCGGGACGACCGCCGAAGCCGGGACGGCCACCGCCGCCACCGCCGGGACCACCCGGACGGCCGGCGAAACCGCCGCCACCGCCACCGGGACCACCGGGACGGCCGGCGAAGCCGCCACCGCCGCCGCCACCGGGACGGCCGGCGAAGCCGCCGCCACCGCCCGGACGACCGCCGCCACCGGGACGACCGCCGCCGCCGGGGCCGCGGCCACCGCCGGGGCCACCGCCGGGACGCGGGCCGGCAGCCGGACGCTGCGGCATCATGCCGGGGTTCGGACGCGGGCCACCGGGGCCGCCGCCGGGACGCGGGCCGCCGCCCTGCGGACGGGGCATGCCGCCCGGCGAGGGACGCGAGCCGCCCGGAGCCTGCGGGCGGGGACCGCCCTGACCCTGGGGACGGGGACCGCCCTGGCCCTGCGGACGCGGAGCGCCGCCGGGAGCGCCGGCGCCACCGGGGCCGCCGGGACGCGGGGCGCCGCCCGGACGGGGCGCCTGCGGGCGCGCCATGCCGGTGGAGCCACCAGAGGTGAACGGGTTGTTGCCCGGACGGGGACCGGCCGGACGGGCACCGGGACGCGGGGCACCGCCACCCGGACGCGGAGCGCCGGGACGGTCGCCGCGGTCACCACGGCCCTGGCCGCCCTGGCCACCGGGACGCGGAGCGCCGGGGCGCGGGGCCTGGCCACCCGGACGCGGGGCGCCCGGACGCGGGCCGGAGCCCTGGCCCTGGGAGGCGGCCGGAGCGGCGGGTGCCGCCGGCGGTGCCGTGAACTCGGGCGCGCTCGGAGCCGGGGACGCCGGGGCGGGCCGCGGCGCGGGCTTCGGGCCCGGGGTGGGACGGGGGCCGGGAGAGGCCGGCGCGGCCGGGGCCGCGGGCTTCTCGGCAGCCGGCTTGGGGGCCGCCGGGCGCGGCGGAGCCGGACGGGCTGCCTGCGCCGGGGAGGGGGCTGCCGGCTTCGCCGGGGCAGCCTTACGAGCGGGGGCGGACTTGCCGCCTCCGCCGCCCTGCTGGAGGGCGTCCGTCAGTTTGCGGACGACGGGCGCTTCGATGGTCGAAGACGCCGAACGGACGAATTCACCGAGTTCCTGGAGCTTGGCCATGACGACCTTGCTCTCCACACCGAACTCCTTGGCGAGTTCGTATACCCGGACCTTAGCCACTTCGCTCCTTTTAGGTCCGGGTTGCGGCCGGACCGTCGCTACTTCATGGGCGTACTCATCGCGTGCTCATCGAGTGCTCATCGCAATCTCGACCTACTTCCAACTCGCGGGGTACCTGGGCCGCACGGCGGTTCCGCACGACGCTTTCTTACGGTGTTGCCTGCTCAGCAACTGTTGTCTGCTCGACGTACCGGCGCAACGCCTTTGTGTCGAGCGCTCCCGGGGCGCGCAGCGCCCGCGTGAACGCCCGTCGGCGCACCGCCTGGTCGAGACAGACCAGGGCGGGGTGTACGTACGCACCCCGGCCGGGCAGCGTACCGCTTGGATCAGGGACGCACTCGTCCTTGATCGCCACGATCCGCAGCAGATCAGCCTTGGCCGCTCGCTCCCGGCACCCCACACAGGTACGTTCAGGGCAGGCGCGGGCGCGTGTCCGGCCAGACATCACTAAGTCTACCTCCCCGTACCGACCTCACCCCTTTGGGGCAGGATTCGAACAGTTGCCGCCCGGTAACCTGACGTGATCTGAGCGCCTGGCGGCTTGGATCTATTCCCCGGCCTGCTCGGTGTCCGGGCGGATGTCGATCCGCCAGCCGGTGAGCCTGGCGGCGAGCCGGGCATTCTGCCCTTCCTTGCCGATCGCCAGTGACAGTTGGTAGTCGGGCACGGTCACCCGCGCGGAGCGGGCCGCCATGTCCACGACCTCGACCTTGGAGACCCGGGCCGGGGACAGCGCGTTCGCCACCATCTCGGCCGGGTCGTCCGACCAGTCGACGATGTCGATCTTCTCGCCGTTCAGCTCGCCCATGACGTTGCGCACCCGGCCGCCCATGGGGCCGATGCAGGCGCCCTTGGCGTTCAGACCGGAGCGGGTGGACCTTACGGCGATCTTGGTGCGGTGGCCGGCCTCGCGGGCGATGGCGGCGATCTCCACCGAGCCGTCGGCGATCTCCGGCACCTCCAGGGCGAAGAGCTTCTTCACCAGGTTGGGGTGCGTCCGGGACAGGGTCACGGAGGGACCGCGCACACCCTTGGCCACCCGGACGACGTACGACCGCAGCCGCATCCCGTGCGGATAGGTCTCGCCCGGGACCTGCTCCTGCACCGGCAGGATGGCCTCCAGCTTGCCGATGTCCACGAGCACGTTCTTCGGGTCGCGGCCCTGCTGGACCACGCCGGTGACGATGTCGCCCTCGCGCCCCGCGTACTCGCCGAGCGTCGCGTCGTCCTCGGCGTCGCGCAGACGCTGCAGGATGACCTGCTTGGCGGTGGTGGCGGCGATCCGGCCGAAGCCGGAGGGGGTGTCGTCGAACTCGCGGGCCTCCTGGCCCTCCTGAAGATCCTCGGGATCCTCCTTCGCCCACACGGTCACATGTCCGGTCTCCCGGTTCAGCTCCACGCGCGCGTGGCGGCGGCTTCCCTCGGTGCGGTGGTAGGCGATGAGGAGGGCCGACTCGATCGCCTCGACCAGCAGGTCGAAGGAGATCTCCTTCTCCCGAACCAAGCCCCGCAGGGCACTCATGTCGATGTCCACGGCTACGCCTCCTCTTCCTTCTTGTCCTTGCGGTTGAACTCGACCTGCACGCGGGCCTTCTCGATCTGCGGGAAGCCGAGTCTGCGGCTGGTGGGCCTGCGGCCCTTGACTCCGGGCACTTCGAGATCGAGGCCCTCGTCGTCCACCTTCAGGATCCGGGCCACCAGTTCCCCGCCCTCGGCCAACTGGAACTTCACCAGCCGGTCGACGGCGCGCACATAGTGCCGGTGCTCACTGAGGGGGCGTTCCGCGCCCGGGGTGCCGACCTCGAGGGTGTACTCGCCCTCGCCCATCGCGTCGGTCTCGTCGAGCTTCGCCGAGAGCCCACGGCTCACATCGGCGATCTGGTCCAGGTCCGCCCCGGAGTCGGAGTCGACCACGACGCGCAGCACTCGCTTGCGTCCGACGGAGTCCACTGCGATCTCTTCGAGATCGAGGCCCTGAGAGTTGACGAGCGGTTCCAGAAGTTCTCGCAGCCTCTCGCTCTGGGTGGTGCTCATCCGGGTGACTCCTCGGCCGCGTGTGCTGTTGTGGGATGGGTCGCGTGTCTGGTCAAAGGGTATCGGGTCGCGGGGAGTGTTGCGTCCAGCCTCCGGCGGCGGGGCCGCGTCGCCGAAGGGGTCGGGACTGCGGGTTTGCGGGCGAGTGCGGGTTCCCTGTGGGTGATCGCGCCCGCGCGGCGGAGCCGCAGATCGACACGGCCCCGCGCCCCTCGAGGTCGGCTGTCGAGCCGGTGACATGACTCTGCCGGACGCGCGGGTACGGTGATCACGGCGGGCGCGTCCCGCCTGCGTGTTCGTACGAGTCCCCGAGGACGTGTGCCGTGCCGTATCCCCCGCCCTCGCGCCACCCCTCGGGGCCGCGCAGAAGAACCCTGCTCGCCTCGGCCGCCGGTGCCGCGCTGCTGGTGGGCTGCACCTCCCGGTCCGACGATGCGGACGGCGGCACCAGCGGCAGCCCGTCCCTGGCCGAGAAGGCACGCGCGCGTGCGGCCCGCGACAGCGAGGACCTGGTCGGGCACTACGACGCCGTGCTCGCCGCCCATCCGGCGCTGACGGGGCTGGTGGGGCCGTTGCGGGCGGAGGCCATGCGACACACGGCGGCGTTCGGCGCGGGTCCGGCCGGAGGGTCCACCGGTTCGCCCACGTCGTCCGGGGCGCCGAAGGGCGGTACGGCGTCGCCGTCGGCCTCCCCGTCGCCGGGCGTGTCCGTTCCGGCGAACGAGCGGGACGCGCTGGCCGGGCTGGCCGCCGCCGAACGGGCACTGGCGGACCGGCGGGCGAAGGCACTGCTCGAAGTGCCCGGCGAACTGGCGCGGCTGCTGGCCTCGGTGGCCGCGGCCGGTGCGGCGCACGCGTATCTGCTGACGGAGGGGGCCAAGTGAGCGAGACGAAGCAGGCGACCGTCAAGGCCCTCCAGGCGGCGCTCGCCGCCGAGCACGCGGTCGTGTATGGATACGGCGTCGTCGGCGGCCGGATCGCCGAGGAACGGCGCTCGGAGGCACGTGCGGCATACGCGGCGCACCGGGCGCGGCGGGACGCGCTGGCACGCGAGGTGCGCGACCGGGGCGCCGAGCCGGTCTCCGCGAGCGCCGCGTACGCGCTGCCCTTCCCGGTGCCGGACTCGGCTTCGGCCGTCCTGCTGGCCGCCGAGCTGGAGGACCGGGTGGCTGGGGTGTACTCCGACCTGGTGCGGGCAGCCGAGGGTGAGCTGCGGGGCAGGGCCGCCGAGGCGCTGCGGGAGGCCGCGGTGCGGGCGGTGCGCTGGCGGGGCGGGAGCGTAGCCTTCCCTGGGCTCGCCGAGCGCGCGGGCACCACGTCCCCGTCGGCGGCGCCCACCGTGTGACGCGGGACCGCGGCACACGTACGGGCAGTACGGGAAGGGAACGACTCGCGCATGGCTTTCGAACCGCCGCAGCGTCTGGTCCGGGCGCTCGGTGAGACGGCACCGGACGGTGACGACTGGTTGGAGAAGCTGCCGGAGGCGGCCCACCAGGCCGTCGCGCTACGCGAGTTGACCGTTGAACGGGTGCAGGTGCCGGGCGGCCGCAGCAGCCTGGTGGTGCTGGTGCGGCGGCCGGACGGCACGCCGGCCGTGCTGAAGCTGGCGCCGCCCCGGGCCCGCCCGGAGAGCGAGCGGGCCGCGCTCGCGCACTGGGGCGGCACGGGTGCCGTACAGCTTCTGGAGCCCCTCGTGACCGAGGGCGTGCTGCTGCTGGAGCGGCTGCGTCCGGATCTGTCGGTGCGGTCGTTGCCGGAGGCGAAGGCGCTGCTGGAGGCGGCGGGGACGCTGCGGCGGCTGTGGGTGGAGCCCCCGGCCGGCCCACAGTTCGAGACGGTGGCCGAGCGGACGGGGCGGCAGGCCGAGGCGATGCGGGCGACCGCGTCGACGGACACGGAGGTGGCGGTGCTGGTCGACGCCGCGCTGGCCGCCCGCGAGGAACTGCTGGCCGCGCCGCCCGAACGGCGGTTGCTGCACGGGACGTTCCGGCAGAGCAAGGTGCTCGCCGGGGAGCGGATGCCGTGGCTGGCGGTGGGGCCGGATCCGGTCGTGGGTGAGTGCGCGTTCGACCTGGCGCGCCTGGTGCGGGACCGGGTGGAGGATCTGATCGCCTCGCCGTCGGGGGCGGCCACGACGCGGCGGCGGATCAAGCGGCTCGCGGAGTCGCTGGAGGTGGATCAGGAGCGGCTGCGGGGGTGGACGCTGTTCCGGGCCGTGGAGTCCGGGGTGCGGGCCCGGCGGGTCGGGCGGCCGCAGGACGCGGAGTTGTTGCTGGAGTTCGCGGGCTGGCTGTCGTAGCCCCTGCTCCTGCGGCGCCGGATGCCATGGACGGACCACGCCCCCCTGCCGTGGGTCGGAGCAGAGGGGCGTGGTGGATCCGGTCGACTTGCCTCCCGAGCCTGCCGACCGGGGTCTCGCGGGGGCGCCGGACGGCCGGCCGGCGCCTTCAGTGCTCGCCGGGCCGCAGAGGCGTCACCGCCGCCCAGGTCTCGGCCGTCGCGCCCGAGAGGATCCCCTCCATCGCCAGCAGCCTGGTGTGCCTGCGGATGTGGGCCGACTGATCGGGCGGCGCGGGACGGTCCGTGGTGACCGGATGCGCGTACGGGACATGGGCGAACAGCGGCACCTCGGCAGGTGACAGCCGCCAGGACAACTGCCGTCCCCCGGCCTCGACGCACAGCAGGTGGACGCCGTCCGGACCGGAGCCGGCGTCGGGGGTGAGCACCGCGCTCGCCGGGTGCAGCGCCGCCAACCAGGCCAGCAGCAGGGCGCGTTCACGCCGTACGTCGGTCAACTCCCGTTCGTAGGAGTCGGCGTGCCGCTGCCAGCGCTCGCGCTCCTGTCGGCAGTCGTCGAGGTCGCGGCCCAGGCGGTGGCGGGGGCCGGTCCGCCGCGCGCCGCGCCGCCGCAGGACTCGGCGCAGGGCGGCGGCCGCGCGGCCGAGGGGACCCGGGCTCCGGGGACGGCCGGCTCCGGGCGCGTCGGGCAGGGGATCCGACGGGGTCGAGGACATGAGGTACTCCGGTTGCGGTGAGGGGATGTCAGCTCGGGTCGCCGGACGTCGCGGCGCGATGTCGGGCGGGGTCGCGATGTCGGGCGGGGTCGCGGGGGCGGAGGCGGGGCTGCTCCCGCAGGTCACCGGTGGAGCCGGTGGGGCGACCGGAGTCGCGGGGCATGGCCTGCTCCCGCAGGGCACCGGTGGAGCCGGTGGGGCGATCGGAGTCGCGGGGGCAGGGCTTATCCCGCAGGTCACGCGTCGAGCCGGGGTGGCGACCGGAGTCGCGGGGCATGGCCTGCTCCCGCGGGTCACGGGTCGAGCCGGTACGGCGGTAGCGGCCGGCCTCTCGGGCGTTGGCGGCGCGGCACGCCTCGTCGACGGGTTCGCCCCGGCGCAGGTGCCGTTGGTAAGCGGCGCGGGTGCCGCAGGGGGCGGGCAGGGGGCGCGGGGCTGCGGACGGGGCACGGGATTCCGCCGGGGCACGGGATGCCGCCGGGGCACGGGGTGCGGCGCGATCGGCGGGCTCACCGGGTCGCGGTGCCGGCCGGCGCTGCTGTGCCCGTGACAGGTTCGCGGCGCGCTCCAGGTCATGCCGCTGGGGACCCGTCAGTCCGGCCACGACGCCCTGGCGGCGGCACCGTGCCAGACCCTTCTCCCGTTGCAGTACAGCGGCCAGGCATGGTTCGAGCACGGGACAGGCCGTACAGATCGCCACGGCCGTGGGCCAGGAACTGCGCGAGAACCAGAGGTCCGCGTCCCGTTCCCCGCAGGCGGCGCTCGCCTCCCAGACCCGCGAACCTCCGTCCGCCGCCACCGCGCCCGGGATCCGCGCGCCTGCCCCACCGGCAGTCATACGACCGGCCCGATCGGGCCGCACATCAGTCCGGAGGGCCCTGTCGGCACGGGTAACGCCCGGACGTCGGCGGACACGACATCCGGTGTGACGGCCCGCACCGGCGACAACGGCCCCAGATGAACCGCCAGATTGGCGAGGGAGCACCGCTCGGACCGGCCGTCCAGAGACATCAGGGGCATGCCGTCGTGGCTCCGGCAGCCCTGGAAGTACCAGATGTCGCCCTGCGCGTCGCGCTGCGGAAGCGCCAGGTCGTAGGTGACGCCACCGAGCCGGAAGAGACGCGCCCGCGGTCCGGGCGCCGAGGAGGCGAGGGCGGGTGCCGCCAAGGGGATGGCCGTGGGCGGAGGCGCCACAGGCGGGGGTTCCGCAGGCGGGGGTGCCACAGGCGAAGGCACCACGCGCCGGGTTGCTGCAGGCGAAGTTGCCGCAGGCGGGGTTGCCGCAGGCGCGGGCGCCACGCGCAGGGTTGCCACAACCGGGGTTGCCGCAGGCGGAGTTGCCGCGGGCGCGGCTGTCGTGGACGGGGTCGCCTCCGCCCGTGGCGCCATGCGCGGTGGCGCCGCGTGCGCGGCCGTCGGTGGGGTCGCCTCCGCCCGTGGCGCCATGCGCGGTGGCGCCGCGTGCGCGGCCGTCGGTGGGGTCGCCTCCGCCCGTGGCGCCATGCGCGGTGGCGCCGCGTGCGCGGCTGTCGGTGGGGTCGCCTCCGCCGGTGGCGCCATGCGCGGTGGCGTCGAGGTGGCGCCATGGGCCACCACCGTCACCCGGACGCCGCCACGCTCG
Source organism: Streptomyces coerulescens (assembly GCF_042657965.1). Taxonomy (NCBI): domain Bacteria; kingdom Bacillati; phylum Actinomycetota; class Actinomycetes; order Kitasatosporales; family Streptomycetaceae; genus Streptomyces; species Streptomyces coerulescens. The sequence goes on from NZ_JBHSKM010000012.1 coordinate 79,006, forward strand.
CCCTCGCCGACCACCGTGTGCGGGCGGGTGCCCGCCCCGACGGCCGTGACGCCCAGGTACGCGCGCCAGCGGGCCCACGGGAGGGGGCCGTCGACGCGGAGCACGACCCGCACCCGGTCGCCGTCCACGCGCACGCCGGAGGGACCGGCGTGCCCGGCCAGTCGGCGTTCGATGGCGTGTGCCACGGAACGTGCCCGTGCGCAGGAGGCGTCCCAGGCCAGGGCCTTGCGCTCCAGGTGGGTGAGGGGGCGCGGCGCCGGGGTCCAGCCGCCGTCCGGCGTCCGGTGCAGTACGGCACCGAAGGAGCGCCCGGGGTCGACGAGGAGGCGGGCGGAGTCGAGCGCGTGCGCGACCGCGGTCGCCCGGTCGGCCCCGGTGGACTCCAGTACCGCGCGGATCACGCCGACGGCGTGCGGGACGTTGCTGTTCATCCGGACACCGCCCCGGTCGGCCGACGCAGCTTGCGCAGGGCGCGGTAGGTCAGCGTCTTGACCGCGCCGACGCTCCGGCCCATCGCCAACGCCGTCTCCTGCGGCGTCAGTTCGTCGAGGAAGCGCAGTTCCACGCAGTGCCGCTGCTGGGCGTTGAGGGTGTGCAGGGCGGTGCGGACCGCCTCATGGGCCTCGACGGCCTCCAGTGCGCGCAGGGCGAGCGCCTCCGTGTCCCGGCCGGTCTCCCCCGGGTCGTCGAACTCGGCGACAGAGGTTTCCAGACGGGTACGGCCACGGCCGAGTTCGTCGAGGTAGAGGTTCTTCGCGATGGTGGTCAGCCAGGCGGCGAAGGTCGTGCCCTGCCAGGTGAAGGCGTCGATGCGCCGCAGGGCGCGGGTGAACACCTCCTGGGTCAGGTCCTCCGCCAGATGTCTGTTGCGCGTGCGCACCAGCAGAAACCCGTACACCACGCGGTAGTGCTGGTGGTACAGGGCCGCGAACGCCTCCCGGTCGCCCGTGCGGGCCCGGGCGACGAGCTCGGGTTCCGGGTCGCCCGGAGCGGTGATGACGTTGTCCGGTAAGGACACGATCGGTTCTCCCGTCGAGTCGATCTCTCGAATCTTCAATATTCATGTAGATGTAGATTCTCAGGGCGTGCGACAACATCTCGCACCAGGGGCCGCGATCCACATCCGGAGTCATCTACAGTCTTCATGTAGATGCAGATAGTGTCAAGATACCTACGGAGCGTGAGAAATGACGGGCGGTCCGGGGAGGCTGGGGGCGCGCGATTGCACGGCCGCCCGCGCAGCGCTCCCGCGCGCTCCCGACGCCTTCGTGAGCGATCTGCGATCTACTTGCGCTTGTAGATATTGATGCCGGATCCTCGATGCGTGACGATCCAGCAGAGCAGCGCAGGAGACCCGGAACCCGGCCAGGATCCCCCTCGCCGGGACGAGGACCTGGCGGCTCTGCTCGAACATCTCCTGGCACAGGTGCCGGGCCGAACCCAGAAGGACCTGGCAGCCGAGGCCGGCATCTCCTATCCGACGCTGAACGCCTGGATGAACCGCACCCGCGGCACCTCGCGCATCGATCCGGAGAAGCTGCGGGCCATGGTCGAGGTGTTCCGGCGCTGGGGCGTGCGGACCACACCGAGGGAGTTCTTCGAGGCGGTCGGCCGCCCCGTTCCGGGGCCCAGCGGGGACGAGCGCGAGGCCCGACTCCTCAAGCTGTACCGGCAATTGCCGGAGGCACGTCAGCGCGCACTGCTGAAGGACGCCGAGGCGATGCTTCAGGTCAGCCGCATCGGCTGAGGTCAGGGGCTCGTTTTCGGCCATCGGGCCGTACCGCCGGCGCGTGCCGGGTGTGACGGAAGCTTCCGGTGCGACGGGAGAATATGACGAAACTCCTCACGCACCCGACCGCCGTCGGTACCATCAGTCAGCCGCTGACCTCCCGGAGCGGATCACTCCGTGCCGTAGTGCATCCCTGGGGAGACAGTTGTGTGCGTGCACATTGCCGTGACGGACGGTCTGGCGAGCATCGCGGTCTGGGACCCGGACGAGGTCAGCATCCGCGTAGCCAGAGGTGCCCCGGCGCGTGAGGTGCTCCGGGAAGTGGCGGACATCCTGCTCATCGACCTGGGCGCCCCCGGCTCACGCGGCGGGCCCCTGCGCTGCTTCTGCGGCATGCGCGTCGAGCTGCCGCACGAACTCCTCCCCCGCGTGCTCACGGCCGAGGCCGGCTGAACCGATGTGGTGAGCCGATACGCAGGACCGTTCCCCTCCGTGCGGCACCGACGCTGTGTCAGTGCCACGGAGAGGAACGGTCAGGCGGTTCCTACGGGTTGCGCTACGCCGTCAGGCGGGCGATCGCCTCGTCCACCGTCAGCTCCTCGCGCTCACCGGTCCTGCGGTCCTTCAGCTCGACGACGCCCTCGGCCGCGCGCCGCCCGGCCACCAGGATCTGCGGTACGCCGATCAGCTCCGAGTCGGTGAACTTCACGCCCGGCGAGACACCGGCGCGGTCGTCGCACAGGACGCGCAGGCCGGCCGTGGCCAGCTTCTCGGAGACGTCGAGGGCGAGTTCGGTCTGCAGGGCCTTGCCCGCGGCGACCACGTGGACGTCGGCCGGGGCGACCTCGGCCGGCCAGCACAGGCCCTTGTCGTCGGCGGTCTGCTCGGCGAGGGCGGCGACAGCGCGGGAGACACCGATGCCGTAGGAGCCCATGGTGACGCGGACCGGCTTGCCGTTCTGGCCGAGGACGTCGAGCTTCAGCGCGTCCGCGTACTTGCGGCCGAGCTGGAAGATGTGGCCGATCTCGATGGCGCGGTCCAGGTTGAGGCCGGTGCCGCACTTCGGGCAGGGGTCGCCGTCCTGGACGACCACCACGTCGACGTACTCGTCCACCTCGAAGTCACGGCCCGCGACGACGTTCTTCGCGTGCATGCCCTCCTTGTTGGCTCCGGTGATCCAGGAGGTGCCGGGGGCCACGCGCGGGTCGGCGAGGTACTTCACCTTCTCGCCCAGGCCCTGCGGGCCGACGTAGCCGCGCACCAGGTCCCGGTTCTCCGCGAAGTCCGCCTCGGTGACCATCTCGACGACGGCCGGGGCGAAGTGCGCCTCGACCTTGTCCATGTCGACCTCGCGGTCGCCGGGGACACCGACGGCGACGATCTCGCCGTCGACCTTGACCAGCAGGTTCTTCAGGGTGGCGGAGGCCTCGACGCCGAGGTGGGCGGCGAGGGTCTCGATGGTGGGGGTGTCCGGGGTCGGGATCTCCTCGAGCGCGGCCACGCCGGCGGCGTCGACCGGCTTCAGTTCGTAGGTGATCGCCTCGGTGTTGGCCGCGAAGTCGCAGTTCGGGCAGTCCGCGAAGGTGTCCTCGCCGGCCTCGGCCGGGGCGAGGAACTCCTCCGACTTCGAGCCGCCCATCGCGCCGGCGGTGGCGGCGCAGATGCGGTAGTCGAGGCCGAGGCGCTCGAAGACGCGCTGGTAGGCCTGGCGGTGCAGGGCGTAGGACTGGGCGAGGCCCTCGTCGGCGGTGTCGAAGGAGTAGGAGTCCTTCATCAGGAACTCACGGCCGCGCAGGATGCCGGCCCGCGGACGGGCCTCGTCACGGTACTTGTGCTGGATCTGGTAGAGGATGACCGGCAGGTCCTTGTACGAGGACGCCTGGTCCTTCACCAGCAGGGTGAAGATCTCCTCGTGGGTCGGGCCGAGGAGGTAGTCGCCGCCCTTGCGGTCCTTCAGGCGGAACAGCTCCTGGCCGTACTCGTCCCAGCGGCCGGTCGCGTCGTACGGCTCACGCGGCAGCAGCGCCGGGAGCAGCACCTCCTGGGCGCCGATCGCGTCCATCTCCTCGCGCACGATGCGCTCCACGTTGGCGAGGACGCGCTTGCCGAGGGGCAGCCAGGACCAGATGCCGGCCGCCGTGCGGCGGACGTAGCCGGCGCGGACGAGCAGCTTGTGGCTGAGGACCTCGGCGTCCGCCGGGTCGTCGCGCAGCGTCTTCGCCATCAACTGGGACATGCGCTGGACCGGTGCGTTGGCCATGGTTCTCGTACTCCTGCCGGATGTGGGTTATGGCAGGAGGTTAGCCGGGCGGTACGGGACGGTGGAAATCGGTTAACGGCGGCGGAGCGGGAGAGGCGCGCCCATCACGGCGTACGGCTTGGGAGCGCTGGGGAAAAGGACCTGGCGGGCGAGGTCCTCGTAGCCCAGGGAGTGGTAGAGACCACGGGCCGGGCTGTCGACGTCGATGGCCGAGAGGATCGAGCGGGGTTCGGCGGCGCCGTCCGTGATCGTGGTGATCAGTGAGCGGCCGACGCCCCGGTTCTGGTAGCGGGGGTGGACGTGGAGTTCCGTGATGACGAAGGAGTCGTCGAGCCAGATGTCGTGGCCCTGGGCCCGCAGATAGGGCTCCACGACGGTGGACCACCAGTGGGTACGGTCGTTGGGCATGCCGTAGACGAAGCCGACGAGGGTGCCCGAGGTGGTCGCGCCCAGGGCTCTCGCTCCGGGGTAGGTCATATGGCGCAGGACGATCTGGCGGCGTACGGCGACTTCGTCGGGGCCCAGGCCGAACGCCACCGCCTGGACCGCCAGGGCCTCGTCCACGTGGGCCGAGAGGTCCAGGGGGCCGATCACGATGTCGTCTGGTTGGCGGCGATGTGCGTGACCGGGAAGGCGCATGGTGGGGAGCCTACCTGGACGGACGTTCAGAACAGGACGCTCATGAAGGCGCCGACCTCCTGGAAGCCGACTCTCTGGTACGTCCTTCTCGCCGCCGTGTTGAAGTCGTTGACGTAGAGGCTGACCACCGGGGCCACGTCCGCCAGGGCGTAGCGCAGGACGGCGGCCATGCCGGGGGCCGCCAGGCCCTGGCCGCGGTACTCGGGGGCCACCCAGACGCCCTGGATCTGGCAGGCGCGGTCGGTGGCGGCGCCGATCTCGGCCTTGAAGACGACCTTGCCGTCCGGGTCGAGACGGGCGAACGAGCGGCCGGACCCGACGAGTTCGGCGACCCGGGCCTGGTAGAGAAGTCCGCCGTCGCCGGCCAGCGGTGAGACGCCGACCTCCTCGGTGAACATCGCCACGCACGCCGGCATGATCGTCTCCATCTCGTCCTTGCGGATGCGGCGGACGTACGGATCCGGGGTGATGTCGGCGGGCATGCGGTCGGTGATCATCAGGGGCTGGTGGGAGCGGATCTCGCGCGCCGGGCCCCAGTTGGGCTCCAGCAGGCGCCACAGCTGGGCGGTGGAGTCGGCGGGGCCGACGATGGAGGAGCAGCGGCGGCCCGCGCGGCGGGCACGGTCGGCGAAGGCCCGTACGGCTCGGGGGGTGGCGCAGATCGGGACGAGGTTGGCGCCCGCGTAGCACAGGGACGTCAGCATGCCGTCCTCGTACCAGCCCCACATCTCGCCGCCGAGGCGCCAGGGGTCGAGGCCGGCGATCTGGACGCGGGACGTCACGAAGGCGTTCGCGACCGGCTCGCGGTCGAGGACGGCGAGCGCCGCGTCCAGGTCACTCGGTTCGAGGACCCGTGAGGTGGTCTGGGTCAACACGGTGCGGGGGCCTCACGCTGGGGTTCTGCTGGTCCCCGCACTGTACCTGCGGAAGCTGAGCCATGCCGCCCCCGGCTGCGCCGCTGGGCCGGGCGCCTGTGAGCTCGGGACGCTGGGGCCGGTTGGCGGCTGCGGGCGGTGGGGGCCGGTCGCGCAGTTCCCCGCGCCCCTGGGAGGGCCTGCGGCCCTCCATTCAGCCCGTCCGGCGTTTGAGGACGAGGCCCCTTCAGGGCCGAAGCGGAGGTCCGGGGGCGGCAGCCCCCGGGGACGGGACGGGTGAGGGCGGCGGGGGCGGAAGACTCAGCCCGCGACCGCCACCGACGGCTCGCCCGACTCCACGCCCTCCGCCTCCATCTGCTCGGCGATCTTCATCGCCTCCTCGATGAGGGTCTCGACGATCTTGGACTCGGGGACCGTCTTGATGACCTCGCCCTTGACGAAGATCTGGCCCTTGCCGTTGCCGGAGGCGACGCCGAGGTCGGCCTCGCGGGCCTCGCCCGGGCCGTTGACGACGCAGCCCATGACGGCGACGCGGAGGGGGACCTCCATGCCGGTCAGGCCGGCGGTGACCTCTTCGGCCAGCTTGTAGACGTCGACCTGGGCTCGGCCGCAGGACGGGCAGGAGACGATCTCCAGGCCGCGCTGCTTGAGGTTCAGGGACTCCAGGATCTGGTTGCCGACCTTGACCTCCTCCACCGGAGGGGCCGACAACGAGACGCGGATCGTGTCGCCGATGCCCTGGGAGAGGAGGGCGCCGAAGGCGACCGCGCTCTTGATCGTGCCCTGGAACGCCGGGCCCGCCTCGGTCACCCCGAGGTGGAGGGGGTAGTCGCACTGCTCGGCCAGCAGCTGGTAGGCCCTGACCATGACGACGGGGTCGTTGTGCTTGACGGAGATCTTGATGTCCCGGAAGTCGTGCTCCTCGAAGAGCGACGCCTCCCACAGGGCCGACTCGACGAGGGCCTCGGGGGTCGCCTTGCCGTACTTCTGGAGCAGACGACGGTCCAGCGAGCCGGCGTTGACGCCGATGCGGATCGGGGTGCCGTGGTCCTTGGCGGCCCGCGCGATCTCCTTGACCTTGTCGTCGAACTGCTTGATGTTGCCCGGGTTGACCCGGACCGCGGCGCAGCCGGCCTCGATGGCGGCGAAGACGTACTTCGGCTGGAAGTGGATGTCCGCGATCACCGGGATCTGGGACTTGCGGGCGATCGTCGCCAGGGCATCGGCGTCGTCCTGTGTGGGGCACGCCACGCGCACGATCTGGCAGCCGGAGGCCGTGAGCTCGGCGATCTGCTGGAGGGTGGCGCCGATGTCCGACGTACGCGTCGTGGTCATGGACTGGACCGAGACCGGTGCGTCCCCGCCGACCGGGACGGATCCGACCTGGATCTGACGGCTCTTCCGGCGCTCGGCGAGCTTGGTCGGTACGGACGGCATGCCGAGAGAAATCGCAGTCATCTGCTGTGCAACCCCAAGTCGTGGATCAAGGTCCGGTCCCGTCAGCAGCGGGCTCCAGGCTTCGAGATTACGGCACGGGCCCTCCCGCCAGCACATCACGGCCCCTAAACCCACTCAATGGAAGGCGGCCCTGGACGTACCGTCCCGGGCCGCCTCGAACTCCGTGTGACTAGGAGATTCTGACCGGGTTAACGAGGTCCGCGACCAGCACCAGCAGCGTGAAGCAGACGAAGATTCCGGCCACCACGTACGCCACGGGCATCAGCTTCGCCACGTCGAACGGACCGGGGTCCGGACGGCGCAGGACCCTGGCCAGGTTGCGGCGCAGCGACTCCCACAGGGCGCCCGCGATATGGCCGCCGTCGAGCGGCAGCAGCGGGAGCATGTTGAAGAGGAACAGGGAGAGGTTGAAGCCTGCCAGGAGGAACACGAACGTCGCCAGCTGCTGTGACGCCGGGATGTCCAGGGTCGCGATCTCGCCGCTCACCCTCGCCGCGCCGACGATGCCCATCGGGGAGTCCGGTTCGCGCGGGCCGTCGCCGAAGGCGGCGTCCCACAGAGCGGGGATCTTGGACGGCAGGGCGACCAGGGAGTCGACGGCCTCGCCGACCCGGTCGGTCATCCAGGACACGGAGTCGCCGAAGTCCTGTTTGACGACGCCGGTGGCCGAGCTGAAGCCGAGGAAGCCCGCCCGGACGTAGTCGTCCTGGACATACGCCCCCCCGGCGTCCTTCTTCAGGACCCAGTTGGTGGCGATCTTCGCGTGCAGGGTCAGCTGCTCGCCCTTGCGGTCGACGACGATCGCCACATCCTCGCCGGCGCTCTTGCGGATGAGGTCGGACAGGGCGTTCCAGTCCTGGGTCTCCACTCCGTCGAAGGAGACGATCCTGTCGCCGGCCTTCATGCCCGCGGCGGCGGCCGGGGACCTTTCGTCGGACGCCTTGCAGTCCTCGCGCTTCTCGGTCTGTGCGATGACGCACTGGGAGACCGAGCTCACGGTGGTGGTCTGCTGCTGGATGCCGAAGCCCATCAGCACGGTGAGGAACAGTCCGAAGGCGAGGACCAGGTTCATGAAGGGGCCCGCGAACATCACGATGACGCGCTTCCACGGCTTGCGCGTGTAGAACAGGCGGGTCTCGTCGCCGGGCTTGAGCTCCTCGAACGCGGCCGAGCGGGCGTCCTCGATCATGCCGCGCCACGGCGAGGTGGAGCGGGCCTCCAGGCGGCCGTCAGGGCCGGGCGGGAACATGCCGATCATGCGGATGTAGCCGCCGAACGGGATCGCCTTGACGCCGTACTCGGTGTCGCCCTTCTTCCGCGACCAGAGGGTCGGGCCGAAGCCGACCATGTACTGCGGCACCCGGATGCCGAACATCTTGGCCGTGGACAGGTGGCCCAGCTCGTGCCAGGCGATCGAGGCGAGCAGCCCGACCGCGAACAGCACTATGCCGAGGATGAACATCAGGGTCGTCATGCACGGGCCTCCGCCGTGTGTGCCGCCAGTTCCCGGGCCCGCCGACGGGCCCAGCTCTCCGCTTCGAGGACGTCCGCGACGGTCAGCGAAGTTCCCGCACGCGGGGTGCCGTGCTCCTCCACCACCCGCGTCACGGTCTCCATGATCCCGTTGAACGGCAGCGCGCCGGCCCGGAAGGCCTCCACGCACTCCTCGTTGGCCGCATTGAACACCGCGGGCGCCGTGCCCGCGAGCTTCCCGACCTGGCGCGCCAGGTCGACCGAGGGGAACGCCTCGTTGTCGAGCGGGAAGAACTCCCAGGTCGACGCCTTGCTCCAGTCGAAGGTGGGCGCGGCGTCGGGGATGCGCTCGGGCCAGCCCAGGCCGATGGCGATGGGCCCGCGCATGTCGGGGGGCGTCGCCTGGGCGATCGTGGATCCGTCGGTGAACTCAACCATCGAGTGAACATACGACTGGGGATGCACGACGACCTCAATGCGGTCGAAGGAAATGTCGTAGAGCAGGTGCGCCTCGATGACCTCCAGGCCCTTGTTGACCAGGGTCGCGGAGTTGATCGTGATCACCGGGCCCATGGCCCAGGTGGGGTGGGCGAGGGCGTCCTCGACGGTCACGTTCGCCAGCTCGGCCTTCGTACGGCCGCGGAAGGGGCCGCCGGACGCGGTGACGACGAGTTTCCGTACGTCCGCCCTGTTCCCGGACGCCAGCGCCTGGAACAGGGCGGCGTGCTCGGAGTCGACGGGGATGATCTGCCCGGGCTTGGCGAGCGCCTTGACCAGCGGGCCGCCGACGATCAGGGACTCCTTGTTGGCGAGCGCGAGCGTGCGGCCCGCCTCCAGGGCGGCGAGGGTGGGGGCCAGGCCGATGGAGCCGGTGATGCCGTTCAGGACGGTGTGGCAGTCGGAGGCGGCGGCCTGGGTGGCCGCGTCCGGTCCGGCGAGGATCTCGGGGAGCGGCTCGCCCGTGCCGTACTGGGCCGTCAGGGCCTCGCGCAGCGCCGGTACGACGTCCTCGCGGGCGACCGCGACGGTCCGCGCCTTCAGCCGGTACGCCTGCTCGGCGAGAAGGGCGACCCGGCCGCCGTTCGCCGACAGGGCGGTGACCCGGAACCGGTCGGGGTTACGAAGAACGAGATCGATGGCCTGGGTGCCGATGGAGCCGGTGGAGCCGAGGATCACCACGTCCTTGGGGCCGTCGCCCGCTACGGGGTCGTAGACCAGATGCGGGTCGGCGAGGGCGCGGGGCGGAAGCCCCGTCGTCCGCCCGGAGGGCGGGCCCTGCGGCGTCAGGTGCGTGCTCTCGCCGTGCCGGGCGTCGGCCCTCGTACCGGATGTACTTGGGCCGGCGCCCGGTGCGGCGAGAGTGCGTGCATGGCGTCGCAGGGCAGACGGGGCTTCCGCCCCGCGCCCTCGGGGGGCTGGACTGTCGCTCATCCCCCCATTGTGGCCGCAACGGCTGACGGGGAGGACAGGGCATCCCCATCCGGCAGGTAACAGGATGGTGAGGGGTCGCCGCCGGCAGTGAGCTGCCGGCGGCGACCCCTCACCGTGACGGTCACCGGATCGGGCGGTGCACGTTCTCCCGCTCGCTCGGGCCCGGGGTCGCGTCCGCGATCCACACACCGCCGTCGTCCGACGGGTCGACGATGCCCGACTCCAGCCACTCGTAGGTGCCTGCCATGACTCCCTTGACGACCTTGCGGTCGAGGTCGTCGGTGTTGGACCACAGCCGGCCGAAGAGCTCCTCGACGCGCAGCCGGGACTGCCGGCAGAAGGCGTCGGCGAGCTGGTAGGCCTCGCGGCCGTGCTCACCGCGGGCCCGCAGATGCTCGGCGCGGACACAGGCCGCGCTCATGGCGAACAGTTCGGCGCCGATGTCGACGACCCGGCCCAGGAAGCCCTGCTTGGTCTCCATGCGGCCCTGCCAGCGGGACATGCCGTAGAAGGTGGAGCGGGCGAGCTTGCGGGAGGTGCGTTCGACGTAGCGCAGGTGCGGCGAGAGGTCGACGCCGCGTTTGAACTCGCCGTAGGAGTACGGCAGTTGTCCCTGTCCGGCGACCAGCTTCGGCAGCCACTTGGCGTAGAAGACACCGGCGTTCGCGCCCGCCTTGGCCTTGTCCTGGAGGGACTTGTCGGGGTCGATGAGGTCACCGGCGACCGACAGGTGGGCGTCGACGGCCTCGCGGGCGATCAGCAGGTGCATGATCTCCGTCGAGCCCTCGAAGATGCGGTTGATGCGCAGGTCGCGCAGGACCTGCTCGGCGGGAACCCCGCGCTCGCCGCGCGCCCTGAGCGAGTCGGCCGTCTCGAAGCCGCGGCCGCCGCGGATCTGGATGAGCTCGTCGGCCATGAGCCAGGCCATCTCGGAGGCGTACAGCTTGGCGAGGGCGCCTTCGATGCGGATGTCGTTGCGGTCCTCGTCGGCCATCTGCGAGGCGAGGTCGGTGACGGCCTCCAGGGCGAAGGTGGTGGCCGCGATGAAGGAGATCTTGGAGCCGACGGCCTCGTGGTGCGCGAGCGGCTTGCCCCACTGCTCGCGAGCCGCCGACCACTCGCGGGCGATCTTCAGGCACCACTTGCCGGCCGCGACGCAGGACGCGGGCAGCGACAGCCGCCCGGTGTTGAGGGTGGTGAGGGCGATCTTCAGACCCGCGCCCTCCGGGCCGATGCGGTTCGCCGCCGGGACGCGGACCTGGTGGAAGCGGGTGACGCCGTTCTCGATGCCGCGCAGGCCCATGAAGGCGTTGCGGTTCTCGACGGTGATGCCGGGCGAGTTGGTCTCCACGACGAAGGCGGTGATGCCGCCCTTGTGCCCGTCGGACTTCGGCACCCGCGCCATGACGACGAGGAGGTCGGCGACCACGCCGTTGGTCGTCCACAGCTTGACGCCGTCGAGGACGTACTCGTCCCCGTCGGGGACGGCGGAGGTGGCCAGGCGGGCCGGGTCGGAGCCGACGTCGGGCTCGGTCAGCAGGAAGGCGCTGATGTCGGTGCGGGCGCAGCGCGGCAGGAACTGCTCCTTCTGCTCGGGGGTGCCGAACAGCTTCAGCGGCTGCGGTACGCCGATCGACTGATGGGCGGAGAGCAGGACGCCGATCGCCGGGCTGGCCGAGCCGGCCAGGGTGAGGGCCTTGTTGTAGTACACCTGGGTGAGGCCGAGACCGCCGTACTTGGTGTCGATCTTCATGCCGAAGGCGCCGAGTTCCTTGAGGCCGTCGATGACCTCGTCGGGGATGCGGGCCTCGCGCTCGATGAGGGCGCCGTCGACCTTCGTCTCGATGAAGTCACGCAGTTTGGCGAGAAACTCCTCGCCCCGCTGGGTGGCCTCGTCGGTGGGCATGGGGTGGGGGTGGATGAGGTCCAGGCGGAAGCGGCCGAGGAACAGTTCCTTGGCGAAGCTGGGCTTGCGCCAGTCCTGTTGCCGGGCCTCCTCCGCCACTTGGCGTGCCTCACGCTCAGTGACAGTAGGCTTCGTGGGTGCTGCGGACATGAGGCTCACCTCGCCGCGAATCGGGATCTTGGGCCGTTTGGTTACCGACGGGTGCTACCCGATCGTATGTACCCGATTACAGGCGCGCCCACCACCCCGTGCGCGCCGAACGGGTGCTCACGCCGTCCGAGAAAAACTGTCGAAGCGCTTCGACAGCCTATGGACACCCAGGCGTGCCAGAGTTAGTGTCGAACCACCCTCACACCCGCCCTAATCCCAGTGCGCACTGTCGAAGCGCTTCACAAAAGCTTGGAGAGCTGGATGGTCACCCTCGCCGAGGTCGCCCAGCACGCCGGAGTCTCGGCGAGCACGGTGAGCTATGTCCTCAGCGGCAAGCGGTCGATCTCCGCGACCACCCGGCAGCGGGTCGAGCAGAGCATCCGCGACCTCGGCTACCACCCGAACGCGGGTGCCCGTGCGCTGGCCAGCAGCAGGTCGAACATCATCGCGCTGATGATCCCGCTGCGCACCGACATGTATGTGCCGGTGATGATGGAGATCGCCATCGCGGTGGCCACCACGGCCCGGACACACGGGTACGACGTCCTGCTGCTGACGGGTGAGGAGGGGCCGGACGCCGTCCGGCGCGTCACCGGCAGCGGGCTGGCCGACGCGATGATCCTGATGGACGTCGAGCTGGACGACGAGCGGCTGCCGCTGCTGCGCGCCTCCCACCAGCCGTCCGTGCTGATCGGGCTGCCCGCCGAGACCGCCGGGCTGACCTGTGTCGACCTCGACTTCGCGGCGACCGGAGCGCTGTGCGTGGAGCATCTGGCGACGCTGGGGCACCGCGACATCGCTGTCATAGGAGAGGCCCCGGCCGTCTACGAACGGCACACCGGTTTCGCGGAGCGCACGCTGGACGGACTCAGGCTGCGCTCCCGGGAGTTGGGGATGCGGCTGCTGCACCGGCCGTGCGAGCGCGGGTACGACGCCATGGCCGTCACCCTCGCCCGGATCTTCGACGAGCGCCCGAGCACCACGGGGTTCGTCGTGCAGAACGAGTCGGCGATCGAGCCGCTGCTCGCCCTGCTGCGCCGGCAGGGCCGTGCCGTGCCGGAGGACATGTCGGTCGTCGCGATCTGCCCCGACCAGGTCGCCACACAGGCCTCGGTGCGGCTGACATCGGTCTCCATCCCCGCGCAGGAGATGGGCCGGCATGCGGTGGAACAGCTGGTCGCCAAGCTGGACGGGCGCGGCTGCGACGAAGTCGTGCTGATCGCACCCGAGTTGACGGTCCGGGCGAGCACGGGTCCGGCCGCGTCCTGACGGGTTCCTCCCGCCCTCCGCACATGTCGCCCCCGCCGGGGCACCCCCTTGCCCGAAGTCCTCCAGTGTCCGCCCTCGGTGTCCGCACTCCTCCAGGAGCACGCAACGTGAATCACCCCGCTGAAACCCGGCCCCAGGTGAGCCTGGAGCAGTCCTCCCCCACCGTCGGCACGTTTCGTGAGCGGGACGGTGCGCTGGAGTGGAGCGGCCGGCAGGAGACCGTCCGCATCGAGCCCTGGGGGCCGGACGCGGTCCGGGTGCGTGCCAGGCTCGGTGGTCCGATCCTCGAGGGGCTGCCGGGTGCGCTGCTCGACGAACCGCCGGCCACGGAGAGCTCGGTCAAGATCGGTGACGGGGAGGCGCAGCTGACCGTGGGCGCGCTGACCGTCCAGGTCGGCGCCGAGGGCCTGATCCGCTTCCTGCGCACCGAGGACTGTGCCGAGCTCCTCGCGGAGGCCCGCGCCCACTTCTGGTGGCCGGGCCCGCGTCTGTATACCGCCGTCGGCAACGGCCACCACCGTCTGGAGCAGCGGTTCGCCGCCTACGAGGACGAGCGGCTGTACGGCCTCGGCCAGCACCAGCACGGCCGCCTCGACCAGAAGGGCCTGGTCCTGGACCTGGTCCAGCGCAACGCCGAGGTCTCCATCCCGGTGCTCTCCTCCAGCCGGGGCTACACCCTGCTGTGGAACAACCCGGCGATCGGCCGTGTGGAGCTCGCGCACAACGGCACCCGCTGGGTCGCCGACTCCGCCCGCCAGATCGACTACTGGATCACCGCGGGCACTCCGGCCGACGGCCAGCGCCGCTACAGCGCGGTGACGGGCCGTACGCCGATGCTGCCGGAGTGGGCGGCGGGCTTCTGGCAGTGCAAGCTGCGCTATCGCACCCAGGACGAACTCCTCGCCGTGGCACGGGAGTACAAGCGCCGGGGACTGCCGATCTCGGCGATCGTGTGCGACTTCTTCCACTGGACGCACCTGGGCGAGTGGAAGTTCGACCCGGCCGAGTGGCCGGACCCCGCCGCCATGGTCCGCGAGCTGGACGAGCTGGGCATCAAGCTGGTCGTGTCCGTGTGGCCGTCGGTGTCACCGCTGAGCGAGAACCACCCCGTGATGGAGCAGCGCGGTTACTTCATCGGCACCCAGTACGGCCCGATGGCACACGCCGACTGGCCCGACAAGCAGGTCGCCTCCACCGTCCAGATCGCCTTCTACGACGCCACCAACCCCGAGGCCCGGGAGTTCGTGTGGTCGAGGATCAAGGAGAACTACCTCGACCCGTACGGCATCACCGCCTTCTGGCTGGACGCCTGCGAGCCGGAGGTCAAGCCCGGCTTCCCGGAGAACCTGCGCTACTGGACGGGCCCCGGTCTGGAGGTCGGCAACAGCTACCCGGCCGAGAACTCCCGCACGTTCCACGAGGGTCTCCGCGCGGCGGGCGAGGACGAGATCGTCACCCTCAACCGGTCGGCGTGGGCGGGCAGTCAGCGCTACGGCGCCGCCCTGTGGTCCGGTGACATCGGCACCGACTTCCCGACCCTGCGCCGCCAGATCGCGGCCGGCCTGAACACCGCGCTGTCCGGCATCCCGTGGTGGAACACCGACATCGGCGGCTTCCACGGCGGCGACCCGGACGACCCGGCGTACCGCGAGGTCATGATCCGCTGGTTCCAGTTCGGCACCCTGTCCCCGCTGATGCGGCTGCACGGCTTCCGCGATCCGGGCATGCCGCTCGGCCCGGAGATGACGGGCGGTCCGAACGAGGTGTGGTCCTACGGCGAGCAGGCCGGTCCGATCCTGGAGAAGTACCTGCGGCTGCGCGAGCGCCTGAAGCCGTACGTCCTCGACGTGATGCGCGAGGCCCACGAGGAGGGTCTGCCGGTGCTGCGGCCGCTGTTCCTGGAGTTCCCCGGGGACGAGCCGGCCTGGCAGGTCGCCGACGCCTACCTGTTCGGGGCGGACCTGCTGGTGGCGCCGGTCCTGGAGGCGGGCGCGACGACCCGGACGACGTATCTTCCGGCCGGGGCGCGCTGGACGGACGCCTGGACCGGCGAGACGTACGAGGGCGGGCGGACGGTCACCGTCGACGCCCCGCTGGACCGGATCCCGCTGTTCCTGCGGGACGGGGCACGCCTGCCGATCGCCGAATAGTCAACTCAACTCGCCTCCTTTCAGGGCCCGTTCGGCGCGATAGGGTCGCCCCGTGTCCACGCCTCCCCTCGCTCTCGCCCTGGCCAATCAGCTGCTGCGGCCGGCGTTCGGCTCGCGGCGCCGTCCCGACCGGATCTTCGACCGGATCGTCGTGGAGACGGGAGAGGCCCCGGGGGACGGGCAGTTCGTCGACGACTTCCGGGCGCTGCTCGGCTGGTGGGCCAAGGCCGACAACCTCACCCCGGTCGGCTGGCAGTCGGCGCAGGTCTTCGTGCGCCGGCAGCTCGCCAACCGGGCCCGGATCCGCAGACTGATCGCCGAGCGTCCGGAGATCGAGCGGGAGCCGATCGACAAGCCGGTGTTCGTGGTGGGCCTGCCGCGCACCGCGACCACGGTCACCCACGCCGTGCTGGCCCTGTCGGCCGAGCACCGCGGCCCGCTGCTGTGGGAACTGCTCGCCCCCGACCTGGAGTTGCCGCCCCGCGAGCGCCGCAAGGCGATCACGGCCGGGCGCCGGATGGTCCAGGGCACCCACCTGTTCACGCCGCGCTTCCGCGACATCCACCCGATGGCGGCCGAGGGCCCGGAGGAGTGCACCTTCGCGCTGCCGCACGCCCTGATGCCGCTGTCGCAGGCGCTGATCCCCGAGTACGAGACGTGGTACCGCGAGCGGGACTTCACCGACGACTACCGCCATCTCAAGCAGGTGTTCCAGGTCCTGCAGTACGGCCGTCCGCGCCGCCGCTGGGTCCTGAAGTCGCCGCTGCACCTGGGCAACCTGGACGCCCTGCACAAAGTGTTCCCGGACGCCACGCTGGTGTGGTGCCACCGTGACCCGGTCACCGCCGTGGCGTCCTTCTGCAGTCTGATCGAGCACGGCATGACCGTCAGCACCCGCCCGCTCGACCTCCACGGCATCGGCGCGACCTGGTTCGGCCTGCTCGGCCGTGCCATGCGCCGCGGACTCGCGGCCCGTGCCGCCCTCCCCCGCGAGACGGTCGTGGAGGCCCCCTACTCCTGGCTCGGCACCGAGCCGGCCGCCGGGGCGCCCAAGCTCTACGACGCGGTCGGCGCGCGCTGGACGGACGCCGAGGCCGCCCGGCTCGCCAGTGCCGTCGCCCGCCCGAAGGGCACCCGCCCGCACCGCTACGACCTGGCCCGCTACGGCCTGGACCGCGATGAGGTCGAGGCCGCCTTCGCGGACTACAACGCCCTGCGGGCCGAGGTCGACCCCGTCTGAGGCGGGACGTGGGCCGGCCCCGGCCCCGGTGACACGTCAGCTGCTGCTGACGGTCAGATTGTTGGTGACGAAGTCGAGGCCGCCCGACGACGAGGTGATCTCGTAGCCGAACTGGACGTCACCGATGGTCTCGCCGCTGGACATCCAGCCCTTGGTGCCCGAGATCCAGGTGAGGATCGGCTTGATGTTGACGCTCCCGGAGCTGGAGTCGGAGGTCCGCAGGAACGAGAACACCTCGTTGGCGCCGTTGCTGCCCTTGTAGACGGTCCAGGTGTGACCGCCGAGGGTGACAGTGCCCTGGGAGGTGCCGAGCGGGCCGACGGCGCCGTTGTGGTTGACCCAGAGCATGATCTCGTAGTCGTAGTCGGTGTCCCAGATGTCGTACGACGTGTTGTACGCGCCGGACGACGGGACGGTGACGTTGTAGTTGCTGGTGAGCGAGCCGAGGGAGGCGATCGTCTTGTTGATCACCTTCTTGGCGTTCGGGTAGGACTTGATGCCGCCGGTGTTGGGATGGCTGGCCCAGACGCCCCAGTTGGTGCCGGAGTTGGCCCAGACGCACTGGCTGCCGGCGCCGGAGCCCCAGATGTTGTTGTAGAGCGTGTAGCCGTTGAGACTGGTGTTGCCCCACTGGTCGCAGGAGTTCCAGATGGCGGCCGAGGCGGGGGCGGAGGCGAGGCCGACGGTGGCACCGAGGGCCATCGCCGGGGCCAGCACGGCCGTGCTGATCTTGCGCAGTGCGCTCTTTGCCATGGTGTCCCTTTCCATGGGTGGGGGGAATCGCGGGGGATGTGCGGGGGTCACCACGCCCCGAGCTTGAGGACGTGGTCTTCTCCGGCGACGAGGTCGAGCGGTTGCGCGTCGCCGGCGGAAGTCCGGAGTTCTGTGCGGACGGTGCGGGACGGCCGCAGGACCGCCGTCGCCCCGCTGGACGTCCAGGTCAGGTCGACCTCTGCGCCGAACCTCGTGCGTACGCCCCGCAGGCGTCCCTCCGGACAGGTCTCCGGCACCGCCGGCAGCAGGACCAGCCGGTCCGGGGTCGACTGCACGAGCATCTCGATCAGTACGGCGGGCAGCGTGTGCGCGGCGTCCGCGTTGTAGACGTCGCGGCGCGGATAGTGGGCGCTCATCAGGGAGACGTGGAAGAAGTCGCCGCCGAGGACCTGGTCGAGGGCGTGGGCGACCCGCTCGCCGTCCCCGAGCCGGGCCGCGATCAGGGCGTGGTGGAGATGGCCGTGCGCGGAGTCGTTCTCGGCGCCGCGCAGTTCCAGGGCGCGGTGCGCGGCCGCCGCGAGGCCGGGGGTGTCGTACGGGTTGATCTCGTCGAGCGGCCAGACGCCGTAGAGGTGGCTGAGATGGCGGTGGTCGTAGGTGTCCTCCAGTCCGGGCCGAGCCCATTCCGCGAGGGCTCCGTCGGCGTTGATCCGGTGCGGCGGGAGCCGGTCGGCGAGGGTGCGCCAGCGGTCGGCCGCGGGGGTGCCGGGGTGGTAGCGAGCGGCCGTGCGCAGGGCGTGCCGGGCCGCCGAGAGGTCCATGGCCGCGTTGACCGCGCCCCAGCTCGCGTTCGCCGGGCGGTTCTCCGGCGAGTAGGAGGGGACGACGACGAGATGGCCGTCGTCGTCGGTGCGGGTGAGGAAGTCCTCGTAGAACAGGGCGGCTTCGGCGAGGGCGGCCGCGGTGCGCGGGTCGCGCTCGCCCCAGGTCTCGTCGTGGTCGACCAGGGGCTTGAGGAGCCAGTCGGCGCCCGCGGTCCACAGGTGCAGCGGGTACTCGCGGCTGAAGTGGTAGAGGTGCCCGGACTCGCCGTCGGTGTGGGCCGGCGCCACCACGCCCCGGGCGCCGAAGATCGCGCGGGCGTTGTCGCGCCAGTGGTCCATCTGGCCGTGGACGAGGGTGGCGTGGGCCTCGGTCACCTCGGGGAGCGCGGCCGACGCGGCCGACGCGGTCTGGAGGTTGAGGTTGGCGTCGGTGGTGAAGGCACCCGACCAGGCCGTGTTCCAGTCGCCGGTCCACAGGCCGGTGAGACGGGGCGGCAGCATGCCGGAGGCGGAGAGCAGGTGGTAGCGGCCGGCCGCGAAGAGGCGTTCCAGAAGGGCGGGGCTCTTTCGGCGGCGGACCAACTCCGAACCGGGAAGGGCCCTTTCGGTGTCGTCCGCGGCGAGGTCGAGGCCGGCGCGGAGGTAGGCGGGGCGGTGCAGGGCGGTGTGACGGGCGAGGAGCGAGGCGTAAGGGTCCTCGTCGGCGCCCTCCGGCAGGAGCGCGCGCAGGGCGCGTGCCTCGGCGAGGACGTCCAGATCGCCGGTGTGGCGCCGGACGCGGGTGAGGAGGAGCAGGGCACCGGCGTTCTCGACCCGGACGCCGGGGACGGAGGTGTGGGTGCGGCCGCCGGTGACGACGGCGAGGGTGACGCCGGTGTAGGCGCGGTCGCTGCCGGGATAGCGGACGCGGAGGGCGAGCAGCGCGCCCTCGGGGGTGAGGACGGTGCTGTGCCCCACCGCCAAGTCGCGCGGTGCGCCCGGGAGTCGGTGGTCCAGGGTCACTACGGTGGTGAGGCCGGGCTCGGTGACGCGGTGGACGATGACGTCGTCGGCGCGGGAGACGAAGACCTCGCTGTGCCAGGCGCCCTGGACGGCCGTGCAGACGCCGGTGGTGAAGTCGACCTCGCGACGGTAGTCCGCGCCCGCCTCGGGGGCCGCGCCGCCCAGCCGGATCCGGAACGCCGGATGGAAGGGCTGCACCCACTGGAGTTCCCGCCCGTCCGTGAAGCTCTCGGCGGCGGCGACGTCCCCGGTCAGCAACCGGTCCTGGAGCAGCGGGAGTTCGGCGGCGAGGGCGGGTGGCCGGGCGTGTTCGCCGCCGTTGGGGCGGACCAGGGTGTGATGGTTGACGATGACCCGGTCGACGTTCGGATCGCCGAACGCCATGATGCCGTGCCGGCCGTTTCCGCTCAGGAAGGCGTCCTCCCAGCGGGCGGCGGGGGCCGGCTCCCAGGTCCCGTGCACCGGCCGGCTCATGAGACGGCCTCCAGCACGGCCACCCCGTACCGCCCGAGTTCGACGGTGTCGGCGACATCGGCGCCGGTCAGCAGCTCACGATGGCGGCCGGGCACCGGCACGGTGACCCGGTCGCGCCCGTGATGGAGCAGGAACAGCAGCTCTCCCCGTCGTACCGCCTCCACCCCGGCCGGAAGCCCGGCGAGGACCGGCCGTACGCCCGCCTCGGCGGCGATGTCGGCGAGCAGCGTGCGCAGGGCGTGCGGCTCGGGAAGGGTGGAGAAGTACCGGGCGCGCCCCTTGCGCAGAACCGCCGGGAGCCCGTCCAGCTCGCCGCCCTTGTACGGGGTGACGGCGTCGATGTCGTCCGCCGCCTCGATCTCCTCGGACCACAGGGTGCCGCGGAACCCCTCGACGTGCACCGTCTCCCCCGCGTCCAGCGGCCACCACTCGTGCAGCACGCGGATGCCGAACAGGTCGCGCAGCCGGGCGTCCATGCCGCCCTCGCGGACCCGGTCGTCCTCGTCGGCGACGCCGGTCTGGAAGCCGGCGACGAGGGTGCCGCCTTGGTGGACGTAGGTGACGAGGTTGTCGATGGCCGCGTCCGTCATCAGACAGAGCTGCGGGACGACGGCCAGTTTGTACGCCGACAGGTCGTGCTCGGGATGGGCGAAGTCGGCGGTGGTGTGCGCCTCCCACAGGGCGCGATGCCAGGCGCGGACGACCTGCGGGAGGTCGGTCTCGGAGGACAGCCGTCCCTCCTGCCGGCTCGCCCACCAGGCGTTCCAGTCGAGGAGTACGGCGACCTCGGCGGCCTCGGCCCGGGTGTCCGCCACCTTCGCGCCGAGCAGGGCGAGTTCGGCGCCGATGCGCTTGACCTCCTGGAAGGTGCGGCCGTGCTCGCCCGCGTGACCGACCATCCCGGAGTGGAACTTCTCCGAGCCCTGCCGTGACTGACGCCACTGGAAGTAGCAGACGGCGTCGGCGCCGCGGGCCACCGCCTGGAGGGACCAGAGCCGGTTGAGTCCGGCGGGCTTGGGGTGGTTGACCCCGCGCCAGTTGACCGGCCCCGCGGCCTGCTCCATCACCATCCAGGGGCCGCCCCGGGCCTGCGAACGGGTCATGTCGTGCACGAGCGCCCCGTACTGCCCGCCGAACGGATCCCTGGGATCCGGGTAGACGTCGACGGAGACTACGTCCTCCTGCCCGGCCCACCGCCAGGCGTCCAGCCCCTGCCACAGCGCCATGAAGTTGGTCGTCACCGGGATGTGCGGGGTGTGCCGGGTCACGATATCCCGCTCGGCGAGGTAGCACTCCAGCAGCGCGTCGGAGGTGAACCGCCGGAAGTCCAGAACCTGGGTGGGGTTCTTCATGTAGTGCGCCCGGCGTGGCGGCAGGACCTCGTGCCAGTCGCCGTAGCCCTGGCTCCAGAAGGCGGTTCCCCAGGCCCGGTTGAGGGCGTCGAGCGTGCCGTACCTGGCCCGGAGCCAGCCGCGGAAGGCCGTCTCGGCCTCGTCGCCCCAGTCGTAGGTGCAGTACTCGTTGTTGATGTGCCACATCCGCAGCGCGGGGTGGCCTGCGTAGCGGGCGGCGAGGTCCTCGGTGATGGCGGCGGCGTAGCGGCGGTAGGTCGCGCTGGAGTGGGAGAAGTGCTGGCGGGAGCCCCACCACTCGGTCCGGCCGTCCTCGTCACGCGGGAGGGTCTCGGGGTGCAGACGGCCCATCCAGGGCGGCGGCGAGGAGGTGGGGGTGGCGAGGACGACGCCGATGCCGTTCTCGTGCATGAGGTCCATCAGACGGTCCAGCCAGCCGAACTCCCGGGCGCCCGGCCGGGGTTCGAGCTTCGCCCAGGAGAAGACACCGAGGGTGACCGAGTTGACCCCGGCCTCCTTCATCAGCCGGACGTCCTCGTGCCAGATCTCCTCGGGCCACTGCTCGGGGTTGTAGTCGCCGCCGAAGAGGACGCGGCCGCGGGTGGCGTCGCTCAGGGCAGGACCTTTTCGCTCCGGCATCAGACGGGCTCCCCGTACTGCACGCCCCGCCCGTTGGTGGCGAGGTAGACACGGCCGTGGATGCGCGGGTCACCGGTGATCGCGGCACCGATCCAGCCCCACTGATGCCGGTCGTCGTTGATCCGCACCCAGCTCTTCGCCTCGTCGTCGGAGCGGTACACGGCGGTGCCGGTCCCGGTGGAGCCGACCAGGTAGACGGCCGGGTAGGAGGCGCCCGGGGCGGCCCTGCCGAAGCCGAGGGTGTACGAGGCCCAGCAAGTGGAGACCTTGGTGAAGGTGCCGCCGCCGTCGGTGGAGCGGTAGAGGCCGTTCCACTTGAGGCTCAGCCACAGGTCGCCGGACCGGCCGGGCGCCACGGCCAGCTGGAACTCCCTGTCGCCCGAGCTCAGCCCGCCGGCCCGCGCGGCGAAGGTCAGTCCGCCGTCGGTGCTGGCGTGGAGGGTGCCGGTGGCGGTGTCGAAGGCGTAGAAGACGGACGGGTCGACCGGGTCCGCGACCGGCGTGGCGCCCTTGGGGAAGGTGCTGACCTCGGACCAGGTGGCGCCATTGTCGGCGGAGCGCTGCGCCGGGTAGGGGGTGCCGTCCCAGTGCACGAAGGACCACAGCAGCACGCTGCCGTCGGCGTTGGCGGCGATCGGCCCCGGCGCGTCCTTGGCGATGGCGGGCTGCGCCGGGAAGGGCGTCCAGGTCCGGCCGCCGTCGTTCGACCAGGCGCCGTTGCCGTGGTCGCCCCAGCCCGCACGGACGACGTACGACGGCCTGGCGGCGGCCTGCGCGAGTCCGGTGGCGGTCCCGAAGACGGGGTTGTCGGCCATGCCGCGCGCCGGGGACGCGGTGAGCGACTCGTGGTACATCACGCCGATGTCCCCGTTGCCGCTGATCAGGTGGGCCTTCCCGGCCGGCGGCGAGATCAGCTGACGGACGGAGGTCTCCTCCAGACCGCGGATCTGCGGGGCCCAGTGCCTCAGATCCCGAGTGCCGTAGAGAGTCGCGCCCGTCCCGTACACGACATGCCGTGAGTCGTACGGGTCGAGGGCGACGGCCTGGATCCACCAGCCGAACTTCGGCTCGTCCTCGCCCCACTTGAGGTAGGGCGTCTCGGAGACGTCGAGGACGGCCGTGTCCTTCAGGGACGTCCAGGTGCGGCCGGCGTCGGTGGTCCGGTACAGGGTGTCGACGGCGGCCCACCGGTTGTTGGTGGAGACGACGACGGTGCCGGGGCGGCGGGCGTCGACGGCGACCCCGCCGTACCCGAAGGTGTCGCTACCGCCGGGCTTCACCGGCGTGACCTCCGTCCACTCGCCGTCCGTCGTGCGCAGCCGGTGCACACTGCCGTCCGCCTGCCCGTTGGGTCCGGGCGCGTCGGCGTACGTCACGTACAGCTCGCGGGTGTGGCGGTCGTACGCGGCGCGGACGGGCACCTTGGCGGCGGTGCCCGTTGGCTGTCCGGGCACGGCCTCCCAGGTGGTGCCGTCGGACGTGCGGTACAGGTTCACGGCCCCCGCGGTGCCGTCGCCGTCACCCCAGCCGGCGTAGACGGCCCGGCCCGCGGCGACCAGGAAGGTCACGCCCTGACCGGCGGCAGCAGGTGGGGCCGGGAAGCTCGCCGCCCGCCAAGTCGCGCCCCGGTCGGTCGACTTGCGCAGCCCGTCGTGCCGGGTGCCGAGCCAGAGCGTGTCGCTGTCCCGCGGATCCACGAGCAGCCGCTCCCCGCACCCCCGCCCGTCCTCGTTGGCCCCGAGCTTCACGGCGAGATCGGTGCGCTGCCAGGTGCTCCCGCGGTCCTCGGAGCGCAGCACGGCTCCGTTGCCGGCCCACGACTGGGCGTAGGTGCCGAGGGCGAGGTACAGCCGGTCGGGGTGCCGTGGGTCGACGGCCATCGCCTCCACCCCGAGCAGATTCCAGTCGTCCCACCCGATGTGATCGGTCAACGCCACCCACCGCCCGTCCCGCTCGTCCCACCGGTAGCCACCACCGATATCGGTACGGGCGTAGACGAGACCGCGAACGGAGGGGTGGAAGAGAACACCAGTCACGAATCCGGTGCCACCGATGACGGCGTTGCGCCAGCGGTACGCGTGGCTGGCGGCGACCGCGGGCGAGGGGAGGGTGGTGAGCACGGCGGCGACAGCGGCCCCGGCAAGTACGGCTCTCCTGCTAGGCATGACATACCTCGTTCTGCAACAGGGGGAGGGAAACGCGCCCCAAAGGGGCGCGGGCCTGTATCGATATGCGGCTCCGCCGCGGGGCGCGACCAGCCACAAACAACCCGCACCCGCCAATCAGCCCTTGACCGCCCCCGTGAGCATGCCTTTCTTGAAATGCTTCTGGACAAAGGGAGAAAGCACGGCAACGGGCAGCAACGCCATCACCATGACCGCCATCTGCACAGCAAGCCCCGACAGCTGCCCCGTCTTGATGGCCTGCCCCAGCCCGACCGGCGCTTCCTGCTTCTGCACCAGCTGGATCATGACGTTCTGGAGCGGCATCATGTCCTGGTCGTTCAGATACAGCGAGGCGTTGAACCACGCGCTCCAGTACCCCACCGCGTAGAACAGCGTGATCACCGCGATGACGGCCCGCGACAACGGCATGACGATCTGCCAGAGGATCCGCAGCTCCCCCGCCCCGTCGATGCGCGCGCTGTCGATGAGTTCCTGCGAGATCCCCATGAAGAACCCGCGCAGCACAAGGATGTTGAACACACTCACCGCGCTCGGCAGGATCAGCGCCAGATAGGAGTCCGTCAGCCCGAGGGTCTGCACCAGCAGATACGTCGGGATGAGCCCGGCGCTGAAGAACATCGTCGCCAGCAGCGTCAGCAGGATCCAGCGGTGGCCCAGCGACCCGGTCCGCGACAGCCCGTACGCGCACAGCACGGACACGGCCATCGAGAACAGCGTGCCGACGAGGGTGACCAGGACGCTGATGACGGCCGCCCGCGTGACCTGCCCGCCGCTCAGCAGTTCCGTGTAGGCGATGAAGGTGATGTCCTTCGGCACCATCACCAGGCCCCCGGCCTCGTCGATCGTCTTCCGCGACGACAGACTCGTCACGACGACGATCCACAGCGGGAAGAGGATCCCGAGGCAGGCAAGCGTCAGCGCGAGGCCCTTGCCCGCGAGGCCGGCCCGGGAGGGCTCCTCCTCCCAGCTGGGCCGGGGCGGCGCCGCCCACCGGCCGGGCCCGCGCACCGTCTTGTCGATCACGGCGGTCACTTCTTGTACACCCCCTGCTCGCCCATGAGATGGGCCACCTTGTTCGCGGCGAGGACCAGTCCGAGGCTGACGACTCCCTTGACCAGGCCGGCGGCGGCCGCGTAGCCGAAGTCCTGGTTGCGCACGCCGTTCCACCACACGAAGGAGTCGAGGACCTCGGCGGCGCCCGGCCCGACCATGTCCCGTTGCAGCAGGATCTGTTCGAAGCCGACGGTCAGCGCGTCCCCCACCCGCAGCACCAGCAGCAGGGCGATCACGGGCCGCAGCGCGGGCAGCGTGACGTGCCACATGCGGCGCCACCGGCCCGCGCCGTCCATCGCGGCGGCCTCGTAGAGGTCGGGCGGCACCGAGGCGAGCGCGGCGAGGAAGACGATGATCCCCCAGCCGGCGTCCTTCCACACGCTCTGTGCGGTGATGAGCAGCGGGAAGGTGTTCGGGTCGGTCATGAAGTCGAGGCCGTCGTAGCCGTGTTGCCGCAGCAGCTGGGAGAAGATCCCGGCGCCGCCGAACAGTTGCTGGAAGACGGCGATGACCAGCACCCAGGAGAAGAAGTGCGGCAGGTACAGGATCGCCTGTGAGACCGCCCGGATCCGGGGCCTGACCACGCTGTTGATGAGCAGGGCGAGCAGGATCGGGATCGGGAAGAACAGCACGAGCTGGAGGAAGAACAGGATCAGCGTGTTCTGGACGGCGTTCCAGAACGCCGAGTCCTCGAAGATCCGCTGGAAGTTCTCCATGCCCACGAAGGGGCTGTTCAGGATGGAGACGACGCCGTTGTCGCTGATGTAGGGGTCGTAGTCCTGGAAGGCGACGACGTTGCCGAGGATCGGTACGTAGTTGAAGAGCAGGACCAGCACGACGGCCGGCAGCGTCATCAGGAGCAGCAGCCGGTCCCGTCTGAACCGGATCCTGAAGCTCAGCTTCCCCGGCGGACGCTTCCCCGCGGGGCCGGTGGCGACGCCTGACGCCACCGGGGTCTTCGCCGTCATGTCCGCCTCGGCCCTGTTCCGAGGCACCGTGCTGTGCGACACGGCCATCTCCTCGCCTCGAACCCGGATCAGTCGGCCGCGCTGCCGTTCTCGTCGAGGATCTTCTTGTACCAGTCGCGCAGCTTGTCGCCGCCCTTGCTCTTCCAGTCGGAGACGGCCTGCTGCATGTCGCCGATCTTCTTGCGGCCGCGGGCGATGTCGTCCTCCAGTTGCTCGAAGTCGTTGGAGAGGTTGGTGTAGCGGGCGGGCTCGGTGATCTGCATGCCCCAGAACGACGACTTCTTGGTGAGCGCGCCCATCCGCTGCTGCCACTCGACCTGCGCCTTGGCGATGTCCGGGAAGTCGGGGTGGGCGAGGGTGGAGGCGGGGCTCGCGACCATGACGTAGGCGTTGAGGACTTCGTTGTTCCCCTGGTCGGTCTTGACCGGGACGCCGTCCTTGAGGGTGTAGTGGGTGCCCTCCACGCCGTAGTTGGTGAGCATGTACTCCTTGGTGCCGTACGGCGCCGCCGTGACGTTGGCGACGGCCAGCGCGTCACGGACCACTGCCTCCGGGGCCTTCTTGTTGACGAAGGCGAAGATGCCGGCGGGCTGTGCGGCCCACGGGATGGGGTCGTTGCCGCCGGCGCCGAAGATGTCCATGCCGGAGACCTTGAAGTCCGGGTTCTGGGTGGCCTGGGAGGCGGTCAGGCCGTACCAGCTGGAGATGTCGTTGTTGTAGATCAGGAACTCACCGGCGGCGAACTTGGTCTGCGGGTCGGTGGCCTGGCTCTTGCCGAGCTTGAAATCGGGGTGCACGACGCCGACCGCGAACAGCTTGCGCGTCCACTCCAGCGCCTCCAGGTACTCCTCGGTCTCGATGCGGTAGACCAGCTTGCCGTCGACGAGGTTCCAGCCGAGCGGTTTCTCCGAACCGGACAGCACGCCGAAGGAGTTGAACGCGGTCCACTTCATGTCGCCGCAGGCCCACACCTTGGCCTTGGCGTTGGTGATGTCCTTCGCAAGCGCCAGGAACTCGTCGGCGGAGGTGGGGACCTGGTACCCCTCCTTCTCGAAGACGTCCTGGCGGTAGAGGGGCACGATGTTGGTGACGTACGACGCCGGCATCGGCAGTCCGCGCAGCGCGCCGCCGAAGATCGAGCGCTGCCAGGCGTCCGTCGGGATCGCCGCGAGGTTGGGGTACTCCTTGACCTTGTCCCCGGAGAGGTAGGGGCCGAGGTCGGCGAACTTGCTGATGATGGCGCTGGGTATCTTGCCGCCCATGTTCCAGCCGGGGACCACCACGATGTCGGGGACGTCGCTGGAGGCGAGGACCGCGCCGAGCTTCTGGTCGTAGGTGTTGCCGTCCTGGTTCTGCCACCGGACGTCGACGCCGATCAGGTCGTTCATGGCCGTGTAGTAGGGGTTGGAGCCCTTCGGCGGGGAGCCCCAGAACGGCGACATGACGGTGACCTTGCCGCCCTTGCCGAGCTTCCTCGTGACCGACGTCTTCAGGTCCGCGAGGTCGAGCTTGCCGGTGAAGCCGTTCGAGGAGCCGTTCTTCGACGGGATGTCCGGCGTCACCACGTTGCCGGCCACGTACGTCGGCAGGATCTTCTTCGCGTCCTTGCCAGAGGTGGTCCCCTCACGCGAACCGCTGTCCGAACCGCCGCACGCGGCGAGCAGCGGCATCCCGCCGGCCACCGCCGCGGTGGCGACCGCCGTGGAGGCGAGGAAGCTTCTCCGGCTCGGTCCGGAGGAGACGGAGGAGGCGGCTTTCGGCGTCATTGCGTCAACCCCACTGTCGAAGCGCTTCGATGTTGCAGCGAGGTTAAGTGAACGCCCATGGGTGCACAAGAGTCGCTTCCAAGATTCCCTAGGTGTCTTGACACCCACCCCGCAGCCGAATCAGCATCGAAGCGCTTCGAAAGAGCCGAGCCGATCCATCGCAAGGGGATCCCCACGTGACCGCACACACCCCGCACACGCCACCCTTCCGCGATCGGCGCCTGCCGTTCGCGAAGCGCATCGACGACCTTCTGTCGCGGCTCACGCTCGACGAGAAGATCGGGTTGCTGCACCAGTTCACGCCCGCGGTCGAGCGGCTGGGCGTCGCGGCCTTCCGCACCGGCCAGGAGGCGCTGCACGGGGTGGCGTGGATGGGCCCGGCCACCGTGTTCCCGCAGGCGGTCGGCCTCGGCGCGACCTGGAACACGGACCTCGTACGACGCGTCGGCGAGGCCGTCTCCAAGGAGGCCCGCGCGATGCGCGCACGCGACGACCGCGTCGGCCTCAACGTCTGGTCCCCCACGGTCAACCTGCTGCGCCACCCCCTGTGGGGCCGGGGCGAGGAGGGCTACTCCGAGGACCCGAACCTCACCTCCGCCATCGCCACCGCATACACCCGCGGCCTGCGCGGCAACCATCCCACGTACTGGCGCACCGCGCCCGTCCTCAAGCACTGGCTGGCGCACAACAACGAGACGGGCCGCGACGTCACGTCCTCCTCGGTCCGCCCGCGCGTCCTGCACGAGTACGACCTGCGCGCCTTCCGCGCGACGGTCGAGGCGGGCGCGACGGCCGGGGTGATGCCGGCGTACAACCTGGTCAACGGCCGCCCCAACCACCTCTCGCCGTATCTGCGCGAGCACCTGCGCACCTGGACCGACGAGGACCTGCTGGTCTGCTCGGACGCGGGCGCGCCGTCCAACCTGGTCGACTCCGAGCACTACTTCGACACCCACGAGGAGGCCACCGCCGCGGCCCTGCTGGCCGGCGTCGACAGTTTCACCGACCACGGCACCGACAGCTCGAAGATCACCGCACGGGTCCGCGGCGCCCTGGACCGGGGCCTGCTGACCGAGGCGCACCTCGACACGGCCGTGCGCAGACAGCTCTCGGTGCGCTTCCGGCTCGGCGAGTTCGACCCCGAGGACGACCCGCACGCCCTCACCCGGGACTTCGACACCCCGGCGCACCGGGCCCTGGCCCAGGAGGCCGCCGAGCAGGCTGTGGTGCTGCTGAAGAACAGCGCGGGCCTGCTGCCGCTCGCACCCGACACCCGGCTCGCGGTGGTCGGCCTGCTCGCCGACGAGTGCAAGCTCGACTGGTACAGCGGCACGCTCATCCACCGCTCCACCCCGCTGGAGGGCCTGTACGAACGGTTCGGCGCGCGGCGCGTCGAGTTCGCGGAGGGCGTCGACCGCATCCTGCTGAAGACCTCCTCCGGCGCCTTCCTGCACGTCCCGGAGGCGGACGCCGACGACGACGTGCACGGCGCCGAGGGCGCCCTCGACCCGGCACTGCTGGCCGGCCGCACCGACCTGCCGGCCCTGACCACCGACCCGGTCGGCACCGAACTCGCCCTGGTGGACTGGGGCGAGGGCGTGCTGACCCTGCGCGCACCCGACGGCCGCTATCTTTCCGTCGCAGGGGACGGCCGGGTCCGCGCCTCCGCCGACCAGCCGGGGGGCTGGGTCGTCCAGGAGACGTTCCGCCTGGAACCGCACGCGAGGGGACACCTCCTGAGGCACATCGGCACCGGTCACCACGTCTCAGTCGCCGCCGACGGGGTGCGGGTTGCCGGAGCCGACCCGGAAGTCTTCGAGCTGATCGTCGTCGAGCGCGGCGAGGACGCGGTGGCCGGGGCCGCCGCGCAGGCCGACGTGGTCCTGGTGGTCGCGGGCAACGACCCGCACATCAACGGCCGCGAGACCGAGGACCGTACGACGCTCGCCCTCCCCGCCCACCAGGAGCGCCTGCTGCGCGCCGCCCGCGCCGCCAACCCGAACACGGTCCTGGCGCTGGTGTCGGCGTACCCGTACGCGTTCGACCCGGCGGATCTCCCGGCGATCCTGTGGACGTCCCACGGCGGCCAGGCGGCCGGCACCGCCCTGGCCCGCGTCCTGGCCGGCGACGTCTCCCCCGCCGGCCGCCTCCCACAGACCTGGTACGCCTCCGACGCCGACCTGCCCGATCTCCTCGACTACGACGTGATCGGCGGCCGGCAGACCTACCTGTACTTCGAGGGGACGCCACTGTTCCCGTTCGGCCACGGCCTGTCGTACGCGGCCTTCTCCTACGCCGATCTGACGACCCGTACGGCGGACGGCTCGCTGCACGTCTCCTTCACGGTCACGAACACCGGCGACATGGCGGCCGACGAGGTGGCGCAGGTGTACGCCCGCGCCGTGGATCCGTCGGTGCCCCGTCCGCGCCGCGAGCTGCTGGCGCACGACAGGGTGCGTCTGGAACCGGGCGAGCGCAGGGAGCTGGCCTTCGAAGTCCCCCTGTCCGCCTTCGACTTCTGGGACGTGGCGCGGGGCGGATGGCGCCGCGAGCCGGGATCGTACGAGGTGCTGGCCGGCGCCTCCAGCCAGGACGTCCGGCTGCGGACGACGGTCGTCCTGGACGGCGAACCCGCGGCCCCGCGGCCCGTCCTCCGACGGGGCCTGTCCGCGGCCGACTTCGACGAGCAGAGCGGCGTCGCGATCGTCGACCGCACGAAGACCTCGGGCGACGCGGTGACGGCGGCCGAGGGCTGGTCGGGCGCACTGCTCTACCGCGACTGCGACTTCGGTGACGGAACCACCGAGGTGTCGGTGACGGTGTCGGGCGAGGGCACGGTCGAGGTGTCGGCGGCCGACGGTCCGGTGCCAGCGGGCGACGGCCCGGTGTCGGCCGTACTGACGTCGAGGGTGTCCGGGTCGGGCCCGTACGACTACCGGACGCTCACCGCCCGGTTCACCGCCCAGGGCATCCGCGACGTCCGCATCGGACTGCGCGGCCCGCTGCGGCTCGCGCACGTCGGCTTCTCCGGTTGAGGGTCCGGACCAGGCCGGCGCATGGAAGGGGCCCGGCACCGGAAGGCATCGGTGCCGGGCCCCTTCGGGAAGCCCAGCCTAGCTGAAAATGGTTCCCATTTACTAGAGAGTGATGCCGGTGAGGACCATCACGCGCTCGTAGGTGTAGTCGTCCATCGCGAACTTCACACCCTCACGGCCGACACCGGACTGCTTGACGCCGCCGTACGGCATCTGGTCGGCGCGGTAGGACGGGACGTCGCCGACGACGACACCGCCGACCTCCAGCGCCCGGTGGGCGCGGAAGGCGGTCTGGAGGTCATGGGTGAACACACCCGCCTGGAGGCCGTACTTGGAGTCGTTGACGGCGGCGAAGGCGGCGGCCTCCCCGTCGACCTTCTGCACGGTGAGGACGGGTCCGAAGACCTCCTCGCAGGAGAGCGTGACGTCGGCGGGCACGTCGGTGAGGACGGTCGGCGCGTAGGAGGCACCGTCGCGCTTGCCGCCGGTGATGAGGGCGGCCCCGGCGGCGACCGCCTCGTCCACCCACGTCTCCACGCGCTTGGCGGCGTCCTCGCTGACCAGCGGGCCGACGTCGGTGGCGTCGTCGTTCGGGTCACCGGTGACCTGGGTCTCGACGGCGGCGACGATGCGCGGCAGCAGCCGGTCGTACACCGAGGCGTCCGCGATCACCCGCTGCACGGAGATGCAGGACTGGCCGCCCTGGTAGTTGGAGAAGGTCGCGATGCGGGAGGCGGCCCAGTCGAGGTCCTCGTCGGAGGCGAAGTCGGCCAGCACGACCGCGGCGCCGTTGCCGCCCAGCTCCAGGGTGCAGTGCTTGCGCGGCACCGAGTCCATGATCGCGTAGCCGACCTTCTCGGAGCCGGTGAAGGAGATGACCGGCAGGCGCTCGTCCTGGACCAGGGCGGGCATCTTGTCGTTCGGCACCGGCAGGATGCTCCAGGAGCCGGCCGGAAGCTCGGTCTCGGCGAGCAGGTCACCGATGATCAGGCCGGACAGCGGGGTGGCCGGGGCGGGCTTGAGGATGATCGGCGCGCCGGCGGCGATGGCCGGGGCGATCTTGTGGGCGCACAGGTTCAGCGGGAAGTTGAACGGCGCGATGCCGAGGACGACGCCCTTGGGGAAGCGCCGGGTGAACGCGAGCCGCCCCTGACCGCCGAGGTCGGTGTCGAGCCGCTGGGCCTCGCCGCCGTTGAAGCGCCGGGCCTCCTCGGCCGCGAACCGGAACACGGACACGGCACGGCCGACCTCGCCCCGGGCCCACTTCATGGGCTTGCCGTTCTCTGCGGAGATCAGCCGCGCGATCTCCTCGGTGCGCTCGACGAGACGCCGGCTGACGTGGTCGAGGGCGGCGGCCCGCACATGCGCCGGGGTCGCGGCGAACTCGTCCCGCACGGCGTACGCGGCGGCCACCGCTCCCTCGATCTGCGCGTCGGTCGGCACGCTGACCGTGCCGACGACCCGGCCGTCCCACGGGGAGGTCACATCGAAGCTGTCCTCGCCGGTGACCTGGCGGCCGGCGAGCCAGAAGGCGTGGGTGGAAGTCATAGCGATTCCCGGCCCTTCCGCGTTGGGTGTCCTGTGTGTCGTGGTCCACGGTAGGGGCGCGGGGCCGGACGGGCGTTTGTCCGGGGTGTAGTGGTGACGGGTCGGGGTTCGACGGTTTGGCACAGCAGGGGACCCACTGGGCGCCGGTCCGTGTCTTTCAGCCCGTCCGGCGTTTGAGGACACAAGCCGGTCTGCGCCCATCCAGCCCGTCCGGCGTTTGAGGACGAGGCCGTTCAGGCCGATGCGGGGGTCCGGGGGCGGCAGCCCCCGGGGACGGGACGGGACGGGACGGGTAGGGGCGGCGGGGGCGAGAAAAGCCGGGGCCGCGCCCTCCGACACACGCGCACACCCGCCCACCCCGCCTACTCCGTCGACGTCGCCTTGAGCGCCAGCCACAGCTCCATCCGCACATCCGCGTCATCCAGCGACCGCCCGAGGATCTCCTCCACCCGCCGCATCCGGTACCGCAACGTGTGCCGGTGCACCCCCAGATCCGCGGCCGCCGCGTCCCACTGCCCGTGCCGGGACAGCCACGCCCGCAGCGAGGCGACCAGATCACCCCGGCCCGTCGCGTCGTGCTCGTGCAGCGCCCGCAGCAGCCCGTCGGCGAACGCCTTCACCGCGTCGTCCGCGAGCAGCGGCAGCACGGACCCCGCGGCCAGCTGCTCGTGCTCCACGAACACCCGCCCCCGCCGCCGCGCCACCGACAGCGCCTGCTCGGCCTGCTTGTACGCCGCCGCGGCGGCGATGGGCCCGGCCGGCGCCGACAGCCCGACGACCAGCTCGTCGTCGACACCCCCGGGCTGCTCCGGCACAGGGGCTCCCCCGCGCGCCGCCTCCAGCGCCGCCGCGTACTCCGCACACGCCGAGACGGCCGCACCGCCGTCCCCCGCGAGCACCACCAGCCGCGCGGTCTCGCCCTCCCCCTCCGGCACCACCAGCACCGCCTCCCCGGCGCGGGCCGCCGCGGACTCGACGATCTCGGTGAGCGCTCCCAGCGGGTCGCCGTTCGCCTCGGCGGCCGCGACCAGCACCGCGGCGGACGCCTTGTTCAGCGCCACCCGCGACCCGGAGTCCACGACCCGCGCCGCCGACACCGACGCCGACTCGGCGACGATCATCCGGAAGGGCGCGTCCAGCAGCCCGCCGTACAGGCCCCCGGCCACGGCCCGGGCATGGTCCGGCTGACCGGCGAGCAGCATGCGCAGCACGGCCGCCCCGATCCGCTGCTCGGCCGCCTGCAGGGAGCGGGAGCGCTCGGTCGTCAGGGTCAGCAGGGCGATGGCCGAGTGCACGGCGTAGCGCTCCGCGGTGCCGAGCGCGCTCGCCGTTCCGACGGCCAGGGCCGCCCGGGGCCGCCGGCCGGTGCCCAGGCTGTGCAGTTCGACCCGGTCCTCGTTCTCCGGTCCGCCGACCACGGACGACGCGGGCGCGGGCCGCTCGCGCAGCCGCTCCACGTCGGCCGTGAGCCGTGCCGCCCGCCGCCCGGCCCACTCGGGCGCGGTCGCGACGACGGCACCGGAGGCGTCGTACAGCGCCGCCCAGCCGTCCACCTGGGAGGCCAGCGCGGACAGCAGCCCTTCGGGGCCGTCGGTCAGGGCGTGCTTGGTCAGCTCCCGCTGGGCCGCGAAGCCCGCCGTCACCGCGCGGTACTGGTCCGCCGCGATGGCCGCGGAGACCGCCTTGCTGATGGCGAGGAAGGGGGTCCGGCGGGGCACCTCCAGCAGCGGAAGGTCCTCCTCCACCGCCGCGTCGACCAGCGCCTCGGGGATGTCCTCATGGTGGACGCCGACCGCGAAGCCGAGCCCGACCACGCCCGCGCCCACCAGGCGCCGCACATAGCGCCGCATCGCCTCGGGGTTCTCGGCGTCCAGCTTCAACGCGGTGATCAGCAGCAGCTCCCCGCCCTCCATATAGGGCACGGGATCGGTGAGCTCACTGGCATGCGCCCAGCGCACGGGCACGTCCAGGCGGTCCTCGCCCGCCCGCACGGTCAGCTTCAGCGCGGAGTGATGGACGAGCGAGGAGAGCGTGGGGGGCATGCGGCCTTCAAGTCGGTGTGATCTCGGTGATCGTCGGTGTGATCTCAGTGATCGTCGGCGGGATCTGTGCGATCTCTGTGATCTTTTGGCCGCCATGTATGAACGACCTGTGTCGATTCTGCCTCACCGTACGGTCCCCGCGTGGCCTCGTGCCCGGATATCCAGGTCAGCCCCGCAGATCCACCAGGAGCGGCGGCGCATGCTCGCCCTGCACGCTGGTGAGCGAGAGCACCGCATGCCCCGGCGGCACCCCGTGCGCCAGCTCGGAGGCCGACCACCGCTCCCGCTCGACCTGCCGCACGGTGACCGCCCGCGCGGTCGGCGCCTTGCCGGTGATCACCCGGCGCACCGCGTGCAGCGCCTTGCCGGCCGGGGTCTCGGCGATGATCTGCCGGTCGGTGACGTCCCGTGCCTCGGTCCACTCCTTGCCCCACACCTCGGCGAAGTCCTGCCCGTCCCAGGGGGTGACCCCGGCCAGCGCCATCCGGCACCCGGTGGACCCCAGCAGCGGCCCGCGCAGTGGCCTAGCTACGTCGTCCAGGGTGCGCAGCGTGAGCACCGCGCCCGCGTTGCCCGACCGCAGCCGCTGGATCCCTCGCACGGCCTCCGGGGTCACGACGCCCGTCGCGTCGTCCAGCACCAGGCAGGCGAACAGCGAACGGTCCTCCCGTACCGCGACACTCGCCGTGAACTGCGCGAGCACCAGCCTCGCCAGCATCCGTGAGGCCTCGGCGTGCCCGCGCGCGGGCAGGTCGATCCGGACCCGGACGGGGTGGTCGAGGGCCTTCAGCGTGAACGGCCGCGACTGCCCGGAGGTGTCGAAGAACCCGGCGAAGGCCGGACGGTCGAGCAGCGCCACCCGGTCCGCGAGCACGGCCGCCACATCGCCGGGGTGCCCCAACTGCCGCTCCCGGGCGTCCAGTTCCCGCAGCAGCGACTCCTGCCCGGAGCCTTCCAGCGCCGTACGCAGCCCGCCGAGCGCGCCGGGCGCGCCGTCCAGCAGCTGCCGTAGCTCCGGCACGGACGGGAAGCGGTCGTGAACCGCCCGGAACGGTCCGAGGAGCTGCGCCAGCACGGTCGTGGAGCGGCGGCTGTCGCTGCCCGGATGCGGGTCGGCGAGGTCGCCGACGAGCGCCTCGGCGAGCACGGCGGCGGCCTCGTCGGGGTCGTTGGTGCCGCCGTACAGGTCCAGGTCGTAGACCGACTCCGGGTTCCCGATCCGTACGACGACGTCGAACGCGTCGGCCGGTCCGAGCCCGGTGCCCGCCGCGCCGACCACGACGACGGAGGCCCGCCCGGCCAGCGCGTGCAGACACAGCGACTCGGCGAGCGGGCGCACGACGGTGCCCGTCTTGCCGGACCCGGCCGGCCCGACCACGAGCAGGGAGGTGCCGAGCAGATCGGGCCCGAGGCCGAGTCCGGTGCCGCGGTAGGCGTACGGATTGCGCGGGTCGTCGGCGGTTGTGCCGAGCCGCACCTGGCCGCTGACGAGGTCGTGCCGGGCGACCCTGGCGGACAGGTCGCGCTCTCCGGAGGGGTGCAGACAGGCGGCGGCGCCGTCCTTGAGCACGGCACCGCTGAAGGTGGGCAGGTCGTGCCGCCCGGTGCGCACGCCCTGCCACGCCCGGACGATCCGGGCGTAGTCGACGTCCCGCATCAGCCCGGACCGGGCATCGGCGGCCAGCCGCTCGGCGGCGTCCGCGGCCCCGGCGGCACGCAGCGCGGGCCAGGACGCGGGGTCCTGCTCGGGAGCGGGCGCCCGCTCGGCCACGGGGGTGGCACGCCGCCAGGCGGGCGGACCGAAACGGCGCCAGACCTCGCCCCAGCGGCCGAGGCGGCCGACGGCGAGCATGATCGCGAGGGCGATGAGGGTGTAGTAGCCGTACCAGAGGAAGGCATTGCCGACGCGGTCGTTGTTCTCGCGCCATGAGTCCGGGGTGAACAGCTCCAGGGGCAGCACCCACCAGCCGCCGAGATAGCCGTTCCACAGCAGCGACCAGAGCAGCCACCCGCACAAAAACGCGATCAGCGCCCCGCTCAGCAACTGTCGTGTCGGGATCTGCTCGGGCTCCTGGTCCGGCCGGGGCACATGTCCCAACCGCCATACACCGGGTGCCGCCTCCGGCCGCGGCGCCCGCAGCCAGGTCAGGAACTCCGAGCCACCGGGCACCGGCGCCGCCGACGGCACGGGCGGCGCCGAGGGCCTCGGTGGTACAGCGGAGCGTGTTCGCGGCACAGGAGTCGCGTGTGTGCCCCGCGCGTCCCGCGTCCCGTCGCTGTCCATCGCCCTTGCCCCCTGACCAGCCGTTCCGTCCGTGCCATCCACCATCAGCGAGTCAATCTAGTGCCCTCCGAGGGGGAGTTCACCGCTTACACGGCCGGGTGTCTTCACGGACGCCATGTCCACCACGGACAACCGGCGCCGCCGACAACGCCCACATGGAGCATGCCCACCCCCCACTCCCCGCCCTAGCCTGCGAGAAAAGAAGCAAGACAAGCGTCAGCAAAACCCCCAGGAGCCCCTCATGAGCGCAGTTCCGCAGGAGCGCCGCGTCGTCACCGCCATCCCCGGTCCGAAGTCGCAGGAGTTGCAGGCCCGCCGTACCGCCGCGGTCGCGCAGGGCGTGGGCTCCGTGCTGCCCGTCTTCACCGCGCGCGCGGGCGGCGGCATCCTCGAGGACGTCGACGGCAACCGGCTCATCGACTTCGGTTCGGGCATCGCGGTGACCAGCGTCGGCGCCTCCGCCGAGGCCGTCGTACGCCGGGCGTCCGCCCAGCTCGCGGACTTCACCCACACCTGTTTCATGGTCACGCCGTACGAGGGGTACGTCGAGGTCGCCGAGGCCCTCGCCGAGCTGACGCCGGGCGACCACGCCAAGAAGTCGGCCCTGTTCAACTCGGGCGCCGAGGCCGTCGAGAACGCCGTCAAGATCGCCCGTGCCTACACCAAGCGCCAGGCCGTCGTCGTGTTCGACCACGGCTACCACGGCCGGACCAACCTCACCATGGCGCTCACCGCCAAGAACATGCCGTACAAGCACGGCTTCGGCCCGTTCGCGCCCGAGGTCTACCGCGTCCCGGTCGCCTACGGCTACCGCTGGCCGACCGGTGCGGAGAACGCCGGCCCCGAGGCCGCCGCGCAGGCCATCGACCAGATCACCAAGCAGGTCGGCCCGGACAACGTCGCCGCGATCATCATCGAGCCGGTGCTCGGCGAGGGCGGCTTCATCGAGCCGGCCAAGGGCTTCCTGCCCGCGATCCGCCAGTTCGCCGCCGACAACGGCATCGTCTTCGTCGCCGACGAGATCCAGTCCGGCTTCTGCCGTACCGGCCAGTGGTTCGCGTGCGAGGACGAGGGCATCGTCCCCGACCTGATCACCACCGCCAAGGGCATCGCCGGCGGTCTGCCGCTGGCCGCCGTGACCGGCCGCGCGGAGATCATGGACGCGGCGCACGCCGGTGGCCTCGGTGGCACGTACGGCGGTAACCCCGTCGCCTGCGCCGGTGCGCTCGGCTCCATCGAGACGATGAAGGAGCTGGACCTCAACGCCAAGGCCAAGAACATCGAGGCGATCATGAAGGCCCGCCTGGGTGCCATGGCCGAGAAGTTCGACATCGTCGGCGACGTCCGCGGCCGTGGCGCCATGATCGCCATCGAGCTGGTCAAGGACCGCGCCACCAAGGAGCCGAACCCGGAGGCCACCGCCGCCCTGGCCAAGGCCTGCCACGCCGAGGGCCTGCTGGTCCTGACCTGTGGCACCTACGGCAACGTGCTGCGCTTCCTGCCCCCGCTGGTCATCGGCGAGGACCTGCTCAACGAGGGCCTCGACATCATCGAGCAGGCCTTCGCCCGCATCTGAGGTCACAGCGAAACCACTGGTGGGAGCAGGGGTTCCCACCCCTGCAACCCCATGCGCCCCAGCCCTGACGACTCCGTCGATTCCGGGGCTGGGGCCGCCTTAGTCAGAGCGTGTGAAGAAGGTGTGCGAGGTGGATGTCAGGACGCGATTCCGTCTGTCTAACGCCTTCGCCCTGTCGTAGGTTCTAACCAGATGAGAGATACACCCCGCCCAGAGGGGACTCTGGGCGACATCAGGCCGCGGCCTCCCCAGCTTCGACCTGGTCGTGCCCTCGCGCACACACCCGGAGCTTCCGGCTCCGGATCTCCTCACCGATCGGACAGTCGCCCGCCCCAAACCCCCCGGGGCGCGCGGCCTTCCGATCCGGACGGCCGCCTCGGAACTACCCCCCCTGTTCCGGGGCGGCCGACCTCCCTCTTTCTCCTTCTCGGGCTTCCGGCCCTTCTCTTCGCGCTCATCACCTGGCAGGTGATGGCCGACGGCCGGCTGGTCGACCTCGACGAGGCGGCCAGCCGGGCCCTGACACACCCCGACCGTCTCTCCGAACTTCTCGCGGACCTCGGCAACGTGCCGGTCGCGGTGCCGGTCCTCGCGGTCGTCCTGGTGTACGTCACCCGGCGGCATCGCCGCACCGGTACAGACCACTGGTGGCGGCCGGCCGTCGCCGCGGCTGTGCTGATGGTCCTGGTCCCGGCCCTGGTCGTCCCTCTCAAGGTGTGGACCGACCGCCCCGGCACCCCGGCCGTGCCGCCCGCCACCGGCTACTACCCGTCGGGCCACACGGCCACGGCGGTCGTCGCGTACGGCGCCGCGGCCCTGCTCCTCCTTCCCTGGCTGCGCTCCGCGCCCGCCCGCCGCACCGTCCTCACCGTCTGCGCCGTCCTCAACCTGTGCGTCGCCTTCGGTCTGGTCCGGCGCGGCTACCACTGGCCACTGGACGTGGTGGCGAGTTGGTGCCTCGGCACGGTGCTCATCACGCTGCTCTGGCTGTACCTCGCCCGCGGCAGTCGTTCTCAGCCGAAGTAGCCGTCGAACGTCCGCTGGAACTCCCAGTTCGAGTAGCGGTCCCAGTTGATCGACCACGTCATCAGGCCGCGCAGCGTCGGCCAGGTGCCGTGGGTGCTGTACGAGCCGCAGTTGGTCTTCTTGGTGAGGCAGTCGAGCGTCTTGGTGACCTCGGCCGGGGGGACGTGGCCGTTGCCCGCGTTGGTCGACGCCGGCATGCCGATGGCGACCTGGTCGGGGCGCAGCGGCGGGAAGACGTTGTTCGCGTTGCCGGCGACCGGGAAGCCGGTCAGCAGCATGTCGGTCATGGCGATGTGGAAGTCGGCGCCGCCCATGGAGTGGTACTGGTTGTCCAGGCCCATGATCGGGCCCGAGTTGTAGTCCTGGACGTGCAGCAGCGTCAGGTCGTCGCGCAGGGCGTGGATGACCGGGAGGTACGCCCCCGCCCTCGGGTCCTGGCCGCCCCACTGGCCGGTGCCGTAGTACTGGTAGCCGAGCTGGACGAAGAAGGTCTCCGGGGCCATCGTCAGCACGAAGTCGTCACCGTACTTGGCCTTCAGGGTCTTCAGGGCCGAGATCAGGTTCACGATCACCGGGGTCTTCGGGTTCTTGAAGTCCGTGTCGTCGGCGTTCAGGGAGAGCGAATGGCCCTCGAAGTCGATGTCCAGCCCGTCGAGGCCGTACTCGTCGATGATCTTCGAGACGGACGACACGAAGGTGTCCCGGGCCGCCGCGGTCGTCAGCTGCACCTGGCCGTTCTGGCCGCCGATCGAGATCAGGACCTTCTTGCCGGCCGCCTGCTTGGCCTTGATCGCCGCCTTGAAGTCGGCGTCGGACTCGACGTTCGGGCACTCGGCCACCGAGCAGCGGTCGAAGCGGATGTCCCCGGAGGTGACCGAAGTGGGTTCGCCGAAGGCCAGGTCGATGACGTCCCAGCTGTCGGGGACGTCGGCCATGCGGGTGTAGCCGGAGCCGTTGGCGAAGCTGGCGTGGAGATAGCCGACGAGGGCGTGCGCCGGGAGGTCGGAGCCTCCGTCGTCCGGTCCCGCGATGGTCGTGGCGGTCACCGTGGCCGACTTCGCCGATTCGCCCGCGTCGTTCACCGCGGCGACCTGGAAGCCGTACGCGGTGGAGGGTGAGAGCCCGCCGACGGTCGCCGAAGTGCCGGTCACCGTCTGGACCTTGGCGCCGTCGCGGTAGACCGCGTAGCTCGTCGCGCCCGCCACCGGTGACCAGGACAGGGCGATGCTGGTCGCGGCGATCGTGCCCGTCTTCAGACCGGTCGGCGCCGCGGGCGGCTGTCCGGCGTCCACGCCGGGGCCGACCAGGGAGATGTCGTCGGCCTGGTAGGCGCCGGTGCCGTACCAGCCGTGGGTGTGGATGGTGACGCGGGTGGTGGACGGGCCGGTGCGGAAGGTGGTGGTGAGCTGCTGCCAGTTGGGGGCCGACTGGGTCCAGGTGGAGACGTCGGTGGTGCCGGTGCCGCTCGCGCCGAGGTAGACGTAGGCGCCGCGGACGTATCCGGACAGCGTGTACTGGGAGTCCGGTTTCACGGTCACCGTCTGCGCACACCGGGCGTTGTCGGACCCGGCCGGGGTGGCCTGGAGCGCCGACGTGCCGCTGCGGACGGGGGAGTTGACGGTCGTACCGGCCGTGCAGGTCCAGCCGTCGAGGCCGGACTCGAAGCCGCCGTTGCGGGCGAGGTCCGCGTCGGCCGCACGGGCGGCCGACGAGAGCGCGGTGAGACCGGGCAGGGTCAGTGCCGCGGCGAAGAGGAAGGCGAGGGATCTGGAGCGGTCCACAAGTGCCTCCGGG
This sequence comes from Streptomyces coerulescens, assembly GCF_042657965.1. Taxonomy (NCBI): domain Bacteria; kingdom Bacillati; phylum Actinomycetota; class Actinomycetes; order Kitasatosporales; family Streptomycetaceae; genus Streptomyces; species Streptomyces coerulescens. Next base: position 119,869 of record NZ_JBHSKM010000012.1, read on the forward strand.
GCTGGGGGATTTGGAGGGGTGGAGCGCACTCAACTTGGTCCAGACCAATCCGGTTGTCAAGATATTCGGCGGCCGGGCAACGCCGTTAGGGGCGCGGGGAACTGCGCGACCAGCCATGATGCACCCGCAGCCGACGGACCACCCATCGCGGCACCTCCCTCAGTCGTCGGCCAAGCCGGCGGCAGCCTCATGCATGGCCAGCTCGAGCAGCGCCGGATCCGTCAGGGTCCCCGTGCCGTCCGGCGCGACCAGCCAGCGCACCCCGCCGGTGGAGCGGCCCGGGTACGGCACGACGATCCACGTGCCCGCCCCCGCCGTACGAATGCCCGTGCCGAGCCAGCGGGCGGCCGTGCCCGGCGGCACGAAGAAACCCATCCGGGAGTCGCCGAAGTCGACCAGGACCGGTCCGAGTTGGTCGATGATGCGGGTGAGGACATCGAGCGTGGGGTAGCCGAGCTCACCCGGCAGGATGAGCACGTCCCAGGCCTTGCCGGCGGGCAGCAGCGTGACCCCGAGGGGATTGCGCTCCCACTCCCAGCGGCAGGCCTCGGGATTCGGTGCCACGGACGCCAGCCACTCGACCGCCGTTTTCGCCCCTGTCATGACGGTGACCTCCCTTTCTGTCGTGGACGCCGTTCGCGTCACGAGGGAGAGGGAGGTCACCCGGCGGGCATTACGCGAGTTCTCGCGACCAGTTCAAAGTGTTCCAGGTCACATTCGCTCACGGCTCGTCAGCTGTCGAAGCCCAGCCCCAGCCTGTCCATCGCCTTCAGCCACAGATTGCGCCGCCCGCCGTGCGCGTCCGCACGGGCCAGCGACCACTTGGTGAGGGCGATACCGGTCCAGGCGAAGGGCTCGGGCGGGAACGGCAGCGGCTTCTTGCGGACCATCTCCAGCTCGGTGCGCTCCGTGCGCTCCCCCGCCAGCAGGTCCAGCATCACGTTCGCGCCGAACCGGGTCGCACCGACACCGAGCCCCGTGAAGCCGGCCGCGTAGGCCACCTTGCCCTGATGGGCCGTGCCGAAGAACGCCGAGAAGCGCGAGCAGGTGTCGATCGCGCCGCCCCACGCGTGCGTGAAGCGCACGCCCTCCAGCTGCGGGAAGCAGGTGAAGAAGTGCCCGGCGAGCTTGGCGTACGTCTCCGGGCGGTCGTCGTACTCGGCGCGCACCCGGCCGCCGTACGGGTAGATCGCGTCGTAGCCGCCCCACAGGATGCGGTTGTCTGCGGAGAGGCGGAAGTAGTGGAACTGGTTCGCCGAGTCGCCGAGGCCCTGGCGGTTCTTCCAGCCGATCGACGCGAGCTGCTCGTCGGTGAGGGGCTCGGTCATCAGGGCGTAGTCGTAGACCGGGACGGTGTAGGCCCGTACGCGCTTGACCAGGTTCGGGAAGATGTTCGTGCCGAGGGCGACCTGGCGGGCGCGGATCCGGCCGTACGGGGTGCTGACGGCCATGCCGGCGCCGTACGGCTTCAGGGTGAGGGCGGGGGTGTGCTCGTGGACGCGGACGCCGAGGTCCTGGCAGGCCCGCTTCAGGCCCCACGCCAGCTTGGCCGGGTTGACCATGGCGACGCCCCGGCGGTCGTAGAGGCCGGCCTGGAAGGTCGGTGAGTCGACCTGCGCCCGCACGGCCTCGGCGTCCAGGAACTCGATGCCGTCGGCGAGGCCCTTCTCGCGCAATTCCTTGTACCAGTCGCGCAGCTCCGACGCCTGGTACGTCTCGGTGGCGACGTCGATCTCCCCGGTGCGCTCGAAGTCGCAGTCCAGGGAGTAGCGGGCGACCGCGCTCTCGATCTCGTCGAGATTGCGGGTGCCCAGCTCCTCCAGCTTGTGGATCTCGTCCGGCCAGCGGGCGAGCCCGTTGGGCAGCCCGTGGGTGAGGGAGGCGGCGCAGAAGCCGCCGTTGCGGCCGGAGGCGGCCCAGCCCACCTCACGGCCTTCGACCAGGACGACGTCCCGCTGCGGGTCGCGCTCCTTGGCGATGAGCGCGGTCCACAGTCCGCTGTAGCCGCCGCCGACGACCAGCAGGTCACAGGTCTCGGCGGTGGTGAGGGCGGGCTCGGGGTGGGGTCGGCCGGGGTCGTCCAGCCAGTACGGGACCGGCTGGGCTTCGGAAAGGGATGTGTTCCAGTTGGTGCCACGACTCATGGCGCTTGGGGCCATGATTTCAACTCCCTACAGGGGTTTATGCCTTTTGCTTGGTACGGCGATTACTGATGGCCATGGAGACCAGGACGAACAGTACGGCGATGATGAACATGGCCGTACCGATGACATTGATCTGAACGGGCGTTCCGCGCTGGGCCGAGCCCCAGACGAACATCGGGAAGGTGACGGTGGAGCCCGCGTTGAAATTGGTGATGATGAAATCGTCGAAGGAGAGCGCGAAGGCGAGCAGCGCGCCCGCCGCGATACCGGGGGCGGCGATCGGCAGGGTGACCCTGACGAACGTCTGGACCGGGCCGGCGTACAGGTCCTGCGCGGCCTGCTCCAGTCTCGGGTCCATCGACATCACGCGTGCCTTGACGGCGGTGACGACGAAGCTCAGGCAGAACATGATGTGCGCGATGAGGATCGTCCAGAAGCCGAGCTGAGCACCCAGGTTGAGGAACAGGGTGAGCAGCGAGGCGGCCATGACGACCTCGGGCATCGCCATCGGCAGGAAGATCAGCGAGTTCACGGCGCCGCGGGCGCGGAAGCGGTAGCGGACCAGCGCGAAGGCGATCAGGGTGCCCAGCAGGGTGGCGCCGATCGTCGCCCAGAACGCGATCTGAAGGCTGACCGACAGCGAACCGCACATGTCGGAGACCCCGCACGGGTCCTTCCAGGCGGCCGTGGAGAACTCCTGCCATTCGTAGTTGAAACGCCCCTTCGGTTTGTTGAAGGAGAAGATCGTCACGACGACGTTGGGCAGCAGAAGATAAGCAAGCGTCAGCAGTCCCGCGATGACGACGAGATTGCGCTTGAGCCAGTTGACGACGGTCATTTAAACCAGATCCTCCGTGCCGGACCTGCGGATGTAGAACGTCACCATGACGAGGATGGCGGCCATGAGGATGAAGGAGAGGGCCGCGGCCGTCGGATAGTCCAGGATCCGCAGGAACTGCGTCTGGATGACGTTGCCGACCATGCGGGTGTCGGTGGAACCCAGCAGGTCCGCGTTGACGTAGTCACCGGCCGCCGGGATGAAGGTCAGCAGGGTGCCGGAGACGACGCCCGGCATCGACAGCGGGAAGGTGACCTTGCGGAAGGTGGTGACGGGCTTGGCGTACAGGTCGTTCGCCGCCTCGTGCAGACGTGGGTCGATGCGCTCCAGCGAGGTGTAGAGCGGCAGGACCATGAACGGCAGGAAGTTGTACGTCAGACCGCAGACCACCGCCAGCGGCGTGGCCAGCACACGGTCGCCCTCGGTCATGCCGAGCCAGGTCGTGACGTCCAGGACGTGCAGCGTGTTCAGGGCTCCGACGACCGGGCCGCCGTCCGCGAGGATCGTCTTCCAGGCGAGGGTCCGGATCAGGAAGCTGGTGAAGAACGGCGCGATCACCAGGATCATGATCAGGTTCCGCCAGCGGCCCGCGCGGAAGGCGATGAGGTACGCCAGCGGGTAGCCGAGGAGCAGACACAGGATGGTCGCCGAGCCGGCGTAGAGCACCGAGCGCAGGAACTGCGGGTAGTACTCGGACAGGGCGTCCCAGTAGGTCGCGAAGTGCCAGGTGACCTTGTAGCCCTCCTCCAGGGAGCCCGTCTGCACGGACGTGGAGGCCTGGTAGATCATCGGCAGCGCGAAGAAGATCAGCAGCCAGAGGATGCCGGGGAGCAGCAGCCAGTACGGCGTCCAGCGGCCCCTTTTGCGCGGCGGCCTGGGCTCTTCCGGAGTCGGCGCCAGGGGTGGCGCCTCGGTGACTGTCGCCATCAGACCGCCGCCTCGTCCTGGATGCCGGCGTCGATGTCCTGGGCGGCGTCGAGGCCGAAGGTGTGCGCCGGGTTCCAGTGCAGGACGACGTCGGCGCCGGGCACGAGCCGGGTGTCGCGGTCGATGTTCTGGGCGTAGACCTCGAACTCGGGACAGACGGGGCTGTCGACGACGTACTGCGTGGAGACGCCGATGAACGAGGAGTCCGCGATCTTGCCGGATATGCGGTTGCGGCCCTCGGGTATCTCGCCCGCGTCCTCTGCGGGGATGAGGGAGATCTTCTCGGGGCGCACGCCGACCAGGACCTTGCCGCCGGTCGTCGTCGGTGCGCTGCACCGCGCCGCGGGCAGGACCAGCTTGCCGCCGCCCGCCTTCAGCACGATGTCGTCGCCGTTCTTGGTGTCGACCTCGGCCTCGATGAAATTGGAGGTGCCGAGGAAGTTGGCGACGAAGGTGGTGCGCGGGTTCTCGTAGAGGTCGGTCGGGGAGCCGAGCTGCTCGACGCGGCCCGCGTTCATCACGGCGACCGTGTCGGCCATCGTCATGGCCTCCTCCTGGTCGTGCGTGACATGGACGAAGGTGATGCCGACCTCGGTCTGGATGCGCTTGAGCTCCAGCTGCATCTGGCGGCGCAGCTTCAGATCGAGGGCGCCGAGGGGCTCGTCGAGGAGGAGCACCTTGGGGTGGTTGATGAGCGCGCGGGCGACGGCCACGCGCTGCTGCTGGCCACCGGACAGCTGGTGCGGCTTCTTGCGGGCCTGTTCCCCGAGCTGCACCAGGTCCAGCATCTCCTCGACCTGCTTCTTCACCGACTTGATGCCGCGCCGGCGCAGGCCGAAGGCGACGTTCTCGAAGATGTCGAGGTGCGGGAAGAGCGCGTAGGACTGGAAGACCGTGTTCACGGGCCGCTTGTACGGCGGGAGCGCGGTCACGTCCTGTTCGCCGAGATGGACGGTGCCGCCGCTGGGCTCCTCCAGACCGGCGATCATGCGCAGGGTGGTGGTCTTGCCGCAGCCGGAGGCGCCGAGCAGGGCGAAGAAGGAGCCCTGGGGCACGGTCAGGTCGAGCGGGTGCACGGCGGTGAAGGAGCCGTAGGTCTTGCTGATGCCGGAGAGGCGGACGTCGCCGCTGGTGTCGTTGGTCATGGTGTGGTCACGCCCCTGTGAGCTTCGCGAACTTCTCTTCGTAGGCCGTCTCTTCCTTCGAGCTCAGTGAGCGGAAGGCGCGGGAGGCGGCCTGCATGGCCTTGTCGGGGAGGATCAGCGGGTTGTTCGCCGCGTCCTCGTCGATCTTCGCGAGCTCTTCCTTCACGCCCTCCACCGGACAGACGAAGTTGATGTAGGCGGCGAGCTCCGCGGCGGCTTTCGGCTCGTAGTAGAAGTCGATGAGCCGCTCGGCGTTCGTCTTGTGACGGGCCTTGTTGGGGACGAGCATGTTGTCGCTCGACGTCATGTAGCCGCTGTCCGGGATCAGGAAGTCGATGTCCGGGCTGTCGGCCTTCAGCTGTACGACGTCACCGGCCCAGGCCAGACAGGCAGCGAAGTCGCCGCTGCTGAGGTCGGAGGTGTAGTCGTTGCCGGTGAACCGGCGGATCTGCTTGTTGTCGACGGCCTTCTGAAGCCGGGCGACGGCGGCGTCGTAGTCGTCGTCGCTGAACTTCGCGGGGTCCTTGTCCATGTCGAGCAACGTCATCCCGATGGTGTCGCGCATCTCGGTGAGCAGCCCGACCCGGCCCTTGAGCTTGGGGTTGTCGAGCAGGTCGGAGAGAGTCTTCACCTCGACGCCGTCGAGCGCCTTCTTGTTGTAGGCGATGACGGTCGAAATGCCCTGCCAGGGATACGAGTACGCCCGTCCCGGGTCCCAGTCGGGGTCGCGGAACTGCTGCGAGAGGTTGGCGAAGGCGTGCGGCAGGTTGGACGGATCCAGTTTCTGGACCCACCCGAGGCGTATCAGGCGGGCGGCGAGCCAGTCGGTGAGGACGATGATGTCGCGGCCGGTGTCCTGGCCGGCGGCCAGCTGCGGCTTGACCTTCCCGAAGAACTCGTTGTTGTCGTTGATGTCCTCGGTGTACTTGACCTTGATGCCGGTCCGCTTCGCGAACTCCTCCAGCGTCGGATGCCGCTTGCCGCTGTCGTCCACGTCGATGTACTCGGTCCAGTTGGAGAAGTTGACCTGCTTCTCCTCGGCCGAGTGGTCCTCGGAGGAGGTGCCGCCCTCGGTCTTGCCGGCCGCGGGGATCCCGCAGGCACTGAGCGTGCCCAGTCCGCCCACCGCGAGCGCGCCGCCCGCGGAGGCGCGCAGCAGGCTACGGCGGGTCATGGCGGCCCGGCCGTTGCGCAGGCTGCGCCGCATGGCGGCCACTTGGGCCGGGGAAAGGCGGTCGGGCTCGTACTGCTCCATGCGCTTGGTGCCCTTTCGGGAGGGGGACGGCCGGGCGCGGGTCGGACGCCCGGCCGTGCCTGCTGATCTGGTGCCTGTCCGGTCTAGCGGTCCCCGAAGACGGTGCGGTGCCAGTCCTTCGCGGCGACCGCGGTGTTGTCGAACATGACGTGCTTGATCTGGGTGTACTCCTCGAAGGAGTACGCGGACATGTCCTTGCCGAAGCCGGACGCCTTGTAGCCGCCGTGCGGCATCTCGCTGATGATCGGGATGTGGTCGTTGACCCACACGCACCCCGCCTTGATCTCGCGCGTGGCACGGTTCGCCCGGTAGACGTCCCGGCTCCACGCGGAGGCGGCCAGCCCGTACGGGGTGTCGTTGGCGAGCCGGATCCCCTCATCGTCGCTGTCGAACGGGAGAACGACCAGGACCGGACCGAAGATCTCGGACTGGACGATCTCGCTGTCCTGGGCGGCGTCGGCGACGAGCGTGGGCAGATAGTACGCGCCGTTCTCCAGCTCTCCCTTCGGTGCGGCGCCACCGGTGACCACGCGCGCGTAGCCACGCGCACGCTCGACGAAGCCGGCGACCCGGTCGCGCTGGACGTGGGAGATGAGCGGCCCGAGGTCGGTGCCCGCGGCGAACGGGTCGCCGAGCCGGACGCTCTCCATCAGCGCGGCGGTGCGCTCGACGAACGCCTCGTACAGCGGCCGCTGCACATACGCGCGCGTGGCGGCCGTGCAGTCCTGCCCGGTGTTGATGAGCGAGCCCGCGACGGCACCGTGGGCGGCGGCTTCGAGGTCGGCGTCGTCGAAGACGACGAACGGAGCCTTGCCGCCGAGTTCGAGATGGATGCGCTTGACGGTGGCGGTGGCGATCTCGGCGACGCGCCTGCCGACGGCGGTGGAGCCCGTGAAGGAGGTCATGGCGACGTCGGGATGCCCGACGAGATGCTCACCGGCCTCCTTGCCCGTCCCGGTGATGATGTTGACGACCCCGTCCGGGATCCCGGCGTCGGTGGCTGCCTGGGCGAAGAGGAGCGAGGTGAGCGGGGTGAGCTCGGCGGGCTTGAGCACGATGGTGTTGCCCGCGGCGATCGCCGGCAGGACCTTCCAGGCGGCCATCTGGAGGGGGTAGTTCCAGGGCGCGATGGACCCGACGACACCGATCGGCTCACGGCGTACGTACGACGTGTGGTCCCCGGAGTACTCCCCCGCGGACTGCCCCTGGAGATGACGGGCGGCACCGGCGAAGAAAGCGGTGTTGTCGATCGTCCCCGGGACGTCGAACTCACGCGTCAGCTTCAGCGGCTTCCCGCACTGCAGGGACTCCGCACGGGCGAATTCCTCGGCGCGTTCGGCGAGCACGGCGGCGAAACGGTGCAGCGCGTCGGAACGCTCGCCGGGGGTGGCGCCGGCCCAGCCGGGGAAGGCGGCGCGGGCGGCGGCGACCGCCGCGTCGACGTCATCCGCACCGGCCAGGTCGTACGTGTACACCTCCTCGCCGGTGGCAGGGTCGACGACGGCGTGCGTACGCCCCGAGGTCCCCTTCGCCGCCCGGCCCGCGATGAACTGCGCGCCGTCCGCGAAGCGGTCCTGGGCCGGGAATCGTTCCGGGGTGACGGTGCCCGGGTTGTGCATGTCGCTCCCTCCGTGCCCCATCAGGGGCCGGCGTGGCTCAGGCTCGATTTGAGTGCCGATCCTGACAGAGCAGCAGGACTCCAACAAGTGATTCCGTTGTTGCCTTTTGGTTACGCGACGGAATCTGTCGACCAGGTGTCGAGTGGCTCCGGAAAACCGAGGACGGAATGTCGGTGGTGCGTGCCAGACTCGGCCATATGGCGAAGATCGATTCTTGGGATGTCCTGATTCAGGAGGTCCGCTCGGGGGCGAGAGTCAAGTATCTCCACTTCTGGGGACACCGACCGCAGCCCGACGGCCGTGTCGGCGCGAGCTGCCTGAGCCAGTGGTGGCCGTCCCCCTTCACGGTGTCCGGCGTGTCCTATGCGACCGCCGAGCACTGGATGATGGCGGAGAAGGCGAGGCTGTTCGGGGACGCGGACGCGGAGCGTCAGGTACTGGCCGCTGACCACCCCTCTTTGGCGAAGAAGGCCGGCCGGCTGGTGCGGGGGTTCGACGACGCGCCATGGGAACGGAAGCGTTTCCGCATAGTCGTCGAGGGCTCGCTCCACAAGTTCACCGCCCACCCGCACCTGCGGGCGTTCCTGCTGGGCACCGGGGACCGGGTGCTGGTGGAGGCGAGCCCGGTGGACAGGGTGTGGGGGATCGGCCTGGCAGCGAGGGACGACGGGGCCGGCGACCCGGAGCGCTGGCGGGGGCCGAACCTGCTGGGGTTCGCGCTGATGGAGGCGCGGGAGCGGTTGCGGGGGTAGGGCTGGAGCTGGTTCTCCACCCCCTCTGGAGTTCGTTCAGCCCGTCCGGCGTTTGAGGACGAGGCCGTTCAGGCCGACGCGGGGGTCCGAGGGCGGCAGCCCCCGGGGAGGGGACGGGTAGGGGCGGCGGGGGCGAGAGAACCCGACCTCAACGCCACGACCCCGTGGCCACGACCAACACCAGCACCCCCACCCCCAGGGCCACCCCCGCCACCCCACAGATGATCCCGGCCAACGCCTGCCCCGGATTCGTCGCCTCACCCCGCCTCGCCTTACCTCGCCCGACCGCCCCGAAGATCACGGCCAGCACCCCCACCACGATGGCCACCGGCCACAGACAGAAGATCACGGCGGAGATGATCCCGAGCACCAGCCCGGCCGTACCCATGCCATTGCTCGGCAACGGATGCATCCCGGACCAGCCGTAGTACCCGGGACCCTGCGCGGGATACCCGGGACCCCCCGCACCGGCGGCCGGATAACCGCCCGCCCCGCCCGGATAGCCGTACGGAACCTGCCCGGGCCCATCAGGCGCGATCGGCGGCGGAGGCACAGGCTCACCATGCGCGGCGTACGGAACGGATGCCGTCGGCGGCACAAAGGGATTCACCGGCGTGGCACCGGGCGGCGCGAACGGATTGCCCACCGAGCCGCCCGAGCCCACTGCCCCGGCAGAGCCACCCGCGCCACCCGAGCCGCCCACGGATTGCGCCCCCGGCGATGGATTCGCCCACGGCGGTGCAGGCGCACCGTCCTGCGGCTCGCCCGCCGGACCGGCGGACGGCATCGACGTGACCGTCCGCTGATCATGCACGGACGGCGCGGCCCAGACCGGAGTGTCGTTCGAGGCAAGGGTGTGCCCAGGCCCTGCGGGCTCACCAGGACTCGACGGCGCATCCGGGACCGGCGGCGCCCAGGGATCCGGATCCAAGGGATCCAATGGATCCAGGGAGCCATGACCCCCCTGCGGCACCGCCCCCGACGCGCCGGCCCCCGACCCCACCGCATCCCGCTTGTCGAGCGAGGTCTTCGACCCCTCCCCCGGTACCTCCGGTACTCCCGGCACTCCCGGCGTCTGCGCCTCGTCGGACATGCGCGGGACCCCCTCTGTCGTACGTCCCGTCATGCTAAGGCCCTGGCATCACCGCGAAGTGACCGGCCTACGATGATCCCCGAGTCACCGATCAGCCGATCACCGCGCCCCGCCGGCCACGAACCGGGCGGAAGGCGCCGTTCCCGGGGAGGAACCTTGACCGACCATCTCGTCGACGCCCGCGTCCCGCGCGATCTGCACGCCTTCATCGCCGGACTGCCCAAGGCCGAACTGCACGTCCACCACGTCGGCTCCGCCTCCCCCCGCATCGTCGCGGAACTCGCGGCCCGTCACCCCGACTCCAAGGTCCCCACCGACCCGGAGGCGCTGGCGGACTACTTCACGTTCACGGACTTCGCCCACTTCATCGACGTGTACCTGTCCGTCGTGGACCTGATCCGCACCCCGGAGGACGTACGGCTGCTGACGTACGAGGTGGCCCGCGACCTGGCCCGGCAGCAGGTGCGCTACGCCGAGCTGACCATCACGCCGTTCTCCTCCACCCGCCGCGGCATCGACGAGCGCGCCTTCATGGCGGCGATCGAGGACGCCCGCAAGGCGGCGGAGGCCGAGTTCGGGACCGTCCTGCGCTGGTGCTTCGACATCCCCGGCGAGGCCGGTCTGGAGTCCGCCGATGAGACCGCACGGCTCGCCACCGACGACCGGGTGCGCCCGGAGGGCCTGGTCTCCTTCGGGCTCGGCGGACCCGAAATCGGCGTACCGAGGCCGCAGTTCAAGCCGTACTTCGACCGGGCCATCGCCGCCGGACTGCACTCGGTGCCGCACGCCGGTGAGACCACCGGCCCGGAGACGGTCTGGGACGCGCTGACCCACCTGCGCGCCGAGCGCATCGGGCACGGCACCAGCTCGGCGCAGGACCCGAAGCTGCTCGCGCATCTCGCCGAGCACCGGATCGCGCTGGAGGTGTGCCCGACGTCCAACATCGCCACGCGCGCGGTGCGCACGCTGGACGAGCACCCGATAAAGGAGTTCGCGAAGGCCGGGATCGTCGTCACGATCAACTCCGACGACCCGCCGATGTTCGGCACCGACCTCAACAACGAGTACGCGGTCGCCGCCCGCCTCCTCGACCTGGACGAGCGCGGTCTGGCCGACCTTGCGAAGAACGCGGTGACCGCCTCCTTCCTCGACGAGCCCGGCAAGGCCCGGATCGCCGAGGAGGTCGACACGTACACGGCGAACTGGCTCGCGCCCTGAGCCACCCCGCCCCCGCACGTCCGCACACCGGCCCCCGCCCCACCACAATGTCCTCATGCTGAACGTGACCGCCGTGGCCCACCGCGGCGACCCCTATCGCGTCCGTGAGAACACCCTCGACTCCCTGCGCGCCGCGCTCGCCCTGGGCGCGGACGCGGTGGAGGTCGACGTGCGCCTCACCAGGGACGGCGTGCCCGTACTGCTGCACGACGAGACGCTGAAACGTCTGTGGGAGCAGGACCGGCCGCTGCTCGCGCTGTCCGCGGCCGAGGTACGCGGACTGACCCGGGGCGGGGTGCCGACGCTGGCGGAGGCGCTCGCGGTGTGCGACGGCAGCCGGGTGATGCTCGACCTGCCGGGCACGCCCGATGTGCGCGCGGCACGCCGGGTCGTGGACGTCGTGCGCGAGTGCGGTGCCCAGGACCGCGTGTACTACTGTGCCGGAGCCCCCGCGATGCTCGCCGTGCGCGCCGCCGACCCGGCCGCCGAGATCGCGCTGACCTGGACGACGCTGGCGCCACCGCGTCCCGGCCTGCTGGACGCGGTGCGCCCACGCTGGCTGAACTACCGCTTCGGCCTGGTCGACCATGCCCTTGCCGAGCGCGTCCACCGGGGCGGTCATCTGCTGTCCGTCTGGACCCCGGACACCCGGCGCTCGATCCGCCGCTTGCTGGACCTCGGCGTCGACTCGATCACCACGAACCGCCTCGACGTCCTCCTGGAGGCGCGGCTGCGGAGCGCTACACGCGGGACTTCTGAGGCACGGTCGCCGCGTCCTCGGGAGTCGAGCGGGTGACGTACTGCGGTACCGGGGCGTCGTCCCCGCCGGTGTCACGGACGAGGCCGTAGCGGGTCGCGCCCTCGGGCGGGCCGTGGGTGATGTCCTCGTGCACCGCGTCCCAGTCGGAGGGGAAGACGCTGAGTCCGTAGTCGGCGCCGCGCTCGTTCACCGTGAGGGTCACGCTGCCGTCGACGTAGAACCACTCGTTCTGCCACATCTGCTGGGTGCCGGGTGGCAGGACGGTGTAGCCGGTGGCCGTACTGCCCATGCCGGTGGCGGAGTCGTCGGTGTCGCTGACGCGGTCGTCCATACGGCGTCCGCCGCCCGAGGCGACGTGGAAGAGCCTGCCTTTCAGCCCGGTCCAGGCCGGCATGACCAGGCTGCCCGCCCGGTACTGCGGCGAGATCTGCCAGCGGACGAGGACATAGCCCCGGCCGGTGAGCGTGACGCTGTCGCCGCGGTGGTTCATCACGGCGTGCGCGCCGCCGGTGCTGGTGATGCCGGACTCCGGCCGACGGGGCAGGGCGGCGGGTTCGGTGTCGGGGTCCGGGGCCCGGTCGACGGCGTCGACGACCGTGCCGTACAGCTCGGCCTTCCGAGTCGGGGACGGTGAGGGCGTCCTCGACGGGGAGACGGGCGGCTTGGGCGTGAGGGCCGGTGGCCGGGCGGTGCTCGCGGCTGTGGGGGCGGCCGCCCTCGGGGGCGGCGCGTCGGGGGTCTGGGTGACGACGTAGGCGCCGCCCGCGACGAGCGTCGCGCCCGCCGTCACCGCGACGGCGGGCTGTGTGAGCGCGGCCATCACCTTGGCGGACCAGCCGACGGAGGCGGCCGTCGCCGCGGCCGCCGTCTTGCCGCCGAACGCCAGGGACAGCGTGAAGCCGACCGGGACAGGGACGAGCGCGATGCCGGCGAGGAGGCGTTCCGCCGGTACGACGGCCTCGCGGGTGTCGCCGCAGTAGCCGCAGCCCCTGATGTGCCGGGCCAGCCGCTTGCGCCAGACCGAGTCGGGGCGGCCGTTCCAGCGGGCGGTGACCTCGCGCAGGCCGGGGCAGGCGCCGTCCAGCGCCCGCACGATGCCGCGCGCGGTCTCCAGCCGCTCCTTGACGCGCTGCACGCGCACGGCGGCGTGCTGCCGGCTGATCCCGGCCGCGGCGGCCAGTTCACGCCGGGTCAGCTCGCCGGCCACCTCCAGCCACCACAGCGACAGCAGTTGGCGGTCCTCCTCGTCCAGCCAGCGCACCGCCTCCGCGACCTCGCGCCGCTGCCCCGCCAACTGGAGCCGCAGGACGGTCAGTTCGGCGAAGTCGGTGGCCTCGTGCGCGGCGGACTCGTCGAGTTGTGCGGGCTGTCCGCGGCGGGCGCGGTCCCGGATCTGCCGCATGGCGATGGCGACGAGCCAGGAGCGGAAGCTGTCCGGGTCCCGCAGCGAGCCGAGGTTGCCGACGGCGCGCAGCATGGTCTCCTGCACGACGTCGTCGACATCGGCATGGCCGTTCAGGGCCCGCCCGACCACGTTGTAGACCAGCGGCAGCCAGCCCTCGACCAGCTCGTCCAGCGCCCGCCGGTCCCCGGCCTGCGCCGCCGCGATGGTGGAGCGCCACTCGGAGATCGCATTCCGCTTCTGGTACGGGCGGGACATCGCAGGGCTCCCGAGTGTGGAGGGTGGGGACACGAAGGGAGACGGGAGACCGAGGGGGCGATAACACTTTTCGGCGCGGCCGCTCCCCACTCCGGCCCGCTCCACCGGTGGGCCCGTAAGGGCGATCCCCCACAACACCCTTGCTCCATACGGCACTTGCTCCGGGATCGCCCAGGGTCCGGACCCCTCCTCACCGACGATCCGGCCGGGCCAGTACCGCCCGACGATGATCACGGACCTCCCACCGACCTCAGGAGCACTCGATGCCCGTACGTCCGCTGCCCGCCCTGCTCACCTCCGCGCTCGCCCTGACGCTCACCGCACTGCCGCTGGCCGGGACGGCGTCGGCGGGGCCCGCGTCGCCCTCGTCCTGCTCCGCTCGGGCGGTCGAGGCCGCGTCGCCGGACGGCCCGGACGTGAAGGCCCTGTGCGCCGCGCTGGCGGGGCTGCCCGACAGGGACGCGACGGCCGCGCTGATCCGGGTGGGCGGCAGGGGGAGCTGGCACGGGGTGGCCGGTGTGCGGGACCTGGGGACCGGGGCGCCGGCGCTGGAGAACGCCCGCTTCCGCGCCGGTTCCACCACGAAGATCGTGACCGCGGCCATTGTGCTGCAACTCGCCGCCGAGGGGCGGATCTCGCTCGACGGGACCGTGCAGCGCTATCTGCCCGGCCTGCTCACCAGGGACTTCGCGCCCGTCACCGTACGGCAGTTGCTGAACTTCACCAGCGGCCTTCAGCCGGGGGCGTCCCTCGGCGAGGACGTGGACGACGGCTACCCGCACCGCTTCGAGACGCTGACCCCCGAGGAGGTGGTGGCCGCGTCGGTGGCGAAGGGCCCCGACCCGGACCACGCGCCCGGCGCGCATCAGCGGTACGGCAACATCCACTACACGGTGCTGGGCCTGCTGATCGAGAAGGTCACCGGCGACTCCTACGCCCATCAGGCGGCCGTACGGATTTTCCGCCCGCTCGGCATGCGGCACACCTCGTTCCCGGCGGGCCCCGACCCCCGGATCCACGGACCGCACAACCGCGGCTACGACTGGATCGACGGCGAACTGGTCGACGTGACCGAGTGGAACATGTCCGACCGGTTCGCGGCCGGCGATCTGATCTCCACGACGGCCGACCTGGAGCGGCTGCTGTTCGCGCTGTTCCGCGGCCAGGTGGTGCCCGAGCCGCAGCTGGCGGAGATGTTCACGGTCCCCGCCGTCGAGGGGGCCACGATGGGTGCGGCGCTGGAGCGCTTCGAACTGAACGGCAAGGAGATCTGGGGCAAGACGGGTGCCCGCCCCGGCTATCACACCGTGGTGGCGGCCACCCGTGACCTGTCCCGGACGGTCGTCTACTCCGTGAACTCCACCGATGCGAAGGGCGACGGCCTCGCCATCGCCCGGCGCTTCGCCTTCCCGGCGTTCAACCGCTGACGGCGACGGTGACCGGAGGCGTTGTAGTGAGCGCCTCCAGCTGCTTGATCCGCCGGCGTACGACGTACAGCGGGATCACTCCGAACACGCCGAAGGACATGTCGATCACCGACCACCAGAACGGGATGTCGCGGATCGGTCCGCAGATCAGGGCCAGCGGGATGATGCCGGCGCAGGCGATCATCCCGAACTCGACGACCCAGATGTTGCGGACGGGGTCGCGGTAGGGCCCGTAGAAGGCGACGGCGATGACGAGGTGGGCGAAGGCCAGCCAGTCCGTGCCGTAGAGCAGGAAGGGGTGGTCGGCGTCGGCGGCGTCGAGTCCGCGCCGGACCCGTTCGATCCAGTCCATGAGGCCGGGGAGGTGGTCCGGCACGGACAGGGCGCGCAACAGGTCCTCGGTCCAGCGCAGTTCATGGACGAGGGGGAAGGCCGTGGCGCCGCTGAGCACCAGGCAGACGACGAAGAAGGCCAGCCAGACGCGGATGCCCTTGAGCAGGGCGGCTCTGTCGCTCATGGCGGCAGCGTACGCTCATTGTTGAACACGTTCAAAACGCGTTTGGGCAGGGGAGCCCGGACCGGCGGCCGCCATGCGTCCCGCACCGGCCCGCCCTACGATGTCCGCCGACGAGGGAGGACGCATGGGCCTGGACCTGAGCGAACGGGCTTACCGGGGGCAGCGGTGGGCGGCACGGGCGGCACTGGCCGCCGCGGGACTCGCGGTGCTCGTGCCGCTCGCCTACGGCGGGGTCGGCGGCCTGTTGCTGCTGGTGGCCGGCGTAGCGGGCCTGGGGATCGGTGCGGTCGCGGTGTGGTGGACACTGACGCTGCGCGGGCCGTTGCGCTGGGCGGCGGGCTTCGTGGCCCTGGTCGTACCGGCCGCCGTCGTCGCGCTGTTCGCGGCCACCCTGTTCTGGGCGCTGCTGGTGTCCGTGGCGCTGTGGGCGGTGGCCGTGTGGTGCGGCCGGTACGCGCTGCGCGGCACGGGCAGCCCACGGGTGCGGGTGATGCGGGGGCGCAAGGCGGCGCCGCCGCGGCGGGCGGTCCTGATCATGAATCCTCGCTCGGGCGGCGGGAAGGTGGATCGCTTCGCGCTCAAGGAGAAGGCGGAACGGCTCGGCGCCGAGGTCGTCCTCCTCGACCCCGAGGAGCACCAGGACGTCACCGCTCTGGCCCGCAAGGCCGTTTCGGACGGCGCCGATCTGCTGGGTGTCGCGGGCGGGGACGGCACCCAGGCGCTGGTCGCGGCCGTCGCCGCCGCCTACGACATCCCGTTCCTGGTGATCAGCGCCGGCACCCGCAACCACTTCGCCATGGACCTCGGCCTCGACCGCGAGGACCCCGCCGCCTGTCTCGACGCGCTCGTCGACGGTGTGGAACTACGCGTCGACCTGGGGTTCGCGAGCGGGCGGCCGTTCGTCAACAACGCCTCCTTCGGGGCGTACGCGGCCATCGTGCAGAGCCCCGGCTACCGCGACGACAAGATCGGCACCAGCCTGGAGCTGCTGCCCGACCTGCTCACCCGCCAGCAGGGCCCGCTGCTGACCGTCCGCGCGGCGGGCACCACGCTCGACGCTCCGCACGCCGTGCTGGTCAGCAACAACCCCTACCGCACGGACGACCCGTTCGGGCTCGGTCGCCGCGACCGCCTCGACGCCGCCGTGCTCGGCGTCCTCGGCATCAGGGTGGACAGCGCGGCCGAGGCCGCCGCCCTGCTCCTCGACCCCGCGCCGCCCGGCCTGTCCATCCTGACCGCGACCGAGGTGGTCATCGAGGCCGACCGTGAGGAGATCGAGGCCGGCATCGACGGCGAGGCCCTCGTCCTGCCCACCCCGGTCCACATCCGCATCACCTCGGGCGCCCTGCGCGTCCGCGTCCCGCGCAAACGCCCCGGCGTGCCCCAGCGCGGCCCCCGCCTGGACTGGCGCCGGCTGCGCAAACTGGCGGCGACGGTGGGCCGTACGGCGGTGCACCGGCGGGGGCACTGGTAGCGCCTCTGGTGGCCGGCCGCCTACAACCCCGCGATCGCGTTCCACCGCTTGGCGAACTCCACCCGCTCCTCGGAGGTGATGTCCCGCGCGATGACGAGGCGTTCGCGCATCGCCTTGTCCGGGAAGATCAGCGGGTCCTCGGCCAGGGCGGCCGTCTCCTCGTCCTTGGCGGCGGCGAGGACGTCCCGGGCGGCGGGGACGGGACAGACGTAGTTGACCCAGGCGGCCAGTTCGGCGGCGACCTCGGGCTCGTAGTAGTAGTCGATCAGCCGCTCGGCGTTGGCCTTGTGGCGGGCGAGGTTGGGGACCATCAAGGACTCCGACCACAGCTCGGCGCCCTCCTCCGGGACGACGAAGCGGATGTCGGGGTCGTCCGCCTGGAGCTGGATGACATCGCCCGAGTACGCCTGGCAGGCCAGGACGTCACCGCTGGAGAGGTCCTTGATGTAGTCGTTGCCGGTGAAGCGGCGGATCTGGCCCCGGCCGACCTGCTTCTCCACCTGGTCGCAGACCGTGTGGAAGTCGTCCGCCGTCCAGCGGGTGATGTCGACGCCGTTGCCCTGCATCAGCAGCGCGAAGGCCTCGTCGAGACCGGAGAGCAGGGTCACCCGGCCCTTCAGGTCGCTCGCCCACAGGTCGGAGACTTGGCGGATCTCGCGGCCGAGGCGGCGGCGGTTGTAGGCGATGCCGGTGATGCCGGACTGCCACGGCACCGTGAACTTCCGTCCGGGGTCGAAGGCCGGTGAACGCAGCAGCGGGTCGAGGTACTTCGTCACGTTCGGCTGACGCGAGCGGTCCAGCTCCTGCACCCAGCCCAGCCGTACGAACCGGGCGCACATCCAGTCGCTGATGACGATCAGGTCACGGCCGGTGCGCTGGTGGTTCATCAGAGCGGGGCTGATCTTGCCGAAGAACTCGTCGTTGTCGTTGATCTCCTCGACGTAGTCGACGGAGATACCGGTGCGCTTCTCGAACGCCTGCAGGGTCGGCCGGCGCGCCGCGTTCTCGTCGTCCGTGTCGATGTACAGCGGCCAGTTGGCCCAGTTGAGCCGCTTGTCGGTGGCGGAGACATCGGTGGCGGCCCGGTCGGCGGGCGACACATAGGCGGGCCGCACACCGCATCCGGCGAGCCCGCCGAGCAGGGTGCCCGCACCGAGTGTGCGCAGCAGATTCCGGCGGGACAGCGGGGAGTTCATCGGAGGGAGGGCCATTGGCGCAGCATGCCGCCGCCGACCGGGACCGGGCAATCGACGCCCCGTCGAGCGGAACCGCGCGCGACAGACACCTTGTCGATCGGAAACACCGCAGCCCCGGACGGCACTTGACCCGTCCGGGGCTGCGGCTCGCTCAGGGGCGCGGGGCTGTGTCGTATGTGCGGCTACCGCCGCGTGTGCGCGGCCAGCCCCCACACGCCCGCACCCGAAGCACGACCTACGCGTCCAGAGACGTCATCACGTGCTTGATCCGCGTGTAGTCGTCGAACCCGTACGCCGAGAGGTCCTTGCCGTAGCCGGACTTCTTGAACCCGCCGTGCGGCATCTCCGCGACCAGCGGGATGTGCGTGTTGATCCACACGCAGCCGAAGTCCAGCGCCTTGGACATCCGCATCGCGCGCCCGTGGTCCTTGGTCCACACCGACGACGCGAGCGCGTACTCGACGCCGTTCGCCCACTGGACGGCCTGCGCCTCGTCCGCGAAGGACTGCACGGTGATGACCGGCCCGAAGACCTCCTTCTGGACGATCTCGTCGTCCTGCTTCAGGCCGGACACGACGGTCGGCGCGAAGAAGTAGCCCTTGTCGCCGACCTGGTGGCCGCCGGCCTCGACCTTGGCGTGGGCGGGCAGCCGCTCGATGAACCCGGAGACCTGCTTGAGCTGGTTGGGGTTGTTGAGGGGGCCGAAGAGCACGTCCTCGTCGTCCGGCCGGCCGGTCTTCGTGTCGGCGGCGGCCTTCGCGAGTGCCTGCACGAACTCGTCGTGGATGGACTCGTGGACGAGGACGCGCGTGGCGGCCGTACAGTCCTGCCCGGCGTTGAAGAAGCCCGCGACGGAGATGTCCTCGACGGCCTTGGCGATGTCGGTGTCCTCGAACACCACGACCGGCGCCTTGCCGCCGAGCTCCAGGTGGACCCGCTTGAGGTCCTTGGACGCGGACTCGGCGACCGACATGCCGGCGCGCACCGAACCGGTGATGGAGGCCATCGCGGGGGTCGGGTGCTCGACCATGAGGCGGCCGGTGTCACGGTCGCCGGTGATGACGTTGAAGACGCCCTTGGGCAGGACCGAGCCGATGATCTCGGCGATGAGGACCGTCGATGCGGGGGTCGTGTCGGACGGCTTCAGGACGACCGTGTTGCCCGCGGCGAGGGCCGGGGCGAACTTCCATACGGCCATCATCATCGGGTAGTTCCAGGGCGCGACCTGCGCGCAGACGCCGATCGGCTCCCGGCGCACGATGGAGGTCAGGCCCTCCATGTACTCGCCGGCCGAGCGGCCCTCCAGCATCCGCGCCGCGCCGGCGAAGAAGCGGATCTGGTCGACCATGGGCGGGATCTCCTCGGACCGCGTGAGGCCGATCGGCTTGCCGGTGTTCTCCACCTCGGCGGCGATCAGTTCCTCGGCGCGCTCCTCGAAGGCGTCCGCGATCTTCAGCAGGGCCTTCTGGCGCTCCGCGGGGGTCGCGTCACGCCAGGCGGGGAAGGCGCGCGCGGCGGCCTCCATCGCGGCGTCGACGTCCGCCTGCCCGGACAGCGGCGCGGTCGCGTACGCCTCGCCCGTCGCGGGGTTGACCACCTCGGTGGTCCGTCCGTCGGCGGCGTCCCGGAACTCACCGTCGATGTAGTTGCGCAGACGACGCAGCTCGGTGCTCACTGCCGGCCTCCTGTCAGGGTCTTCACTGGTTCTGGCTGTCCACTCTCTGAGACACCCACCCTAAACGCCGGGCCCACGTTTTCAACACCCCCACTAGCGCCACTTCTGCGAAATCCGTAGGACTCAGTCACGTAAACAACGAATTTCATCGCCCCGGCCTTGCGGAACTGTCGAGACGTCGTGCACAGTGACGTCGTGGCCAGTCGAAGCGCAGAGCACAGGGACTCCCGGGAGTCCAGGAACGGCGGCGGTCCCACGTTGGACGCCGTCTCCCTCGCCATCATCGAACAACTTCAGGAGGACGGCCGCCGGCCGTACGCCGCCATCGGCAAGGCCGTGGGCCTGTCCGAGGCGGCCGTGCGCCAGCGCGTCCAGAAGCTGCTCGACCAGGGCGTCATGCAGATCGTCGCCGTCACGGACCCGCTCACCGTGGGCTTCCGGCGGCAGGCGATGGTCGGTGTGAACGTCGAGGGCGACGTGGAGTCCGTGGCCGACGCGCTGACCGCCATGTCCGAATGCGAGTACGTGGTGATGACCGCCGGGTCGTTCGACCTGATGGTGGAGATCGTCTGCGAGGACGACGACCACCTCCTGGAGGTCATCAACCGACGCATCCGAGCCGTCCCCGGAGTGCGCTCGACGGAGAGCTTCGTCTATCTCAAGCTCAAGAAGCAGACCTACATGTGGGGAACCCGATAACCGTGAGGACCCGATAACCGTGAGCACCGACACCCCTCAGGACCTCAGCAGGACCGCGTACGACCACTTGTGGATGCACTTCACGCGCATGTCCTCGTACGAGAAGGCGCCCGTCCCGACCATCGTCCGGGGCGAGGGCACCTACATCTACGACGACAAGGGCAAGCGGTACCTGGACGGTCTCGCCGGCCTGTTCGTGGTCCAGGCCGGGCACGGCCGCGTCGAGCTGGCCGAGACCGCCTTCAAGCAGGCTCAGGAGCTGGCGTTCTTCCCGGTGTGGTCCTACGCCCACCCCAAGGCCGTCGAGCTGGCGGAGCGGCTGGCGAACGAGGCGCCGGGCGACCTCAACAAGGTCTTCTTCACCACCGGCGGCGGCGAGGCGGTCGAGACCGCCTGGAAGCTCGCCAAGCAGTACTTCAAGCTGGTGGGCAAGCCCACCAAGCACAAGGTGATCTCGCGCGCGGTCGCTTACCACGGCACCCCGCAGGGCGCCCTGTCCATCACCGGCCTGCCGGGCCTGAAGGCCCCCTTCGAGCCGCTGGTGCCCGGTGCGCACAAGGTCCCGAACACCAACATCTACCGCGCCCCGATCTTCGGCGACGACCCGGAGGCCTTCGGCCGCTGGGCCGCCGACCAGATCGAGCAGCAGATCCTCTTCGAGGGCCCGGACACGGTCGCCGCGGTCTTCCTGGAGCCGGTGCAGAACGCGGGCGGCTGCTTCCCGCCCCCGCCCGGCTACTTCCAGCGGGTGCGTGAGATCTGCGACCAGTACGACGTGCTGCTGGTGTCGGACGAGGTCATCTGCGCCTTCGGCCGCCTCGGCACGACGTTCGCCTGTGACAAGTTCGGCTACGTCCCGGACATGATCACCTGCGCCAAGGGCATGACCTCGGGCTACTCCCCCATCGGCGCCTGCATCATCTCCGACCGCCTGGCCGAGCCGTTCTACAAGGGCGACAACACCTTCCTGCACGGCTACACCTTCGGTGGCCACCCGGTCTCCGCGGCCGTGGGCCTCGCCAACCTCGACCTGTTCGAGCGCGAGGGCCTCAACCAGCACGTGCTCGACAACGAGGGCGCCTTCCGCGCGACCCTGGAGAAGCTCCACGACCTGCCGATCGTCGGCGACGTCCGCGGCAACGGCTTCTTCTACGGCATCGAGCTGGTGAAGGACAAGAACACCAAGGAGTCCTTCAACGACGAGGAGACGGAGCGCGTCCTGTACGGCTTCCTCTCCAAGGCGCTGTACGACAACGGCCTGTACTGCCGTGCCGACGACCGTGGCGACCCGGTCGTCCAGCTCGCCCCGCCGCTGATCTCCAACCAGGAGACGTTCGACGAGATCGAGCAGATCCTGCGCGGGACGCTGTCGGAGGCGTGGACGAAGCTGTGACCCCCGGGTGATCCTCCGCCGCCCTCGGCCGGAATGATCAACACACTGGCCCCGGTGCCGCCCGTTCGAGTGAGACACGGCGGCCCGGGGCCCTGTGCTGTCCCGGCTTCGGGCGACGGCTGCCTAGCGTGCCAGTGACCGATCAGCCCAGCCTTCGTTCCCCCGCACGGGGGAACGAGGAACGGGAAAACGGATCAGAACCGAGGTGTACGCCATGGTGGCCCCGCCGGACAACGACGTGCTCTGGGCACGCGCCCTGCACTACTCGTACAACGACGGCTCGCCCGCGCTCAGCGGCGTCTCGCTCGGTGTCCAGGAGGGCGAGATCCTCGCCGTCATCGGTCCGCGCGGCAGCGGCAAGACCGCCCTGCTGCGCTGTCTGTCCGGGCTGGCCCAGGCCGGGCGCGGCGAGGTCTGGTTCAACAGCGTGCCGGTGCACAAGATGGGCCCGCTGGCCCGCGAGCGGCTGCGCCGGGACCGCTTCGCCTGGGTCGATCCCACGCCGTCGCTGGTGCCCGAGCTGAACGTCTGGGAGAACACGGCCCTGCCGCTGATGCTGCGCGGCAGCAGCCGCCGTCGCGCCAAGACGGCCGCGCTGGAGTGGCTGGAGCGCCTGGACGTCGGTGAGGCGGCCCGCAAGCGCCCGCACCAGCTGGTCCAGGCGGCACGCCAGCGCGTCTGCATCGCCCGTGCGCTGGCCCCCTCGCCGACGGTGCTGTTCGCCGACGAGCCGACGGCGCCCCTGCACCGCGCCGACCGTGCGCACGTGCTGCGCACCCTGACCACGGCCGCCCGCTCGCACGGCATCACCGTGGTGCTGGCCAGCCATGACGCGGACACGGCAGCCCTCGCCGACCGGAGCGTGACGCTGCTGGACGGACGGCGTGTGAACACGGTGCAGCTGCCTCCGGTCACCGAGGCGGAGGGCCGGGCCGCGTGCTCGCTCTCCGTCTGACCCGCGGCGCCCACCCCGCCGTACAGCTGCGCCGGCTGCTCGTCGCGGCGGCGTCGGCGGGCACGGGCTTCCTGCTGCTGTCCGCGCTCGGCTACGCGATGTCCCACCCGGACTCCCCCGGCGCGGCCACGCTCCGGCTGGCCTGGTGCGCGCCCCCGCTGGCCGCGACGATCCACCTCGCGGTGGCGGTGGCCCGCACGGACCCGGGTACCAAACCGCGCCCCGGTCTCGCCGCACTCGGCCTGGGACCGGGCCGTCTCATGCTGATCTCGGCCACCACCACGGCCCTGTCCTGCACGCTCGGCTCGATGCTGGCCCTGCTGGTCTTCCTGCACCTGCGGGGCGACCTGACGGGCATGCCCTTCGACGGCGCCGCCGCCCAGTTCCTCGCGGCGGACACCCCGCTGCCGCTGCCGGCCGCGCTGACCCTCCTGTCCCTGGCACCGGCGCTGGCGTCGGCGACGGTCGCCCTGCTGCTGCGCCCGAAGAACCCCGCGCCCGCCACGGCGAAGGCCACGGCACAGCGGACGCACGGCCGCTTCGGGGCGTTCGGCAGGTCGGCGGACCGCGAGACGTTCGGGGCGTACGGACGGTTCGGCGCGCGCTTGCGGGATGCCGTACGGGGCGCCGCACCCGCCGCGGAGAAGGACGCGGCGCCCGCCGCGGAGAAGGACGGTGCGCCCCCCGCGAAGAAGAACGCCGTGCCCGCCGCGCAGAAGGACGGTGCGGACGGTGCTCCGCAGGCGCCGGACAGCGCCTCGGCCGCCGCGCCGGCCGTGGCGGACGCCGGCGGGCCGACGCCGGACGATCTGACCGGCTTCCCGGTGCCGCGCAAACCCCCCGCGGGTCTCCCCTGGGGCATCACCATCCTCACCGCGGGCCTGGCCGTGGAGACCTACGCCGGCCGCACCGCCGCCGGCGACCCGCTCACCCTGCCCACGGCCCTGCCGACCGGTCCCGCCGCGGTCCTTCTCGGCTGGGTTCTCGCCGCCGTCGGCCTCGCCCTCGCCGCCCCCGGTCTCACCCATCTCAGCGGCCGGCTCCTGCAGTCCGTACGGCCGGGGCCGGTCCGGCTGCTGGCGGGCCGCGGCCTCATGGCGGAAGCCAGCCGGATCGGCCGCCCCCTCGGCGTCGTGTGCGCCGTGGCCGCCGCCGTCCACGCCATGGCCCCCCTGTCCGGCTCCGCGGCCACCGCCGCCATCGGTCCCCTCTCCGCCCTCGGCGCGATGGTGGTCGGCGGCGCGACCGTGACCACGCTCCTCATGGCCGCCCTCGAGGCCAGGCAGGCCCGCGCCGACACCACGGCCGCGCTGCTGCGCCTCGGCGCGCCGACCACCCTGCTCCGCGGCGCCGCCGCCCTGCGCACCGGCGTCCTGCTGGCCGTCTTCTGCCCGCTGACCCTGATCGTGGCGGAGCTGGCCGCACTGCCCCTGAAAAGCTCGTGAGAAAAAATCTCCACCGGACGATGAGTTCCGACCGGACCCCCGGTCTACCCCACCGAACAGCAACCACCCCGATGGGAGAGACCACGATGAGCGCCCCCGCCTACCAGCAGATGATCTTCGTGAACCTGCCCGTGAACGACCTCGACGCGTCGAAGAAGTTCTTCACGGAGCTGGGCTACTCGATCAACGCGCAGTTCAGCGACGAGAACGCGACGTCCGTCGTGATCAGCGACACCATCGTCGCGATGCTGCTCACCAAGCCGTTCTACTCGACCTTCACCGACAAGGAGATCGCGGACGCCACGAAGACCAGTGAGGTGCTGGTCTGTCTGAGCGCCGAGAGCCGCGAAAAGGTCGACGAACTGGTCGAGAAGGCGGTCGCCGCCGGCGGCACCGCCTCGCCCAGGACCCAGGACATGGGCTTCATGTACGGCCGCGCCTTCGACGACCTCGACGGCCACACCTGGGAGGTCGTGTGGATGGACCCGTCGGCCGTCCAGGGCTGACAACAGCCGTGCGGCACACGGTGCCTAGCATGGGCGGGTGCAGACGATGCCCGCCCATGCGGCCCACCACGACGACCGTGAGATAGAGACGCTGGAGGAGTTCGACGCGACCGTCTCGGCGCGCGGCTCCCTCGCCGGATTCCGTGTCCAGGCAGTGGACCTGACGGACCGTACGCGCGAACTGCTCGGTACGGACACCACCGGTGCCGTCTTCCTCGGCTGCCCGATGCGCGAGGAGGCGGCCGCGAAGGTCCGCGCCGGCGGCGCCCTGGTCTTCCCGCCGGTCCCGGACCTCCCCTTCGACCCTTACCGGGGCCTGGTCTACTCCCCCGACGAACTCTTCGCCTCCCTCGCGGACGGCTACGAGAACACACCCGACGCCCACGCCTACGCCTGGTTCCAGCGGACGAAGGCCGACCGCGACGTCTACGCCGGCATGCTCCGCGCGATCCACGACGACTCCGTCTCGGACGCGCTCGACGAACTCCTGACCGGCGCCCGGGTGGTGGGCGTCATGGGCGGCCACGCGATGCGCCGCGGCACGCAGGCGTACGAGGGTGCCGCGCGGCTCGGCCGGGAGCTGGCCCGCGCCGGTCTCACGGTCGCCACCGGCGGCGGCCCGGGCGCGATGGAGGCCGCCAACCTCGGCGCCTACGCCGCCCCGCTCGACGACGACATACTCACCGACGCCCTCCGACTCCTCGCCAAGGCACCGGGGTTCACACCCTCCATCACCGACTGGGCGTCGGCGGCCTTCGAGGTGCGGGCCCGCTGGCCCAGGGGCGGTCGCTCCGTCGGCATCCCGACCTGGTTCTACGGCCACGAGCCGCCGAACCCGTTCGCCTCGCACATCGCGAAGTACTTCGCCAACGCCACCCGCGAGGACGGCCTGCTGGCCCGCTCGAACGCGGGCGTCGTCTTCCTGCCGGGCGCCGCCGGGACCGTACAGGAGGTCTTCGACAACGCGACGCCGAACTACTACGAGTCGCGCGGTGAGCCCACCCCGATGGTGCTGGTCGACCGCGCGCACTGGACGGAGCGGCTGCCGGCCTGGCCGCTGCTCAAGTCCCTAGCGCGGGAACGGTCGATGGAGGCCCGGATCGCCCTGGTCGACCGGATCGAGGAGGCTCCGGAGGCCTTGAAACGTCTGGGCGGTTAATAAGACGGCAAAGCCAACACAGAGGGGCTGCATACGCGTTGACAGTGCTTATGCCACGCTTATAAACCTGTGAGTCTCCTGGGGTCGGTGATGCCTCATGTCACCGGCTCTTCCGAACCCCCCTCATCGGTGCAACTTCCGTAAGGACAAACGTGTCCATAAACCGCCGTACAGTCGCGCGTTCCGTGCGCGCCCTGGGTGTCGCCTCCGCATCGGCCGCGCTCGCGCTCGCCGTCTCGGGCACCGCGCTCGCCTGCGACATCAGTGAATTCTCCGCCGAAGCCAAGTGCGACGGCGACAAGGGCATCATCACCGTCACCGACGTGGACCCCAGCGGTGTCCCGGCGACCGTGACGGTGTACCTCCAGAACAACGGCGCCGACCTGAAGAAGGTCGGTGAGCAGGAGGTCAAGGGCTCCCGCGAGGGCGTCACCATCACCTTCGCCGAGAACTGGAAGCCGGACGCCGAGTACCGCGTCCACGTCAAGGCCGCCGGCTATGTCGACGAGGACATCAAGCCGAACCTGACGACCCCCTCCACGGCCTGCAAGAAGGAGGAGCCGCCGGCTCCGTCGGACACCCCGACCCCGTCGGCCCCCGCCTCGACCCCGGCCGAGGAGACCGACTCGCCGGCCCCGACCCCTTCGGAGAGCGACAGCACTCCGCCCGCGAGCAGCGTCCCGTCCCCGGCGGCCGGTGACTCCAACCTCGCCGAGACCGGTGCGAACTCCAACACCGGCCTGATCGCCGGCATCGCGGTCGGTCTGGTCGCGCTCGGCGGCGGCGCGGTCTTCTTCGGCCTGCGCCGACGCGGTGCGAGCAGCGACCGCTGACGCACCGGCACAACAGCACCCACGTGGCCCGTCCCCGCTCCCGGGGGCGGGCCCACGCCGTTCCCGCCGATGCCGCCACCGAGGTCCGGGGTGCGGACGTACGGCGCGCTACGTGCCCGGGTCCGGGGTGCGGACGTACGGCGCTACGCACCCGGGATCCGGGTTGCGGACGATCGGCTCTACGTACCCGGGACCTCGGTGGCGGGCGTACGGCGCTACGTGGCCGAGGCTCGGCGACCGCCTCGGCGGTCGGAGTTGCGGCCGCCGGTCGCGCCGGCGTCGCCCGGGCCTCCGCCGCTCTTCGCCCGTCGGCCTGATCCGCCGCGGACAGCCTTGCCGGAGCCGGAAGCAGAGCCAGGACCAGAGCCAGAGCCGGAACCGGCGCTGGCGCCTGTGCCGGTCGCCGCACCGGCCGTGGACCGGCGGTCGGAGCTGCGGCGTCCCGTCCTGACCGCATCGCCCGTCGCCCCGCCGGAAGCCGCCCGGCGAGCGGATCCTCGCCCGCCGGTCGCTGAGGCGCCGCCGGACCTGGACGTGCCGCCCGTCGTCGGTGCCCCGGTCGTGGACCGGCGTTCGGCGCCTCGGCTCCCCGTCCTGGTGGCCGTGCCGGCCGCCGCCCTGGCCTCGCCGCCATTGCGGCGTCGGCCGCCGGACCGTCTGCCCGTCTTCCCGTCGGTGCGGGACACCGTCACTGCCACGGGCTGGGGGATCTCGATGGTGACGGCCACGCCGGAAGGCTCGCGCGCGCCGGTGATGGCGGCCAGTTCCGGGTCGCTGGAGGTGACACGGGACGTCCGGGGGCGGATGCCCGCGTCCGACATGAGCCGGGTGACGTCCCGCTTCTGGTCGGGCAGGACCAGCGTGGCCACGCTGCCGGAACCGCCGGCGCGGGCGGTACGGCCGCCCCGGTGCAGGTAGTCCTTGTGATCGGTGGGGGGATCGACGTTCACGACGAGGTCGAGGTCGTCGACGTGTATGCCCCGGGCGGCGACGTTCGTGGCCACCAGGGCGGTGACCTGGCCGCTCTTGAACTGCTCCAGCGTGCGATTGCGCTGCGGTTGGGAGCGGCCTCCGTGCAGCGCCGCCGCGCGGACGCCGACGGCCAGCAGCCGCTTGGTCAGCCGGTCGGCGGCCCTCTTGGTGTCGAGGAAGAGGATGACCCGCCCGTCACGGGCCGCGATGCGCGTGGTGACGGCCTTCTTGTCGGTCTCGTCCTGGACGTGGAGGACGTAGTGCTCCATGGTCGTCACCGCTCCCGCGGACGGGTCCACGGAATGCACCACGGGGTCGGTCAGGAACCGCTGCACCAGGCGGTCGATATTGCGGTCCAGCGTGGCCGAGAAGAGCATGCGCTGCCCGTCCGGCCGTACCTGCTGGATCAGCTTGGTGATCTGCGGCAGGAAGCCCATGTCGGTCATCTGGTCGGCTTCGTCCAGCACCGTGATGCGCACGTCGCCGAGCACGCAGTCGCCGCGTTCCAGGAGGTCGTTGAGCCTGCCGGGGGTCGCCACGAGCACCTCGGCACCGCGGCGCAGCGCGGCCGCCTGCTTGGTGATCGACAGCCCGCCGACCACCGTGGCCAGCCGGAGGTTCACGGCGGTCGCGTACGGCGTCAGCGCGTCCGTCACCTGCTGGGCGAGCTCGCGCGTGGGCACCAGCACCAGAGCGAGAGGCGCCTTGGGCTGTGCGCGCAGACCGGCCGTGCGGGCCAGGAGCGCCAGGCCGAAGGCGAGCGTCTTGCCGGAACCGGTGCGCCCGCGTCCGAGCAGGTCACGGCCCGCGAGCGAGTTGGGCAGGGTGGCGCCCTGGATGGGGAAAGGGGTGGTCACGCCCTGCGCGGCGAGGGTCTTCAGCAGCCCCGCCGGCATGTCCAGGGCGGCGAAGTCCTCGACGGCGGGAAGTGCGGGTGTCGTGCTTTCCGGCAGCCGGAATTCCCTCGGCGGCGACGCGGACGGTGCGGGCGACGAGGCGCGCCGGTTCGGCTTCTGGGGCCTGCGGGGCATGCGGCTATCTGCCTTCCTGAAACAGCACAAACCGGGGTCCGCACCATGGCGGTGCGGACCCCGGTGAGCGGATACGCGTCCGGCTATCAGGCGGGGACGATGTTCTCCGCCTGCGGGCCCTTCTGGCCCTGCGTCACGTCGAAGGTGACGCGCTGGCCTTCCTGGAGCTCACGGAAGCCCTGGGTCGCGATGTTCGAGTAGTGGGCGAAGACGTCGGGGCCGCCGCCGTCCTGCTCGATGAACCCGAAACCCTTTTCAGAGTTGAACCACTTCACGGTTCCCTGTGCCATGACCTTCTCCTTCTGTAGGCAGAGGCCCCATCCGGAGATGCCGGAAAACTAATAATGCGCCCGATGGAATGCATTCCGTCAGGCGCACATAGGTTCATGGGTACCACAACTGCAATACCGAAACCCTAGCACAGCACCGTTTCACTCGGCACTAGAAACTGGCCCGCTCCAGCCAGAAGTCCAGCAGCTCCCGCTCGCCGAGCACCTCCAGCTCGGCGCTGTCCAGCGGCAGCCGACGGTAGAAGGCGAGCAGTAGGGCGGTGAGCGGCCCCCGCAGCGCGACCGTCGCCCGCTCATGGCCCCGCCGCCAGGCGATCACGTCCCCGGAGACATCGATCAGCCACTCGGCTGCCTCGAGCCCGGCGGTGCTGTCCGTGGCATGCAGATGGATGCTCCCCTGCCGACGCAGATCCCTTGTCGGATCGTCCGGCAGGTTCCGCTGGGCCCACTCGATGATCTGGAGCCACTCGTCGATCGCGTCCGCCGCCACGTCGGGGGCGACCTCGTAGGACAGTCCGGCGGCGAGGGTGGCGTCGGCGCGGTGGATGGTGAGCTCGTGGGCCATACGGCGGGCCCAGAACCCGGCGCTGTGCACCCCGGCCCAGCCCCACACCTTGGTGTCAGGACCGGCCTCGCGCAGTGCGGCCACGACCATCTCGCCGGTCTCCGCGAGCCAGGCGTCGAGGACGGCCGGGTCGCCCCGCTCGTCCGGGCCGTCGTGGAGCGGGACCGTCGCCTCCGGGATCTCCTCCTGCGCCCGCGTCCGCACCATCAGCTCCACCCAGCGCAGGGCGCCGCCCGTGTGCCGTACGAGCTGTTCCAGCGACCAGTCCGGGCAGGTCGGCACCGTGGTCGACAGATCGGCGCCGGAGGTCACCACGGTTCTCAGCAGGCCGACCTGGTGGGCGATCTCGTCGCAGTAGCGATCATGGGCGAGGAGTGTCATGTCCGCACCCTATGCAGGGCGTGATCAGCCCAGCACGACAATTTCGGCCGCGTCGAACGAGACCCCGACGGTGTCCCCGACCTCGGGGGCGTCCCGCAGCGCACACGCCGCCTCCAGGCGTGGGGCGTCCTCCGGCTGAAGGTGCACGGCGACATGGGTGCCCTTGAACGTCCGCGCGGCGACGATGCAGCGCAGCCCGGCGTCGGGGGCGACGAGCCGTACCCCGGCCGGTCGCACGAGCAGCGTCCGCGTGCCCTCGGCGGCGCCCTCGCCGACCGGCAGCTTGCCCCAGGGCGTGTCCGCGGCCTCCCCGGCGACCGTGCCCTCGACCACGTTGTCGAAGCCGAGGAAGCGGGCGACGAACTCGTCCACCGGCCGCTGCCACACCTCCAGTGGCGTCCCGGTCTGAGCGATCCGCCCGTCCCGCATCACGACGACCCGGTCGGCGAGCGCGAAGGCCTCGCCCTGGTCGTGCGTCACGGCCAGCACGGTGGTGCCCAACCGCCCGAACAGCTCCCGGAGTTCGACGACGAGCCGCTCCCGCAGTGAGCGGTCGAGCTGCCCCAGCGGCTCGTCCAGCATCAGCAGCCGGGGCCGCGGTGCCAGCGCACGGGCCAGCGCGACCCGCTGCTGCTCGCCACCGGACAGCGAGGCGACGGCACGCCCGGCCGCCCCCGGCAGTCCGACCAGGTCGAGCAACTCCCGTACGCGCTCGCCCTGTTCGGCCCTCGACGCACCGTGCATCCGCGCCCCGAAGGCCACATTGCCGCCGACGTCACGCTGCGGGAACAGCTGATGGTCCTGGAACATCAGCCCGACGCCCCGCTTGTGCGCGGGCACCCCGGCCTGGTCATGCCCGTCGAGCGAGACCCGCCCGGCGTCGAGGGGCTGCAGCCCCGCCACGGCCCGCAGCAGCGTCGACTTGCCGCTGCCGCTCGGCCCGAGCACGCACACGATCTCGTGCTCGACGACATCGAGGTCGACGGCGTCGAGCACGGCCGGCCCACCGAACCGTACGGTCGCACCCGCCAGGCTCAACAGCATCTAGAACTCCCCCGTCCGATCCGTGCGGAGCCGCTCAAGGACCAGCAAGGCCACCGCGCACACCACCATCAACACTGTCGAAAGGGCCATCGCCTGGCCGTAGTTGAGCTCGCCGGCCCGCCCAAGGAGCCGGGCGACGGCGACCGGCAGCGTCGGGTTGTCGGGCCGGGCGATGAACACGGTCGCCCCGAACTCCCCCAGTGACACCGCGAAAGCGAACCCGGCCGCGATGAGCAGCGCCCGCCGCACCATCGGCAGATCGACCTCGCGCCAGACCCGCCACGGCGAGGCCCCCAGCACCGACGCCGCCTCGCGCAACCGCTGGTCCACGGCCCGCAGCACGGGCAGCATGGTCCGTACGACGAAGGGCACTCCGACCAGCGCCTGGGCCAGCGGCACGAGGATCCACGTACTTCTGAGGTCCAGCGGTGGCTCGTCCAGCGCGATCAGGAACCCGAATCCGACCGTCACCGCCGACACCCCGAGCGGCAGCATCAGCAGGGCGTCGAAGCCCCGGACGAACCGCCCCGCGTCCCGCCGCGTCAGCGCGGCCGCCGCGAGACCGCCGATCAGCGCGGCGATGAGGGTGGCGACGACGGCGTACTGGAGCGAATTGCCGATCGCCTCGATCGGCGCGACGAGGAAGACACCACCGTCGGCGCCGGTCAGCGCCCGGTAGTAACCGAAGTCGGGGGCGTCGAACGACCGCTGCACCAGCACGGCGAGCGGCAGCAGCAGAAGTACGACGATGACGGCCAGGACACCGGCAAGGAGGGCCCACTGCCCCGCACCGCGCGGCCGCCGGGCCGTGACCGACGCGTCCACCAGCCGCAGGGCACTCTCCCGCCGCCGTACCGTCCAGGCGTGCACGGCGAGGATCGCGGCCACGGCCAGGAACTGGATGATCGTCAGGACGGCGGCCGTGGAAAGGTCGAAGATCTCGGAGGTCTGACGGTAGATCTCCACTTCGAGGGTGGAGAAGGTCGGTCCGCCGAGGATCTGCACCACACCGAAGGAGGTGAAGGTGAACAGGAAGACCATGAGCGCGGCGGCGGCCACGGCGGGCGCGAGCGCCGGGAGGGTGACGGTTCGCCAGGCCCTGAAGCGGGACGCCCCGAGCATCCGAGCGGCCTCCTCCTGCCGCGGATCGAGCTGGGCCCACAGCCCACCCACCGTCCGTACGACGACGGCGTAGTTGAAGAAGACATGCGCGAGCAGGATCGCCCACACGGTGGTGTCGAGCCGTACGCCCCACAGCTCGTCCAGCAGTCCGCCGCGGCCGACGAGCGCGAGGAACGCCGTACCGACCACGACCGTCGGCAGCACGAAGGGGACGGTCACCACGGCCCGCAGGACCTGTTTGCCGGGAAAGTCGAAGCGGGCGAAGACATAGGCGCCGGGCAGCGCGATCAGCAGGGTGAGCGCGGTGGAGGCTAGCGCCTGCCAGGTGGTGAACCACAGGACGTGGCGGATGTCGGGCTCGGCGAGCACCTCCGTGAGGCGCCCGAACTGCCAGACCCCGTCGACCTTCAGACCGCGCGCGACGATCGCGGCGACGGGGTAGGCGAAGAAGACCGCGAAGAACACGACGGGCACGGCGATGAGGCCGAACCGCACCGCCGCACCCCTCTTCGGCCGGGTGGCTACTTCAGTACGAGCGAGGTCCACGACTTGACCCAGTCGTCACGGTTGTCGGCGATCTTCGCCGGGTCCATGGTCTCGGGGTTCTTGGCCTGCGGGCCGTACTTCACGAACTCCGGCGGGACCTGGGCGGCCTCCCGCACCGGGTAGACGAACATGTTCAGCGGCATGTCGTCCTGGAAGGTCTTGGTCAGCAGGAAGTCGAGGAGCGCCTTGCCGCCCTCGGTGTTCTCGGCGTTGCTCAGCAGGCCCGCGTACTCGACCTGCCGGAAGCAGGTGCCGGCCGCGACACCCGTCGGCGCGCTGGTCGGCTTCGGGTCGGCGTAGATCACCTCGGCGGGCGGCGAGGAGGCGTACGACACGACGAGCGGCCGGTCGGCCTTGGCCTTCTTGCCACCGGCCGAGCCGGAGAACTCCTCGTTGTAGGCCTGCTCCCAGCCGTCGACGACCTTGACGCCGTTGGCCTTCAGCTTCTTCCAGTAGTCCTCCCAGCCCCCGTCGCCGTACTTGGCGGCGGTACCGAGGAGGAATCCCAGCCCCGGCGAGGAGGTGGAGGCGTTCTCGGTGACGAGGAGGTTCTTGTACGCGGGCTTGATCAGATCGTCGAACGAGCTGGGCGGGGTCAGCTTGTGCTCGCTGAAGTACGCCTTGTCGTAGTTGACGCAGATGTCGCCGGTGTCGACGGGAGTGACCCGGTGCTTGTCCTGGTCGACGCGGTACTCGGGCAGGATCATGTCGGAGCCCTCGGGCTCGTACGACTGGAACAGCCCGTTGTCGAGCGCCCGGGACAGCAGGGTGTTGTCGACGCCGAAGAAGACGTCGCCCTGCGGGTTGTCCTTGGTCAGGATCGCCTTGTTGACGGCCTGCCCGGCGTCGCCGTCCTCCAGGACCTTGACCTTGTAGCCCGACTGCTTCTCGAACGCGGCGAGGACGCCCTTCGAGACGGCCCACGAGTTATGGCTGACGAGAGTCACGGTCTTGCTGCCGGACTGCGGGCTGTCGCCGCCCGAGTCGGACGACCCGCACGCGGACAGCGTGACGAGGCCGAGCCCGGCGACGAGGACCGTGGCCTTCTTGGTGATGCTCACTTGATTCCTCCTGGGGTTGACCAGGAAGAGACGCGGCCCTGCCCGGGAGCCCTCTCATCGGCTCCCGGGCAGGGCGCAACAGCTTGAGTGATGACCGAACTTCCTACCCAGAATGACCTGGGCGAGGTTCAGAGGGTCTGCGGCCCGGTTGCCGCACTCTCAGCGCTGTGGCGCTCCCCTGTCGGAATATGAAGATGTCCGTACGGCGCTCAGACTACCGCTCTACCGCTCGGTCGCGGCGAGCTGCCCACACGCTCCGTCGATCTCCTGACCACGGGTGTCCCGAATGGTCACCGGTACACCATGGGCGGCGATGGCCTCGACGAACGCTTGCTCGTCCTCGGGCCGGGAGGCGGTCCACTTCGACCCGGGCGTCGGATTCAGCGGAATCAGGTTCACATGCACGGGCTTGCCCTTGAGCAGCCGCCCGAGCCGGTCACCGCGCCAGGCCTGGTCGTTGATGTCCCGGATGAGGGCGTACTCGATGGACAGCCGACGGCCGCTCTTCTCGACGTACTCGAACCCGGCGTCCAGCACCTCGCGCACCTTCCACCGCGTGTTCACGGGCACGAGGGTGTCCCGCAGCTCGTCGTCGGGAGCGTGCAGCGAGATCGCGAGCCGGCACTTGAAGCCCTCGTCGGCGAACCGGTGGATGGCCGGGACGAGACCGACGGTCGAGACGGTGATCCCGCGCTGCGACAGCCCCAGCCCGTCGGGCTCGGGGTCGGTGAGCCGGCGAATCGCCCCCACGACCCGGTTGTAGTTGGCGAGCGGCTCGCCCATCCCCATGAAGACGATGTTGGACAGCCGGGCGGGCCCCCCGGGCACGTCCCCGTCCCTGAGTGCCCGCATCCCGTCCACGATCTGATGCACGATCTCGGCGGTGGACAGATTGCGATCGAGCCCGGCCTGTCCGGTGGCACAGAAGGGACAGTTCATCCCACATCCGGCCTGCGAGCTGATGCACATGGTCACCCGGTCCGGGTACCGCATCAGCACCGACTCGACGAGCGTCCCGTCGAACAGCCGCCACAGCGTCTTACGGGTGTCGCCCTGGTCGGTCGACAGATGCCGTACGACGGTCATCAGCTCCGGGAACAGCTCCTCCCGCAGCTTGGCGCGCGAGGCGGCGGGGATGTCGGTCCACTGCTCGGGGTCGTGCGTGTACCGCGCGAAGTAGTGCTGTGACAGCTGCTTGGCACGAAACGGCTTCTCCCCGACCGCGGCAACAGCGTCCTTACGCTCACCGGGCGTGAGATCAGCAAGATGCCGCGGCGGCTTCTTGGCTCCGCGGGGGGCGACGAAAGTGAGTTCTCCGGGTGCAGGCATAACCCGTCCAGTGTGGCAGATCAACTCTGGGGCCCAGGCCGGACCGGGGTGGGGGTGGTCACCTGTGGGTGCCGACTGTCAGCGTCGGTCGGCTTGGCGAGGGAACGGGAGAGCCCTCTCGGGTTGGGGGAGGTATGCGCTGATTCGCTCAAGGCAGGTCGGCAAGAATCACGGGTGATCATTGTTTGACGCGCTGTAGCGCTGCGCGCATCACCAGTTCTAAGCTGCCCGCCGGGATGGTCACGGTGCCGGAAAAGATCAAGGTGCACCGAATGTAGTGGAGTTGCGCATGACGGCATCCGCAGCCGAATCGCCGGGCGAGAGCGACTTTGGTACACAAGGGGGCGGTGGCGCCACCTTGATTGAAGACCAGATCGGAGAGGTGGCGGCAAGGAGCCCATCGAATGCCGCTTTACATAAACAGGCTTTCGGGAAGCTTGGCATGTGGTTTCTCTTTGCCGTGATTTTCGCTGTCCTTCCAACTCTGGGGGAATGGCTGAACAGCCGACAGTTCAAAGAGCCGACTCATGCAGGATTTTTTGAATTGGCTGCCAGAGCAGATCTATACGTGGTGTCCATGGGGCTTGCGGCCTCTGCGATCTCACAGGCGTTGATGAGGAAGCGCGGGAGCTTTCCCCCGGCTCTGAAATTCTGGAGCAGCGTCAACGTACTGGCGTTGGCCTTGACTGCCTTCTTGGCCGCCACGGCTGACAGCTCAGAAATGGATCCAAGGACAGTCGGAAGCCAGTCGTTTATCATTCTGATTTCCACTTTGGTCAGCGCCGGCAGCAGTACTTACATCTGCGAGCGGGAGAACCTCTGATGACCGTCGTGGAAGTCGTTTCGTGGGCTGGAACCATTACTGCCTCAGCCCTCTCGCTCGTCGGATTGCTCGTGACTCTGGTCTCCTCCGTGGCGAGGACACGAGCGAAGCGAGAGGCTGTTCGCGTTATGCGGAGAACAGTCGCAGGAGGGGTGGTGCATTTCAGCGCTTCCGAGGGCAGGTCAATTCTGATTGGATCCAATATCAAGGGGACCGTGTCCACGGGCGACAACGCTTCGATCAGCGGTGACGATGTACGCCAGGACGGGAATCATCAAGATGATGATTCGTCTCCGAATGACGACTAGTCGCCTATGACCCTTTCCGCCGGAACTGAGGTCGGCCGGGAACTTCGATCCGGCGATGACACCGCGGGCGCACGCCCACCTGACGGCCGGCAGCGGCGAGCGCGCCGGGCCCTGGGGCGGTGCCCCTCGGCACGGCCCAGGAGCCTGACCGCCCGGAGACGGCCCAGCGGGCACAAGACGGCCCCTACTGGCGAGGGCATGGCCAGTGGGAGACTTCTTCGCGCCCGGAGCACCTCAGTTCTCCGGGCAGTGACCCGCCCAGCTGGACCAGGGAAGATCACTCCCTAGTCCGTCGTCCCCTCCAGCCGGTCCTTCAGGAGTTTTTCATCGCGCGGTAGTTCCTTGCGGACCTGGGGGCGGACGACGAGGGGGATCAGGACCTTTCCGAGGCCGTGACCCTCGAAGTCGATGTCGATCGTCACGCGGGAACGCCGGCCGTCGTCGAGCGGCTCGATGGAACCATGGGTGCGGGGCCGTACAGGGCCGTCGATCCCGTGCAGGTCCCAGCTGTACGGAGGGTCGAGCTGGTCGAACCGCACGGTCATGGGCATCTGGCGGTTCCCGATCCGCCGGGTGACCCGGACTCGGGAGCCGGCGTGGATCGGACCCTCGTCCAGCGATTCGGCCGAGACGGCGCTCAGCTGCCATTCCGGCAGGTGAGAGGGATCTGTGAGGTACGCGTAGACATCGGCTGGGGTCCGGTCGACGTCGATGATCTCTCGGATGGCGGTCATGGTG
The DNA here is from genome assembly GCF_042657965.1 of Streptomyces coerulescens. Taxonomy (NCBI): domain Bacteria; kingdom Bacillati; phylum Actinomycetota; class Actinomycetes; order Kitasatosporales; family Streptomycetaceae; genus Streptomyces; species Streptomyces coerulescens. The sequence continues at coordinate 156,769 of NZ_JBHSKM010000012.1, forward strand.
ACCCCCTTTTGAGTGCCTGTGCGGGCGTACGTTTCGAGTGCCTTTGCGGGCGTATACCGAAATCGTCCCACAGGCCGAGGGGCCCCCGCTCTACGAGAACGGGGGCCCCTCCGGCACAGATCGAATCGTCAGCCCGACCCGACGAACAGCACCAGCAGCAGCCACACCACCGGCGCCGTGGGCAGCAACGAGTCCAGCCGGTCCATGATCCCGCCGTGGCCCGGCAGCAGCGTGCCCATGTCCTTGATGCCGAGGTCACGCTTGATCATCGACTCGCCGAGGTCGCCCAGCGTGGCACTGGCCGCGACCGCGAGGCCCAGGAGCAGGCCCTGCCACCAGCTGCCGTCGTCGATGAGGAACTGCATGCACAGCGCGCCCGCCACCATCGCGAAGCTCACCGCACCGAGCAGGCCCTCGCGGGTCTTGCCGGGGCTGATGCGCGGGGCGAGCTTGGTCTTGCCGAAGCGCCAGCCGACCGCGTACGCGCCCGTGTCGCTGACGACCGTCAGGAGCAGGAAGGTCAGCACGCGCCAGGGGCCGTCGTCGGCCGTGAGCATCATGGCGACGAAGGTCGCGAGGAACGGCACGTAGAACGCCGCGAAGACGCCGGCCGTGACGTCCTTGAGGTAGCCCTCCGGCGGCTCGGTCATCCGCCAGACCAGTACCGCCAGCGCGGTCAGCGCCATCGCCACCCAGGCGCCCTCGGCACCCCGGACATATCCGGCGACGACCATGGCCGCGCCGCCAAGGGCGAGCGGCACGAGCGGAGCGTTGATGCCCTTGCGCTCCTCGAGCCGCTTGGTCAGCTCCCACAGACCCACGACGACGGCGACCGCGACGACACCGACGAACACGGCCTTGACGACGAACAGCGACGCGACGATCACCACGCCGAGCCCGACGCCGACCCCTATGGCCGCACCCAGGTCGCGCCCCGCGCTCTTCTTCTGCTGGGGCGCCGGCGGCGGGGCGTCGGGCATGGGCTCCGGATTCTGCGACGCCGCCTCGAAGGGCCGCGCCTGCGGCGTGTCATGAGACCGCGACTGCGGTGGCCGGCTGCTGAACAGGGGGCCACTCAGCCGAGCGGCCCCCCGGTCGTCATCCTGGTCTCCGCCATACGCGGGTACGTCGGGCACGATGGGCATGGGGCGAGTGTGAGGCGCCTCAGGCGCATCGTACGCGGGACCCGCCGGGGCAGCCCCCTGGACTGGTCCACGCTCGGAGGTCCCCCAGTACCCGGCCTGCCCGGCCCCGGGCGGCGCCCCCCAGGAAGAGTCGTTCATCAGACCTCGAGCAGCTCGGCTTCCTTGTGCTTGAGGAGCTCGTCCACCTGAGCGACGTACTTGTGCGTGGTGTCGTCGAGCTCCTTCTCGGCGCGGCGGCCCTCGTCCTCGCCGGTCTCGCCGTCCTTGATCATCTTGTCGATGGCGTCCTTGGCCTTGCGGCGGACGGAGCGAATGGACACGCGCGCATCCTCGGCCTTGCCCTTGGCGACCTTGATGTAGTCGCGGCGGCGCTCCTCGGTGAGCTCGGGGAACACCACACGGATGATGTTGCCGTCGTTGCTCGGGTTGACACCGAGGTCGGAGTCGCGGATCGCCTGCTCGATGTTGCGCAGCGCGCTCTTGTCGAACGGGGTCACGACCGCCATGCGCGGCTCCGGCACGGAGAACGAAGCCAGCTGGTTGATCGGCGTCGGCGCGCCGTAGTAGTCGGCCACGATCTTGTTGAACATCGCCGGGTGCGCCCGGCCGGTACGGATCGCGGCGAAGTCCTCCTTGGCGACCACGACGGCCTTCTCCATCTTCTCCTCGGCCTCGAGGAGGGTCTCTTCGATCACCACTTGCTCCTGCGTCTTGAGTAAGGCCCGGCTGCGGTTCCTCGGTGGGGGCGGCGGCCGGCTGCGTCGCGTCTTCTTCCTGCACGGTTCCCGACCGGCAGGACATTGTCCATCCCCCCGGTCAGGGTCCGCTCCGTCCGTCCCCCGGACGGGTTCGTTCGTGGAGTTGTCGAAGCGTCAGCCCCGACCGCCCTGCTCACCCACAAGCGTGCCGATCTTCTCACCCTTGACGGCGCGGGCGATATTGCCCTCCGCAAGAAGCTCGAAGACAAGGATCGGGAGCTTGTTGTCGCGGCACAGCGTGACCGCCGTGGCGTCGGCGACCTTCAGGTCGCGCGTGATGACCTCGCCGTAGCCGAGGGAGTCGAACTTGACGGCGTCCGGGTTGGTCTTGGGGTCGGAGTCGTAGACCCCGTCGACACCGTTCTTGCCCATCAGCAGCGCCTCTGCGTCGATCTCCAGGGCGCGCTGGGCGGCGGTGGTGTCGGTGGAGAAGTAGGGCATGCCCATACCGGCGCCGAAGATGACCACGCGGCCCTTCTCCAGATGCCGTACGGCCCGCAGCGGGATGTACGGCTCGGCGACCTGTCCCATGGTGATGGCCGTCTGGACCCGGCTGTCGATGCCCTCCTTCTCCAGGAAGTCCTGGAGGGCGAGGCAGTTCATGACGGTGCCGAGCATGCCCATGTAGTCGGAGCGGGCCCGGTCCATGCCGCGCTGCTGGAGTTCTGCGCCGCGGAAGAAGTTGCCGCCGCCGATGACGACCGCGACCTGCGCGCCGTCACGCACGACGGCCGCGATCTCACGGGCGATCTTGTGCACCACGTCCGGGTCGACGCCGAGGCCCCCGCCACCGGAGAAGGCCTCTCCGGACAGCTTCAGCAGAAACCGGCCGCGTACTTTGCCGTCGTCGCTCTTCTGGGCCTTGGTGGTCATCGAGATCCCGCCTTTGTTACGTGGTGCACATACGAAGAAGGCCACTGCCGGCTCGGGTGTGTTTCGCATCCCATGCGCGGCAATGGCCTCCTCGTCAGATCTGCTGTCGTCCGTCACGCGCGCGTGCGCGGTGGCGGCGTCCGCCAACGACTGCCTTCGACCCTATAGGGACGGAGCGTCGATCGCGGTACGGACTCAGATGCCGACCTTGATGCGCGAGAAGCGCTTCAGGGTGACACCGGCCTCGTCCAGAATCTTCTGGACGGACTTCTTGTTGTCGAGCGCGTAGGGCTGACCGAGCAGCGTGGCGTCCTTGAAGAAGCCGTTGAGGCGACCCTCGACGATCTTCGGCAGGGCGGCCTCGGGCTTGCCCTCGGCGCGGGTGGTCTCCTCGGCGACGCGGCGCTCGGACTCGACGACCTCGGCCGGCACGTCCTCCTTGGAGAGGTACTTCGGCGCGAAGGCGGCGATGTGCTGGGCGACGCCCTTGGCGACCTCGGCGTTGGGCTTGTCGAGCTCGACGAGGACACCGATCTGCGGGGGCAGGTCGGGCATCGTGCGGTGCATGTACGCGAGGACGAAGCCGTCGGAGTACTGCGCGAAGCGGTCCAGGACGATCTTCTCGCCGAGGTTGGCGTTGGCCTCGTCCACGAACGCCTGGACGGTCTTGCCGGCCTCGATCTCGGAGGCGAGCAGGGCGTCGAGGTCGGCCGGGGAGGTCGCGGCGACGTGCTGCGCGATCTGGTTGGCGACGGCCTGGAACTTCTCGCCCTTGGCGACGAAGTCGGTCTCGCACTTCAGCTCGACGATGACGCCGGAGGAGTTGTCGTCGGCGATGACGGAGACCACGGCGCCGTTCTCGGCGGAGCGGCCCTCGCGCTTGGCGACGCCCTTCTGGCCCTTGATCCGGAGCGCCTCGACGGCCTTCTCGACGTTGCCCTCGGCCTCGTCCAGCGCCTTCTTGCAGTCCATCATGCCGGCGCCGGTGAGCTCGCGGAGCTTCTTGACGTCAGCGGCGGTGTAGTTCGCCATGAGTCTGTGAATCTTTCTCGAAGTCTGGAAGATCGAAGATCTACGGGGTCTACGGACCCTGGAGTAGCCGGGGCCGCCGACCTTCCGTCGACCTACGGGTGAACGGCGGGGGCGGAGTTCATGTCACCGCCCCCGCCGTCAACACTGACGCTGACGGTGTCAGGCCTGCTCGCCCTCGGCGGCCTTCTCGCCCTCGGCGGCGGGAGCGGCCTCGGCGGCAGGGGCGGCCTCGGCGGCCGGAGCCTCGGCGGCGGGAGCCTCAGCCGGCTTCTCGGCAGCCTCGTCGGCCTTCTTCTCGCCCTCGAGCAGGTCGCGCTCCCACTCGGCGAGCGGCTCGCCCGCGGCCTTCTCGCCCTTCTCGCCGGTGGCGACGCCGGAACGGGCGATGAGGCCCTCGGCGACGGCGTCGGCGATCACACGGGTGAGCAGGGTGACGGAGCGGATCGCGTCGTCGTTGCCCGGGATCTTGTAGTCGACCTCGTCGGGGTCACAGTTGGTGTCGAGGATGGCGACGACCGGAATGTTGAGCTTCCGGGCCTCGCCGACCGCGATGTGCTCCTTCTTGGTGTCCACGATCCAGACGGCGCTGGGCACCTTCTGCATCTCGCGGATACCACCGAGGGTCTTCTCCAGCTTGGCCTTCTCGCGCGAGAGCACGAGAAGCTCCTTCTTGGTCAGACCGGAGGAGGCGACGTCCTCGAAGTCGATCTGCTCGAGTTCCTTCAGGCGCTGAAGGCGCTTGTAGACGGTCGAGAAGTTGGTGAGCATGCCGCCCAGCCAGCGCTGGTTGACGTAGGGCATGCCGACGCGGGTGGCCTGCTCGGCGATGGCCTCCTGCGCCTGCTTCTTGGTACCGACGAACATGACCGTGCCGCCGTGGGCGACGGTCTCCTTGACGAACTCGTAGGCGCGGTCGATGTACGACAGCGACTGGAGCAGGTCGATGATGTAGATGCCGTTGCGCTCGGTGAAGATGAAGCGCTTCATCTTCGGGTTCCAGCGACGGGTCTGGTGACCGAAGTGGACGCCGCTCTCCAGCAGCTCCCGCATCGTGACGACGGCCATGGCCGTATCTCCTTGAATTTCTCGGTTGTGCCGCGGGGACCGGACGGCTCCCGCGCCTGACGCCCACATGCGCCGTGCCACTAGGGACCGAGGGGCGCTGACACGGACCGTTTCCGGTGGCCGTGTCGGGGCGTGCGAAGTCGACCCGGTGACCCGGATCGCCAGAAGAAGTGTACGGGACCCGCGGGGTACCGGGTGACGCCGCTGTCCACAACCCAGGAGTTATCCACAGATACCGGCCATGATCGGCAGAGGTGGGGGACGGTTCTCGCATGCGAGCGATGCGATGTGTGAGAGCGGCGAGGGTGGTCAGGTCATGCGGTCGGATGGTGGGGCGACTGGTATTGCTGCTGCTCCTGACGACGATCGTCCTGCTGGCACCGGTCCCGCGGCTGACGTCAACCGCCGTCGGCGGACCCACCGCACCGGACCCGGCCAATCCGGCCAACCCGGCCCCCACGGTGCCGTCGGTCGGCCGGGCATGGCCCGTGGGCGTACGGCCTCCGATCCTCCGCGGCTGGGAGCCACCGGCGACCCCGTACGGCCGAGGCCACCGAGGCGTGGACCTGGCGGCCCCGGCCGGGACGTCGGTACGGGCCGTTGCGGCGGGACGGGTCTCGTTCGCGGGCCGGGTGGCAGGGAAGGGGGTCGTGTCGGTGGAGCTCCCGGGCACGGGTGATCCACCCTTGCGGACGACGTACGAGCCGGTGCGGGCCGTGGTGGACAAGGGCGACGAGGTGACGGCGGGACAGGTCGTGGGGACGGTGGAGGCGACCGGGTCGCACTGCACGGAGACCTGCGTGCACTGGGGCCTACGGAGAGCCGACACCTACCTGGACCCGCTCTCACTCCTCCCTCCGTGGCTGCTGCGCAGGGGGCCGTCGAGACTGCTGCCGGTCCTCGGGGTGCCGCTGCCGTCTTAGCCGACGGGCTGCTGAGCTGTTGCTGTTGAGCCAGGCGTGGGGGCGTACGGCACCCCCACCGGCGTCAGCCCCGAACGCCCCGCAACGCCATGGCCACCGCCGCCTCAGTGATCGCCGTCGGCTCCTCCGCCGCGCCCAGTTCGATCCTCCGCACGGCTGCGTCCACGACGCCCTGAAGCAGCATCGCCGCCAGCCGGGGCTCCGTGTGCCCCATCTCTGCCAGCGCCTCGACGATCATCGCGACGAGCCCGCCGTGCGCCGCCCGGATCTTCTCCCGTGCGCCGGCGTCCAGCTCGCTCGCGGAGATCGCGACCACGGCCCGGTGCCGCCGGTCCCCCACCAGCGAGAGCTGCTTGCGCACGTACGCCTCGACCTTGTCCTCGGCTGTGGCCGCATGCTCCATCGCCAGCGAGACCTCCGCGGCCCACACCGGGAAGTCGACCTCGCACAGTTCCTCGACCACGGCGGCCCGCGACCGGAAGTACTCGTAGACGGACGACCGCGCGAGCCCTGTCCGCTCGGCGAGAGCCGGGAAGGTCAGCGCCTCCGTCCCGCCCTCGGACAACAGGGATCGCGCCGCGTCCAGCAAGGCGGCTCGCTGCATCGACCGGTGCTCGGCCACGGAGGCCGCTCGAATCCTTGGCACGTCAACCACTTTACGGACGTGCCCTCGCGGACGGGAGCCTCTCCGCGAACCCCACATGCATCAGGCCAGGTCAACGACCGAAGCCGGCCAGTTTCGCCCGCAACTGCAGCACCGACTTGGTGTGGATCTGACTGACCCGGCTCTCGGTCACTCCGAGCACGTTCCCGATCTCGGCGAGGGTGAGCCCCTCGTAGTAGTACAGCGTCACCACGGTCTTCTCCCGCTCCGGCAACGTGTTGATCGCCCGAGCCAGAAAGCGCCGCAGCTCCCGGTCCTCGGCCACCTCCACCGGATTGTCGGCGGCGGTGTCCTCCAGCGTGTCCATGACGCTCAGCCCGTCGCCGCCCTCGCCCCCGACGTGCAGCAACTCCTCCAGCGCCACCACGTTCGCCAGCGACAACTGGCTGAAGACCGAGTGGAGTTCGTCCACCGCGATACCCATCTCGACGGCCACCTCGGCCTCCGTGGGCGTCCGCCGCAGCCGCGCCTCCAGGGTGGCGTAGGCCCGCTCGACGTTCCGCGCCTTCTGCCGCACCGAGCGCGGGATCCAGTCCAGCGCCCTGAGCTCGTCGATCATCGCGCCCCGGATCCGCGTGATCGCGTACGTCTCGAACTTGATCTCCCGGTCGATGTCGAACTTCTCGATCGCGTCGATCAGTCCGAACACCCCGGACGACACGAAGTCCGCCTGCTCCACATTGGGCGGCAGACCGACGCTGACCCGGCCCGCCACGTACTTGACGAGCGGTGAGTAGTGCAGGATCAGCTGCTCGCGCAATCGCTCGTCCCCCGTCGCCTTGTACGACCGCCACAGCTCGTCGAGTGTCGAGGGAGCGGGCGGCCGCACGCTGCCACCGTCACGAGCGGCTGGGGGGACCGCCGCCCGGTCGGACCCGGAGGTGTGCTGGGGCATTCGTTGCCTTGTGCCGTTCTGCCGTGAAGTGGGGGTGCTTTGGGGGAGCTGTCGGTCTGATGTCGCTCTGGTGCCGTTCTGGGGACCTTCCGGTGTCGAGGTGCCGGTCTGCGCCGGAATCCTCGTGAGCGTAGCGTGACTGAAGTGTCGCGGTGCGCGAAGGGCGGAGCGCAAGCCGTACGCAGATACGTTCCGCTGGACGCCCCGCCGGGTCATGCCGGTCGCTCTAAGTGATCACCCGAACACCCCAACTGGGGGAATTCACAAGGCCATCCGTGTTCCCCCGTACGGCCGAACACGCTCGGTCAACATCTGCTTCGACCGGCGCGAACGGAGATCATCGCCTGGCGTGTCAACTTCCAGCCGTCGCCGTGTCGTTCGACGTAACCGAGTGAGCGGAGTTCGTACAGCCTCGCGATCGCGTCGTCCTCGGTGGTCTGCGCACCGCGCGCGACCTCGCCGGCTCCGGCAGCGCCGCGGCCCGGCAGCGCGGCCAGGACTCGGCGGGCCGCAGGCTCCAGCAGATCACGCGGCAGGACGGGCCCACGCCGCTCCGGGGCCAGCTCCCCCATGTCGCCGACGAGCTCGACGACCTCGGCGGCGTCGGTGACGAGGACGGCGTCTCCGCGCAGGAGCTCGTGGATGCCCGCGGACAGGCCGCTGGTGGCCGGTCCGGGGACTCCTATCGTGTGACGGCCCAGCCGCTGTGCCGCCCGGGCGGTGACCAGTGAGCCGCTGCGATGGGCGGCCTCGACGACGACGGTGCCCCGTGTCAGCGCGGCGATGACCCTGTTCCGCACGATGAATCTGCTCGGCGTCGGATGATCCCCCGGCGGCAGTTCTCCGATCACCAGTCCCTGTTCCGCGATCCTGTTGATCAACTGGGTGTGCCCGCGCGGATAGGGGCGGTCGACTCCGCAGGCGAGCACGGCGACCGTGGCGCCGCCGGCTCCGAGGGCTCCCCGATGGGCGGCGCCGTCGACTCCGTACGCGCCCCCGGACACGACCACCCATCCCCGCTCGGCGAGCCCGCCGGCGAGGGTGGCTGCCATGTGGGCGCCGTACTCGGTGCAGGCGCGCGCTCCGACGACGGCCACGGACCTCAGCGCCCACATCCGAAGACTGGCCCGCCCGCGCACCCACAGCCCCATGGGCCGGGCGTCCCCGAGATCGTCGAGCTGTCCGGGCCACTCCACGTCCCCCGGACCCACGAACCGCACCCCCGCCTCTCGCGCAACGGCGAGATCCACTCCGGGCTCGGCCCGCGCCCCGCGAGCCCGCAGCCCCTCCCACCGCTTGAAACTCACCCCGGGCAAGGGCTCCACCCCCTCCCGCAGCCGCCGCACCACTTCCCCCACCCCGAACTCCCGCACCCACCGCCCGACGACTTCGTCCCCGGGCTCGACGACACGGCTGAGGAAGACGCGGTCGAGCAGTGCGCCATGGCCCCGCCCACCGGAATCGGCACGACTTCGCTCATCACCCGTCGCCGATCCGTCCATTCCCATCGCCGGTCCGTCCACTTTTTCGCGGTCACCCGGGTCGGCACGAAGATCCGCCTGCCGCGCTGAGCCGCGGACGGCTGCCCCTCGGCGCCCCAGGATGTCCTCCTTGGCGCATTCGGGGTGCCGCATGCCGACCAGCGGTTCCGAGCCGTCCGGGAATGCTGCTTCGGAGTGACCGCCGCCGGCATCCGCCCCTGAGACACCGCCCGTGGCAGCGCGATTGTCCTCGCCCTCTGTCACAGGGCTCACGGCCACCTCATCGCCGTCACCGTGATACTCCCCGCGGCTGCTCATGTTCCGATTCCCTCCAGCACCGCGCCGCGCCGGACGCCCGTGCGTAGTTCGAGGGCCCAGTTCACGTCGTTCGCCGAGGGCCGGGCACGAGCCGCCAGGTCGGCCAGGGTCCAGGCCACGCGCAGGACCCGGTCCAGGCCGCGCGCAGTGAGGAGGCCTCGATCGAGGTCCTCCTCGGCCTTTCGGAGGGCTCCCGGCTGAACGTGCCAGCGGGTGCGCAGCTCGTGTCCGGGCACTTCGCTGTTGGTGCGCCAGGGTGTTCCCTCGTAGCGCGTGGCCGCTCGTTCGCGGGCTGCCTTGACACGTTCGGCCACCGTCGCCGTCGTCTCCGCGCCGGTGTGGAGCTGGAGCAGTTCGGCGCGGGCGACCGGCTCGACCGTCACCCGAAGGTCCACGCGATCCATCAGCGGGCCGGACAGCCGGGCTCGGTATCGCTTGATCGAGGAAGGCCTGCACTCGCAGATGTCGTCGCCCCGGCCATGTCGGCCGCAGGGGCATGGATTGGCCGCCAGAACCATGAGGAACCTCGCGGGCATCCGCAGTATCCCTGCCGCTCGGGCGATCACAACGTGGCCGGATTCCAGTGGCTGACGCAACGCGTCCAGGACGCTGCTGTGGAACTCTGCGGCCTCATCGAGGGAGCGGGACCTACTCCGGTCATCGGATCGGACCCACAAGGGGTCTGACCAGGACCGAGAGGACAACGGCAATGGAACTCACCTGGCACAAGGACTCGGCCGGTAGCTACTACGCAACGCACGACGGGCGCCGTATCGCCACGGCACGCAAGGACGGCAACGCATGGAGCGGGTCCGTCGTCGGCCTCGGTCACGGCTTCACTGGCCGTCGACTGACGGACGTCAAGGAGCTTACTCACCGGCACGTCGAGCGCATCTACGGCGAGGGTGAGTGGACGCTCTTCCCCGTCCGGGACATCCGTCCCGGCATGGTGCTGGGGTGCGACACCTGGAAGGACGGAGAGCGGGAGGTCGTCTCCGTCGACGTCGACACGGACGCGCAGACGGTAGACGTCGAGCTCTCCTCTGAGTCCTCCCGTGAGCTCGGCTTCACCCTCGATGTCACGTACGCCGTGGGTGAGTACGTCCGCGTCAAGGTTCAGCCCGAGCGCGAGGCGTCCGTGAGCGTTGGGGACGTCGTCGAGTTCTACGACTGCACGGCCACGATTACCGCCGTTGGTCGTGAGTGGGTGACGTTCGTCCGGCAGGACGGCACGACCGGCCGTAAGCCGGTGGGTCACGACTTCCGGGTGATCCGGCACGACGAGCCCGAGGGCAAGGGGTCCGCTCCGTGCGACGCTCGCCGTTCCGGGTGGGAGCGTCCGGGCCCTGGCAGTCACCGCCTCCCCTGCACCCTTCCCACCGGTCACGACGGACTGCACCGGGACGCCTTCCGTGCCGAGTGGCTGGAGTCCGAGGCGGGGCAGGTGCTCGACCTTCGCCCCTTCACTGCCATCGTCGACATGATCGCCGGTACGGGCGTCCTGATCTCTCCTCCAGTGACCGAGGACGTCACCCTGTCCGAGGGCGGCGCCTCCCTTCACGACTCCCTGTGCGCCGATGCTCTCCGCCGACTCCTCCCCCTCGGCGTCGAGGCGCTCGCAGGAGAGGACGGCGGACTGTCCCTCGAAGGCGTCACGCGCGACGGGCGGAAGGTGTTCAGCCTCTACGTCTCGGACTGCATCACGGCTGAGCCGTCCTTCGAGGAGGTGGCCGCATCCGTCGAGGCCCTTCGAGAGGCCGCCGGTCTCTGAGCCGCTCGGGGAGCGGGCGGACAGTCGTCCGCTCCCCCTTCCGTACCCTGAACATTCGGTAAGAGGAGAGAACGAAGCATGGCAAGGGTCCTGGGAGCGCTCCGTCTGTCGAGGGCGTCTGACGAGTCGACGTCGGTAGTCCGGCAGAGGGTAGCCATCCAACGGTGGGCGGACAGTCGAGGACACACGGTCGTCGGCTGGGTCGAGGACGTGGACGTGTCCGGCGCCATCGCCCCGTGGGAGCGGCCGGAGCTCGGCGAGTGGCTGCCGTCCACCATCGGCAAGGACGTGAGCGAGGTAGAGCGGCGCCTCGCATGGGAGGCGAGCCGCGCCGACGAGTGGGACATCCTGTGCGGGATGAAGCTCGACCGCATCTCGCGTCGAGTCCTGCACATCGCTCAGCTCGTCGAGTGGGCCGGCGAGCATGACAAGGAGATCGCGGCGGCAGAGGACGGCTTCGACCTGTCCTCGCCGATGGGCAAGATCCTGTTTCAGCTCATCGCCGCATTCGCAGAGGGCGAGCTCGAAGCGATCAAGTTCCGAGCCAAGTCCTCGTACGTGCACCTGATGAAGTCGGGCCGGTGGCGCGGCGGCTTCGTGCCGTACGGCTACCGGGCAGAGAAGGACTCCGAGGGGGACGGGTGGAAGCTCGTACCCGACGAGTACGGCACGGAGACGGCGAAGACCCTCCGGGAGATTGTCCGGCGCATCGTCGAGGACGGCGAAGCGATCAATGCCGTATGTCGGTGGCTGAACGAAGAGAAGGTTCCGAGCTCCCTGGACGCTCAGCGCATCCGTGCGGGCAAGGAATCGAAGGGGGCTCTCTGGCGCGTCGGCAACCTGAACAAGATGCTCCGCTCTCACACGCTCCTCGGCCGAGTCGAGATGACCGAGGAGGTCACGCTCCCGGACGGCACAAAGGAGAAAAGGACTCGTCTCGTACGGGACGCCGAGGGGCTCCCTCTCCAGCGGGCGGAGCCGCTCCTCAGTAAGAAGGAGTGGGACGCGCTTCAAGCGAAGCTCACGGAGAACTCTCGACCGCACGCCGGGCACCGCTACGACAGGAGCCCTCTCCTCCGTGTGGCGTTCTGCACCTGTGGCCGTCCCCTCTACCGGAACAACGGCCGGTCGGCGATGTACTACCGGTGCAGCTCCCGGAACATCTCTGGCGCCGAGTGCGGACAGAACGAAGCGATCCGAGCCAAGCACTTGGAGGAGGCCATCGAGGAGGCGTTCCTCCGTGCCGTGGGGCACGCGCAGATCATCCGACGTACCTACCGCCCCGGAGTCGACCACACGGCGGACGTGGCCGAGGTGACGCGCGCCCTGGCCGAGCTCCGCGAGGACCGCGAGGCGGGGCTCTACTCCTCGGAGCTCGGTAAGAAGGAGTACCGGGAGGAGTACCTCCGGCTCGAAGCGAAGCGCGAGGCGCTCGCCGCCATGCCGGTTGTGCCGGACGGGTGGGAGGAGATCCCGACCGGGCAGACCTACGCGGACAGGTGGGCCGAGCTCTCCGCTCCGGCCGAGAAGAACAAGGAGCTCCGCGAGGCAGGCGTGAAGGCGATCGTTCACCGGGAGGAGCTCCCGAAGGAGCTCCCCTTGATGGAGCTCGGCGAGACCGAGGGCACCGTTCGTCACACGCTCGGGAGGGTTGAGCTCCTGCTCCCGAGGGACCTCTACAACCGCGTACGCGGCCTCACGGCCGAGCACACCATCTGAGCCACTCGCTCACTCTCCGCTCAGCCGGCCGTCGACCGAGCGTGACCGAGCCCCGTTCCCTCACTTCGAGGGGCGGGGCTCTCCTCGTTCCCCTCGAAGCTCTGTGCGCCCCTCTGGGCGCCCCATTTCATGCAAGGACGTGCATACCCGCGTTCTTGGGTAGACGGCCCTGGGTGGCCCTCGTACGGTCGTTGTCGACGGGCCCGACAGGGGCCGACAGACCAGGGGGTTACGCATGTCTGAGCGTGCAGGACTTACCCGACTCACCGGCAACGGGAACGGCGAGTGCGGGCAGGGTGACTGCCCGAACGTCTACCGCACGGAGAGCGGATCGTTCGTGGTGCAGGGCGACGTGTCCAACGCCTTCACGCCGCCGCATGGCGAAGGGCTCGTAGAGATCCCCGAGAGCGTTCTTCGGGAGGCTGTCCGTGCTCTTGGATGGTGACGACTGGCAGGCCAAGTTCCGCGACTTCCAGACGGAAGCATGGCGACTGGAGACCCTGCCCCAGTACCTCGTACCGCAGGAGGCCGAGGAGTTCGAGGCGTTCAAGGCGGGGGCCAGGTTCCCCGGTCCGTACGAGGACTCATGGACGGACATGGTCCGCACTCGGAACGTGGGCCGCGTCCACATCGTCCGGCGCCCGTTGAGCGACTACCTGCGCTTCGAGTTCGAGCGGTACTACCAGCATCAAGCACCGGCGGGAGAGGACATCCGCATACTCGACCTGACGGACCGGCCCAACCCACTGCCGGACAACGTCGGCGACTACTGGATGTTCGACCGCTCGACGGTCGTCCTGATGCACTACGAGGACGACGGCAGGCAGATCGGCCGAGAGCTCTACGAGGGCGACCCTGCCCCGTTCATTGAGTACCAGCGTCTCGCCGTAGCCGCGTCGGTCCCCTTCCTGGAGTACGTGAAGAGCGAGTGACCTTCGAGCCCGAGGAGCTCGGCAAGTCCCGGCAAGAGCTGGGCTCCATGCTCCGCGAACTACGCAAGGCGGCCGGTCTCTCCGGGGACCGGCTCGCCGCGCGTTGCGCCATGTCTCAGTCCAAGGTGAGCCGGATTGAGAACGGGCAGACCCGACCGACCCTCGTCGACATCGAGGCGCTTCTGACCGCCCTCGAAGCTCCGCCGGAAGTGGTGGCGGAAGTGGCCGCCCTCGCCCGGACGGCGAACACCGAATGGCAGGACGCACGGGGGCTCCGCCGGAAGGGGCTCGACAAGAAGCAACGGGAGTTGGCGGGGCTCGAAGCGTCCTCGGCAGAGTTCCGGTTCTTCTTGCTCTCGATGATCACCGGCCTACTCTCAACCCCGGAGTACATCAGGGCGAGCCTGGCCCACATCCCCGGCGATCACAGCAAGGCCATCGCCCGGAAGCTGGAGCGACAGGAAGTCCTGTACGACCGCTCGAAGCGGTTCACGTTCCTACTGACCGAGCAAGCGGCACGCTCCCCGTTCCTGGCCCCTCACGCCATGGCCGTACAGCTTGACCGGCTCGCCTCCCTCACGCACCTGCCGAACGTCCGCCTCGGCGTGATCCCTCTGGACACTCCGTTGCCAGGGTGCCCCTTGAACACCTTCACGATCTACGACGACCGGTTGGCCACGGCGGAGATGTCCACGGGCGTGATGGTGTTCCGCGACCCGAGGGACGTACGGGCGTACGTCGAGGAGTTCGCCGCGTACGAGGGGTGCGCGCTCTTCGCCGAGGAGGCGAGAGCGAAGCTCGCCGAGTGGTCCGCCGCCTGCCGTGCGTGAGTTCATGCCACAACGCGACTGAACCGCCACCCCTCCCGGATCTCAGGCGATGCTCATCCCGAGACATGGAGCCGGGGAGGTCACGCAGGATGAGCGCACCGAAGACGACGATGACGGGACCGGTACACCTGACAGGCCCGGCCGTAGAGCCGGACCCCGTGGCAGGGTGCCGCGAGTGCCTCGGCATCGTCGTGACCCGAACCAACGCCCGATCAGTCGGGGACTACTCCAAAGCGTCCGATGCGAACGTTGCCCTTCGGACCCACCTTCGGGAAGGGCATGGGGCCGAGTGATGGTCCGCTCCGTCATGCGCTTCGTGGCGCACCGGATCACGCAACACCCGGACACTGACGTCACCTTCGAGGCCGAGTGCCTGACGTACGCGTGCGGCTGGACTGCCACGCCTTCGACGGAGGGGCAAGCGGTTGACGTCGAGTGCATGAGCCACACAGGCCGGACGGGGCACGCAGGGTTCCGGCGCCTGTGCACGTCCTTCGCGTTCGTGGTGCGCGAGGAGTAGAGCTCCGGCGCTCCTCGGGACGGCGAGCAGGACTCCGAGGCGTGTCGGTCACAGAGCCCCTGTCAGCCTCCCCGTGGTTGATGGGGGCTCTGCCTTGCGTGAGCGGAGAGTGCTCGCCGGCCTTCCGGAGAGTGACACCGTGACCTGCGCCCGACAGGTGACCGGCGTCACGTCGAGGTGATGGAAACTTTCGGGTCGCTCACTGCCACCAGTAAGTAGGGGACTTCACTCCCTGACCGGTAAGTGATCGGCGTCACATCGAGTTGACCCGGACTTTCGGCCCGCTCACTGCCACCAGTAAGTAGAGAGTTCTCCTCGCTCGCCTGACCTGACGGTCGGGCGTTCTTCTTTTGGGCCCGTCGCCAACGTCGGCGCCGTCCCCCTTGAACCTTCAGTGCGCGGTTCCTCCTCCTGCCGCGTCCTCTCGGGTTGAGCTCCGGTCCACTCCGCCGGAACGCTCCCCACCGGCTCCACCCTCGCCCTCCAAAGTCACGGGGACGGCGAGGGCGGAGCCGTCCCTCAGACTTCCTGCCCTCGCGCGTGGGGCAGGGCAAGGCCCTGACTGTCGACTCCTCCTTGGTCGGCGGTCGGGGCCTCTCTTCTTGGACCACACGACAACGGCGGCGCAGTACGCCGCCCTACCGAAGGGAGGCACGACAGTGCCGTACGAATTCCGAGCCGAAGACTGGCTCACCACCGCGCAGGCCGCCGAGCTCCTTGGGCTGTCCGCTGGATCGCTCCGAGCACGTCGCTCCGAGGGGCGTGAACGCCTGCCTCACATCCGAGTCGGTAACACCGTGCTCTACCAGCGCGCCCCCGTCGAGCGTGCCGCCGAACGAGGTGCTGGCCAGTGAGTCGACGCGAGAACGGTGGACCCTGGGTCAACACCAGCCACGCCGCCGACTGGCTGAGCCAGCCTCGCGGACAGGTCCGGGCGTTCGCCTTCCATCTCCGCATGGAGGGGAAGTTGCCGGGCGCCTGGGACTACGACCCAAGCATGAGACCCAAGACGGCACTCGACCAACAGTTCATCTTCGACAACTGGCCGGAGTGGGCCGAGGCGTGGTCTGCCTGGCGCTCCCGCGTGGGCAAGTAACCCACCCCCAAGCCGCACACGGCTGCACAGCAGCCACTCCCGAGCCTCATGGTCCCGATGACCGTGAGGCTCTTCCCGTGCCCGTACAGCGGCACACAGAGCCTCGCCGAGAAACGGCCGGCTCGCGCGCGTGCGCGCAACCACACCACAGGAGGTAACCCCAAGATGGCTACTGCCAAGACCAAGTCCCTGTCCTTCGCCGACGTCGTCGCCGCCGAGGAGTTGAAGGCCGCCGAGAAGGCGGCCAAGGCCCGTGACGACCTGGCCAAGCTCCGCGACGACATCGAGCGTTGGGAAGACGAGTACAACGAGGCCGCCGGTCGCGTGTCCGCCATGCGCAACCGCTTCGCCCGAGGCATCGAGACCGCCACGGCGCAGGAGTTCGCCGAGGCCCTGGCCGCCGAGGAGCGCGCGAAGCTGCTCGCACACAAGCACATCGAGAGCACCGACCCGGACGGCAAGGACCCCCGCGTCAAGCGCGCCGAGCGCGCCCTCCCCCCGTCTGACAAGAAGGTGGCCAAGGCTGTTGCCGAGGCCCTGGCGAAGGTGAACGTCTTCCCTGCTGCTCAGGTGTTCTCGACCTACGCCGACCCTCGCGACCTGACCCCGGCCGAGGGTGACGCCCCGGTCCTGATCGTCTCGCAGCCTGAGAGCTCGTACGACGGCACGTTCAACGATCGCCAGTACAAGCGGCACCCGTTCATCTCGGGCGTCACGCTCTCCGCCGATGTCGTGCTCACCCTGTACCGGCGCCCCGAGCACCGCGACATCGTGCCCGAGCGGATCGTCAAGGCCGTGGCCGAGGCGAACGGCGAGATCCTGAACCCGAGCTCGATCAACGTCCTGTCCACGGTCCTCGGCAACGGCCTGGAGAAGGACGAGGTTCGGTTCACCGTGACGAAGATCGACAACCCGGACGCCTCTCCGGAGCTCCGGCAGCGTCACGCCGACTGGCACGCCTCGCGCCGGACCACCCTCACGGAGTCCGGGCCGCAGACCGGCATGGACGCCTACGCCCGCAGCCTGGGCGCGCAGTTCTGATCGTCCGCTGAATCTCTCCCCGAGTGGTCCGCCTCGGGGAGGGGTTGAGCGGTTCGACCCGAGCCGCCACACCAGGAGGTAAGTCCATGCTCGTCGCCCTGTACCTGTCCACGATCCTTGGCGCGCTCGTCGTGCTGTGTCAGACCCTCGTCGACCTTGCCCTGACCTCTGGCCCCAACGCCTGACCAACACCCCCAGCAACGCCCCCTCGGCCCGTACGTAGGCCCTGGGGGCGTTTGTCGTCGTACCCAAGGAGGAGTCCAACCCCGTGTCCAGCAGTACCCCGGCGGCAAAGAGAGCCGCTGTCGTCACCCTCGCCGTTGCCCTGACCGTTGTCATGGGAGCCGCGTTCGTCGCTTCGTTCTCCGCCACCGTGGGCGCGTTCTCCGCCCTCGGCCTCCCGCCCATTCCCGCGTACTGCGCCGCGATCCTGCCGGACGGCGCGACCGTCGTTGCGATGCTGGCCGTACTCACGCTGAAGGCGGACCCCGTGGCCCGCCGCCTGGCTGTGGCCTCCGTCGCCCTGTTCGCCCTCTCCTCCGGCCTGAGCAACGCGTCCGGCGCCCTCGGCGTCACTCCGCATCACGTCGTGCCTGAGCGCGTCGAGGGCGTTCCCGTGTGGCTGGCTCTGGCGTTCTCCGCGATCCCCGTTGCAGCCCTGGCCCTCTCCGCCGAACTGACCGGCCGTACCGTCGTTGCCCTCTTCCCTGCCGTCGAGGGCGTGCCGATACCCGAGGCGAAGCAGTCCACCGGCAAGGGCAAGCGCCGGAAAGGGAAGGGTCCGACCCTCCCGCCCCGGCGAACCGATGACCAGGTGATCGAGCAGGCTCGTACCGTCGCCGCCGACTTCCGCCGCACCGGTCGGCGAGTCACCGCCTCCGGACTGCAAGAGTCCCTGCGCCTGTCGTGGGAGCGTGCCGTACGCGCTCAGGCTGCCCTCGAAGCCGAGGGGCTGGCGTGAGCAAGAGGCAGTACGTCGAGGCGTCCAAGCTGACCGCCGAGGAGCTTCGTTCGCTCCCTGTCGGCACGGTCGTTCAGGTCTCCCTCGGCCTCGGTCAACGGCTCCTGATGAGACACACCGCAGACGGTCGGTACTGCCCCGTGAGAGGGTCCGGCCTGAGCGTCGGGGCTCTCGTCGAGGTGGCCGAGTTGCTGGCGCCCCGGTCACTCTCCGCTCAGCCGGCCGTCGACTCCGAGTGACCGATCACCCGGTGACGTGCTCCCATCTGACCTTGATGGCGTACGCGTCCCTCTGCATCATCTGGTAGTAGTCGTAGCCCTGATCGATGTCGTTGAACTCCTTGACGCACTCCTCGCCGGTCTCGATGTTCTTCCACGTCACTCGGTACTTCGTTACGGCCACGGACTCTCCTCGGCTGGTCAACGGATCGAGACTGACAACGCCGCCGAGTGCCGCACGGTTCCGGACCGCACGGCACGATGCGCGAAGTTGACGGCGAACCGCCCGATCATGTAAGAACTCCCTTCCGCCTCATTCGAGGCGCACCGTAGCTCCCGCCGTTCAGCGGCGGTAGAGCTGGCCACTCCGAGAGAGGCCGCCATCCCGAGGGGCTGGCAGGGGAAGCCGAGGGCACCCCGAGCGCGAACGGACGCGCGACCAACCATCACCGCGCCACAGGCGTAGCTGCGCGCTGCCCTGTGGCCTCTTGAAGGAGGTCGCACACCCGTGCCCAACATCTTGACCCTGAACCTCGCGCAGCTCTCCGAGGCGTACGCCGAGGCCATCGAGGCCCGGCGTCGGTACGAAGCCCTCCGGGCTGAAGACAGCTTCGAGGCGAACGACGAAGCCAACGAGATGTCGTACTACTGGCCGCAGGTCTGGGAGCTGTTCGAGCGCATCGGCCTGTCGGTCGATGGCGAGGGGGTGTCCGCCTGATGCCGACCAACAACCCCGCCGCCTCTTCTTGGGTCGGCTACGAGTCTCAGTACCTCACGCTCCCCGCGAGCGAGCCGTTCCGGCTCTCCCCTCGGAAGCTGGCCCGGAAGTGCTCCATCCCCTCGGCCGAGTTCGAGTCCGGACTCCGCTCCCTCCAAGAGGAGGGGTTCCTCCGGCGCCTCGGTTACGACACCTGGCAGCTCTCCCGGCCGGTGCGGTGACCCGTGCTTGAAGACCTGTTCCCCAAGATCGAGGAGAACCGAATCAGGCTGCGGAAGCGTGGGTACGCCCTGGCGGCCGAGCACTACCCGCCGACCGGACAGGCTGCCCAGTGGTACGCCGACGTCATCCAGTGCGTACCGCGCAGCGGCCAACTGGTGGCGAAGCAACTCGCCCGGCTCTGCGGTGACGACTCCCGCGTGACCGTGCCGTGGCGCTCACTGGCCGATGCCGTGGGCGTCCGGGACAGTGCCGGTCGAGAGCGCGCCTACACCGAGCGAGGCGTTCAGGTGCTCGTCGAGTCCGGGTGGCTGACGGTCGAGACGATCGGCGTCAAGCGCGGAGCGAAGACGACGTTCAGCCTGAAGCCCGGAGACCGGGCCACGGAGTGGCTGGGCTGGATCGACGCTGACGACTGGCTCGATGACGTGGCCTGAGAACTTTTGGCCAGAGTAAGAGAGCTCGGCGTCAGCCGGTCCACTCCGAAGTTTTGGCCAGAGTAAGAGTCCGCCGCCTGTCGAGAACTTTTGGCCAGAGTAAGAGTCCGCCGCCTGTCGAGAACTTTTGGCCAGAGTAAGAGCCTCACACCTGAGACCTACTGACTACGGCCTCGGGTCGGGCGGAGCCCTCCCCTCGATGCCGACGACAGGCGTACTGACGCACGGCGTAGGTGGCACTGACAAGCCGGGCCCGAAGGGGCCCGAAGCCTCGCCCTACTCGATGGGGCCGCTTACGCGGCCCACCTGTCGTAGATCCCAACGGCGAAGTGATGAGGGGCCCGTCAGGGCCCCCCTTCGTAGAGCCGCCCTACTTCCTGGGCCGCGTACGCGGCCACTTCCCGAAGACCCTCACGGCAAGCCACTTGCTCGCCGTTGCTACCTCGCCGAGGACCGCCGGTCGCTGGCGCTCCCTCGCGGTAGCTCAACCCCAAACCCAAGGAGGACGAACCCGTATGTCCCTGACCTGTGAGACCTGCCCCAACCTGATCGAGCGCACCGGTAAGCGTGGCCCTGCTCCTCGGTTCTGCGACTCCTGCAAGGGCGAGCGCAAGCGCACGCGGCAGCGTGCCAACTACGTGAAGAAGGGGCCCGCGAAGGAGCGCCCTGGCGCTCGCAAGTACACCGAGGGCTGGACGTCTGCGAACGGCCAACTCACCCTCGTTCGCCGGATCGTCGGCGACAAGGGCCGGGCATGGTTCGAGTGCGCTTGCGGTGGCGTGGCGAAGGTGCTGCACATCAAGAACGTCCGCACCGGCCTGACGCAGAACTGCGCTGAGCGGGACTGGCACGCCGACCCGAGGGCCGGACGCTTCAAGGGCGAGCACGCCGCCTACGCCACCGTTCACCACTGGGTGGCCCGAGTGAAGGGTTCGGCATCCTCGCACTCCTGCCACGGCTGCGGAGCTCCGGCCGAACAGTGGGCCTACATGCACGGCACTGCCGACGTGAAGGCGGACGCCGAAGGGAAGGACGCCGGGTCGCCGTTCGCCCCGGACGTCGAGCAGTACGAACCGATGTGCCGTAGGTGCCACAAGGCATGGGACAGGGCGAAGGGCAAGGGGGCCGGACACGGCCTCTCCCTGGCTCACATCGCCCGTTGGGCTGCTACCCACGACGATGACTCGAACGGCTCGGAGGTGGCCGCGTGAGTGACCTCTACTGGCGGCACTCCTGCGAACTGAACCCTGACCCCGACTTCGACCCGGAAGCGGAGGAGTGCGGCGGGTGTGTCCGTGACCAGTCCTTCGACCTGTCCTCTCCCTTGTGGGCCGAGGAGTCCGAGGCGCCTCCGTCCGACCGTCCCGAGGCCGTGACTCACGAAGGGGCCGAGGGGCCCGGCAGGACCCCTGTCGACGGCTTCTGTCTGGAGTGCGGCGAGCCCCTGCCCGAGGACTCCCACGCCAAGCGGATGTACTGCGGCGACAAGTGTCGGAAGCGGTACGACCGGCGCCACAACTGAACCTCCGCCCGGATCGACCCTGCCGAGCCTCCGCCAATCCTGGGGGCCGGTGGGTCGTCCTGGCGCTCTGGCTCGTACAAAGGCACCCCCACCCCTGACAGTCGGCCGGCTCACAGTCCGGACGATGGGGCGCATCCGGTCTGACCTGCGGATTCGGGGGGTTCCTGGGGCTGTCCGGGCACCTGTCCGGATTGGCCCTACGCGGTGGCAAGATCCCTGCCGGTAAGACGCAGCGGTGCGGAAGAACGGCCCCAAGGGGTCATCCCCCACCCCTACGGCCCGAGTCGGCGCACGTCGACAGCCGCTCGACCGGCCAGGAACGGCGTCACGGCCACGCTCGCAAGCGATCACGCACGCCTCGGCCCAACTCCTCAGCCACACACGGACAGCCGCTCAGGCAGGCGCACAGCAACGCACACAGACACAGAGCCCCGGCTCTTCCTGGCCACATCGACTCGGGAGGGTCGGGGCTCTTCCGTCATTGTGAGCTCGGCCACATCGGGCGGGCTTGGGCTTGACAAGATCCCCTGCCCTCATGAGAGAAACGAGCTCGGCACGGAGTAAGTGCGAATCCCTCGCTTCGTCGAGGAACAGCACGCCGTTGTGCGACAGGGACGCCGCGCCCGGCCGGGGAAGGCCGTTGCCCCCACCGACGAGGGAGGCCATGGTCGCCGAATGGTGCGGAGCGCAGTAAGGCGGCTTGTCGATCAGCGGGTGACCGGGCGGAAGGATCCCTGCCACCGAATGGACCGCCGTGACCTCGAGCGACTCCTGTCGGCTCAGCTCCGGCAGCAGACCTGTAAGCCGCTCTGCCAGCATCGTCTTGCCGGCTCCGGGCGGGCCCTTGAAGAAGACGTGATGCCGCCCTGCCGCAGCCACCTCCAGGGCGGCTCGGGGCACATTCTGGCCCGCCACGTCCGCAAGGTCCGGAGCGTGAGTGCCCGTGACCGAGCCGAGCCCGGTGCCCGGGAGCGCCAGACCGGCGAGGAACGGGTCCGGGCGGATCTCGCCCGGGACCAGTTCCTCGTCCGGCACGGGTTCATCGGTGAGGACTGCGATGAGCTGGCGCAGACTCCGCACGCCCAGCACCGAGACACCCGGTACGAGGGAGGCCTCCGGCACTGCGCACTCGGGGACGACCACCTGCTCGTACCCCGCGTCCGCCGCGGCGAGCACCGCCGGCAGGACGCCCCGCACCGGTCGGACGCGTCCGTCGAGGCCCAGCTCCCCGATCATCACGATGTCGGCGAGCACACGAGGGTCGATCCGCTCGGCCGCTCCGAGGACCGCCGCGGCGACGGCCAGGTCGAAGCCGCTGCCGCTCTTCGGCACGGACGCCGGGCTCAGGCCCACGGTCAGCTTCTTCTGCGGCCACGCCACACCTGAGTTCACTACCGCCGCGCGTACTCGGTCCTTGCTCTCCGTCAGGCTCTTGTCCGGGAGGCCCACCAGTGCGAACGTCGCGACCCCGGGCTCCAGGTCCGCCTGGACCTCGACCACGACTCCCTCGACGCCGACCAGCGCCACCGAACATGTACGGGCGAACCCCATTCAGGCCACCCCCCGCGCGTGCTCCAGGACAGGGGCACCCCGCTCGGGCAGGAGAACGCCGATCAGGTCGATACGGACACCACCCGGTGGTGCGCCGCCGTGGGTGTGGAGCCAGCTCTCCGCGAGGCCCCGCAGGCGCTGCGCCTTCTCCGGGGTCACTGCGGCCATCGGATGCTCGTAGGCACCCTTCCTGCGTGTCTTGACCTCGCAGACAACCAGGACCTCGCCGTCCTGCGCCACGATGTCGATCTCACCGCTCCTGCCGCAGCGCCAGTTGCGTGCCAGGATCGTCATGCCGGTCTCGACCAGCCGCCGCGCGGCCAGCGTCTCGCCGTACCTGCCCAGCGCGCTGCGTGCGATTCCCCTGGTCGCGGTCGTATTCGGGCCCATGTCCCGGCCAGGGCCCACGCTCGTCCCTGGGTCCCGATTCGTGTTCTTGCTCGTGCTCATGTCGGCACCACCTCCGGCGCCAACAATGCGAGCAGCTCAGTGAGCTATTGGATCTTGGTGGACAAGTCCGTGACTGTGGATAACGTCCTCACCCCCGCGAGTGAACGTCACCCGCTCGGAAGTTCCAGATCGCTCTTGTTGAGCTCCTCGATGTTCACGTCCTTGAACGTGAGCACTCGAACCTGCTTCACGAACCGCGCCGGCCGGTACATGTCCCACACCCACGCGTCCGCCATGGACACTTCGAAGAACACCTCACCCTGGACCGAGTGCACCTGCATCTCGTAGTCGTTGGTCAGGTAGAAGCGCCGCTCGGTCTCGATCACATACTTGAACAGACCGACGACATCGCGGTACTCCCGATAGAGCTTGAGCTCCATCTCGGTCTCGTACTTCTCGAGGTCCTCGGCGCTCATGGCATGTTCCCCTTCAGCCGTGCGATCCCACCATTGTGCGCCAGTCCCGTCAGCACCTAGACAATTTCAGGGTCAAGGGTCACGGGCCCGGCGGGGGGACCTTCGTCGAGCAGTGTGCGCAGCAGCTCGGCGAGTTTGGTCGGATACACCGTCTCATGCGCTCGGGCAAGTTCCTGACACGTCCACCAGCGCGCACCGGCGACACTGCGCCGCTCCAGCTCGGTGAGGCCCGCGGCCCGGGTCACCGTCTGTGTCGTACGTGCCAGGTAGTACCACTCGTCCTGGTCCCAGCGGCGTCCCGCGAACGGGAACGAGCACATCCGCCGCCACAGCACGGGGCCGAGTTCGACCTCCGTGATGCCGGTCTCCTCCGCGAGTTCCCGCAGTGCGGCCTCTGCTCGCGTCTCGTCGCCCTCCAGTCCCCCGCCGGGCGTGAACCACCAGTTGTCGGCCGGGTCCTCCGGCTCATGGCCGTACAGGAGCAGGATGCGGTCGTCGGGGTCGAGCAGCACGACCCGGGCGACCTTGCGCAGCCCGTCGTCGTGCCCCTGCACCGCCTCAGCGGGCACCCGCGGGCTCCGTCCGCGCGCGGGAGCGGCCCGCGAGCCGCTTCTCGACGGGGCCGTACGCCCCGCCGGCCAGGACCAGCACGCCGCCCACGACGATCAGTGCGACGACCGTGCGCAGCGGCCCCTGCGCGGACAGCGCGCCCAGCTGCTCGAAGCCCGTGGGGCGCTCCAGCATCCCGCTCATGGGCCACACGACGGCGTCCACCCGGGCCGAGACGGCGCTGCGCGCCACGGTGCCACTGGCAGCGTCCGTGAGGTGCGCCGAGGAGTCCAGGGAGCCGCTGCGCTCGTCACCGAGGAGGAAGAGCCGGCCCTCGGGCACGGACACCGTCGGGAAGTTCTGGAGCTGGGACAGGTCGTCCTCGGCGAGGTACGGCTCGTCGATCTTCTTGCCGTTGACGGTCAGCTTGCCGTCCGTGACGGCGACCTTGTCACCGCCGGTGGCGACCACACGCTTGACGACGGGCGCGTTGGTCACCCAGGCCTTGTCGGTGAAGACGACGACGTCGCCCCGGCGGATGTCGTCGCCGTCGATGCGCTCGGCCAGAACCCGGGCACCGGCGCCGATCGTCGGCGCCATCGAACTGGTGGGCACGGTGTACGGCCGGTAGACCACCGCTCCCCAGGCGAACCCGCCCAGGAACAGCACCAGGCCCAGCGCCACGGCCAGCCCGGACAACCGCTGTCCGGTCCGGCTGCCCGCCGGGCCCCTGCTCGCGCCACCGTCACGCGGCGCCGTACGCGTCGTGCTCTCGCCACCCATGGATCCGCACCCTACCCGGCGGTACCGACAGGGGGCAGCCCCTCCCGAGCACCGGGCCCACCGGCACGGCAAAGCTTTCCCCAGCCCTGGGCGCCGACCGGAGCCCGGTCAGGGGCCCGAAGGGGGCTGGCCTCCGGCGCGTTCGCCGGGCCCGCAGCCGGACGCCCCCGCGGTCAGCGGTCAGCGGTCAGCGGTCAGCGAGTCTGCGCCACCGCGGCCCGACGCCGACGCCAGAGCACGAACGGCACCGCACCCACCAGCGCGATCCCCTGCGGCGCGACCGTGAGGGCGGCGGAGCGGGCGTTCAGGTTCTGCTCGAAGGTGTCCGGAACCGGCAGGGTGTCCCAGCGGTTGATCGGCCAGGCGATCACGATGGCACGGCCGACGACCTTGTCGACGGGGACCATGCCGTTGTTCACGTCGGACTGGTTGTAGCGCGAGTCCCGGGAGTTCTGCCGGTGGTCGCCCATCACCCAGATGAAGCCCTCGGGGACCTTCACCTTGAACTGGCCGCCCTGGTCGTCCTGACTGCACGGCGTGTTGCCGGGGTACACGTACGGCTCGTTCAGCGCCTTGCCGTTGACCGTCAGCGGGCCGGTCTTCTTGCATTCGATCGTGTCGCCGCCGACACCGATGACGCGCTTGATGAGGTCCTTCTCCTCGGCGGACGGCATCAGGCCGATCCAGCTGAGGAAGGTCTGCAGGGCGTTGGGATCCGGAGTCGGCTCGCCCGCCAGCCAGTTGTCGGGGTCGTGGAAGACGACGACCTCGCCGCGCTCGGGCTCGGAGCCGAACCAGGGGGTGAGCTTGTCCACCAGGACTCGGTCACCCTGCTGGAGGGTGTTCTGCATCGAGTCGGAGGGGATCGAGAACGCCTGCACCAGAAACGTCTTGATCAGCAGCGCGAGGACGAGCGCGATACCGATCAGGATGGGCAGCTCCTTCCAGAAGGAGCGTTGCTTCTTGGGATTGGAGGCCGCCCCGGGCCCCGGGCCATCGGTCGGCGGCTGTCCGCCCGACCCTCCCTCTCCGGTCGATCCGGGCTCATTCCCGGAGGTCACGGCGCCGTCCGCAGCCGGGTCGGCTGCTTCCACGGGGTGTCCGCGGTGCTCCTCGCCGTCGTGCCCGGACCGTGCGCCAACCGCCACATCCCCCACGCCAACTCCTTACTCCGTGCCGCTGCCTGCCCCATAGACGACGCAGGCCCACCACTCCCATAACGAGCGGGAGTTCCGCAGGGGTCGGGAGCTGGATCGTTCCGTTCGAATCGTCGGAAGCAACCCTATGCGACAGCCGGGGGGACGCGGTCGACCCCGTCCCCGAGTCGGCGACCGTAGCGTACGTATTCGGCTCCTCCAGGGTGGTCCAGTGACCGAGCGGCCAGGCGATCCACATCGCCCGTCCGACGACCTCCTCCTCGGAGACCGTGCCGCCGTAGTCCTGGTCCTGATGGGCGCGGGAGTCCGCGGAGTTGGCCCGGTGGTCACCCATCACCCACAGGCGTCCCTGCGGAACGGTGATGTCGAACTTCGCCTCGGAGGGGGCGTTGCCGGGATACAGATAGTCCTCGTTCAGCGGAACCCCGTTGACGGTGACCCGTCCCTGCGTGTCACAGCACTTGACCCGGTCGCCGCCGACGCCGACGACGCGCTTGATCAGATCCTTCTCGTCGTCGGACGGCAGCAGGCCGATGAAGGTGAGCGCCTCCTTGACCTGTTTGACGACGACGGGGTCCTCCTTCTTCACCGTCGTCTGCTCGTCCTGGAGCCAGCCGCCGGGGTCCTTGAAGACGACGACGTCACCGCGCTGCGGCTTCGAGCCGAACCAGGGGGTGAGTTTGTCGACGAGGACGCGGTCGCCGATCTGGATCGTCGCCTCCATGGAACCGGAGGGGATCACGAAGGCCTGGACGAGGAAGGTCTTCAGGACCAGCGCTATGAGGACCGCGACGCCGACGAGGAGGGGTATCTCCTTGATCGCCGAGCGCCTGCGCCGTCGTTTGACCTTGCGCTGGAGCTTGCGTCGCTCCGCGCGCGTGCGGCCGCCGGCGGGGCCGGACGCGCGCCGGGCGCCGGTGGGCAGGAGATTGTCGGCGGGGCTGCTGGGCACGCCGCGGGGCTTGCCACGGTTACCCATGCGCGCCCGCCCCACTGGATGCCATCGCCTCCGGGGCGCTCCGGCCGGGGCCCGCTCCTGGCTCGCGCGGCGCTGCGGCCGCGGAATCGGCCTCGGTGGCGGGCACGCGCGCGTAGGCGTCGGGACGGTGCAGTCGGGTCCAGTGCGCGGTCGGCCAGACGATCCAGTCGGCACGGCCGATGACACCGTCGACCGGGATCATGCCGCCACCGGGCGCGCCCAGATGGTCGCGGGAGTCGCTGGAGGCGCTGCGATGGTCGCCCAGGACGAAGAGGCTGCCGTCGGGCACGACGACGTCGAAGCGCACCGCCGACGGGCTGTCGCCGGCATACAGGAATGTCGACTCGTCGACCGACCGGCCGTTCACCTGGATCCTCCCCTCCTTGTCACAGCAGACCACGTGGTCTCCCCCCACACCCACAATGCGTTTGATGTAGTCGGCATCCCCGAAATACCCGGTTCCGTCGAACACCACAACATCACCGCGTCGCGGATCGGCACCGAAACGGTACGCCAACTTATTTACGAGAACGCGGTCCCCGATCCTCAATCCGGACTCCATGGATCCGCTGGGAATCTCGAACGGCCGCACCACGAACATGTTGAGCAGCAGCAGAAACACGAGCAGGACCAGCAGGGTCAGGCTGATCCGGCCGCCCGGCAGCCACTCGGTGATCCGCGCCACCAACGCGAAGCGCGACCGTCCCTCCGAGCCCTCCGGGTCCGAGGTCTCCTCGGAGTCGGAAGGGCGGGAGGAGCGGTCGCGCTCCGTCGGCTGTGCTTCGGTGTCCATCGAGGCCAGATGCTATCCGGCCGCGCTGTGGACCCCGCGGGGGCGAGCCCCCTGAAGCGCTCAGTTCTCGCGCTTCTCCTTGATCTTCGCAGCCTTGCCGCGCAGCTCGCGCAGGTAGTACAGCTTGGCGCGACGCACGTCACCCTTGGTGACGAGCTCGATCTTCTCGACGATCGGGGTGTGCACCGGGAAGGTGCGCTCGACGCCGACGGAGAAGGAGACCTTGCGGACCGTGAAGGTCTCGCGCACGCCGGCACCCTGGCGACGGATCACAACGCCCTTGAACTGCTGCACACGGGAGCGGTTGCCCTCGATGACGCGGACGTGGACGTTGACGGTGTCGCCGGGGCGGAAGGCCGGGACGTCGCTGCGCAGCGACGCGGCGTCGACGGAGTCGAGCAGGTGAGACATTTCGTCTGCTTTCTTCGCTGATGCCACAGGTCATCAACGGAACTAGATGTTCGGTGAGAGTGTCGTGAGCGTCGGGGCGGGCGTCGTGTCCCCCTGTGGCAGGGGCGCACGCCGGACGGCGCACAACAGCGGCCTATTCTTCCACGCCCTCGGTCCTGCGCCAAAATCGGCCGAAGGGCTCCCCTTCCGGGTCGGGCATCCAGCCCAGGATGGAGAGCATCTCGCGGTCCTTCTTGTCGAAGGCCTTGGGGTCGCAGCGCTCGATGAGGTCGGGCCGGTTGGCGGTCGTACGCCGGAGCGCCTCGTCGCGGCGCCAGCGGGCGATCTTGCCGTGGTGGCCGCTGAGCAGCACGTCGGGGATACCGCGGCCGCGCCACTCGGGCGGCTTGGTGTAGACGGGGCCCTCCAGGAGACTCGCCATCGCGCCGGGCGCGAAGGAGTCGTCGCGGTGGGACTCGGCGTTGCCGAGGACGCCCGGCAGCAGTCGCGCCACGGCTTCCGTGATGACGAGTACGGCCGCCTCGCCGCCGGCCAGGACGTAGTCCCCGATGGACACCTCGTGGACGGGCATGCGGGTGGCGTACTCGTCGATGACGCGGCGGTCGATGCCCTCGTAGCGGGCCGGCGTGAAGATCAGCCAGGGGCGCTCGGAGAGCTCGACGGCGAGTTCCTGGGTGAAGGGGCGGCCGCTGGGGGTGGGCACGATCAGCGTGGGCGCACCGGCGCCTCTCTCGTACCCCTCAGCCAGCACGGAGTCCAGCGCTTCGCCCCAGGGGTCGGTCTTCATGACCATGCCGGGGCCGCCGCCGTAGGGCGTGTCGTCGACCGTGTTGTGACGGTCGTACGTCCAGGCGCGCAGGTCGTGCACCTGGACGTCGAGCTGCCCACGCGCGCGTGCCTTGCCGACCAGGGAGACGTTCAGCGGCTCCAGGTACTCGGGGAAGATCGTGACGACGTCGAGGCGCATTACGACTCTTCCCGGGACGACGCGATCTCCGCCCGGTCGTCGATCAGACCGGGCGGCGGGGTGATGACGGCCTTCTGCTCCGCCAGGTCGATCTCGGCGACGATCTCCTCGACGAAGGGGATCATCACCTCGCTCCCGTCGGGCCGCTCGACGATGAACAGGTCCTGGGAGGGCAGGTGCGAGATCTCGGTGATCCGGCCGACCTCGACGCCGTCCGCGGTCACCACGTCCAGGTCCATGAGCTGGTGGTCGTAGTACTCGTCCTCCTCCTCGGGCAGCTCGTCCGGGTCGACCTCGGCGATGAGGAGGATGTTGCGCAGCTCCTCGGCGCCGGTGCGGTCGCGCACGCCCTCGAAGCGCAGCAGGAGGCGGCCGCTGTGGACACGGCCGGTCTCGATGGTGAGCGGGCCCGCGGAGGCGGGATCGGTGGTGAGTACGGCGCCGGGGGCGAGCCTCACCTCCGGTTCGTCGGTGCGTACCTCGACGGTGACCTCGCCCTTGATGCCATGGGCACGGCCGATCCGTCCGACTACCAGCTGCACGTGTCCAATCTCCTGTCATACGACTGCGGGCCGGGGACGGCCCAGTGGCCCTCCCCGGCCCGAGCCGGTGCTGTGTTCGGCGTCAGCGGACGTGGTCCACGTCGACGAGGTCGACGCGGACACCGCGGCCGCCGATGGCGCCCACGACGGTACGCAGGGCACGCGCGGTGCGGCCGTTACGACCGATCACCTTGCCGAGGTCGTCGGGGTGGACCCGGACCTCCAGCACGCGCCCGCGGCGCAGGTTGCGGGATGCGACCTGCACATCGTCAGGGTTGTCGACGATGCCCTTCACGAGGTGCTCGAGAGCCTCCTCGAGCATGCTCAGGCCTCGGCCGACTCGGACTCGGCGGCAGCCTCGTCCTTCTTCTCCGCCTTCTTCTTCTGGGTGATCGCCTCACCCTTGCCCTCGTCGTCGCCGCTGAGGGCCTCGAACGACGGGCGCGCCTTCTTCGGCTCGGCGACGAGCAGCGGAGCCGGGGCGGGCTCGCCCTTGAACTTCTGCCAGTCGCCGGTCTTCTTCAGAATGGCGAGGACGGGCTCGGTCGGCTGCGCGCCGACACCCAGCCAGTAGGCCACACGGTCGGCGTCCACCTCGATGACCGACGGGTTGTAGGTCGGGTGGTACTTGCCGATCTCCTCGATCGCACGGCCGTCACGGCGGGTGCGGGAGTCGGCGACGACGATGCGGTAGTGAGGCGAACGGATCTTGCCCAGACGCTTCAGCTTGATCTTGACTGCCACGGGAGTGGGTTCTCCTGGTTTTGACGTGGTTGGGCACGGCGAGAAGGCCGCGTGGGGTTGCGGTACCCGAGTGCCCGATGGACGCGTCAGCCGGAGGAGAGAGGGGTCCTGTGCGGCTGTCGAGTACAGCTAGCCATTGTGCCACACCCTGCGGGTCGCCTTTGGCCGAGGGCGGTGAGCTGTGCTCGGGCATGACTGGGAGGCACCCGGCGTTTCGGGTGCCTCGGAGGTCGGCCGCGCAGCCCGGCGCCTTCGGGGTGCCGCCTGCGCGAGTCACAGCGGCACCCCGACGCGTCCGTCAGCGTCCCGTACGCCATACGTGCCGACCGGCAGCCACGAGATGCCGGTGCCCGACGAGGCGTCGTTACGCCGCTCCGACCACCTCGGGAATCCGGAACGGCTTTCCGCAGCCGCCGCACACGATCGGGGCCTGGGCCAGGACCGAGGGGACGACGCGGACGTTGCGGCCGCAGTCGCAGACCGCCTTGACGCGGACGCCGCCACCGGAGGAGCCGTGACGGGCGGCCGGGCCCCGGAAGGTCCGGCTCGTGTCGGCGGAGGTCGCCGCGGTGTGGGCCTTCAGTGCGCGCTGGAGGCGTTCGATCGTCGGGCGGTACCGCCGCTTGGCCTCGGGGTTGAGCGTGACCAGGGAGAAACCGCTGCTCGGGTGCGGCTCCTCGGGGTGGTCCAGGCCCAGTTCCTCGGCGATCGAGAGGAATCTGCGGTTGTGGTACCGGCCGGCGCGGGAGGTGTCGCGGACGCCGCGCGAGGCGGCGATGCCATGGACTGCCTCATGAAGCAGTCGCTCGAAGGAGAGCTCGTGACCGCACGCGGACGACGACTCCCCGATCAGGGACTCTGGCGCGGCGAGATCCGGCAGCTCGGGGTGGTACCGCTGAATGTCGGCCCACGCCTGTGCCAGCTCTGCGGCGAGAACAGGTGGTGTCTGTGTCGTGCTCACGTAATGACAACGAGCCGGAGTGCCGCTGTGTTCCGATTCCGGGGCATCCCAAATAATTTGCACGTACCCGTCAGTTGCGAATGATGCGCCACGACGAGGGCGGGTGCGCCGATCTGCGGAGAAGCCTCACAGCTCGTACCAAGCTGGTGCGTAGTCTGACGTACGCCCCGGCGCGTAGCCCGTGTCCACCTGGCGGGCCGTGTGTGGTTCGCGATTGCGCAAGGGGCGTTTCGGCCGCTCTCGCTTCCCACGGGCGTCATCTCAATAAGCGCGCGCGACGACCGCGACGTTACCGGGTGCGTCGTCGGCGTCCGGCACCGACCCGTCCTCGGCGACCAGACACCGTACGGTCACGGCGTGCTCGGCCAGTCTGGCCTCGCCTTCTTCGCCGAGCGTCGCCCACGGCAGACGCGCCCAGCCGCCGGCGCCGGCCGCCTCGATCGCTTCCTCGGTCGTCGACACGTCCGACGTACGGGATGCGCGTCGCTCGCGCGACTGGCGCAGCAGCAGCGCCTGGTCCTCCTCCAGGACCGTGGGGATCAGCCAGGCCAGGGCGTCGAGCGCGACCGGCTCCTTGCCGCCGGGGATCCGCCGCGCGAGCATCGCCGTGCCGCCGTCAAGGTCACGGGGCCCGACCTCGATCCGTACCGGTACGCCCTTGAGTTCCCAGTCGACCGCGCGGCGCCCGAACGGCGTGTCCGTGCGGTCGTCGACGTGGACGCGGACGCCCGCCTCGCGCAGCCGGTCGCCGATCTCGCGGACCTTGGCCAGAACCGGCTCGTCCCCCTTGATCGCGAGGACGACCGCCTGGACGGGCGCGAGCCGCGGTGGCACCCGCAGTCCGTCGTCGTCGCCGTGGGCCATGATCAGGCCGCCGACCATGCGGGTGGAGGAGCCCCAGGAGGTCTGCCAGACGTACTCCTCGCGGCCCTCCTTCGACAGGTAGCGGGTGTGGAAGGCCTTGGCGAAGTTCTGGCCGAGCTCGTGGCTGGTGCCCATCTGGAGGGCCTTGCCGTCGCCCATCATCGCTTCGAGGGTGAGGGTGTTGATCGCCCCGGCGAAACGCTCGCTCGCGGTCTTGCGGCCGAGGACGACGTCGATACCGAGGACATCGACCATGAAGTCGGCGTAGACGTCCTTGTGGATGTACGCGGCGTAGTCCCGGGCGTCCTCGCGGGTGGCGTGCGCGGTGTGGCCCTCCTGCCAGAGGAACTCCGTCGTCCGCAGGAACACGCGCGGGCGCATCTCCCAACGCACCACGTTCGCCCACTGGTTGATCAGCAGCGGCAGGTCGCGGTAGCTCTGCACCCACTTGGCGAAGTAGTCGTTGATGATCGTCTCGGAGGTGGGCCGCACGACGACGGGCTCCTCCAGTTCCTTGCCGCCGCCGTGAGTGACG
Organism: Streptomyces coerulescens; assembly: GCF_042657965.1. Lineage (NCBI taxonomy): Bacteria > Bacillati > Actinomycetota > Actinomycetes > Kitasatosporales > Streptomycetaceae > Streptomyces > Streptomyces coerulescens. Next base: position 189,609 of record NZ_JBHSKM010000012.1, read on the forward strand.
ACTGCCAGCTCGGGGGCGAAGCCCTCGACGTGCTCGGCCTCGCGCGTCAGATACGACTGCGGGATGAACAGCGGGAAGTAGGCGTTGGAGGCACCGGCGCGCTTGATGCGGGCGTCCATCTCGGCCTGCATCCGCTCCCACAGCCCGTACCCGTACGGCCGGATCACCATCGTGCCGCGCACCGGACCGTTGTCCGCGAGCTCGGCCTTGTTGACGACGTCCTGGTACCAGCGCGGGAAGTCATGTGCCCGTGGCGTAAGAACGGGTGCCTTTGCCATGGCCAGATGGTACGGGCCCATGTTGCCGGAATGTGAATTTCGGCCACGGACGCCCGGAACCCGCAAGCAGGGCCCCGAGACCCCTGGACGCGACGCATGGCGCGGAGTTACCTGGCATACGGGGGAGCGTGAGCGCATCGTCACAGGGCGCTACGGCATCGGGCACAGTGACAACTCTCGGCGGAATGGGGCGCTTTACATGACACCTACGCTCGTGCGGCGGCACCTGTCCCCTACGGGCGCGACACCCCGTGTGGACCCGTGTGCACGCGCGCGTGACTGGTCCGAGATCCAGGAGCGGATGCTGGTGCCGCTCTACGAGGCCGTCTACGAGCGACTGGAAGTGGGCCCGGGTACCCGGCTGCTGGGCCTCGGCTGCGGCAGCGGGCTCGCCCTGCTGATGGCGGCTTCCAGAGGCGCGGCCGTCACCGGTGTCGAGTCCGGCTGCCCCGAACGGCTGACTCTCGCACGGCAGCGTCTGCTGCCCGAGACGTGGGACACGCGCGCGCGTGGCGACGTCCGGCTCGTCGACGGCTCGCCCGGGGACGCGGCCGGCGCACAGACGCCCGCGTACACCCTGGTGACCGCGTTCGAGCCGATCGGGTGTCTCGCGGGTGACTCGGAGGGTCTCGGGGAGGCGCTCGCGGCTGTCACTCCGCTCGCCGAGCGCGGGGCGCCGGCGGTGCTGGCCGGCTGGGGTCCGCCGGAGCGCTGCGCCACGTCGTCGGTGCTGCGGGTCGCGACGAAGCTGGCCGATCCCCTGCGCAGCACGGGGAGTTGGCGCCCGGCCCTGCGTGACGATCTGGAGGAGGTCGCCCAGCGCGCGGGTCTGCGGCCCGACGGTTCGGGGCGGGTCGCCTGCCCGTTCGGGTACGCGGACGTCGACAGTGCCGTACGGGGGCTGCTGTCGACGGGGTTGTTCGACGCGGCGATCCGGGCGACGGACCAGGTCCAGGTCGACAAGGAGCTGGCGGAGGCACTGCATCCGCACCAGCGGCCGGACGGCACGGTGTGGATGCCGAACGTGTTCCGGTACCTCATCGCGCGCGTGCCCTGAGCCGGGGCGCGCAGCCTCGCCGGGCTTCGCGCTACTCGGTCTCGTCCTTCTTCAGCCGGGTGATCCCCGCGATCCGGTACGCGTCCGCCTCCTCCAGCGTCTCGTGCTCCAGCAGGGCCTCCGCGAGCGCGTCCAACCGGCCGCGGTGGTCGCGGAGTTTGCGCAGGGCCTCCTCGTAGCAGTCGTCGACGATCCGGCGCATCTCGGCGTCGATGACGTCGAGCGTCCGCGGTGCGGCGGAGAGCCCGTACGCCTGCTGGGCGTCGCTCGGCAGCGCGGAGAGCCGGCCGACGCGTTCGCTCATGCCCCAGCGGGCCACCATGCCGCGCGCGATGTTGGTGACCTGTTCGAGGTCGTTCTCCGCGCCGGTCGTGACGACGCCGTAGACCACGTCCTCGGCCGCCATGCCGCCCAGGGCGCCGATGATCCGGCCGCGCAGGTACTCCTCCGAGTGCGCGTACCGCTCCACCTCGGGGGTCGACATCGTCACGCCGAGCGCCCGGCCGCGCGGCACGATGGTGATCTTGCGGACGGGGTCGGCGCCCGGCTGGAGCATGCCGAGCAGGGCGTGCCCGCTCTCGTGGAAGGCGGTGCGGCGGCGGTCCTCCTCGGGCATCACGAGGGTGCGTTCGGCGCCCAGCTGCACCTTCTCCAGGGCCTCGGAGAGGTCCGCGGCGGTCACCTGCTCCTGGCCCCGCTTGACGGCGAGCAGAGCGCCCTCATTGGCGAGGTTGGCCAGATCCGCACCTGTCATGCCGGGCGTCTTGCGGGCGAGCTGGACGAGGTCCACGTCCTCGGCGAGGGGGATGTCGCGGGTGTGGATCGCCAGGATCGCCTCGCGGCCGCGGCGGTCCGGCGGGGAGACGTTGACCACCCGGTCGAAGCGGCCGGGCCGGGTCAGCGCCGGGTCCAGGATGTCGGCGCGGTTCGTCGCGGCGATCACGATCACGCCCTCCGAGCCGGAGAAGCCGTCCATCTCGGTGAGGATCTGGTTCAGGGTCTGCTCGCGCTCGTCGTGCCCGCTGACCGAGGCGCCGCCGCCGCGTACCCGTCCGATGGTGTCGATCTCGTCGATGAAGATGATCGACGGCGCCACCTTGCGGGCCTCGGCGAACAGTTCACGCACGCGTGATGCGCCGACTCCGACGATCATCTCGATGAACTCGGACGCGGAGGCCGAGAAGAACGGCACGCCCGCCTCGCCGGCCACCGCCCGTGCCAGCAGCGTCTTGCCGGTGCCCGGCGAACCCGCGAGCAGCACGCCGCGGGGCATCTTGGCGCCCATCCTGCGGTAGGCGTCGGGGTGCTCCAGGAAGTCGACGACGTCGTCCAGTTCGCCCTTGACCTCGTCGATGCCGGCCACGTCGGCGAACGTCGTGCGGTGCTTGCCCGGCAGCAGCTCGACCGGCTTGGGCGGCGCCTTGCGTCCGAACATGCCGCCCGCGCCGCCGCGGCCGCCGGCGAAGCGCCGGGCGATGAACAGCCACAGCGCGACAATGATCACGAGCGGCGCGAGTGAGATCAGCAGGTTGACCAGTACGCCGCGCTGCTTGACCACCGGCTGCGCGGTCACGGTGACGTCGTGGCTGCTCAGCGCACGCCAGAGGTCGTCGTCGGCGAAGGCGGGGCGCTGCGTCTTGAACTTGGTGTACTTGCCGTCGCCCTCGGGGTTGTCCCTGGAGCTCTTCAGCTCGCCCTGGATGGCGTCGCCCTTGGAGTAGATCTTGGAGACGTTGCCGTCGTCCACCTGCCGGCTGAACTCCGTGTAGGAGATCGTCGGCTCGTTGCCCTGGTCGAGGTACGTCAGTCCGACCCAGGCCAGCAGGAACACGATCACCGCGGTGGCGAGCAGGCTCCACCAGCGGCCGCGTGGACGCCGGCCGCCCGGCTTCCTGGGCGGCTCGTCCGGGGTGCCCTCCGTGCGCCACGGCTGGTCAGGGGCCTTGCGCGGCGGCGCGGCATTGCTCATATCTGGACGTTACGGCAGAGCGCGGGCCACGGCACGCGCAAAGGGCGCCCCTCGTGGAGAGGGACGCCCTCGGCGACGTGGAGCCGTACCGGCTCAGCCCATGAACTTCTTGAACTCGTCCGGCAGCTCGAAGTCCTGCCCGGCCTGCTGACCCGGCAGCCCGAGGGCTCCCCCGGCCTGAGCGGCGGCGGCCCGGCGGGCGGCCTCCTCCTGCTCCTGCTGCTTGCGCTTCATCGGGTTGCCGGAGCGCTGCTTGCCCTTGGCCTTCTTCGGCTGCTTCTTCGTGCGGCCCGGACCGCCGCCCATGCCCGGCATCCCCGGCATCCCCGGCATGCCGCCGCCCTGGGCCATGCGGGACATCATCTTGCGGGCCTCGAAGAACCGCTCGACGAGGTTCTTGACCGCGCTGACCTCGACGCCGGAACCCTTGGCGATACGGGCGCGGCGGGAGCCGTTGATGATCGTCGGTTCCTGGCGCTCGGCCGGGGTCATCGACTTGATGATGGCGGCCGTGCGGTCGACGTCCCGCTCGTCCAGGTTGTTGATCTGGTCCTTGATCTGCCCCATGCCGGGCAGCATGCCGAGCAGCTTGCTGATGGAGCCCATCTTCCTGACCTGCTCCATCTGGGCCAGGAAGTCGTCGAGGGTGAAGTCCTGGCCCTTCTTGGAGGCCAGCTTCTCGGCCATCTTCTGGGCTTCGGCCTGGTCGAAGGTCTTCTCCGCCTGCTCGATCAGGGTGAGCAGGTCACCCATGTCGAGGATGCGGGAGGCCATCCGGTCCGGGTGGAAGGCGTCGAACTCGTCGAGCTTCTCGCCGTTCGACGCGAACATGATCGGCTTGCCGGTGATCTGGCGGATCGACAGGGCGGCACCACCGCGGGCGTCACCGTCGAGCTTGGAGAGCACCACGCCGTCGAAGCCGACGCCGTCGCGGAAGGCCTCGGCGGTGTTGACCGCGTCCTGACCGATCATCGCGTCGACGACGAACAGGATCTCGTCCGGCGAGACCGCGTCACGGATGTCCGCGGCCTGCTGCATCATCTCCTGGTCGATGCCCAGGCGGCCGGCGGTGTCCACGATCACGATGTCGTGGACCTTGGCCCTGGCGTGCTCGATGGAGTCCTTGGCGACCTTGACCGGGTCACCGACGCCGTTGCCCGGCTCGGGCGCGTAGACCGCGACACCGGCGCGCTCGGCGACGACGCTCAGCTGGTTCACGGCGTTCGGGCGCTGGAGGTCGGCGGCGACCAGCAGCGGCGAGTGGCCCTGCTCCTTCAGCCAGCGGCCGAGCTTGCCCGCGAGCGTGGTCTTACCGGCACCCTGGAGACCGGCCAGCATGATCACGGTCGGCGGCTGCTTGGCGAAGCGCAGGCGGCGGGTCTCGCCACCGAGAATCGTCACGAGCTCGTCGTTGACGATCTTCAGAACCTGCTGGGCCGGGTTCAGCGCCTTGGAGACCTCGACGCCCATCGCACGTTCCTTGACGTTCTTGATGAACGTCCGGACGACGGGCAGCGCCACGTCCGCTTCGAGGAGTGCGATGCGGATCTCGCGCGCGGTGGCGTCGATGTCCGCCTCGGAGAGCCGTCCCTTGCCGCGCAGGTTCTTGAAAGTCGCTGAGAGGCGATCGGAGAGAGTATCGAACACGGCGCTCGCGGTCCTCGGGGTCGGTGGCAGCTGGGAATCGCCCTCCAGGGTATCCCGGCGGCACAGGTTGCCGGGATCCCCGGGTTCACCCCCGCAGCGTCTCCTCCAGCTTGCGTGCCACGGCCGCCGCCTCCTCACCGGGCAGCGGGGCCCCTCCGGGCCCTGTGACATAGAACGCGTCGACGGCGTTGGCGCCCAGTGTGCTGACGTGTGCGCTGCGCACCCGCACGCTCGCGTCCTCCAGGGCCCGGCCGATCCGGAACAGCAGCCCGGGCGCGTCCTGGGCGCGCACCTCGATGACCGTGGCCAGCCGGGAGGCGGCCGGATGCACCGTCACCCTCGGCGGTGGCGCCACCACGCCCCGGCGGCGCGGATAGGCCGCGTCCCGCTCGGCGAGACGGCCCGCGATGTCCAGGGAGCCGTCCAGGGCACGTACGAGGTCGGCGCGCAGCCGGGTGGCCTGCGGCAGGGAGCCGTACTCGGCGGCGACCCGCCAGTTCAGCAGCAGGACGGAGCCGTCGACGCCGTCGGGCAGGTCCAGCGCCCGCAGCTCCGCGGTGCGCACGGTCAGGCGGTGCATCGCGAGGACGCCGGCCACGGCGGGCAGCACGCCCGGCTGGTCGGGGACGGCGATGAGGAGTTCCACGCCGAGCGGCTCGGGGCCGCCCGGGCCCTGCTCCTGCGTCGGCGGCTCGGTCTGGGCGCGCAGCGCCAGTACGGGGCTGCCGGTGGCGATCGCCTCGATGGCGAGCCGCTCCTGCTCGGCGGTGGGCGCGGCGGCCTCGGGCTCGTCCGGGTCGTCCCCGGCGAGCACGGCCGCGACCCTTTTCACCAGGTCGGCGACGAGCGAGCCGCGCCAGGACGACCACGCCGCCGGACCGGTGGCCAGGGCGTCCGCCTCGGTCAGGGCGTGCAGCAGCTCCAGGGTCCCCTGCGAGCCGACGGCCTCGGCGACCGAGCGCACGGTGGCCGGGTCCTCCAGGTCGCGCCGGGTGGCCGTCTCGACGAGCAGCAGGTGATGACGTACGAGGGTGGAGAGCACGGCCACGTCGTCGCGGTCGAAGCCGATGCGCGCGGCCACGTCCTTGACGATGATCTCGCCGGCCACCGAGTGGTCGCCGGGCCAGCCCTTGCCGATGTCGTGCAGCAGCGCGGCGACCAGCAGCAGGTCGGGGCGGTGGACGCGGCGGGTGAACTCGGAGGCACGCACGGCCGTCTCGATCAGGTGCCGGTCGACGGTCCAGATGTGCACGGCGTTGCGCTGCGGCCGGCAGCGCACTCGCTCCCAGTCGGGCAGGAAGTGCGTGATCAGCCCTTCCGCTTCCAGGGCCTCCCATACGTCGACGGTCGGCCGGCCGGAGCCCAGCAGGGTGACGAGCTGCTCACGCGCTTCGGCGGGCCAGGGCGCGGGCAGCGGGCGCACGGTGGCCGCCAGCCGCCGTACGGCGTGCAGGGAGAGCGGCAGCCCGGCCTGGGCGGCGGCCGCCGCGGCCCGCAAGGGGAGCACGGGGTCGCGATCGGGGCGTGCGGCACGGGCGAGCACGACTTCGCCGTCCTGCTCCACGACGCCCTCGGCGAGCGGGGAGCGCTCGGCGGTGGGCTTCCCGCCGGCCAGCATGGCGCGCAGCCGCGGCCGTACGGCGCGTGCCCGCAGCACGCGCCCCACTTCACGCCAAGTGACGTCACTGGCGTACGAGATCACCCGTGCCGCCTCGTACACCTGCCGCAGCAGGGTGTCCGCGTCGAGCAGCCCGAGCTCGGCGGCGACCTGGTCCTGTTCCTGGAGCGAGAGCCGGTCGGTCGCCCGCCCGGTCGTCAGATGCAGGGCGTCACGTACGTCGAGCAGCCGGCGCCGGGCGTCGTCGAGGCCCTCGCGCGGGGCGTCGGCCAGCCAGGACGCGGCGACGGCGCGCAGGATGGTGGCGTCCCGCAGACCGCCGCGGGCTTCCTTGAGGTCGGGTTCCAGGAGGTACTGCAGCTCGCCCTGGCGCTCGGCGCGGTCGGCGGACAGCTCCTGGAGTTCGGGCAGCCGCTTGGGGGCCTGGTTGCGCCAGTCGGCGAGGACCGAGGTGCGCAGCCCGGCCGTGAGGCCCAGGTCACCGGCGATGTGCCGGGCGTCCAGCAGGCCCAGCTGGACCTTGAGATCCTCGCCGGCCGTCTTGCGGGCCTCGGCCGGCGTGCGCACGGAGTGGTCGAGGGCGAGCCCGAGGTCCCACACCGGGTACCAGATGCGGTCGGCCAGCGCAGCCACGGCCTTGCTGTCGCCGCTGTCGTGCAGCAGGAGCAGATCCAGGTCGCTGCGCGGGGACAGCTCACCGCGGCCGTACCCGCCGACCGCCACCAGGGAGACACCGCGCATCCCCTCCGCGCCGGCCGCGGAGGCACCGGCCGCGAACAGTCCGGTCAGCCACTCGTCGGTCAGCTCCGCGAGGGCGGCACGGCGCGGCGGCCCGGACCGCGCCCCCTCGGTGAGGAGACGCAGCCGGGCCGCCGCGTAGCCGCTGGGTCCCGAGTCCTCTGCATCCTTGGAAACGTCCGTGCTCGTCACCCAGCGACTCCTGTTCTGTTTCCCTGCCTCAGAGCGCGTCGGGCCCGCGCTCGCCGGTCCGTACCCGTACGGCCGTCTCGACCGGCAGGGACCAGACCTTGCCGTCACCGATCTTGCCGGTGCGGGCGGCCTTGACGATGACGTCGATCAGCTGCTCGGCGTCGTCGTCCTCGGCCAGGACCTCGATGCGGATCTTCGGGACCAGGTCGACGGTGTACTCGGCACCGCGGTAGACCTCGGTGTGGCCCCGCTGACGACCGTAACCGCTGGCCTCGGTGACGGTCAGACCGTGGACTCCGAAGGCCTGGAGGGCTTCCTTGATCTCGTCGAGCCGGTGGGGCTTGACGACGGCGGTGATGAGCTTCATGCGTCCACCTTCTTGCTCGCGGCTGCCGCGACGGGGGCCGGGGCGGCGGCGGTACGGGCGGCGCCGCCGCCGGCGCCGCTGAAGTCGTATGCGGTCTCGGCGTGCTCGGCCTGGTCGATGCCGGCGACCTCGTCGTCCTCGGAGACCCGCATGCCGATGGTCTTGTCGAGGATGAAGGCGAGGATCGCGGAGACGATCAGCGAGTAGGCCAGGACCGCGAAGACACCGGCGCACTGCTTCCAGAACTGGGTCAGGCCGCCGCCGTAGAAGAGGCCCTCGACCTCGGACTGGCCCTTGCCGCTGGCGAAGAAGCCGATCAGCAGGGAGCCGACGACACCGCCGACCAGGTGGACGCCGACGACGTCGAGCGAGTCGTCGTAGCCGAGCTTGTACTTCAGGCCCACGGCCATGGCGCACAGCAGACCGGCGATGGCGCCGACCGCGATGGCACCGAGCGGGGAGACCGCGCCGCCGGACGGGGTGATGGCGACCAGACCGGCGACCGCGCCGGAGGCGGCGCCCAGCGTGGTGAACGCGCCGTGGCGGATCTTCTCGTAGATGAGCCAGGCCAGCATGGCGGCGGCGGTGGCGACCTGCGTGTTGACGAACATCAGCGCGCCGACGCCGTCGTCGTTGCCGAGCCACGAGCCGGCGTTGAAGCCGAACCAGCCGAACCACAGGAGCCCGGCGCCGAGCATGACCAGCGGGAGGCTGTGCGGGCGCATCGGGTCCTTCTTGAAGCCGACGCGCTTGCCGATGACGAGGATCACACCGAGAGCCGCGGCACCGGCGTTGATGTGGACCGCCGTACCACCGGCGAAGTCGATCACACCGAGCTCGAAGGCCCAGCCGCCGGCGCCCCACACCCAGTGCGCGACCGGGAAGTAGACGACCGTGGCCCACAGCGCGATGAACAGCGCCCACGCCGTGAACTTCACCCGGTCGGCGAGCGCACCGCTGATCAGGGCCGGCGTGATGATCGCGAACATCAGCTGGAAGACCATGAAGACGAAGATCGGGATGGTGTAGCCGTCCCACAGCTCCGTCAGGCCGATGTTGCTGAGGCCCACCCAGTCGGAGTTCCAGCCGATGAGGCTGCCGGAGTCGGTGCCGAACGCCATGGAGAAGCCGTAGAGCACCCACAGGATGGTGACTATCCCCAGGCTGATGAAGCTCATCATCAGCATGTTCAGGGTGCTCTTGACGCGGACCATGCCTCCGTAGAAGAAGGCCAGGCCCGGGGTCATGAGCATCACCAGGGCGGAACAGATGAGCATGAAGCCTGTGTTGGCGGACGACAGCGTGGGTGCGTCCGCCGCAAGCGTGATGGCGGCTGATGCCATCGGCGTCTCCTCGTCATTGGTACGGCCCCGTGCGGGCGAAGCCTGAGCGGATTGAGGGGTGGGCCGGTTATGCGCCAAGAGATTGGCGCAGCGCCGTTTCGGTGGAAGCCCCTCGTTGTTTCGCCGCCGTGACGAAGGCGCCCTGCGTGTTACGCCTCGATGAACTGCCGGATGTTCGGCCGCCTGATCGTTATCGTGGCGCAACCTTCATTGAAGGGAAGAAGCCGGCCGCGGTCGGCCTTCCGATGACCTGGCATGGGGGAGCCGAGTCGGGCAGTTCGGGAGGGCCGGCCGCGGCCGGGGTTCTGGGGTTCCAGGGGATCGCCCCTGGGGGTCAGACCGCCTCGGCGGTCTCCGGGAGCTCGACGGCGAGCTTGTCGGTGAGGTCCACGACCTCGGCGAGATCCCCGAAATCGCGTACGGCCGTGTCGACCGTCTTTCGAATACGAGTGTTGACGCGTTCGGAGCGCACCTTCTTGGCGATCGCCATGGCCCGCTCGGCGTGGACCGCGCTCTGCTCCGGCTCTTGCCGCAGCAGATGGACCGTGGCCAGACCGATGAGGTTCAGCGCATACGACCGCTGGTGCTCGCCGTCCTTCGCGAACAGGTCCACGGCCTGCTGCATCAGCGGCTCGGCCAGCGAGGCGTACGTCGGGCTGCGCCCCGCGACATAGGCGAGGTCGCGGAAGGAGTGGGAGTTCTCGCCGTACAGCTCGGCCTCGGAGAAGAAGCGGATCCAGTCGGGGTCCGGCTCGTCCCACTCGTCGGACTCGGCGAAGGTGTCCTCGGCCATCCGCACGGCCCGCTTGCACTTGCCGGGCTGGCCCATGTTGGCGTACGCGCGGGCCTCCATCGCATACAGCATCGACTGGGTGCGCGGGCTCGCGCAGTCCCGGCTGCCGTACTGCGCGAGGTGGATCAGCTCCAGGGCGTCGTCGGGCCGGCCGAGGTGGATCATCTGGCGGCTCATGCTGGACAGGACGTACGAGCCGAGCGGCCGGTCGCCGGCCTCCTTGGCGGCGTGCAGCGCGAGGACGAAGTACTTCTGCGCGGTGGGCTGGAGTCCGACGTCGTACGACATCCAGCCGGCCAGCTCGGCCAGCTCGGCGGCGACCTTGAACAGCTTGCGGGTGGTGGACTCCGGCTGTGGTTCCTGGAGGAGGTCGGTCACCTCGTGCAGCTGGCCGACGACCGCCTTGCGGCGCAGGCCGCCGCCGCACTGGGCGTCCCACTGCCGGAACATCACGGTGGTGGACTCCAGCAGGTCCAGCTCGGGCTTGGAGAGCCGGCCACGCGCGCGTGAGGACGGGACGGCGCGGGGCTCGTGGTACGGGGCGGGCGGCGCGGGGACCAGCCAGCGCTGCATCGGCTCGATGAGCGCCGGGCCCGCGGAGAGGGCGAGCGAGCTTCCGAGGAAGCCGCGCCGCGCCAGCATCAGGTCGCTGCGAGAGAACTCGCTGAGCAGGGCCACCGTCTGCGGACCCGTCCAGGGCAGGTCGACACCGGACACGGAGGGTGACTGACGGGGGGCGCGCAGACCGAGGTCCTCGACGGAGACGACACAGCCGAAGCGCTCGGAGAACAGCTCGGACAGGATCCTGGGGATCGGCTCGCGGGGGTTCTCACCGTCCAGCCAGCGGCGTACGCGGGAGGTGTCGGTGGAGATGTGGTTGGCACCCAACTGGCGGGCCCGGCGGTTCACTTGGCGGGCGAGTTCGCCCTTCGACCAGCCGCTGCGCACGAACCAGGACATGAGGAGCTCGTTCGGGCGCTTGTCAGCGTGCGATGTGCCACTGGCACTCGTACCGCCTTCGCTGTTGCCGCTCACTGGAACGCCCCCATCCCTTGGACCACTTGTCACCGAGTGCGCCAAGCCCTATCAGAATGCCGGTAAATACGGTCGCCCGTCCGGCAGTTCTCACCCTTCGAACGGAAAGCCGACTTGCCTGCGGCATACCCACGAGCGCATGTGCCCCGAAGCTCCGTGCACTCACGGTAATCCTACGATCACGGCTCCAGCCATGGCGATCCCTGAATCGCCACCATTCGCCACCCCTTCGAATGAACTAACGGTCGCCTCCACGCGATTCACTTGACATAGGACGGCCGGAAGTGGGCGGAGCGAAGCACTCAGGGGCGCGTGTCGCCCGGCCCACCACCCGGGGCACTCCGAAGCGCCGCGTGGACCGAGCGGCGCAAAACGGGTACCCGACCGTCGAGGAACACACAGAGTCACGTTCCGCATTCGCGTCGTAACCACCGGCGCGCTGGACCGTTGGAGGGGGCATGGGCTTCACGATCGGCGGCATCCGGGAGATGCGATCCGGCTCGCGGCGACGCGGCCGCGCCTCGGAGTGCACCGCCGTCGCCGAGTTCACCGGACTGTGGGGCTGGGACACGGTGCCCGGCGCGCGCGCCGCCGCGGGCGCCTGCTCGTGCGGCCGGTCCGACTGCGGCGCGCCCGGCGCACACCCCCTGGAGTTCGCGCCCCAGGTGCCGGCCGGCGCCACGCTCGACGAGGTCTCCAAGGCGTGGTCGGAGTTCCCGGGCGCCGCGGTCATGCTGCCGGTCGGGCGGGCGTTCGACGTCATCGAGGTGGCCGAGTCCGCCGGACGCCGCGCGCTGACCCGGCTCGAACGCATGGGCCTGCCCCTCGGCCCGGTCACCGCCACCCCCGACGGCCGCGCGCACTTCTTCGTCGCCCCCGGTGCCGACGCCGAGCTCCCGGAGATCCTCTACCGCATGGGCTGGGACGACCCGACCCACCTCGATCTGCGCGGCCTCGGCCCCGGTGAGCACATCACGGCCCCGCCGTCCGACCGGGGCGGACTGGGCCCGGTGCGCTGGCTGAGGCCGCCGGCCCTGGACACGGCGACAAAGCCACCGGCGGCCCGGCTGCTGCTGGGCACGCTGGCCTACGTGGCACACCGGTCGCGCGCCTAGACGTACATAGCGAAGCGCCCGTCCCCCAACTGCACCTTGGGGGGCGGGCGCTTCTTCGTGGCAGGTCGCCTTGGGCGGATGGTCACTCGCCGATAAGGGCGTCAACGAACGCCTCCGGCTCGAACGGCGCCAGATCGTCGGCGCCCTCTCCCAGCCCGATCAGCTTCACGGGCACACCCAGCTCGCGCTGCACCGCGACGACGATGCCGCCCTTGGCGGTGCCGTCCAGCTTGGTCAGCACGATGCCGGTGATGTCGACGACCTCGGCGAAGACCCGGGCCTGCACGAGACCGTTCTGGCCGGTGGTGGCGTCCAGGACGAGCAGCACCTCGTCCAGCGGCGCGTGCTTTTCCACGACCCGCTTGACCTTCCCGAGCTCGTCCATGAGGCCGGTCTTGGTGTGCAGGCGCCCGGCGGTGTCGATCAACACCACGTCGGAGCCCATCTCCTTGCCCTCCTTCACCGCGTCGAACGCGACGGAGGCGGGGTCGCCGCCCTCCGGACCGCGCACGGTGTGGGCGCCGACCCGCTCGCCCCAGGTCTGGAGCTGGTCGGCGGCGGCGGCGCGGAAGGTGTCGGCGGCGCCCAGGACGACGCTGCGGCCGTCGGCCACGAGGACGCGGGCGAGCTTGCCGGTGGTGGTGGTCTTGCCGGTGCCGTTGACGCCGACGACCATCACGATGCCGGGCTTGCTGGCCTCGGGCTCGGTCTTGACCACACGGTCCATGTCGGTGCCGACCAGCTTCAGGAGCTCCTCGCGCAGCAGGCCGCGCAGCTCCACGGGGGTGCGGGTGCCGAGGACCTTCACGCGCTCGCGCAGACCCTCGACCAGTTCCTGGGTGGGGGCCACGCCGACGTCGGCGGTGAGCAGCGTGTCCTCGATCTCCTCCCAGGTCTCCTCGTCGAGGTGCTCGCGCGACAGAAGCGTGAGCAGCCCCTTGCCGAGGGCGGTCTGCGAGCGGGAGAGCCGGGCGCGCAGCCGGACCAGGCGGCCGGCGGTGGGCTCCGGCACCTCGATCTCGGTCGGCGGGAGCTCTTCGACGACGGGCGGTTCCTCGACGGCGACCCCGGTAGAGCCGTCGGGAAGGTCCACCTCCTCTATGGTCCGGCGCTCTTCGTCGCGCGGTGTCTCGGCCTCGTCGCCGACGTGCGGCTCGGCCGGTGGGGCGGTGATGTCGGGCGCGGCGGGCGGCGGCGGGGGCAGCTGCTTCTTACGGCGTGTGCCGACGATGAGCCCGCCGAGCGCGCCGAGCACGACCACGGCGATGACTACAGCAAGGATGACGATGTCCATAACCCGTCCAGTATCGGCCATGGAGTGGGGCGACACCCCTCTGGATGTCTGACACACCGTCAGCTAACGTCCGCCTTCATACCCGCCCGGTGAAGGGGGACCCCCATGCCCGTCTCGGTCGTACGTTTCAACCTCGTCGAGCCCGACGCGACCCCCGCCTCGCTCGCCGCCCGCTACCGGGCGGCCCTGGAGATGGCCGCGTACGCCGACGAGCACGGCATCAGCACAGTGCAGACGGAGGAGCACCACGGCGCGGCCAACAACTGGCTTCCCTCCCCCTTCGCCTTCGCGGCAGCGGTCTTCGGGGCGACGAAGCGCCTCGCGGTCACCGTCTCGGCGATCATCGGCCCGCTGCACGACCCGCTGCGGCTCGCCGAGGAGATCGCGGTCCTGGACCTGCTCAGCGGCGGCCGGCTGGTCACGGTCGCCGGGATCGGGTACCGGCCCGAGGAGTACGCCCTGTTCGACGTCGCGTGGAAGCGGCGCGGCCGGCTCCAGGACGAGCTGCTGGAGACGCTGCTGAAGGCGTGGACCGGCGAGCCCTTCGAGTACCGGGGCCGTACGGTACGGATCACCCCGCGCCCGTTCACCGACCCGCACCCGCTGCTGCTGGTCGGCGGCTCCTCGAAGGCCGCCGCCCGCCGGGCCGCCCGCCTCGGTCTGCCGTTCTTCCCCAGCGCGCATCTGCCGGAGCTGGAGGCGTACTACAAGGAGCGGCTGGTGGAGTACGGCACCGAGGGCTGGACGATGATGCCGGCCGCCGAGACGCCGCTGCTGCACATCGCCGAGGACCCGGACCGGACCTGGGCCGAGCACGGCCGGCACTTCCTGCACGAGGCCCGCACCTACGCCTCCTGGCAGTCCGGCGAGATCCGCTCGGCGGTGAAGTCGGCGGCCACGACGGTGGAGGAACTGCGGGCCGAGGGCGTGTACCGGATCGTGACGCCAGAGGAGTGCGCGGCGCTGGGCTTCGACAACTACGTACTGCACCCGTTGTCGGGCGGGATGCCCGTGGAGGAGGGGTGGCGCAGTCTCAGGCTGTTCTGCGAGCGGGTGCTGCCCGCGCTGGATGCCTGACCCGCCGTACACGGCACCGCCGCCCCGGCTCGGGCAGTGGCCGAGCCGGGGCGGCGGCGGGGATACGGGGAGAGGGGCAGCGGGGACTTGGCCCTTCCCCCCGGGTTTCGGGGGCCGGTCAGCCCATTTCCTCCAGCTTCTTGCCCTTGGTCTCGGGCACGAACTTGAGGATGAACGGGATGGAGAGGAAGGCGAACACCGCGTACATGACGTAGGTGAGCGACAGGTTCCAGTCCGACAGGTCCGGGAAGGTGATCGTGATCAGCCAGTTGGCGATCCACTGGGCCGAGGCGGCCACGCCCAGGGCGGCGGCGCGGATCTTGTTCGGGAAGACCTCGCCGAGCATGACCCAGACGACCACGCCCCAGGACAGGGCGAAGAACAGGACGAAGGCGTTGGCGGCGATCAGCGCCACGTAGCCCTGCGCGGTCGGCAGCGGGTCGTTGCCGCTCTGGAAGGAGAAGGCCCAGGCGGCCGCCGCGAGCGAGATGCCCATGCCGACGGAGCCGATGAGGGCGAGCGGCTTGCGGCCGATCCGGTCGACGAAGATCATCGCGATCACGGTGCCGATGATGTTGATGATCGAGGTCTCGAACGAGTAGAAGAACGAGCTCGACGGGTCGACGCCGACGGACTGCCACAGCAGGTTCGAGTAGTAGAAGATGACGTTGATGCCGACCAGTTGCTGGAAGACGGAGAGGCCGATACCGATCCACACGATCGGCAGCAGGCCGAACTTCCCGCCCAGCAGGTCCTTGAACGTCGACTTGTGGTCGCTGCGCATGGCCTGGTCGATCTCCGCGACCCGGGCGTCGAGGTCGATGTCGCCCTCGACGTCCGCGAGGACCTTCTTGGCGTCGGCGGTGCGTCCGACGCTGATCAGGTAGCGCGGGGACTCGGGGATCGCGAAGGACAGCAGGCCGTAGATCACGGCGGGTACGAGCATCACGCCGAGCATCCACTGCCAGGCTTCAAGGCCCGCGATGGTGCCGCGTTCCTCGCCGTCGGCCATGTTGAGCAGGGCCCAGTTGACCAGCTGCGAGATGGCGATGCCGATGACGATGGCGGCCTGCTGGAAGGAGGCGAGCCGGCCTCGGTAGGCGGGCGGGGCGACCTCGGCGATGTAGGCCGGGCCGATGACCGAGGCCATACCGATGGCTATACCGCCGAGCACACGCCAGGCGGCGAGGTCCCACGCGGCGAACGGCAGACCGGAACCTACGGCACTCACGGCGAACAGCACCGCCGCGATCTGCATGACGCGGATCCGGCCGATGCGGTCGGCTATGCGGCCGGCGATCGCGGCGCCGAGGGCGCTGCCGAGCAGGGCGCTGGCGGCGACGGTGCCGGTGACACCCGAGCTGAGGTCGAACCGGTCCTGGATGCCGCCGTTGGCTCCGTTGATGACGGAGCTGTCGTAACCGAACAGGAAGCCGCCCATGGCGGCCGCCGCGGTGATGAAGATGACGTGCCCGAGATGTTCGGGGTGGGCCGCCTTGGCTCCTGGTGTGGACGCCTGCGCTGTGCTGGTCACGTGTACTCCTCGGGCACCGGCAACGCTGCCGGGTGAAGGCAAAAGCAACTTCGCTGACCCTATGTCTTCAGATTCCGAAGTCAAGGGGTCGAAGATGTGACATGAAAGGGCCCAAGTGAAGGGAATGTGTTCAACTCTTGAATGAAAGCGTAGAGGGCGACGTCAGTGCAGCTTCTGGCTGACGTCAGCGCAGCTTCTGGCTGATGACCTTCGAGACGCCGTCGCCCTGCATGGAGACGCCGTACAGCGCGTCGGCGACCTCCATCGTGCGCTTCTGGTGCGTGATCACGATCAGCTGGGAGGCTTCCTGCAGCTCCTGCATGATCCGGATCAGCCGCTGGAGGTTGGTGTCGTCGAGGGCGGCCTCGACCTCGTCCATGACGTAGAACGGGCTCGGCCGGGCCTTGAAGATCGACACCAGCATGGCCACGGCGGTGAGTGAACGCTCACCACCCGAGAGCAGCGACAGCCGCTTGACCTTCTTGCCCGGCGGGCGCGCCTCGACGTCCACCCCCGTGGTGAGCATGTTGTCGGGGTCGGTCAGGATCAACCGCCCCTCACCGCCCGGGAACAGCCGGCTGAAGACGCCCTCGAACTCCCGGGCCGTGTCCCAGTACGCCTCGGTGAAGACCTGCTCGACGCGTTCGTCGACCTCCTTGACGACCTGGAGCAGATCGGCGCGGGTCTTCTTCAGGTCCTCCAGCTGCTCGCTGAGGAACTTGTGCCGTTCCTCCAGCGCCGCGAACTCCTCCAGGGCCAGCGGGTTGACCTTGCCGAGCTGCTGGTAGGCCCGCTCGGCGGCCTTGAGCCGCTTCTCCTGCTCGGCCCGCACGAACGGCTTGGGCTGGTTGCGCGGGTGCTCGGGGTCATCGGGCAGCTGCTCGCCCTCGGCGGCCAGGGACGGCGGCACGAGCTGGTGAGGGCCGTACTCGGAGACGAGCCCGGCGGGTTCCACGCCCAGCTCCTCCAGCGCCTTGGTCTCCAGCTGCTCGATCCGCATGCGCTTCTCGGCGCCGAGGACCTCTCCTCGGTGCACGGAGTCGGTCAGCTTGTCGAGTTCGGCCTTGAGGTCGCGGCCGGTGTTCCGGGCGGCCGTCAGCTCCTGTTCCCGCAGGGCCTTGGCGGCCTCGGCCGCGCCGCGCTCCTCCTCCGCGCGGGCCAGGGAGACCTCGACGTGCGCCAGCAGCTGCCGGGTGCCGGAGGCGACCGCCTCCGCGACGGCCGCCTCATGACGCAGCCGTGCCCGCCGCTGCTCGGCACGCGCGCGTGCGTCCCGCTCCGCCCGGGCGGCGCGGTCGAGGGAGTCGGCGCGGCCGGCGAGTCCCTTGACGCGTTCCTCGTGCGTACGGACCTGGAGGCGGGCCTCCATCTCGGTCTGACGGGCGTTGGCACCGTCGGCCGCGAGACGATCCCGTACGGATGTGTCGGGCTCTTCCTCGACCGGCATCTCCTCGGCGACGGCGAGCCGTTCGGCCAGCTCCTCGACCTCCATCAGGGCCTTGTCGAGGGCTTCCTGCGCCCGCGCGGCCGCGGCGACGGACCGCTCGGCCTCTCCCGCGGCACCGCGCGCCTGCCCGGCGAGCCGGCCGAGCTGCTGCGCCACGGACGACTTCTCCCGGTCGGCCGCCCTGCGCCGCTCCCCCAGCTCCTCGACGAACGCCGCACATTCCTTGCGCCGCTCGGTGGCCCCGTGCTGCGCCTCGGTGAGTTCCTCGCAGCGCACGGCCAGCTCTTCGAGTTCGGCGGCGGCCTCGTCCACGGAGGCCTGCACTTCGAGGAGGCTGGGTGCGCCCGCGGAGCCGCCGTGGGCGAAGTGGGCGCCGAGGAGGTCGCCTTCGGCGGTCACGGCGGTGAGGTGGGGGTGGGCGTAGACGAGCTCTTCGGCGTCTTCGAGGGTGCCTACGACGACGATGCCGTGGAGGAGGCGTCGGATCGCGGGCATGAGGTCGGCGGGAGCGCGGACCAGGTCTGCGGCGGGGCGCCCACCGGGGCGTGCCGTGTCGGGCAAGTGGGCGGCTGACGGCTCGCCGTGGCTGGTCGCGTAGTTGGCCGCGCCCCTTTGGGGCGCGTCTTCGGCGCCCCCTGCCAAGAGCAGTGCCGCCCGGCCGGCGTCCTGCTTACGGAGCAGGCGGATCGCGTCTGCCGCCGCGGACGGTGACGTCACCGCGATCGCGTCCGCCGCCGCTCCGAAGGCCGCCGCCAGTGGGACCTCGTACCCCGGCTGCACGGTGAGCAGTTCCGCCGCCGGGCCCAGCAGTCCGCTGATACGATCTTTCGCCCCCAGTAGCGCCCCGGTCCCGTCCTTCCGACGCAGCCCCAAGGCCAGCGCCTCATGCCTGGCCTGGATCGCCGCGCGCTTGCGTTCCGCCGCCGTGGCCGCCTCGCGGGCGGCGGAGAGGGCGGCCTCCGCCTCGGCCAGCTGCACCTTCGCCGCCTCGTGCTGCTCCGCCAGCTCCGCGTCGCCGGCGTCCAGTCCGTCGACCTCGGCCTTGAGCGCCTCGTACTCCTCCTGAGCGGCGACGGCACGCTCCTGGGCCTCGTCCCGGGCGGCGGCCAGCCGGTCGACCTCGGACTGGGCGGCGGCGGCACGCGAACGGGCCGCGTTGACCTGGCCGTTCAGCCGGGCCAGGCCCTCGCGGCGGTCGGCGATGGCGCGGGCGACGTCCTTCAGCCGGCGTTCTTCCAGGCCGAGCTCACGCTCCAGTTCGGCGCGGTGGGCGACCGTGTCCTCCAGCGCCCGCTCGGCCGCTTCCAGGGCCGCCTCCAGCTCGGCCTCCTGCTCGCGGATGCGGGCGGCCTCACGCTCCATGTCCTCGGGGTCGCGGCCCCGGCGCTCCTCCGGCGGCGCGGACGTGGCGCTCTTCACGCGCGCGTCGGCCAGCGAGATCGTGCCGCGCACCCGCTCGGCGAGCTGGGACAGCTCGTACCAGGTCTGCTGGGCCCGCTGGAGGCGCGGGGTGAGCCGGCGGACCTCGTCCTCCAGCTGGGCCTCGCGCTGCAGCGCCTTCCTCAGCTCCTGCTCGGCGGCCTCCTTGCGCTCCTTGAGCGCGGCCTCGTCGGCGACCTCGGTCCGCAGCGCCTCCCGCAGTCGTACGAGATCGTCGGCGAGCAGGCGCAGACGGGCGTCGCGCAGGTCGGCCTGGATGACGGCGGCCCGGCGGGCGACCGCGGCCTGGCGGCCGAGAGGCTTGAGCTGCCTCCTGAGTTCGTCCGTGAGGTCCTGCACGCGCGCGAGGTTGGCCTGCATCGCGTCCAGCTTGCGCAGCGCCTTTTCCTTGCGCTTGCGGTGCTTGAGGACGCCGGCCGCCTCTTCGATGAAGGCGCGGCGGCCCATGGGGTCCGCGTGCAGGACGGAGTCGAGCTGGCCCTGTCCGACGATGACGTGCATCTCGCGGCCGATGCCGGAGTCGGAGAGCAGTTCCTGGATGTCGAGGAGCCGGCAGGTGTCACCGTTGATCTGGTACTCGCTGCCGCCGTTGCGGAACATGATCCGCGTGATGGTGACCTCGGAGTACTCGATGGGCAGTGCCCCGTCGGAGTTGTCGATGGTCAGCGACACCTCGGCGCGGCCCAGCGGCGGGCGGCCGGTGGTGCCGGCGAAGATGACGTCCTCCATCTTGCCGCCGCGCAGCGACTTGGCGCCCTGCTCGCCCATGACCCAGCTGAGCGCGTCCACGACATTGGACTTGCCCGAGCCGTTCGGACCGACGACGCACGTGATACCCGGCTCGAACCGGAGCGTGGTCGCCGATGCGAACGACTTGAACCCTCGGAGGGTCAGGGCCTTGAGGTGCACGCCGGTGGACTCTACCTTCCGGGGAAGTCTCGCTCCATGAACGCACGGTTTCACCGGTGAACGTGCAGGGCACACCAGACGTTAAAGAGGGTGAAAGGATGCGCGGGGAAAGAAAGAAGGGACGCCGAAGCGTCCCTTGCAACTTCTCGCGGCTGGCAGACCCAGCCGTTTGACAACTTAGCGGTTGATACGGGCCGCCCAACCACTGCTGTTGCTGTTGTGGAGCGATGCAGTGATCAGGTGAGCGCAGGCTCCGCCTGGTGTGCGTCGATGCTCTCCATGATCCTGTCGTGAGAAGCGGCAGCCGTCAGCGCGTCGTTCTCGGCCTGGATCCGTCCGAGCTCGGATTCGAGATCCTGGACACGCTGCTGGAGCCGTCGCATCTCGGCGAGGAGTCGAGGGTCGGAGCCGCCGACGTAACCGAGAAGCGCCTTTGCCATGATGGATGGTCCTCCACACTGAGTGACCGACCGATGCGGTGTGGGTCGTGAGGGAATCGCACCCGCGGTTGCTTGGCAGGCCTGGAGTTGTGCTGCCGTTCAGCCACGCCAAACAGCTAGGGTGCGCGGGGCTTTCAGCGTCTCACCAAAAAGTTTGACGGTCAACACGATCACGCCCCGTTGGCGGGCAAACCCGGGTGCACACGGCCACAAACGGCTACGCGGCGACTCCTGCGGGCCCCACGGGGCGTGGCGATCATCCTTAAGGGCGGAGCCTGCCACCACGAGCCGTTCTTGGCAACCACCTGCCCATTTCTGCTCGGGGCAGTTGCCGGTGGCAGGTCCCTCCGCTTACGCCTGGGGGGCTTTACAGAAACGACTCAACGGATGGCGAAGCCGTCGTAACCCCCGCGAGGTGTGTCCCAGATCTCGGTGACACCTTCCACCCGCCCGGGCGTGTCGCTGCCCTGAAGCCAGTCCAGCAGTCCCTCACAACCGCCCCGGGGGCCCTCCGCGACCACCTGGACCCGGCCGTCGTCCAAATTGAGAGCAAAACCACTCAGGCCGCCGATCTCCAGGGCCTTGGCCCGCGTGAACCAGCGAAAACCCACACCTTGGACGCGTCCACGCACCCAGGCGACCAACCGCACATCCTCGCTCATGACTGCAACCTAACGGGCCAATGTCTCTCGGGGCACTCCTTCCTCTGGCGCCATGCGGTACCGTCCCCACCCAATGAATCTCATATGAAACTCACTCGATCGTGTGAGTTCTGTGAGGACGTTGAGACCGCAGGGACGAGGAAGGCCAGGACATGGGACGCCACCGACGCTCCGCCGCCGGACGCGCCGCCACGGGCCGCGCCACGGGGGTCACACATACAGACGGCTCCTACACGGAGGGCCACGACCCGCTGGACTCGTACACCGGCGGCCGGCCGGTGAGGGGCATCGCGCCGTATCTGCACCAGGAGGAGCAGGAGGCGTACGCCGAGGCCTCCGCGAGAAGCGACGCGTACCTCTTCGCCACGGAGGAGGACTACGCGCGGTTCAACGACACCACCGCCTTCCCGGTCGACGAGACCGGCGCATTCCGGAGCGAGGGCTTCACGCCCGACTCCGGCGCCCGGCGTCCCGGGGGCTCGCACCGCCGCCGCAAGAAGAAGGCCGCCGCACCGGTGAAGACCGGGCTGCTCGGCGTCTCCGCGGCGGTCGCCATCGGCACGGTCGCGGTGGCCACGGGCGTGGTGCCCGGCATCGACAACTACCAGCTCGGCGGCGGCAGCGGCACGGACCGTACGCAGGCGGCCGGCTCCCCGACCAACTCCCCGGCCGAACAGGGCGGCACCTCGGGCAGCGCGGACCGGGACGACAGCGGCGGTACGACGAGCCGCGACATCCGGCGGCCCACCTCGCCGGCTCCGTCGACCACGTCGGCCGCGCCGACGAAGACCCCGTCGAAGAAGCCGTCGGCCACGCCCAGCAAGAAGCCGGACCAGACGCCTTCGCGCAAGGCCACGAAGGCGCCCGAGAAGCCGGCGAACAAGCCGCCGAAGTCCGACGAGAAGACGAACACCCCCGTGACCGTGTCCGCCGAGGCCGCCGCCGCGGCCGAGGTGCTCAGGCTCGTGAACGAGGAGCGCGCGCAGGCGGGATGCAGTCCTGTCGCGGCCAACAGCGCGCTCTCCGGTCTCGCCCAGGACTTCAGCGAGGCCATGGCCGATCTGGGCTTCTTCGACCACACCGACCCGAACGGGGCCTCCCCGTGGGACCGGGCCGCGAAGGCCGGCATAACCGACCTCGGCGGCGAGAACATAGCCCGCGGCCAGGCCGACGCGGCCGCGGTGATGGAGGCCTGGATGAACAGTCCGGGCCACAAGGCCAACATCCTGAACTGCGACTTCAAGACGCTCGGCGTCGGCGTGCACATCGGCGCCGGCGGCCCTTGGTGGACGCAGGACTTCGGCTACTGAGACAACCGCAGGTCAGAGAGCCAGGACAGCGGACGGGATGCGGGCCGGGGAGGTTGGTGGGCTGAGGTGTGTCACCGACCGCCGTCTGTTCCGACCTGGAACCTCGTCAGCGCAAAGATGATCAAGAGGTCAAGCGTCATGATGGGGATGGCCCACAGCGGGTAGTACGGAACGAACATGAACTGGGTGATCAGGCTGATCCCTGCCGCCGCCACACCGGCTCCGCGCCCCCAGCTCTTGTTTGTCACGACCCCCAGGCCGGCGATGACGAGCGCCAGGCCGACCACGATGTGAATCCAGCCCCAAGCGGCGAGGTCGAACCGGTAGGCGTACTGGGACGCCGCGAACAGGTTGTCGTCGGCGATACCCGAGGCCCCCATGAGAATGCTGAGCGGCCCGCTGAGCATCATCACGGCTCCGGCGAAGAGGGACGCGCCGCTGAGCCTTTCGCTGCCGCCTGACCCTCCGTGTCCTCTCTGTGCCTCGTTCGGCATCACTGCCATGGCCGCCACCTTCCTGTACGGCGCGGTCACCGACGCGCAACGCCCATGCCACGCCGACCACGCTCCACTGTCAGGATCACCGCGATCCTCCGGCACCGCGAGTGCAACCATCACGAGGGACTGTGGCGGGTCAGGCCTCCGGCCCTGCGCTTCTTCGGCCACTGGGCGCCCGCGCACGGGCGCCCGTGCGGCCGGTCGCCTACGCGGCGACCGCGGCGCGGCCCAGGGCGAACGTCCTCGCTGTCTCGGTCACCCGGCGGCCCAGGTGCTCCGCCGTCGCCACGTCGGCCTTGTGGACGGCCTCCGGGCCCTGGTCGGCGTTGGTCTGGGCGGCGGCGCCGGCGAAGAAGCCGAGGCGGTTGATGTCGTTCTCGGAGGCGGCGCTGTTGTTCCAGCCCGGGAGCAGACCGAGGTTGACCCAGTGCATGCCGAGCTGGCCGGCCAGGATCTGGAAGAACTGCAGGGTGTGCAGCTTGTCGCCGCTCTTGGACGCGGAGTTGGTGAAGCCGGCGGCCAGCTTGTCCGTCCAGGCACGCTCGGCCCAGCGCTTCGAGGTGGCCTCGGCGAAGACGTGGAAGGCGCCGGACGCGGTGCCCATGTAGGTCGGGGAGCCGAACACGATGGCGTCCGAGGCGTCGAGGATCGCCCACTGCTCCTCGGTGATCTCGTCCACCTTGATCAGATGGACCTCGGCACCGGCCTCGACGGCACCGGTGCGGACGGCCTCGGCGATGACGGCGGTGTGGCCGAATCCGGAGTGGTAGGCGATGGAGACGACGGGGGTGGTCACGTAGGTACTCCTGAAATAGGCAGCTCACTGGCGATGACCAAAGGAAAGCACTAACTTCTAGTTAGTGCAACCTGCCAGTTAGCGCTGCGTTCGAGTACGCTTCAGTCATGGACACCACGCAGGAGCTCATGGAGGCGCAGGACCTCCCGTACAACGTGTTCGCCAAGGCCTGTCCCTCGCGCGTCACGCTGGAGCACGTCACGGGCCGCTGGGGCGGTCTGACCATGAGCGCCCTGTACGAGGGTTCGCTGCGCTTCAACGAGCTGCGCCGCCGGGTCGACGGCGTCAGCGAGAAGATGCTGTCCCAGACGCTGCACGCCCTGGAGCGGGACGGCCTGGTGCGCCGCGACGCCCAGCCGACGAATCCGCCGAGGGTCGACTACGAGCTGACGCCCCTCGGACGGGGGGTCGCCGAGCGGCTGCTGAGCCTCATCCACTTCGTGGAGGGGCGGATGGACGACGTGCTCGAAGCACGCCGGAACTACGACGAGACGCGCGGCGCCCTCTGACACCTCGGGCAGAAGTAGCTGGACCTGTTCATCCAGGGCCGCCGGCGCATCGGCGTACCGCACCGCTTGCAGGGCAGCCCCTCACGGCCGTACGCGTCGAGTGAGCGGTCGAAATAGCCCGACTCGCCGTTGACGTTGACGTACAGGCTGTCGAAGCTGGTGCCGCCCACCGCGAGGGCCGCGTTCATCACGTCCCGTACATGGCCCAGGAGTTCCTGGGAGCGGGGGCGGGTGAGGGTGGCGGTGGGGCGCTCGTAGTGCAGACGGGTGCGCCAAAGGGCCTCGTCCGCGTAGATGTTGCCGACGCCGCTGATCAACGACTGGTCGAGCAGGGCCCGTTTGATGGTGGTGCGCTTGCGGCGCAGCGCCTGGTGGAAGGCCTCGTCGTCGAAGAGCGGGTCGAGCGGATCGCGGGCGATGTGCGCGATGACGTCGGGCAGCCCGTCGGGGGTGTTGTCGTGCAACGACAGTCCGCCGAAGGTCCGTTGGTCCACGAACCGCAGCTCGGTGTCGAGCGCGTCCGCGAACCGCACCCGGATCCTGAGGTGCTTCTCGTCCGGCGCGGTGTGCGGCTGGACCAGCAGCTGACCGCTCATGCCGAGGTGCGCCAGGACCGACTGGGCGGTGTCCTCCAGGGGCAGCCACAGGTACTTGCCGCGGCGGCTGGGTACGCCGACGCGGTGGCCCTTGAGCCGGTGCGCGAAGTCGTCCGCGCCCGCGATGTGCCGCCGTACGGCCCGCGGGTGCAGCACCTCGGCGTCGGCGACGGTGCGATGGGCGACCCAGCGCTCCAGGCCGCGCCGGACCACCTCGACCTCGGGCAACTCGGGCATGGGATCCCCCGTACACACCGTGCGGACATGGGCCGAGCGCCCGCCCCATGGCGGGACGGGCGCTCGGATCGCGCTGTTCGGTCAGGCGGAGGCCGACGACGCGTCCGCGTCGGGCTCGGCGGCGTTCTCGGCCGCCTTCTTGGCGCGCTCGTCCGCGGCGGCCTTGATGGACCGCCACGCGGATTCAGCGGCCTGCTGCTCCGCCTCCTTCTTGCTGCGGCCGGTGCCGGTGCCGTACGAGACGCCTCCGACGCGGGCGGCAGCAGTGAAGGTCTTCTCGTGGTCGGGGCCGGTCTCCGTGACCAGGTACTCGGGCACGCCGAGTCCTTCGGTCGCGGTGAGCTCCTGGAGACTGGTCTTCCAGTCCAGGCCGGCTCCGAGGTTCGAGGACTTCTCGATCAGGGGGTCGAACAGGCGGTGCACCAGCTCCGCCGCCGAGTCCAGGCCCTGGTCGAGATAGACCGCGCCGATCACCGCTTCCAGGGTGTCGGCGAGGATGGACGCCTTGTCCCGGCCGCCCGTGCCCTCTTCACCACGGCCGAGCCGGATGAAGGAGCCCAGGTCGAGCCCACGGCCGACCTCCGCCAGCGCACGCGAATTGACCACCGCGGCCCGCAGCTTGGCCAGCTGGCCCTCGGGCAGGTCGGGGTGGGTTCGGTACAGCGTGTCCGTGACCACGAGACCCAGGACGGAGTCCCCGAGGAACTCCAGCCGCTCGTTGGTCGGCAGACCGCCGTTCTCGTACGCGTAGGAACGGTGGGTCAGCGCACGCACCAGAAGGGCGGACTCGAGCTTGTACCCGAGCCGCCCTTCCAACAGCGTGTGGGACGAGGCCTGGTTGTCCGCTGCGTTCTTCTTCGGCGTGGACACAGTGCCTCTCACCAGCCGCTCAGACCTCGAGGACCTGGCGCTTGTTGTAGGTGCCGCAAGACGGGCACGCGATGTGCTGCTGCTTGGGCTCGTGGCAGCGCTCGCACGCAACCAGAGTGGGGACCGCAGCCTTCCACTGCGACCGGCGGTGGCGCGTGTTGCTGCGCGACATCTTCCGCTTCGGAACAGCCACGGCTACTTCTCCTGCTTCTCGTCGACGCCCGCTTCCGCTTCGGCGCCGCTCATCTCGTCCTTCTCGCCGTCTCCGAGTGAACCGGCGAGTCCCTTCAAAGCCGCCCAACGAATGTCGACGGCGTCATGGTGGTGGTCCGGGTCGTCCGCCAGCCGGGCTCCGCACTCGGAGCACAGGCCGGGGCAGTCTTCCTGGCACACCGGCTGCATCGGCAGTGCGAGCACCACCGCATCGCGCAGCACGGGTTCGAGGTCGAACAGGCCGTCCTCGAGAAAGAGCCTGTCCTCGTCGTCCTCGGCGTCGTCGCCGGGTTCCGCGTGGACGCGGCCCCGGTCGTCGGCGTCAGGGTACGAGAACATCTCCTGGAAGTCCGCTTCGACGTCGAGCTGAAGCGGCTCCAGACACCTTACGCACTCCCCCTCGGCCTGTGCACGGGCGGTGCCTGTGACAAGCACCCCTTCCATGACCGACTCGAGCCGGAGTTCGAGCTCCACCGGGGCGCCTTCCGGCACTCCGACGACTCCCTGGACACCGAAGTCCTTGGGGGCGTCGACCGTACGGGTCAGGCGCTGCAGCGCACCGGGCCGCCGGCCCAGCTCGTGTGTGTCGAACACGAGAGGGTTGCGGTGGTCGAGGCGGGCTGTCACGCCGTTCCTGCTTTCGATCTGCTGAGCTCAGGGGGGCACTGCCCTGCGGTGTTCCCGGGCAGCGTTGATCGCGGACGTACGCGCGACCGAAGAGCCAGGATACTGGACCTTTCGCTCACGGCCCAATCCGGTGGTCCCTTACTGGCCGCGCCCCTGTTCGTACGCCCTCAGCTGCTCCGGTGTGATCATGCTCGTGTCGAAGAGGCTGGTCTCGTCGAGGGCGTACGACTGCTGGGCGGCCTGCTGGGGCTGCTGCTGGTCGTAGGCCGCCTGCTGGGCGTCGTAGCCCTGGAAGGGGGCACCTCCCGCCGGAGCGTAGCCGGAGGTGGGGGAATAGGGGTCGGCCTGCTGGTAGCCGTACGGGTCCTGCTGCTGGGCGTAGGCCTGCTGCTGCGGGTAGCCGCCGTAGGTGTCCGTCTGCTGGATGGGGGCACCTCCCGCCGGAGCGTAGCCGGAGGTGGGGGAGTACGCCGGCTGCACGGGCTGCGGGTCGTACTGCGGCTGCGCCGGTACGGCCGTCGCCGGCTGCTCGGCCGGGGCCGCCGGGACGGCCGGGGCGTCCTGCTCCGCGAGCGCGGCGAGGTCCGCGAGGTAGTCGGCGTCGCTGGAGTGCTGGACGCTGCTCAGATCGTCGGAGAGGGCGCCGAGGTCGTCGGTGGCGATCCGGCCGTGCAGCTTCTGCCGGCCGCGGCCGACGGCCTCCAGGGTCTTGGCGAGGACGGCCTCGAAGGCGCCGAGCTTGGCGTCGACGTACTGGTCGGCCGTGCGGCGCAGGGTCTCCGGGTCGTGGCTGCGCTCGGGGGCGTCCTCGTCCTCGTAGCCCTGCTCGTCGAGGCCGGGACCGGTGCCGAGGAGCTTCTCGCGGCCGCGGCCGACGGAGCCGAGGGTCTTGGTGAGGACGACCTCGAAGTTGGCGAGCTTGGAGTCGACGTAGTCGTCGGCCTCCGCACGGACGTCCTCGGCCTCCTTGCGGGCCTCGGCGAGGATGCGGTCGCCCTCGGCCTGGGAGCGGCGGGCGACCTCGGTGTCGGAGATCAGCGAGCCGCGCTCGGCGTGCGCCTGCCCGATGATGCGCTCGGCCTCCTGGCGGGCCTGCTCGACCATCTGCTCACGGTCGCCGATCAGCTCCTGGGCCTGGGCGAGGGAGCCGGGCAGAGCCGCGCGGACCTCTTCCAGCAGGGAGAGCAGTTCGGCGCGGTTGACCACGCACGAGGCCGACATCGGCATCGACCGGGCACCTGAGACCGCCGCGACGATCTCGTCGAGCTTGTTCTGTACGTCCACCGTGTGCTCGCCACTCTCTACAGCTGTGATGGAGACGGACGGAACGACTGTAGCCGCCCGTTCAGCCTTGGCGCAGACGCTTGTTGAGGGCCTCGAGGACCACCGGCGGCACCAGGTGGGACACATCGCCGCCCCACGTGGCGACCTCCTTCACCAGCGAGGAGGACAGGAAGCTGTAGGTGGGGTTGGTCGGCACGAACAGCGTCTCCACGCCGGACAGGCCGTTGTTCATCTGCGCCATCTGCAGCTCGTAGTCGAAGTCGCTGACCGCGCGCAGGCCCTTCACGATGGCCGGGATGTCGCGCTGCTTGCAGAAGTCGACGAGGAGGCCGTGGAAGGCCTCGATGCGGACGTTCTCGTACTCGGCCGTGACCTCGCGGATCAGATCGAGGCGTTCGTCGACCTCGAACAGGCCTTTCTTGGCCTTGTTGATCATGACTGCGACGTAGACCTCGTCGTACAGCCTGGAGGCGCGGGAAATGATGTCGAGGTGTCCGTTGGTGATCGGGTCGAACGACCCGGGACATACGGCGCGGCGCACTTGTGATCCCTCGCTCTCCGGTCCGGTCATCGTGCGTCTTCGCACGTAGAGGCGTTGTCGCCCATGGCGGCGCGACCGTACCAAAACGTTCCCTCGCCGTAGCGACGGGCCCGGAGCGCCTCGAATCCGTCCGGCCACCGGAATTCTCCGCCTCTGGTGCTGCGCTCCACGGTGACGAGGGCCTCCGGCGCTAGCCAGCCCCCCGAGCGGAGTGTGAGCAGAATCTCGCGAAGATCGTGATCTGTGACTCGGTACGGCGGGTCGAGGAAGACGATGTCGTACGGGTCGGTCGGCGCCGGGGTTTGGATGATCTGTTCTGCTTTGCCCGCGCGGACCTCGGCGCCGGGGAGGCCGAGGTTCTTGACGTTCTCGCGGACGACGCGGGCCGCTCTCGCGTCGGCCTCGACGAGGAGGGTGTGGCCGGCGCCGCGGGAGAGTGCCTCCAGGCCGACGGCGCCGGAACCGGCGTAGAGGTCGAGGACCCTCTCGCCCTCCAGGGGGCCGCCGAGCAGGGACTGCCAGGTGGAGAAGAGACCTTCGCGTGCGCGGTCGGAGGTGGGGCGGGTGCCATTCCCTGGCGGGACGGCCAGGCGACGTCCGCCGGCTGCGCCGGCGATCACGCGGGTCATCTTTGGTCCTTGGTCGTGGGCGGCTTTAGGTTCAGTGTGGCCGGTCGCGCAGTTCCCCGCGCCCCTGGGTTGGCATCCGTCACCCCTTTTCCAAGAACTGCTCCCTCTCGTCGTCCAAGAGGGCGTCCAGAGCCGTCCGCAATCCGGGAAGCCGCGTCAGCTCCGGGTCGGCGGCCACCAGCCTCGCCGCCTCCTCCCTCGCCTCCGCGATGATCTCCTCGTCCTCGATGACCGCCAGGACCCGCAGGCTGGACCTTGCCCCGGACTGGGCCTGGCCCAGGACGTCGCCCTCGCGGCGTTGTTCGAGGTCGATGCGGGAGAGTTCGAAGCCGTCGAGGGTGGCGGCGACGGCGTTCAGGCGCTGGCGGGCCGCGCTTGCCTCCGGCATCTCGGTGACCAGGAGGCACAGGCCGGCCGCCGAGCCACGGCCGACGCGGCCGCGCAGCTGGTGGAGCTGGGACACGCCGAAGCGGTCGGCGTCCATGATCACCATCGCGGTGGCATTGGGGACGTTCACGCCGACCTCGATGACCGTCGTGGCGACCAGCACGTCCGTCTCACCGGCGGCGAAGCGGCGCATGACGGCGTCCTTGTCGTCGGGGTGCATCCGGCCGTGCAGGACCTCGACCTTCAGCCCCTGGAGCGGCCCCTTGGCGAGCTGGTCCGCGACGTCGAGGACGGCGAGCGGCGGGCGCTTCTCGGCCTCGTCCTCGGGGGACTTCTTCTTGCCGGCCTTCTTCGGGTCGTCCTCCTCGTCCCCGATACGGGGGCAGACGACGTACGCCTGATGGCCGTTGCCGACCTCCTCACGCACCCGCTCCCAGGCGCGGGCCAGGAAGTGGGGCTTGTCCGCGGCCGGGACGACATGGCTGGCGATGGGTGAGCGGCCGGCCGGGAGCTGGTCGAGGACCGAGGTCTCCAGGTCGCCGAAGACGGTCATCGCGACCGTGCGTGGAATGGGCGTCGCCGTCATGACGAGCAGATGGGGCGGCTGCTTGCCCTTGCCGCGCAGGGCGTCGCGCTGCTCCACGCCGAACCGGTGCTGTTCGTCGACCACGACCAGGCCGAGGTCGTGGAACTGCACCTTGTCCTCGATCAGCGCATGCGTGCCGATGACGATCCCGGCCTCGCCGGTGACCAGATCGAGCAACGCCTGCCGGCGGGCGGCGGCTCCCATGGAACCGGTCAGCAGCACCACCTTGGTCGCCTGCTCGGCCCCGCCCAGCATCCCGCCCTCGGCCAGCTCGCCCATCATCTCGACGATGGAGCGGTGGTGCTGCTGGGCCAGCACTTCGGTGGGCGCGAGCATGGCGGCCTGTCCGCCCGCGTCGACGACGGCGAGCATGGCGCGCAGGGCCACCATGGTCTTCCCGGATCCGACCTCCCCTTGGAGCAGCCGGTGCATCGGGTGTTCGGTGGCCAGGTCGTCGAAGATCTCCTTGGAGACCTTTCGCTGGCCCTCCGTGAGGGTGAACGGGAGGCGGGCGTCGAAGGCGGTCAGAAGGCCGTCGGGGCCGGGGCGGCGGGCGACCGCGGGGAGTTGGGCGTCGGCGAGGCGGCGGCGGGCGAGGGCGACCTGGAGGACGAAGGCCTCGTCCCACTTGAGGCGGGAGCGGGCGTCGTCGATGTCGGCCTTGGTGTGCGGGCGGTGGATCTTGAGGAGGGCCTCGGGGAGGGTGACCAGGCCGCGGCCCTCGCGGAGGGTGTCGGGGAGCGGGTCGATCGCTTCCTGGGCGCTGGGCAGGACCGTCTGGATCGCCTTGCCGATCTTCCAGGACTCCAGCTTGGCGGTGGCGGGGTAGAGAGGGATGAGGGCGCCGGCCCAGGTCTCGACGGTTTCCTCCGAGTCGCCTCGCAGCAACTCGTACGCCGGGTGTGCCAGTTGCAGACGGCGGTTGAACACCGACACCTTGCCCGCGAACATCGCGCGGGTGCCCGGCAGCAGCTCCTTGTGGGGCTTGTGAACGCCGTTGCCGAAGAAGACCAGTTGGAGGCGCCCGCTGCCGTCGGTGATCGTGACTTCGAGGCGCTGGCCCTTGCCCCGGGGGGCCTTGCTGGAGGCGAAGGAGTGCAGGCGGGCGTCGGCGACCATGGCGACCACGGTGACGTGCTCGTCCATGGGAAGGTCGGCGAGGTGGGTGAGCTGGCCGCGCTCCTCGTATCTGCGGGGGTAGTGGTGGAGCAGGTCGCCGACGGTGTGCAGGCCGAGGTGCTCGGCCATCACCTTCGCGGTGGGAGGGCCGAGCACTTTCTTCAGTGGTTCTTCCAGTGCGGGCACGAGATCCATTCCACACCACGGCACTGACAAAGCCGTAGAGGCGGTTGCGCCCGTCCCGGTAAACGTCGCGGAAACCCCTGGTCAGACGGCTCGCTTCGGCCCTAGGATGACGCGCTCCGGCCATCCTTTCGCGGTCACCGCCTCACCGGGACCGCCCGACCCCGCGCCGTCCCGCACTCCCCCCAACGGCGCTGCGACGATGGACTCCCAGACCTCACAGTCATCCCAGGCCCCTCAGCCGTCCCAGTCACCTCATACGTTCCAGGTCGACCTGCGCGGTCTGGTGGACCTGCTCTCCCACCACCTCTACTCCAGTCCGAAGGTCTATCTGCGCGAGCTCCTGCAGAACGCCGTCGACGCCATCACCGCCAGACGCGCCGAGGAACCGGGCGCGCCCGCCGTGGTGCGGCTGTACGCCGAGTCGGGCGCCTTGCGGGTCGAGGACTCGGGGGTCGGGCTGACCGAGGCGGACGTGCACAACCTCCTCGCGACGATCGGGCGCAGCTCCAAGCGCGCGGAGGGGCTTCAGGAGGCCCGGTCCGACTTCCTGGGGCAGTTCGGCATCGGTCTGCTGGCCTGTTTCGTGGTCGCCGAGCGGATCCGGGTGGTCAGCCGCAGCGCCCGCACTGCGGACGCGCCGCCGGTGGAGTGGACGGCGGCGGACGACGGTTCGTACACCGTGCGGACCCTGCCGGACGACGCCAGGGCCGAACCCGGCACCACCGTGCACCTCGTGGCGCGGGCCGGCGCCGCCGAATGGCTGGCCGAGGAGCGGGTGCTGGCGCTGGCGCGGGACTTCGGCTCGCTGCTGCCGTACGACGTCCGGGTCGGCGGCGAGGCGGTCACCGACCTTCCGGCGCCCTGGGACCGGACGTACCCCTCCCCCGCCAACCGCCGGGTGGCGCTCGCCCGGCACTGTCAGGACCTTTTCGGCTTCACACCGCTGGACTCGGTCGAGCTGAACGTGCCGCTCGCCGGGATCCGCGGGGTGGCGTACGTCCTGCCGGCGGCGGTCAGCCCGGCCCAGCGGGCGGGTCATCGCGTCCACCTCAAGGGGATGCTGCTGACGGAGCGGGGCGAACAGCTGCTGCCCGACTGGGCGTTCTTCGTGCGGTGTGTGCTCGACACGGACAGCCTGAGGCCCACGGCGTCGCGCGAGGCGCTGTACGAGGATGAGACGCTGGCCGCCGTACGGGAGGCGCTGGGGGAAAGGATTCGGTCCTGGCTGACGGGGCTCGCGGCCGGTGATCCGGAGCGGCTGGCGGCGTTCCTGTCCGTGCACCACCTGGGCGTGAAGTCCCTCGCGCGGCACGACAAGGAGATGCTGCGCACGATGCTGCCGTGGCTGCCGTTCGAGACGTCGGACGGGCGGCTGTCCCTGGAGGAGTTCGCGCAGCGGCACGCGGTGGTGCACTTCACGCGGACCGTCGAGGAGTACCGGCAGGTCGCGCCGATCGCCTCCGCACAGGGCGTCGGCGTGATCAACGGCGGTTACACGTATGACAGCGAGCTGATCGAGGCGCTGCCGTCGGTGCGGCCGGGGACGGTCGTCGCCGAGCTGGACGCGGACACGGTGACCGCCCATCTGGACGCGGTCGACCCGGCCGTGGAGCTGGCCCTGTCGGGCTTCCTGGCGGCCGCGCGGGCGAAGCTGGACCCGCTGGGCTGTGACGTCGTCCTGCGCGCCTTCCATCCGCTGTCGGTGCCCGCGCTGCACTTGGACGACCGGGCCGCCCGGCACGAGCAGGCGCGGGCCGAGGCTCAGGAGCAGGCCGACGACCTGTGGGCGGGCATCCTCGGCTCGCTGCGCGGCAGCGCCCCACGCGCGCGTCTCGTGCTGAACCATCTCAACCCGCTGATCCGGCGGATCGGTTCGCTGGGTGATCCGGAGCTGATCGGCACCGCCACGGAGTCCCTGTACGGACAGGCGCTGCTGATGGCGCAGCGCCCGCTCAGGCCCGCGGACTCGGCGCTGCTGAACCGGGCCTTCATCGGTCTGCTGGAGTGGGCCACGAACGGCGAGGGAGGCCGCTGATGAGCGAGATCACCGACTTCGACTCGTTGCGCCGGGCCATGGCGGAGAACGGCGAGGAGCCGGAGGGTCCCGCCCGCAACGCGCGCGCGGAGCAGCTGCTGGCCGAGGCGGAGAAGCTGAACATCCCGCTGGCCGTGATCGAGGCGCTCGGGCATCAGCTGAAGGTCTACAACTACAGCTCCGAGAAGGGGAAGATGTTCGTCCCCTTCGCGCGTCTGCTGCGCATGTGGGACGAGCGGCCCGAGGACTTCGACGAGTACGAGACGCACGCGCTGCACTGGGTCTTCAAGTGGATGTCGTCCGGCATGCTCGACCAGCCGCACGTCCCGCTGGCCTCGATCGAGAAGTGGCTCGGCGAGATGGAGCACCGCTACCGGCTCGCGGGGCACTCCGAACGGGCGGTGCGTGGCGCGGAGTTCAGCGTGGCCGCGCATGTCGGCGACGTGGCGCGGGCGGAGCGGGCGTACGGCGCCTGGCTCGCCGCCGACCGGGACGCCATGGCCGACTGCCACGCGTGCGAGCTGCACGGGCAGGGGTGGTGGCAGGCCGAGCGGGGGCGGGACGCCGAGGCGATCCGGCTGTGGGGTCCGGTGCTGGAGGGCGAGTTCACCTGCGCCCACGAGCCGCACACGGTCCTCGCGTCGTCCCTGACGCCGCTGCTGCGCCTCGGCCGCGTGGACGAGGCCCGCGCCCACCATCTGCGGGGCTTCCGGCTGGTGCGGGCCATGGAGAGCATGCGCGGGGCGTACGCGGACCATGTGGAGTTCTGCGTGCTGACCGGCAACGAGGCGCGCGGTCTGGAGCTGCTCGCGGAGCGGCCGGCGTACTTCACGGACGACGGGCATCCGCGCAGCAAGCTGGAGTTCATGACGGTGGTGGCGCTGCTGATGGACCGCCTGGGCGCGCTGGGGCTGGGCGAGCGGCAGGTGCCCGGTCCGGCGGGCCGCACCTGGACCGCCGGTGAACTCGCCGCCCACGCGCGCGAGGAGGCGCTCGCCCTGGCCGCCCGGTTCGACGAGCGCAACGGCACGGCCCACATGAGCGAGCGGGCCCGCGCGCGCATGGCACAGGAACCCCTGGTGGAGCGACTGCCGCTCGGAGTGCGTACGACGGCCCGGCCGACGCCGGTCGTGCCCGCGCCGGCCGCGGCCGGGTCCCCCGAGGACACCCGGCCCGACCTGCCGGCGCTGATCGCCGAGGCACGGCGGCTGTCGGACACCCTTCAGCCCAACGCCGTCGAGGCATGGGCGGCCGTCGCACGGGCCGCCGAGGGCGTCGAGCTGGACGCCCGCGACCGCGCGGAGATCGCCGACCACCGGGCGATGGACCTGGGCCCGGAGGGCATCGCCCTGTTCGAGGAGGCCGCCGGGCTGTACGCGGAGGCGGGCGACCCCGGGGAGGCGCTGGCGGCACGCGCGCGTGGGGCGTACGTACGGGCCCTGACGGGCGAGGTGTCCGAGGCCCTGACGACGATCGCCGGCCTGTACGACCGGGCGCTCGCGCTGTACGCCGACGACGGCACGGGCGTACGGCAGACGGCGGCCGTGCTGATGAGCCGGGCGCGGATCCTGATGCGGCGGGTGCACGAGGCGGAGGGCGCGGTGCCGCAGGGCCTGTCGGCCGACGCCGAGACCGCCGCCCGAGAGGTACTCGCGCTCGTCGACGGGCAGTCCGTGGGCGACGTACGGCTGGCCTCGCGGATCGCGGAGGCGCAGGCCATGCTCGCGGAGCTGGCGGCCCTCGCGGGGGACGTGGAGGGGGCGGCGGAGCTGTTCGCGCGGGCCTCGGCGGCGTTCGTCGGCGCGGGGCTGCCGTGGTTCGCGGTGGAGTACGAGGCCCGGCTGGCCGGGCTCGCGCACCATCTCGGCGACACCGCGGAGGCCGAGCGGGCGCTGCGGGCGGCCCTGGAGCACGGCGGGCCGCATCTGGAGGCCACGGGCCGGGCCCAGCTGCACCTTCAGCTGGCCGAGGTGCTCGGTGGCCGGGGGCTGTGCGAGGAGGCCGCGGAACACGCCCTGGAGGCGGCGCACTGGGCCGACGAGGCGGGCGAGAGCCGCACGCTGGGCGCCTGGGCGCGGCATCAGCTGGGCGGGTTCCTGCTGCGGCAGGGACGATTCGCCGAAGCCGCCGAGGTGCTGGAGTCGGCGCTGCCGGACCTGTCCGCCGAGACGCACGGCGACGGGGCCGTCGTCCAGACGCAGTGGTGGCTGGGCGACTGTCTGAGCGAGCTGGGCGAGCACCGGGCGGCGGCCGAACGCCGCTTGCAGGCCGCCGAGATCGCCCGGCACTGGCCCGAGCAGCACGACCACGCCACGCTGGCCCATCTCGCCGCCGAGTCCCTCGGCCACGCCGGGCTGCACGCCGATGCCGATCAGGCGTACGCGCGCGCGGGCGCGCTGTGGCGCTCCGTCGGCAACGTCCACGGCCTCGTCCGGTCGCTGCGGGCACGCGCGTGGCTGGCGCTGCGCGAGGACGACAGGGAGAACGACGACGGGGAGAACACCGCGTCCGAGCTGATGGCGAGCGCCGTGGAGGAGTGCCGGGCGGCGCTGGAGGCGGTCGACGACGAGGAGGCGCGCGAGCGGCTCGTCGCCGAACTCGGCCACACCCACCGCCAGTTCAGCGACCTGCTGGCGCGTTCTGCGGCGGAGGACGCCGAGGACGAGTCGATCCAGGGTGCGCTGGAGGAGGCCCTGTCCCAGGTGACGCGGGCCGTCGAGGTCTTCGCCACGCTCGGCGCCGACGCCCTGCACAGCCGTACCGGCGCCGAGCTCGCAGCGGGCTGGCTGGCGGCCGACCTGAGCCGCCCGGCCGAGGCGGCGGCACGCGCGCGTGCGGTGCTGCGGGCGTACGACGGTGCCGGTGAGGACGACGAGACGGTGCGGGAGCGGCGGGCCGAGGCGGAGCAGATGCTCCAAGTGGTGGCGGAGCAGGAGACGCCGTAAGACGCTCACTCCACGCCGATGAGGAGCACGGCCCCCTGCCGGCCGCCCCGGTACACCACCGTGTCGACGGCGAGGTAGGACTCACGCACGCGTGCTTCGAGGTGCTCGGCGATCGTCTCGGGCGCCTCGTCGCCGAGGACGAGGGTGACGAGTTCGCCGCCCGCGGAGAGCATGCGGTCCAGGACGCCCTCGGCGGTGGCGGTGACGTCCGTGCCGATCACGGCGACGTCGCCGTCGATGAGGCCGAGGACGTCTCCGGCCTGGCAGATGCCGGCCATGGTCCAGGACTGGCGTTCGGCGACGGCGACCTCGGCGTAGCGGGTCGCGCCGGCCGCCGAGGTCATCGACACGACGTCCTCGTCGAAGCGGCGGTCCGGTTCGTGCACGGCGAGCGCCGCGATGCCCTGGACCGCGGAGCGGGTGGGGATCAGTGCCACGCGGATGCCCTCCGTGCGGGCCTGCTCGGCCGCGGCGGCCGCGGTGTGCCGCAGTTCGGCGTCGTTGGGCAGCAGCACGACCTCGCGCGCGTGGGCCCGCCGCAGGGCCTCGACCAGCTCCCCGCTGGCGGGTGGCTCCCCGGGGCGGGCGAGGACGGTGGTCGCGCCGGCCTCCCCGTACAGCCCGGCCAGGCCCTCGCCGGGCACGACGGCGACGACGGCCCGCTGGACCCGCTCCCGGGGCAGCCGCTCACCGGTGGTGTGTGCGTCCCCGGCCCCGAAGTGGGTGATCCGGATCCGGTACGGCCGCCCGGCCTCGACGCCGGCTTCCACGGCGGCCCCGGCGTCGTCGACGTGCACATGGACGTTCCACAGTCCGTCGCCGCCGACGATCACGAGCGAGTCCCCGAGGCCGTCCAGTCGCTCCCGCAGCCGCGCCACGGCCGCGTCCTCGGCCTCCAGGAGGTAGATCACCTCGAAGGCGGGGCCGCCCGCGGCCGGGTCGTCCCCGCACTCCTCGACCTCGGTCGCCACGCGGGGCTCCACGCGCGCGTACGTCCCGGGGACCGGTGACACCGCCTCCCCCGTGAACGTCTCCACCAGCGCGCCCAGCACCGCCAGCAGCCCCCGTCCCCCGGCGTCGACCACTCCCGCGCGCTCCAGGACCGCGAGCTGTCCGGGCGTCGCTGCCAGCGCCGTACGCGCCCCTTCGTAGGCGGCCCGCGCGACCGCGCCGCAGTCGTCGCCGGCGTGATGGGCCGCGTCGGCGGCGGCCGAGGCGACCGTGAGGACGGTGCCCTCGACGGGGTGGGCCACGGCCTGGCGGGCGGAGTCGGCGGCCTGTCGCAGGGCGAGGCCCAGACCCGAGCCGTCGGTGTGAGGCGACTCACCGTCGGCGAGCACCTGGGCCATGCCGCGCAGGAGCTGCGCGAGGATCGTCCCGGAGTTCCCGCGGGCGCCTATGAGGGCGCCGTGCGCCATGGCGCGGGCGGCGTCCGCGAGAGTGGGTTTGCCCACGTCGTAGGCGGTGAACACGGCCTCCACCGCGGCGACCGCCGACTCCACGGTCAGGTAGAGGTTCGTCCCGGTGTCCCCGTCGGCCACGGGATAGACGTTGATCGCGTCGATCTCCTCACGGGCGCGACCGAGCGACTCCAACGCGAGGCCGCACCAGGTGCGCACCGCGAGAGCATCGAAGAATGTCTGCGGCACCTGCGCCACCTGCGCCTCCTTGAGCGGCCGAACGTGGCACGCAGCGTAGACCCAGGGCCGGTGGGCGCCGGAAGAGGGCCGGGAGCGGGCCCCTGAGCAGCCATGGTAGTTTCGTTCCACTGGCGCAGTCGTTGTATGCTGCTCCGGTTGCCCGATCCACATCGGGCCATTCCCCTGGCAACGCCACTCAGATCTCTGATCCTTGATCTTGATCCCGGCCTGCCGGGATCATCCGTAAGTGCATCTGAAGTCTTTGGAGTGACCCGTGGCTGCCAACTGCGACGTCTGCGGCAAGGGGCCGGGCTTCGGCAACAACATCTCGCACTCGCACCGCCGTACGTCCCGCCGCTGGAACCCGAACATCCAGCGCGTCCGTACCGTGGTCGGCGGGACGCCGAAGCGCGTGAACGCCTGCACCTCGTGCATCAAGGCCGGCAAGGTCTCGCGCTGACGCCCACAGCTGAGCGCGCGGCCACTGCTGGTTCGCTGCACTGAGCCGGTCCACCTCGGGTGGACCGGCTCTTTGCTGTGCCCAGCTGCCGCGCCCGGCGACCGTGCCCGGCAGCCGCCCGCGAGGCCTACGCGCCGTCGCGGAACCGCCACCCGTGATCCACGGGCCCGATGCCCCCGCCCAGTGCGAACCCGGCCTCGATCGCCCCGGTCACGTACTCCTTCGCCGCCGTCACGGCCTCCGGTACGGCGAGCCCCTTCGCGAGCCCCGAGGCGATCGCCGAGGCGAGCGTGCAGCCCGTCCCGTGCGTGTGCCGGTTGTCGTGCCGGGGTGCCCGCAGCCAGTGCTCCGCGGAACCGTCCGTGAGCAGATCCACGGCGTCGCCGGTCAGATGACCGCCCTTGATCAGCACCCAGCGCGGACCGTACGCCAGCACGGCCGCCGCGGCCTCCCGCAGCTGCTCCTCGGAGTCCACATGCACGCCGGTCAGTTGCGCCACCTCGTCGAGGTTCGGCGTCGCCACGGTCGCCACGGGCAGCAGCTTCGTGCGCACCGATGCGAGCGCGGAGGCCGCCAGCAGTGAGTCGCCGTGCTTGGAGACGCCGACCGGGTCGACCACGGCGGGCGCGTCGGTGCCGCCGATCAACTCGGCCACCGCCTCGACCAGTTCGGCCGACGCGAGCATGCCCGTCTTGACCGCCTGGACGCCGATGTCGTCGACGACGCTGCGGTACTGCGCCCGCACCGCCTCCACCGGCAGCTCCCAGGCACCCTGCACACCGAGGGAGTTCTGCGCGGTGACCGCGGTGATCACGCTCATGCCGTGCACGCCGAGCGCGAGCATGGTCTTGAGGTCGGCCTGGATGCCCGCTCCCCCACCGGAGTCGGAGCCGGCCACCGTCAGAACGTTGGGGATCATGACTCGATGTCCCCGCCGAAGTGGTCCCAGCCGCCCTTCCTGGTCCACGGCGCCCCGTCCACCGTGACCTGGGGCAGCGCCGAGGGGTTGAGGACCTCGCCGATGACCTTCCAGCGGGCCGGCAGCTTCACGTCCGGCGGGAAGGTCGCCACGATCGCGTGGTCCTCTCCCCCGGTCAGCACCCACTGCATGGGGTCGACGCCGACCGCCTGGCCGATGTCGTTCATCTGGGTCGGGATGTCGATCGCACCAGAGCGGATGTCGATACGGACCTTGCTGGCCTCGGCGATGTGCCCGAGGTCGGCGATCAGCCCGTCGCTCACGTCGCACATCGCGGTCGCGCCGAGCCCCGCAGCGGCCGGACCCGCGTGATACGGCGGCTCGGGGCGCCGGTGCGCCTCCACGAAGGCGCGCGGCGAGCGGAAACCACGGGAGAGCACGGCGTATCCGGCCGCGGACCAGCCCAGCCAGCCGGTCACGGCGACCATGTCGCCGGGCTGCGCGCCGGCCCGCGTAACGGGTTCCTGGTTGCGCAGATCGCCGAGTGCGGTGATCGACACCATGATCGTGTCGCCCCGTACGACGTCGCCGCCGACCACCGAGGCACCGGCGACCTGGCACTCGTCGCGGATGCCGTCCATCAGCTCGCTCGGCCAGGTGACCGGGAGTTCGGCCGGCACGACCAGGCCCAGCAGCAGCGCGGTCGGCACGGCGCCCATGGCGGCGATGTCCGCGAGGTTCTGCGCGGCGGCCTTGCGGCCGACGTCGTAGGCCGTGGACCAGTCGCGGCGGAAGTGCCGTCCCTCCAGCAGGATGTCCGTGCTGGCGACCACCCTGCGGTCGGGCGCGGCCACCACCGCGGCGTCGTCGCCCGGGCCGACCCGGACCGCCGGGGTGGTGGTGAGACGGGAGGTGAGCTCCCTGATGAGCCCGAACTCCCCGAGCTCACCAACAGTGCCCTTCATTGCCCTTACGCCCCTTCTGTCCCAGTCCGCACCCGGTCACGGGTCCCTGCGGTGCTCGCTACGGTCGAGATGTACGTCAACTTCGGTCGTCCCCGCACCACGGCGCGGGGGCCCTGGCCATCGAGGGTCTCCCCGTGACGAGCGGCAACGCGATACCGTGGCGTTCCTTTTCCCCACATGATCCTCGTGGCCGCCCTGGAGGTTCCGTGGTACAGGCGTACATCCTGATCCAGACGGAGGTCGGCAAGGCGTCGACCGTCGCCGAGACGATCAGCAAGATCCCTGGCGTCATCCAGGCCGAGGACGTCACGGGACCGTACGACGTCATCGTGCGCGCCCAGGCCGACACGGTCGACGAACTGGGTCGCATGGTGGTCGCGAAGGTCCAGGGGGTGGACGGCATCACCCGCACCCTGACCTGCCCGGTCGTGCATCTGTAGCCCCCGTCTACCCTTGGCCGGTGAACTCTTTCCGTCACCGGCACATTTCTGTCCTCGGGCTGCCCGCGCTCGTCCTGCTGATCACCGCGGCGGGCTGCTCCTCCGCAGACGACAGCAGGTCGGCCGCGGTTCCCAGTCCCGACGCGACCGTGGCCGGGCTGTGCCGGAATCTGGACAAGGTACTGCCGGCCAAGGTGGACGGAGAGCGCCGTGAGGACCCCTCGCCCGCTTCCGCACTGACGGCGGGCTGGGGGGACTCGGCGATCATACTGCGGTGCGGTGTCACGCGACCGCCGAAGATGATCGACCCGGACGTGGCCAACGGGCACGACGCCGACGCCGTTCCGGGCGGGGTCGAGGGCGTCGACTGGCTGATGGAGAAGCAGGACGCGGGCGCGTTCCGCTTCACCACCGCCAATCGGGACGCATATGTCGAGGTGACGGTGGTGTCCGGGGAGGACACCTCGGGTGTGCTGATCGACCTGGCTCCGGCGATCAAGAAGGCGATTCCGGAGCGCAGGACCATCTGAGCACCGCGGGGTTCAGCGCAGCCCGGTCGACCGCCGCAGCGCCGCCTCGATCAGCCGGTCCACCAGGTCCGCGTAGCCGATCCCACTGGCTTGCCACATCTGCGGGTACATCGAGATCGGCGTGAAACCGGGCATCGTGTTGATCTCGTTGATCACGAACTCCCCGTCCTCGGTGAGGAAGAAGTCCGCGCGCACCAGGCCCTCGCAGGACGCGGCGTCGAAGGCGTCCACGGCCAGCCGCTGCACCTCGGCCGTCTCCTCGGGCGTCAGCGGCGCCGGGACGATGCCGGGCGTGGAGTCGATGTACTTGGCCTCGAAGTCGTAGTACGCGTGCGCGTCAGGGGGCGGGATCTCCGCCGGTACGGAGGCACGCGGGCCGTCCTCGAACTCCAGCACCCCGCACTCGATCTCCCGGCCGCGCAGGGCCGCCTCGACGAGGATCTTCGGGTCGTGCCGCTGCGCCTCGGCGATCGCGTCGTCCAGGCCGGACAGGTCCTCGACCTTGGTGATGCCGATGGACGAACCCGCGCGCGCGGGCTTCACGAAGAGCGGCCAGCCGTGGTCGCCGGCCAGGTCGATGATCTTCTTGCGGGCGGCGGACTCGTCCTGCTGCCACTCGCGCGGCCGGATCACCACGTACGGGCCCACCTTGAGCCCGAAGGAGGTGAACACCCGCTTCATGTACTCCTTGTCCTGGCCGACGGCCGAGGCGAGCACGCCCGCGCCGACGTACGGCACCCCGGAGAGCTCCAGCAGGCCCTGGAGGGTGCCGTCCTCGCCGTAAGGCCCGTGCAGCACCGGGAAGACCACGTCGATCTCGCCGAGGGCCTTGGGCACCGATCCGGGCTCGGTGTAGACGACTTCGCGGTTCGCGGGGTCGACGGGGAGCACCACGCCGCCCTCGCCGGACTCGGCCAGCTGCTCGACGTTGGGCGTACGGCGCTCGGTGATCGCCATGCGTTCCGGTTCGTCGGCGGTGAGCACCCACCGGCCACTCTGCGTGATGCCGATCGGCAGGACGTCGTACTTGGTCCGGTCGATCGCGCGCAGCACGGCGCCGGCGGTGACCATGGAGATCCCGTGTTCGGAGCTGCGTCCGCCGAACACGACGGCCACGCGCGGCTTGCGCTGCGACCGGTCTGGGCTCTGGGGGAGGTTCTCGGTGCTCATATCGCGTTGAGAGTACCCGCCCGTAGGGTCCGAGTCAGCGTCCGGAGGGTGGCGTTCCCCCGGCGTCGCTCAACGTCGCTCCGGCTTGGCGCTGCGCGACATCAGCTCCTTGAGGGCGACGACCGGCGGCTTGCCCTCGTGCACGATGCCGACGACCGTCTCCGTGATCGGCATGTCGACGCCGTGCCGGCGGGCCAGATCTGCCACCGACTCGCAGGACTTGACGCCCTCGGCGGTCTGCTTGGTGACCGCGATGGTCTCCTGGAGGGTCATGCCCTTGCCGAGGTTGGTGCCGAAGGTGTGGTTGCGCGACAGCGGCGAGGAGCAGGTCGCCACCAGGTCGCCGAGGCCGGCGAGTCCGGAGAACGTCAGCGGGTCGGCGCCCAGGGCGACCCCGAGCCGGGTCGTCTCGGCCAGGCCGCGGGTGATGAGCGAGCCCTTGGCGTTGTCGCCGAGGCCCATGCCGTCCGCGATGCCGACGGCGAGGCCGATGACGTTCTTCACGGCTCCGCCCAGTTCGCAACCCACCACGTCCGTATTGGTGTACGGGCGGAAGTACGGCGTGTGGCTGGCGGCCTGGAGGCGCTGGGCGACGGACTCGTCGGTGCAGGCCACCACGGCCGCGGCGGGCATGCGGGAAGCGATCTCGCGGGCCAGGTTGGGGCCGGTGACCACGGCGATGCGGTCCTGGCCGACCTTGGCGACGTCCTCGATGACCTCGCTCATCCGCATGGTGGTGCCGAGTTCGACGCCCTTCATCAGCGACACCAGGACCGTGCCCGGCGCCAGCATCGGCGTCCACTCGGCGAGGTTGGCACGCAGTGTCTGGGAGGGGACGGACAGCACCGTGAAGTCGGCGCCGGCCATGGCCTCGGCGGGGTCGGTGGTGGCCCGCATGCCCTGCGGGAGCTCTACGCCGGGGAAGTAGTCGGGGTTCGTACGGGTCGAGTTGATGGCGTCGGCGACCTCGGGGCGGCGCGCCCACAGAGTGACCTCGCAGCCGGCGTCGGCCAGCACGATGCCGAAGGCCGTGCCCCACGAACCGGCACTCAGGACTGCCGCCTTGACGGGCTTGCTCACGTGCCCTGCCCCTCTTCCTGCTCGGCGTTCGCCTGCCGGTTGTTCTGCGCGGCGGTCCTGCGGCGCTGCTCGATGCGCTCCTGGCGCGGGTCGTACGTCGTCTCGGGCGCCTTCTCGCCGCGGATCTCCTCCAGCTGGCGGGTGATGGCGGCCATGATGACCTCGGTCGCCTCCTTGAGGAGGTCCGGGGTCATCTCCTTGTCGTAGAAGCCCGTCAGGTCCACGGGCGGGCCCGCGAGAACCTGGTGGGTCTTGCGCGGCAGGAGGTTGAGTTTCTTGGCGTAGGGCGGCAGCAGTTCGTTGGCGCCCCACTGCGCGACCGGAATCACCGGGCACTTGGTCTGCAGGGCCACGCGCGCGGCGCCGGTCTTGCCGGTCATGGGCCACTGGTCCGGGTCGCGGGTGATGGTGCCCTCCGGATAGAAGGCGACGCATTCGCCGCGCTCCACGGCCTCGATCGCGGCCCGGAAGGCGCTCAGCGCGTCCGTGGTCTCCCGGTAGACGGGGATCTGACCGGTGCCGCGCATCGCGGCGCCGACGAATCCCTTCTTGAAAAGCCCGCTCTTCGCCAGGAATCGCGGAACCCGGCCGGTGTTGTACTGAAAGTGCGCGTACGCGAAGGGATCGATGTGCGAATTGTGGTTCACCGCGGTGATAAATCCGCCCTCGGCCGGAATGTGCTCCATTCCACGCCAGTCCCGCTTGATCAGAACCACCAGCGGCGGTTTGCAGAGCACCGCGGCGAAGCGGTACCAGAAGCCGATTCTGCGGCGGGGCACGCGTGCACCTTCCTCTAGGGAGCAAACGACGTCGGGCCTGGGGGCCGCACAAGTGTCGCCCCAGGCCGCCGGTCTGTCGAGAACACCGTACGCCCGCCCGTCTCCCACCCCCACCCTTGTACGAGCTTCGCACCCCTCCCCGGCCGCAACCACCAGATGGCCCTGGTGACGGCTGAGTGACAATGACCGCGACTAGAGAGGGACGGAACACCGGTGCAGTGGACCTTGGTCGTACCCCTGAAGCCCTTGGCTCGGGCGAAGAGC
Organism: Streptomyces coerulescens; assembly: GCF_042657965.1. Taxonomy (NCBI): domain Bacteria; kingdom Bacillati; phylum Actinomycetota; class Actinomycetes; order Kitasatosporales; family Streptomycetaceae; genus Streptomyces; species Streptomyces coerulescens. Next base: position 234,178 of record NZ_JBHSKM010000012.1, read on the forward strand.
AGGCTTTCGGACACCGCGGCGGACGCACTGCGTCCGGGCCTGGCGCTCGCGTTCGCGCTGGACACCGTGGCCGCGGCGCTGGCCTGCCCGGCGGTGAAGGATGTGGCCGTCGTCACGGACGACGCCCTGGCCGGGCGCGAGCTGGGCGCACTTGGCGCGCACATCGTCCCCGACGAGCCCGGCGGCGGCCTGAACGCCGCACTGGCGCACGCGGCGGCGGTCGTACGCATGTCCCGACCCGAAACCCCGGTCGCCGCCCTCAACGCCGATCTTCCGGCGCTGCGCCCGCTGGAATTGGCCCGGGTACTGGACGCGGCGACGGAATTCCCGCGCGCTTTTCTCGCCGACGCGGCGGAGATCGGCACGACTCTGCTGGCCGCGTCCCCCGGATATGAATTGGCGCCCGCATTCGGCGAGGATTCCCGGTCCCGGCACCGCGCTTCGGGCGCGAGGGAACTCGATCTCGAAGACGTCGACTCCGTACGCCAGGACGTGGACACCGGAGCTGATCTACGAGCGGCGCTTGCCTTGGGCGTGGGCCCGCGGACGGCGACGGCGGCGGCACACCTGCCGCGTCCCGAAGGGGCGCGGGGAACTGCGCGACCAGCCCCCACCAGGCCGCACCCGAACCCCAACCCGTCATAGGCTGACGCCCATGCAGGCCACCGCATACACCTACGACGCCGACACCCGCTCGGGCAGCGTCCTCCTGGACGACGGCACCCCCGTCAACTTCGACGCCCCCGCCTTCGACGCCGGAGGCCTACGCCTGCTGCGCCCAGGCCAGCGGGTCCGCATCGAGACGGAAGGCGAGGGCGAGACCCTGCGCATCACCCTGGTGACGTTGCAGACCCTCTGAAACACGCCGCGGGCCGGACTCCGTGCGGAGTCCGGCCCGGCGCGTGAGTGCCCCTGTGCGGTCCTACCTGCTGCGCGTGGTCCTCTTGGCCGTGGACTTGCGCGCGGTCGACTTCTTGGCCGGTGCCTTCTTGGCGGTGGCCTTCTTCGCCGGAGCCTTCTTCGCCGTCGCCTTCTTGGCGGTGGCCTTCTTCGCCGCGGTGGTCTTCTTGGCGGCGGCCGTGGTCTTCTTGGCCGTCGTCTTCTTCGCGGTGGTCTTCTTGGCGGCGGCCGTGGTCTTCTTGGCCGTCGTCTTCTTCGCGGTCGTCTTCTTGGCGGCCGCCTTGGCGGTCTTCTTGGCGGCGGCCTTCTTGACCGTCGCCGCGGCACCACCGGTCAGGCTGCCCTTGGGCGCCTTCTTGACGGCGACCTCGCCGCCCCGGGGGAGCTTCTTCGAGCCGCTCACCAGGTCCTTGAAGCCCTGACCCGCACGGAAGCGCGGAACGGAGGTCTTCTTGACCCGAACCCGCTCGCCCGTCTGAGGGTTACGGGCGTACCGGGCCGGGCGGTCGACCTTCTCGAACGAACCGAAGCCGGTGACCGAGACCCGCTCACCCGAGACAACCGCGCGGACGATCGCGTCCAGTACGTGGTCGACAGCATCGGCGGCCTGCTGGCGGCCGCCCATCTTGTCGGCAATCGCTTCTACGAGCTGCGCCTTGTTCACGTCTTCCCCTTCGGAGACATCGCCAGAACGAAAGTGTTCAAGCTTTTTCGCACGTTAGGCAGATATATACCGCAAATCAAACACGAAACGGGCTAATCACCCTTGTGCCGCAACAGACTCGACGGTCTCGAAGGTGTTCAGCGTTCCTCTTCGGGGAATCGCCCCGCGTCGAGATCCGCCATGAACCGCTCCAGACGCCTTGTCGCTTCGGCGACGTCGTGCTTGGCCGCGGCCGTAATGACCAGCAGCTTCCGGGTCAGCGCCATCCGTACGCCCTCCGGGACTTGCAGTGCGCGCACCCTTGTGTGCGCTTCCTTCAGTTGGACCGCGACTGCCGCATAGAGCTCGAGTTGGCCGTCGTGTTCCATGCACAGATTGTGCCATCTGGGGCGAGTTGTCGCCTGCCAGGGGTGCAACTCCGGCCTCAAATGGCCTTCCGGGCACTTGCGGAAGTCGCCTGCGCATCACTCGCGTACCCCGGTAACACCCGCCCTAACGTGGGAAGTTGAGCGGCGCACGTATCCGGCACAGGACCGTTCGGGTGCAGACATGCCAGTACCCCCGATCGGGCTGATCGGGGGTACTGGGAGGGTGTTGCGGTGTCCGAAAGTCGCCTTGCGGACGGGCCTCGGGTCAGATCTGGAGCGTGCGGGGCTTGAACGACGGCCGCTTCGCCTCGTAGGCGGCGATGTCGTCCTCGTTCTGGAGGGTGATCGAGATGTCGTCGAGGCCGTTCAGCAGCCGCCAGCGGGAGTTCTCGTCCAGCTCGAAGGAGGCGGTGATGCCCTCGGCGCGCACCTCACGGGCCTCCAGGTCGACCGTGACCTCGGCCTGCGGGTCCTTCTCCGTGAGCTCCCACAGCGCGTCCACGATCTTCTGCTCCAGAACCACCGTGAGCAGGCCGTTCTTGAGCGAGTTGCCGCGGAAGATGTCCGCGAAGCGCGAGGAGATGACGGTCTTGAAACCGTAGTTCTGCAGCGCCCACACGGCGTGCTCGCGGGAGGAGCCGGTGCCGAAGTCGGGGCCGGCGACCAGGACCGTGGCGCCCTGCCGCTCGGGCTGGTTGAGGATGAACGTCTCGTCCTTGCGCCAGGCCTCGAACAGCCCGTCCTCGAATCCGTCCCTGGTCACCTTCTTGAGCCAGTGAGCAGGGATGATCTGGTCGGTGTCGACGTTGGAGCGGCGCAGCGGAACGGCCCGGCCGGTGTGCTTGGTGAATGCTTCCATGGCTGATCAGACTCCAGCGGGCGTACGGGTCTCGGCGTCGGACAGATCGGCCGGGGAGGCCAGGTGGCCCAGAACCGCGGTGGCCGCCGCGACCTGCGGCGACACCAGGTGCGTACGACCGCCCTTGCCCTGCCGGCCCTCGAAGTTGCGGTTGGAGGTGGACGCGGAGCGCTCACCGGGGGCCAGCTGGTCCGGGTTCATGCCCAGGCACATCGAGCAGCCCGCGTGCCGCCACTCGGCGCCGGCCTCCTTGAAGACGACGTCCAGGCCCTCGGAAACGGCCTGCAGACCGACCCGCGCGGAGCCGGGGACGACCAGCATCCGTACGCCGTCGGCGACTTTGCGGCCCTTCACGAGCTCGGCGGCAGCGCGCAGGTCCTCGATACGGCCGTTGGTGCACGAGCCTACGAAGACGGTGTCCACCTTGATGGAGCGCAGCGGCTGACCGGCCTCCAACCCCATGTATTCCAGGGCCTTTTCGGCGGCGAGGCGCTCCGAAGCGTCTTCGTACGAAGCAGGATCGGGGACGGACGCCGAAAGCGGCGCGCCCTGGCCCGGGTTGGTGCCCCAGGTGACGAACGGCGACAGCTCGGCGGCCTCGATGACGACCTCGGCGTCGAACTCGGCGTCCGCGTCCGTCTTCAGCGTCTTCCAGTACGCGACGGCGGCGTCCCAGTCCTCGCCCTTGGGCGCGTGCGGTCGGCCCTCGAGATAGTCGAAGGTGGTCCGGTCGGGGGCGATCATGCCCGCGCGGGCACCGGCCTCGATCGACATGTTGCAGATGGTCATCCGGGCCTCCATCGAGAGCTTCTCGATGGCGGAACCGCGGTACTCCAGGACATAGCCCTGGCCGCCGCCCGTGCCGATCCGGGCGATGATCGCCAGGATCAGGTCCTTGGCGGTGACACCGTCGGGCAGCTCGCCGTTGACCGTGATGGCCATGGTCTTCGGGCGGGCCATGGGCAGCGTCTGGGTGGCCAGCACATGCTCGACCTGGGAGGTGCCGATGCCGAACGCCAGACCGCCGAAGGCGCCGTGGGTGGAGGTGTGGGAGTCACCGCAGACGACGGTCATGCCCGGCTGGGTCAGGCCCAGCTGCGGGCCGACGACGTGCACGACACCCTGCTCGACGTCGCCCAGCGGGTGCAGGCGCACCCCGAACTCGGCGGCGTTCTTGCGCAGCGTCTCCAGCTGTACCCGGGAGACCGGGTCCGCGATCGGCTTGTCGATGTCGAGGGTCGGGGTGTTGTGGTCCTCGGTGGCGATGGTCAGGTCGAGCCGGCGCACCCGGCGACCGCTCTTGCGGAGGCCGTCGAAGGCCTGCGGGCTGGTCACCTCGTGCAGCAGGTGCAGATCGATGAAGAGGAGGTCGGGCTCGCCCTCGGCGCGCCGGACGACATGGTCGTCCCAGACCTTCTCCGCGAGTGTCCTACCCATCGCTTTCCCTTCGGCCGGTCTACGGTCCACCGGCCCAACTAGAGATCTTGAGAAGGCGACCGCCGCCCGCGCCCCTGCTTCCGGGCGTCCGCCGCCAGGCCCGCTCTGGTTTACGGGCCGCTCTGCCTTCGTTCTTCCAGAGTGGCGTGTTCCACGGAAAATTGAACTTGCGTTTCACAGAGTGAGACGCGAGTATCGTTTCATGGACAACAGTAGCGGCGTCGGCGTTCTGGACAAGGCAGCCCTTGTCCTGAGCGCCCTGGAGTCCGGTCCGGCCACCCTCGCAGGGCTCGTCTCGGCCACCGGACTGGCACGACCCACGGCCCATCGACTGGCCGTGGCTCTGGAACACCACCGCATGGTGGCGCGTGACATGCAGGGCCGTTTCATTCTCGGCCCTCGCCTGGCAGAACTGGCCGCGGCCGCGGGTGAGGACCGTCTCCTGGCCACTGCGGGACCGGTCCTCACCCACCTCCGTGACGTCACCGGCGAGAGCGCACAGCTCTACCGCCGCCAGGGCGACATGCGCATCTGCGTCGCCGCGGCGGAACGCCTGTCCGGCCTTCGGGACACGGTCCCGGTCGGCTCGACGCTCACGATGAAGGCCGGTTCGTCGGCACAGATCCTCATGGCCTGGGAGGAGCCGGAGCGGCTGCACCGCGGCCTCCAGGGCGCCCGCTTCACGGCCACCGCGCTCTCCGGCGTACGGCGCCGGGGCTGGGCCCAGTCGATCGGCGAGCGCGAGCCGGGCGTCGCGTCCGTCTCCGCGCCGGTGCGGGGCCCGTCGAACCGCGTGGTGGCCGCCGTCTCGGTCTCCGGCCCCATCGAGCGCCTCACCCGCCACCCGGGCCGTATGCACGCCCAGGCGGTCATCGACGCCGCGGCCCGCCTCTCGGAGGCCCTGCGCCGCACGGGCTGACCCGGGACACTTCAGCGGGGAGGGCCCGCCTCAACGCCGCGGCAGGCCCTCCCCGTCCCCCGAGCCCCCCGTCATTCGGCTTCTTCGGCCACCTTCGCCTTCGCCGACCGGTGCGCGAACCGGTCCTTGGCGTAGCGGCCCCGCTTCTCCACCGGCACCTGCCCGTGCGCCGCGGCGAGTCCGAACGCCGGCATGTCCGAGTAGATCGACTCGTACGACCCCTCCGGCACGACGTATGCCTCGTGCCACATCCCCACGTGCTGCCTGACCTTCCCCGCCTTCTCCCTGCGGTTGAAGATCGTCCATGCCCGGCGGTGCGACATGTCCGCCGCGTGCGCGTAGGCGTAGAGCTTCGCCTTCGATTCCCAGTACTGGACGACGTAGTACGTCCGCGGCGAGGCCGTCAGCAGGACATGGCCGAGCAGTCCACGCTCGGGCGCTTTCCCCAGCTCGCGCAGCATCCGCATCATGCCCACCGCCACCGGCAGCCAGTGACGCACGGCCCGGAAGTGGTTGATGCGCATGCCGATCAGCAGGACGACCACCTCGCCCTCGGCGTCCGCGGTGGTGCGACCCGGTACCGGCCTGGCGAGCATGTCGAGCCCCGTTTCCTCTATCGGATAGCGGCACTATCCTTCCAAGTGGTGCTTGGATAGTGGCACTCCCCAAAGAAGGGCGCAAGAGATGCGGCTGGCCGAACTGAGCGAGCGCAGCGGGGTGTCCACCGCGACGATCAAGTACTACCTGCGCGAAGGCCTGTTGGCGCCCGGCCGCCAGATCAACACGACGACGGCCGAGTACGACGAGGAGCACCTGCGGCGGCTGCGACTGATCCGCTCGATGATCCAGGTCGGCCGGGTGCCGGTGGCGACGGTCAGGGAGGTCCTGGCGCATGTCGACGACGACTCCCTGCCCCGCGCGATCCGCCTGGGCGCGGCGATGTGGACGCTGCCACAGGTGCCGGAGCCGGACGAGGACGACGAGTACGTCCGGGCCGCACACCAGGAGGTCACCGAACTCCTGGACCGGCTCGGCTGGGGGAACGCCAAGCAGCTCACGACCATCTCCCCCGCGTACCGCTCGCTGGTGGTGGCGGTGGCCGCGTTCCGCCGGCTCGGCTACGGCTTCGGGGCCGAACTGCTCGCGTCTTACGCCGAGTTGATGCACCGGACGGCCGTCCTCGACCTGGACAACATGGAGACGTACGCAACGGAGGCGGAGCAGATCGAGTTCGCGATCCTGGGAGCGATCCTCAATGAGCCGGTGCTGCAGGCGCTGCACCGGCTGGCCCAGGAGGAGGAGACGACGCGGCGGTACGGCTTCGAGTGACCGGTGCCGGGCACGACGAAGGCCCTCCGCCTAAGCGAAGGGCCTTCATGGTGTACCCCCGACCGGATTCGAACCGGCGCTACCGCCTTGAGAGGGCGGCGTGCTAGGCCGCTACACAACGGGGGCGTGGATCTTACGTTTCCGCAGATCCGAGCTGGTCTACCTGGACTCGAACCAAGACTAACTGAACCAGAATCAGTCGTGCTGCCAATTACACCATAGACCAATGTGGTTTAGACCAGTTCGTACCCCCGACCGGATTCGAACCGGCGCTACCGCCTTGAGAGGGCGGCGTGCTAGGCCGCTACACAACGGGGGCCTTGATCCCTGAGGATCCGTACCCCCGACCGGATTCGAACCGGCGCTACTGCCTTGAGAGGGCAGCGTGCTAGGCCGCTACACAACGGGGGCTTTGCAGATGAGCTCTGCGAGCTGGCCTACCTGGACTCGAACCAAGACTAACTGAACCAGAATCAGTCGTGCTGCCAATTACACCATAGGCCACTGGAACGCAAGCCCCTGGGGGGATCTTGTTCTAGTTTTGCTCCTCCGGTTCCCGGCCTTTCGGCCCGCTCCCCGGCGGCGCAGGAAGAACATTACCTGAAGGTGGACGGGGCTCCAAAACGGGTATCCGAGCCGAGGATCGCGGGGAGTTCGGACAGGGAGGCGATCCGGTGCGGTCCGCCGGGGTCGTCGTCGCTGGTGTACGCCCCGTCGCGGTCGATCCAGACCGACATCAGCCCGGCGTCCGCGGCACCCCGCCCGTCGATCTCCGGGTGATCCCCGACGTACGCCACGTCGTGCGGGGCGAGGCCGAGGGCGGCGCAGGCGGCGTGGAAGGCACCGGCCTCCGGCTTGGAGATGCCGAGCTCGGCGGCGCAGAGGATCGCCTCGAAGCGGTCGTGGACGCCGAGGACACGCAGCTTGCGGTCCTGGACGTGAATGCTGGAGTTGGACAGCACCGCGTGCCGGTGGCTGGCGGCGAGGGCGTCGAGGGCGGGCAGGACATCCGGGAAGAGGGCCCAGGCGGCCTCGTAGTGCCCGATGTACCGCTGGAACCAGGCGTCGGCCTCCGCGTCGCTCAGTTCCTCGCCCAGGAAGACTCGCACCCGGTCCCAGCGCTGGCCTTCGAAGGACACCTCCCCCGCGGAGAACCGCCTCCACTGGACATCGGTGATCTCCCGCCAGCGCGAGAGGGCCTGCTGGACGCTTTCGTATGCGTCCAGCAGGCCCTCGGCCGCCAGGTGTCGGCGCATTCCGGCACGGTCGGACCCTGTGTAGTCGAAGAGGGTGTCGTCAACGTCCCAGAGCACGGCACGAATGCTCATGATCCGACAGTAGCCTGTGGCGACCGACTCCGTCCGTGAACCGTGGAAGTCCTTGATTAGGTGCGGCGAAGCAGCTGGTCACACGGCCCCGAAAGGGGGCACTCGTGAACTAGTTGGCGGCGCAGGCCAGATCCCAGCCGCCGTAGGAGCCGCTGACATAGGCGCCGTTGTCCACGTGGCCGACGCGGAAGTAGAAGCAGGCGTTCTCGTTCATGTCGGTGTCGTAGACGTACGCATTGTTCAGGTCGTACCCGGTGTAGCCGCCGGTGTAGTCCACGTGAATCTTGGTGTGGCTGGTGGAGGGGCTGCCGGTCGTGGGGCTCGTGTACTGCAGGCGCACGCCCTTGCCGTCACTGCACACATCGAGGAACTTGAAGGTGTCGCCGTTGTCGATGAAGTACACGGCACCGCAGCTGTTGCTGGACGCGTTCGTGTACGTGGTGGCGTAGGACGAGGTGGCCGTCCCAAGGGTGAGGGCCGAGGCCGCGAGAGCCGCAATGGCGAAGCGTCTGGCGTTGGACATACGTCTCCTTGTGGTGAGCGCAGGACTATGTGTCAGCGGGTAAACGGGCGCAATTCGAGGTGGAATTATGTGCGACTCGTGATCTTCGTGCAAGAGTTCGAGATCAAGCTCCGACACTCCCGCCCCTCGCGCTGTTTCCTACGCGCAAACGGTGAGGGGCGGCAGCCGTGGCTGCCGCCCCTCACCCGACGCCATGGGCTACGCCATCAGCTTCGCCAGCGCCGCGTCGATCCGGGCCAGCGTCGTGTCCTTGCCCAGGACCTCCAGGGACTCGAACAGGGGCAGGCCCACCGTGCGGCCGGTGACGGCCACGCGGACCGGGGCCTGGGCCTTGCCGAGCTTGAGGCCGTGGGCCTCACCGGCGGCCAGGACCGCCTCCTTGAGGGACTCGGGTGACGTCCAGTCGGCCGACTCCAGCTTTTCGCGGGCCGTGCGCAGGAGGGCGTCGGAGCCCTCCTTCATGGCCTTCGCCCAGCTGGCCTCGTCCTGCACCGGCTCCGCGAGGAACAGGAAGTCGACGTTGTCCGTGATCTCCGACAGCACCTTCAGCCGGGTCTGGGCGTGCGGGGCGATCGCGTGCCACTTGGCCTCGTCGAAGTCCTCCGGCGCCCAGGGGGCGAACGGGGCCTTCAGCCAAGGGGCGCAGCGCTCGGTGAAGTCCTTCACGTCCAGCATGCGGATGTGGTCGCCGTTGATCGACTCGCACTTCTTGAGGTCGAAGCGGGCCGGGTTGGGGTTCACGTCCGCGATCTCGAAGGCCGCGACCATCTCGTCGATCGTGAAGATGTCCTGGTCGGCGGAGAGCGACCAGCCGAGCAGGGAGAGGTAGTTGAGCAGGCCCTCGGGGAGGAAGCCGCGCTCGCGGTAGAGGTTGAGCGACGACTCGGGGTCGCGTTTCGACAGCTTCTTGTTGCCCTCGCCCATGACGTACGGGAGGTGGCCGAACTGCGGGATCCCCTTCGCGACGCCCAGCTCCATCAGCGCCTTGTACAGGGCGATCTGACGGGGCGTCGAGGAGAGCAGGTCCTCGCCGCGCAGGACGTGGGTGATCTCCATCAGGGCGTCGTCGACCGGGTTGACGAGCGTGTACAGCGGGGCGCCGTTGGCGCGGACGATGCCGTAGTCCGGGACGTTCTCCGGGGTGAAGGTCAGCTCGCCGCGGACCAGGTCCGTGAAGGTGATCGTCTCGTCGGGCATGCGGAAGCGGACGATCGGGGCGCGGCCCTGGGCCTTGTACTCCTCGACCTGCGCGTCGGTCAGGTCGCGGCAGTGGCCGTCGTAGCCGGAGGGCTTGCCGGCGGCGCGGGCGGCCTCGCGGCGGCTGTCCAGCTCCTCCTGGGAGCAGTAGCAGCGGTAGGCGTGGCCGCCGTCCAGGAGCTTGGCCGCGACGTCCTTGTAGAGGTCCATGCGCTGCGACTGGCGGTAGGGCGCGTGCGGGCCGCCGACCTCGGGGCCCTCGTCCCAGTCGAAGCCCAGCCAGCGCATCGAGTCGAGCAGCTGGTCGTAGGACTCCTCGGAGTCGCGGGCCGCGTCGGTGTCCTCGATGCGGAACACCAGGGTGCCCTGGTGGTGCTTGGCGAACGCCCAGTTGAACAGGGCGGTGCGGACCAGGCCCACATGGGGGTTACCGGTGGGCGAGGGACAGAATCGGACGCGGACTGGGGAGCCGGGTGCGCTAGCCACGCTTGACAACCTTGTTGGTGAGAGTGCCGATGCCTTCGATGGTGACGGCGACCTCGTCGCCGACGTTGAGGGGGCCGACCCCTGCCGGGGTGCCCGTGAGGATCACGTCGCCGGGGAGCAGCGTCATGGCCTCGGAGATGTTGACGATCAGGTCCTCGATGCCGTGGATCATCTCGCTGGTGCGGCCGAGCTGGCGCTGCTCGCCGTTGACGGTGAGCTGGATGGTGAGGTCGGACGCGGTCTGAAGGTCCAGGCCGGTCTCCACCCAGGGGCCCAGCGGGCAGGAGCTGTCGAAGCCCTTGGCCCGGGCCCACTGCTTCTCGCGCTTCTGGACGTCCCGGGCGGTGATGTCGTTGGCGCAGGTGAAGCCGAAGATGACGTCCTTGACGCGCTCGCGCGGGACCTCGCGGCACATCCGGCCGATGACGACGGCCAGCTCGGCCTCGTGGTGGAGGTCCTCGGTGAAGGACGGGTACTGGATCTCGTCGCCGGGGCCGATCACCGATGTGGAGGGCTTGAAGAAGGCGAACGGGGCGTCCGGCACCTCGTTGCCGAGTTCACGCGCGTGCTCGGCGTAGTTGCGGCCGAAGGCCACGACCTTGTTGGGGAGCACCGGCGGCAGCAGCCTCACCTTGCTCAACGGGACCTTCGTACCGGAGAGCTCGAAGTCCGCGAACGGGATGCCCTTGATGATGTCGAGGACGAGCTCGTCCGGCCTGTCGCCCTCGACCGCGCCGAAGGCGACGTTCCCGTCGATGGAGAATCTGGCGATGCGCACGGGATCCTGCGCCCCTCACTTGAGCCGGCTGGAGTCTGACGCTCCAGGCTAACGCGGCAAGGGGCGGGCGCCTCGCCCGTCACACGGGCCGATTGTTCGTACGTGATTGAACAATCGGCCGATGTCCCGCGTACTACTGCGCGGCGGCGGTGACGGGGATCTCTTCGAGGGTGGTGCGCCTGGGGTTGGCGGTCTGAGCGGGAAGATCGACGGAGTGTTCCGGCTGCTGCGGGAGGTGCAACTCCCCGGCGTCGGCGAGGTGGGCCAGCGTGGTGCGCCGCGGGTTGGCTATCGTGCGGATCATCGTCGTCTTCACGGCTGTACTGGGTCCTGTCGTAGCGGGTTGGCAGAATCATCCCTCTTGTAAAACGTCAGGCTAAACATGCGATTCCCGCAAGAAGCCGTGAAGACCGCTTGATCGGTATGTGAGTTTGCTCACTGAGTCGCGGTCAAAACGGTCAATTCAGACGCGCATTTCAGTCCGACGAAACGGACATTGCCCACCTGAAGCCGTCATTCCGCTCCTGATCATGGCGACTGGGACACCTTCCGCGCACGAGCGGCTCGCGGGCATAAGTCCGTTATGAGAGAGATTAGTTTCTACAGCAGGTAATCTCGCACTCACGTGGTGTCACGTATGTCACGGCTCGACCTACGGGCCTTGTTGGAGATCCTGCACTGTGCTGGAATCTCACGGACCGCCGCAGGATCGAGCCGGCGCGCAGGGGGCGTTTCGAGCGCCGAGCGGCGGCGAGAAGGGGGAGCCAGCGCCGGTCACTCACGACCATCAGGGAGCGTGTTCAGGACGCTCCCTAATACGCCGACACCGTGTCCGTCCGTTCACGCGGAAGGACGCCTGGTCCAGAGGTTGCGACGCTAGTGCAGGGACGTTTCAAGAGGGATGGCAGCGCTTCGGCGGAGCCGGAGCACGGCGGGACCGACCGAGGTCCCTCGCCCCAGCACGCCCAGAACCCGGGCCCGACCGCGTCGGTGGACGGCGGTGAGCGCTCCGGGCGCCCCGCCGTGTCGGCGTCCTCGAGCACGGCGAACCCCACCGCGCCGCCGGCCAAGGCTCCGAAGAGCCCCGTCGGCCCGGGATCGCGAATAGCCCTGCGCAACTGGCGTATCTCCACACGCCTCGTCGCGCTGCTGACGCTCCCGGTGGTCGCGGCCACCTCGCTGGGCGCACTGCGCATCAGCGACAACATGGACGACATCCAGCAGCTCGAGAACATGCGGCTGCTGACGGACATGACCAAGCGGGCCACCGAGCTGGCCGCCGCGCTCCAGGAGGAGCGCGACCAGTCCGCCGGTCCCCTCGCGCACGGCGCCAAGGCCTCCGACTACACCGTCAAGGGCTTCCGGGACAAGACGGACCGGGTCATGACGGGCTTCATCGAGGCCTCCGAGGAGATCGACGACAACAGCAAGGACGGCGAACTCAAGGGCGTCCGCGACAACCTGGTCCTGCTCCTCAGCGATCTGAACGCCATCGAGAAGATCCGCAACACCGCCTACGAGGCCGACGGCAACTCCACCCAGACGGTGGAGGCCTACCACCGGCTGATCACCAACCTGCTGAGCCTCTCCCAGGACATGGCGGAGGCGACCAGCAACCCGGAGATGATCCAGAGCACGCGTGCTCTGTCCGCCTTCTCCACCGCCAAGGAGTACGCCTCCATCCAGCGCGCGGTCCTCGCCGCGGCGCTCCCCGCGAACAACACCTCGCGCGGCGACCTCACCGAGAACGACCGCCTGTACGCGTCCTCCGCGCTGGCGAGCCAGAAGTCCGAGCTGCGGCAGTTCAAGAGCATCTACGGCGCCGAGTCCGCCGAGCTGCTCAAGCCCATCGAAGAGGGCAACCCGACCATCGCGGCCACCGACAAGTACGCCGGCCGCGCGCTCATCAACCCCAACGGCCTCGCCGACCTGGACCGCCGCTCCTACCGGGACTGGGTCGACGACAGCACCACCAAGCTCCAGGGCATGCGCGCCATCGAGACCACGCTGCTCGAGGAGATGGAGCAGAAGGCCCGCGAGCTGCGCAACGCCTCCGAGCGCGAGGCGATCATCTCCGGTGCGCTGATCCTGCTCGTCCTCGGTGTCTCGCTCGTCGGCGCCTTCGTCGTGGCCCGCTCCATGATCCGCTCGCTGCGCCGCCTGGAGGAGACCGCCACCAAGGTCGCCCAGGACCGGCTGCCCGAGCTGGTCAAGCAGCTCTCGGAGTCGGACCCGCAGGACGTCGACACCTCCGTCGAGTCGGTCGGTGTGCACTCCCGGGACGAGATCGGCCAGGTGGCCGCGGCCTTCGACGACGTGCACCGCGAAGCCGTACGACTCGCCGCCGAGCAGGCCCTGCTGCGGGGCAACGTCAACGCGATGTTCACCAACCTCTCGCGCCGCTCCCAGGGCCTCATCCAGCGTCAGCTCTCGCTCATCTCCGAACTGGAGTCCCGCGAGGCCGACCCGGACCAGCTGTCCTCGCTGTTCAAGCTCGATCACCTCGCGACGCGTATGCGCCGTAACGGTGAGAACCTCCTCGTCCTCGCCGGTGAAGAGCCCGGCCGTCGCTGGACCCGCCCGGTCCCGCTGGTCGACGTGCTCCGTGCCGCCGCCTCCGAGGTGGAGCAGTACGAGCGCATCGAGCTGGCCGCCGTGCCGACCACCGAAGTGGCCGGCCGCGTGGTCAACGACCTCGTGCACCTGCTCGCCGAGCTGCTCGAGAACGCGACCTCCTTCTCCTCGCCGCAGACCAAGGTCAAGGTCACCGGTCACGCGCTGCCCGACGGCCGCGTGCTGATCGAGATCCACGACACCGGTATCGGTCTCTCCCCCGAGGACCTCGCGGCGATCAACGAGCGGCTCGCCTCGCCGCCCACCGTGGACGTCTCCGTCTCCCGCCGCATGGGTCTGTTCGTGGTCGGTCGACTGTCGCAGCGGCACGGCATCCGCATCCAGCTGCGCCCGTCCGACTCCGGTGGTACGACCGCGCTGGTCATGCTGCCGGTGGACGTCGCCCAGGGCGGCAAGAAGCCGGCCGGTGGCAAGCCCGGCCCGAGCGGCCCCGGCGCCTCCGGCGGTCCGGCCGCCGCGCAGGCCGCCGCGGGTGTGGCAGCCGCGCGCCGTCAGGCCCAGGCCGGTGGCGGCCAGCTCGGCGCGGGTGCTCAGGGCGGTGCCCTCGGTGCCGGTGCCTCCGGCGGTGGCCGGCTCGGCGCCGGTCAGGGACCGCGGGCCGCGCTGCCCGGACGGGACGGCGCTCCGCAGGGTGGACCGCGCGGACAGCAGGGTCCGGGTGCCCCGCCGCAGGGCCGGCCGGCTCCGGCCGGGGCGGGCGCGGGCTTCGGCGGCCAGGCTCCGGGTGCCCCGCAGGGCATGCAGTCCGCGGGCATGGACGCGTTCGGCTCGGGCCAGGACGCCTTCGGCGCCAACCGCGGCTCCGGCCGCGAGCAGTCCCGCCCGGGCGGCTCCTCCGCTCCGCAGTCGCCGCCCCCCGGTGGCGAGAAGGGCCGTCGTGGCCGTACGCCGCAGCTGCCGCCGCGCGGTGGTCCGCGTGCCGAGCTGCCGGGTGCCGGTCAGCCCTCCCGCCCCAGCTGGAGCGACGAGAACGCGCAGCCGCCGGTGCCGCGTGCCTCGCTCGACGCCCCGCGCGGGCACGACGAGGACCCCGCACAGACCTCCCGGATGCCGCGCATCGACGACCGGCAGGGCGCCGCCTCCACCTCGGAGTTCGCCCGCCCGGACTTCGACGCCGCGTCCCCCACCTCGTACAACCCGCAGAGCACGGGCCAGTTCCCCCGCCCCGGTGCGAACGGGCAGCAGAACACGGGTCAGTTCGTCCGCCCGGACGTCTACGGCGCCCCGGGTCAGAACAACTCCTCGCAGACGGGCCAGTTCGCCGTACCGCAGGCGTACGACGGCAGCTCGACGGGACAGCACAGCGTGCCCGGCCGCCAGAACGCCGACTCCACCGGCCAGTTCGAGCGGCCCCAGGTCAACGGCACCTACGGCGGCAACTCCGGCCTCGTCGGCCCGGCGCAGCCCCCGGTCCCGCCGCGTCCGCAGCAGCGGCCGCGCCAGGAGCCCGAGGCCCTGCCGCCCGCGACCGGTCCCGGCGACGGACGTACCCCGCTGTACGACACGCTGGAGACCAACTGGTTCCACGGCGGTCCGCAGGGACGTCAGAACGGTGCCGGTGGTTCGGCCCCCGCGGCCGCCCCGCACCAGGAACCGCAGGCTCCCACCGAGCGGCCGCAGCAGCCCCCCGCTCCCCAGCGTCCCGCGTCGACCGCCTGGCGCAGCTCGCCGAACGACGATCTCGTCCGGCAGGCTGAACGCGTCCGGCAGCCGGCCGCGGGCGGTGTCACCACCTCCGGCCTGCCGCGCCGGGTGCCCAGGGCGAACCTCGTCGCGGGTACGGCTCAGCAGCAACAGCACCAAACCGGTCCGCAGGTCTCGCGTGCGCCCGATGACGTACGCGGTCGGCTGACCAATCTCCGTCGGGGTATCGCACAGGGTCGTCAGGCCGGTACCGGTACCGGTCAGACCGGCAGCTTCCCGAGCCCCACTCACCAGCAGGAGCGTTAGTTGAGCCAGATGAGCCAGGCGGCACAGAATCTCAACTGGTTGATCACCAACTTCGTGGACAACACCCCTGGTGTGTCCCACACCGTCGTCGTGTCCGCCGACGGTCTGCTGCTGGCGATGTCGGAAGGCTTTCCGCGCGACCGAGCCGACCAGCTGGCGGCCGTCGCGTCGGGCCTGACCTCGCTGACGGCGGGCGCGTCCCGGATCTTCGAGGGCGGCGACGTCGCCCAGACCGTCGTGGAGATGGAACGAGGGTTCCTTTTCCTGATGTCGGTCTCGGACGGCTCTTCCCTCGCCGTCCTGGCTCACCCCGAATGCGACATCGGCCTCGTCGGCTACGAGATGGCGCTGCTGGTCGACCGCGCGGGCGCGGTGCTCACGCCCGACCTGCGCGCCGAACTGCAAGGCAGTCTGCTCCACTGATCGCCCGGATCCAACCCGTCTCACCAAATCACCGTCCGGCCGCCACAATCCCCCCACTGGCCCCCTCACCCAGACGGCTTGACTGACCGACTTGCTGTCCCAGCCCGGAGGATTCATGACCCCGCCCACCGCCTCTCATGATCCGTACGCGGAGCCGTACGAGGATGAGGGCGACCAGCCGCTGGTACGTCCGTACGCGATGACCGGTGGCCGGACCCGGCCGCGGTACCAGCTGGCCATCGAGGCCCTGATCAGCACGACGGCCGACCCGGCAGCGCTCATGGGGCTCCTCCCGGAGCACCAGCGGATCTGCCATCTGTGCCGTGAGGTGAAGTCGGTCGCCGAGGTCTCCGCTCTGCTGTCCATGCCGCTGGGCGTGGCCAGGATCCTCGTCGCGGACCTTGCCGAGGCCGGCCTGGTCGCCATCCACCAGCCGGGCGGCGACGAGAACAACGGCGGCGCTCCGGACGTGACGCTGCTCGAAAGGGTGCTCAGTGGACTTCGCAAGCTCTGAACCGGGTCGGGCGACCACTTCCGCCAAGATCGTGGTGGCGGGTGGCTTCGGCGTGGGCAAGACCACGTTCGTCGGCGCCGTCTCGGAGATCAACCCGCTGCGCACCGAGGCCGTCATGACGTCCGCGAGCGCGGGCATCGACGACCTCACGCACACCGGCGACAAGACCACCACCACGGTGGCCATGGACTTCGGCCGTATCACCCTGGACCAGGACCTGATCCTGTACCTGTTCGGTACACCGGGGCAGGACCGCTTCTGGTTCATGTGGGACGACCTGGTGCGCGGCGCGATCGGCGCGGTGGTGCTCGTGGACACCCGGCGCCTGGCCGACTGCTTCCCCGCGGTCGACTACTTCGAGAACAGCGGTCTGCCGTTCGTGATAGCCCTCAACGGTTTCGACGGGCACCAGCCCTACACGCCCGACGAGGTGCGCGAGGCGCTGCAGATCGGTCCGGACGCGCCGATCATCACCACGGACGCCCGGCACCGGGCCGATGCCAAGAGTGCGCTGATCACGCTGGTCGAGCACGCGCTCATGGCCCGGCTGCGGTAGGGCAAGTCGGCAGCGCCATACGGCAGTTGTCGTAGATGTGCCGGAGCCGGCTGTGGCCTTTGACACGGTCGGCTCCGTTGTTCATAACGTTTCGGCAGAGGAATCGGGTGGTACGGCCACTCGTCGCGGTCGGACGGTCTCGCTGCGCGTACAAAAGCCCCGCCTTTTGGCGGGGCTCGCTCTTTATGACCGTTTTATCTAGGGCATTCATGGCCCAGAATCTGTTCCTTCCACTGTTTGGAAGAGCGCAGGCCCACGTGCTGGAATGCCAGAACTGCCCAATAGTCAAAGACGTACTCAGCAGTACTGCGTACTCGATGACGAACTGGGCTCTGAGACACAGCGGCACGACGTAGGTGCCGACCCCGCCGGAAGGTTGTTGGTCGAGTGAGGCGAAGCAAGAACAGTCCCGAGCCGTCGGCCCGGGGCAACTTCACCCCGCCGCCGCGCGGAGCGGCGCCCGCCCCTGTGCCCGGATCGGAACCGACGGCGGCGCCCGCGCCCAGTGGCGGCCGCCTCTCGCCGCGCAACTGGCGCGTGCCGACCCGGCTGAACGCGATCCTGCTCATACCCGTGCTGGTCGGCCTCGTCATGGGCGGCTTCCAGGTGAAGAGCTCGATCGACACCTGGCAGGAGGCCGAGGACGCGGAGAACACCGCGCGTCTGGTCGCCGCCGCCCTCACCTACGGCGACGCCCTGCTCGTCGAGCGCGATGTGTCCGCCGCTCCCCTCCTCCAGGGCAAGGGCGAGGACGACCCGACGGTCGTCAAGGTCCGCGCCGCGACCGACAAGGCCGCCGACGCCTTCGACGAGGCCGCCCAGAACATGCCGGACCGGCCGAACCTGGAGCGCCGTCTGCAGCGCTTCCGCGAGGTCGAGCCGGACCTGACGGACCTGCGTGCCGCCGCCTACACCAACAAGCTCGAAGGCGTGGAGACCGAAGAGGGCTACGTGGCGGTCGAGCACCGTCTGCTCGAGTTCTCCAACGAGCTGGGTCTGGGCACCGGAAACATCACCAGCTACGGCCGTACCGTCTACGCCATCTCGCTCACCAAGGGCGCTCTCTCGCTGGAGCGCTCCATCGGTATGCACATGCTGGTCAAGCCGGGCCCCAAGGCCACGGACCTGGCCCGGCAGCGCGTCGCTCTCTCCTCGTACGCCTACCTGGAGGGCATCGCCATCCAGGAGTACACGAGCGGTGGTACCGAGCAGGACATCCAGAAGCTGGAAGACAAGACCGAGGAGATCAAGGCCGAGGGCGCCGCGATGGCCAAGGCGGCCAAGCAGAAGGACCCCGACTACGTGCCGCCGCCGGCCAAGACCGAGCAGCTCGTCGGGGCGCTGGGCCAGCTGAGCTCCACGGACACCAGCGAGCGAGCCGCGCTCGCCTCGAAGGGCATCACCGCCGAGAACTGGTGGGCGGTCAACACCCTCAAGTACAACGCCTACCGCGACATCGAGAACGACCTCGCCAACACCGCGGTGAACGAGGCCGCCACGATCTCGGACGACGCCAAGCGCGACGCCCTGATCACCGGTGCCGTCGTCGTGGTCGCCCTGCTCGCCGCGTTCATCCTGGCCGGCATGGTGGCCCGCCAGATGTCCCGCTCGATGCGCCAGCTGCGCAACGCCGCCTTCGGCATCGCCGAGCAGCGCCTGCCGATGCTGGTCGACCAGCTCTCGCGCACCGACCCCGGCCGCGTCGACACCCGGGTCGCGCCCATCCCGATCAACACCCGGGACGAGATCGGCGAAGTCGCCCGCGCCTTCGACCAGGTCCACCGCGAGGCCGTCCGGCTCGCCGCCGAGCAGGCTCTGCTGCGGGGCAACATCAACGCGATCTTCACCAACCTCTCGCGCCGCAACCAGTCGCTGATCGAGGGCCAGCTGACCCTGATCACCGACCTGGAGAACAACGAGGCCGACCCGGACCAGCTGGAGAACCTCTTCCGCCTGGACCACCTCGCGACCCGTATGCGCCGCAACGGCGAGAACCTCCTGGTCCTCGCCGGCGAGGAGCCCGGCCGCCGCTGGGACCAGCCGGTCCCGCTGGTGGACGTGCTGCGCGCCGCCTCCTCCGAGGTGGAACAGTACGAGCGCATCGAGCTCTCCGGTGTCCCGGAGGCCGAGATCCACGGCCGCGCCGTGACCGACCTCGTGCACCTGCTCGCCGAGCTGCTGGAGAACGCCACGACGTTCTCCTCCCCGCAGACCAAGGTTCGCGTGACCGCCACCCGTCTCCCCGACGGTCGGATCATGATCGAGATCCACGACAAGGGCATCGGCCTGACCGCCGAGGACTTCGCGGACATCAACCACAAGCTGGCCAACCCGCCGACCGTCGACGCCGCGATCTCCCAGCGCATGGGTCTGTTCGTGGTCGGCCGGCTGTCCGACCGGCACGGCATCCGCGTCCAGCTGCGCCCCTCCGGCGAGCAGGCCGGCACGACCTCGCTGGTCATGCTGCCGGACGCCATCACCCACGGTGGCGGCGGCGAGCATCAGCCCTCCCAGGACGAGTTCACCGTCTCGCAGATCATCCCGGAGCAGCAGTTCCAGGGTGAGAACTTCAACCAGGCGCCGATGCGTACGGCCGCCGAGCTGGGCTTCGACGACAGCCGCTACACCGAGGTCCCGGACGACCTGCGCGATCTGGACCCGGTCGGCCGCTCCCTGATGCGTGAGGAGCGCCGCGCGGCCCTGGAGGCCGAGATCCACGGCCCGGGTCAGGAATCCCCTGAGCGGCCCGGCTACGCCGACGACTTCCCGGCGCAGCCCTCCTACGACAACGGTCCCGGCGGCTTCGGCGACCAGCGCGAGGACTACGACCGGCAGCAGGCGTACGAGGAGCAGCAGCAGACGGCGTACGACGAGCCGCAGATGCCGTCGTACGACGAGCAGCGTCCGGCGTACGACGACACGTACTACGCGCCGAACGGCGGCCTGCCGCGCAACGATACGTTCTCGTCCGGCGGCGGCTACCCCGAGCCCTCCTATGCGGAGCCCGCTCGTGAGGAGCCCGCGGCCGCCCGTCCGTCCGCCTCGGAGTCCTTCCCGGCCTTCGAGCAGCGGCGTCACCAGGACGACTGGCCGCAGCAGGACGGCTACCGCAACGGCTACCCGGACCAGTACGCTCCGCAAGCGGAATCCGCGCAGGCCGATGACGTGAGTGAGCGGGACCGCGTAGGCTTCGACCGTCCCGGAGCGGCCCCCACCGCCGGCCACACGATGACCGACGCCGGGCTTCCGCGCCGCGGTGCCCCCGCGAACGGCACCAATGGCGCCCGGCCCGCGCGGCAGGAAGCGCCGACGCCGGCGCCCGTACCGGACAACAACGGCGACGACGCCTGGCGCTCGCAGAACGACGAGCGCTGGCAGCAGGCCTCAGCGCTCCGCAAGCCCAAGGCAGGCGGGGTCACCTCCTCCGGTCTGCCGCGGCGGGTACCCAAGGCCAACCTGGTCCAGGGAGCCGCCGAAGCCACCCCCCAGGGCGGCCCACAGGTCTCCCGCGCTCCCGAGGACGTCCGGGGCAGGCTGAGCAACCTGCGCCGGGGTGTCCAGCGGGGCCGCAGTGCGGGAAGTGAAACGAACGGCCAGGGCTTCGGTCCTGACAGCACCTACAACCAGGAGCGTTAGTGTGAGCCCGATGAGCCAGGCGGCACAGAACCTGAACTGGTTGATCACCAACTTCGTGGACAACACCCCCGGGGTGTCGCACACGGTGGTGGTCTCCGCCGACGGACTCCTTCTGGCGATGTCCGAAGGCTTTCCGCGCGACCGCGCCGACCAGCTCGCGGCCGTCGCCTCCGGTCTGACGTCTCTGACGGCAGGCGCCTCCCGCATCTTCGAGGGTGGCAGCGTGAACCAGACGGTTGTGGAGATGGAGCGGGGATTCCTCTTCATCATGTCCATCTCCGACGGTTCGTCCCTCGCCGTGCTCGCACATCCCGAGGCGGACATCGGCCTCATTGGGTACGAGATGGCGCTTCTGGTCGACCGTGCCGGTACGGTCCTGACGCCGGATCTGCGTGCGGAGCTCCAAGGGAGCCTGCTCAACTAACAGACAGCGGTGCGTTTTGGCGTCCCGTGGCC
The DNA here is from genome assembly GCF_042657965.1 of Streptomyces coerulescens. Taxonomy (NCBI): domain Bacteria; kingdom Bacillati; phylum Actinomycetota; class Actinomycetes; order Kitasatosporales; family Streptomycetaceae; genus Streptomyces; species Streptomyces coerulescens. The sequence continues at coordinate 255,135 of NZ_JBHSKM010000012.1, forward strand.
GTAAGGTTTCGGGACGCGGCTCCACATGATGGGTGCCAGGCACAGTCGGAGGAGGAGAGAAAGTGGCAACACCCCCAGACGGTTCGTCATCGGGCAACTGGTCGTACGGCCCTGCCCAGGGCCAGAACGACGGTTCCCAGAACCGGTACAACTTCCCCTCCCAGCCGAGCCAGAGGCAGCCGTACGCGCCTCAGGGTCCCGGGCCCTCGCCGTACGACCAGCCGCCCGCGCCGCGCATCCAGCCGGTGCAGCCGCAGCGACGCGCCCCTGAGCCGGCGCCCGCCGGGGCGTCGAACAACCCCCTGGTGCGCCCGTACGCCATGACCGGCGGCCGGACGCGCCCGCGCTACCAGCTCGCCATCGAGGCGCTGGTGCACACCACCGCGCAGCCGCACCAGATGCAGGGCCAGCTGCCCGAGCATCAGCGGATCTGCAACCTCTGCCGGGAGATCAAGTCGGTAGCCGAGGTCTCGGCTCTCCTCACGATCCCTCTCGGCGTGGCCAGGATCCTCGTCGCCGACTTGGCGGAGGCGGGACTGGTCGCGATCCATCAGCCCGGCGGCGACGAGAACGCCGGCGGCCAGCCAGACGTGACACTGCTCGAAAGGGTGCTCAGTGGACTTCGCAAGCTCTAGCGGCGGTCCTTCCCGCTCCACCACCTCCGCGAAGATCGTGGTGGCGGGCGGCTTCGGCGTGGGCAAGACCACGTTCGTCGGCGCCGTCTCGGAGATCAACCCGCTGCGCACCGAGGCCGTGATGACGTCAGCTTCGGCGGGCATCGACGACCTCACTCACACCGGGGACAAGACGACCACCACGGTCGCCATGGACTTCGGCCGTATCACCCTGGACCAGGACCTGATCCTGTACCTCTTCGGTACGCCGGGCCAGGACCGTTTCTGGTTCATGTGGGACGACCTGGTACGCGGCGCCATCGGCGCGATCGTGCTGGTGGACACCCGCCGTCTCGCCGACTGCTTCCCCGCGGTCGACTACTTCGAGAACTCGGGTCTCCCCTTCGTCATCGCCCTCAACGGCTTCGACGGCAACCAGCCGTACAACCCGGACGAGGTCCGTGAGGCGCTCCAGATCGGTCCCGACACCCCGATCATCACGACCGACGCGCGCCACCGCGCGGACGCGAAGTCGGCCCTGATCACCCTGGTCGAGCACGCGCTGATGGCGCGCCTGCGCTAGCGGCCCGCCTCTTCGGCTCGTTTCGGTTGCGGCCTCCGTTCCTCCTGTGGGAGGGATGGGGGCCGTACTTCGTTCTACGGGATACGGAGGGGATACGGGGATGAGCGCTGAGGCGGCCGCCTTACGGCTGGGGACGACCGTGGCGAGCACGGCCGCGCAGATCTGGCTCGGGGGCAAGCGGCGCGAGCAGGAACGCCATCTGCCCATCGAGGAGTTGGCCCGGGTGCGGGTGCCCGGGGTGAAGTTCTCGCGGAGTGTGAAGCGGCAGTTCGAGCAGATCGCCGACGCGGTGTTCGACCGTCTGGAGCCGTTCCTGGAGCACGAGTTCAGGGCTCTGGAGGAGTCGGGCCGCCAGGCGGTCATCGACGCCGTGTGCGACACCTTCGCGGCGGCGGACCTGTCCGACGAGGCGCTGCTCGCGGCGGACGCCCAGCCGGCCGAGCTGATCCGCCGGATCACCCGCTCGGTGCGGGCGCCGGTGGGGCTCGGCGAGGCCGAAACCAGCCTGTACGAGCGGCTGTTCGCCGAGTGCGTGGAGTACTACGTCCGCATCGTGCGCAGCCTGCCGGTGTTCGAGGAACGGGCGGCGGCGGAACTCCTGGCGCGGACCGCGACCCTGGGCGGCGAGGTGGCCCGCATCCTCGAACGGCTCCCGGACCGCTCCCTGTTCGCGCCGGACGGCACGGACCAGGACACCGCGTTCCGGCGGCGCTATCTGGAGCTGGTCAGCGACAGCCTGGACGAGGTGGAGCTGTTCCGCCGCGCCTCCGACCGCGCGGCCGCCCAGGTACGGCTGTCGGTGGCCTACGTCAGCCTGCGCGCGACCGGGGACGACGGCGCGTGGCGGCGTACGGCGCGGTCGCTGCCCCGGCTGCGGGCCGACATGAGCGACTGGGAGGAAGTGGGCAGCGAGGGCTCGGGGATGCGCGTGGAGGCGGCTCTGCGGGGTTCCTCGCGGGTGTTGCTGCGGGGCGAGGCGGGCTCGGGCAAGACGACGTTGCTGCGCCGGCTGGCGGTGACGGCGGCGCGGGGCGCGTTCGCCGGGGAGCTGGCGGACTGGAACGGCCTGACGCCGGTCTTCGTGAAGCTGCGGGAGTACAGCGGCCGGCCGCTGCCCGCGCCGGAGGCCATGCTGGACGGGGTCGCGGCGCCGCTGACCGGGATCATGCCCAGGGGCTGGGTGGAGCGGCAGCTCGACGGCGGGCGGGCGCTGCTGCTGATCGACGGCGTGGACGAGCTGCTCGACCGGGAGCGGCGGGCGGTGCGGGAGTGGTTGCGGCGGCTGCTGTCGGCGTACGGCGAGGTACGGGTGGTGGTCACCTCGCGTCCGGCAGCCGCCGGGGCGGACTGGCTGCGCCGGGAGGACTTCGCGGCCCTGCACCTGGACCGGATGACTCCGCCGGACTTGGCTGCCTTCGTCCGGCAGTGGCATCAGGCGGTGCGGGAGCTGGGCGACGAGCTGCCGTGCGCGGTGGACGAACTCCCGCAGTACGAGCAGTCGTTGCTGACGAGCCTGAAGGACCGGGCGCATCTTCAGTCCCTGGCGGGGACGCCGCTGCTGGCGGCGATGCTGTGCGCGATGCATCTGAACCGGGGGCGGCAACTACCGCGGGACCGGATGGAGTTGTACCGCAGCGCGCTGCACACGCTGGTGCATGACCGGGACGCGGACCGGAACGTGCCGAGTGCGGTGGACAGCGCGCTGAGCCTCGGCGACAAGCTGATCCTGCTGCGGGACCTCGCCTGGCGGCTGTCGGACAACCACCGCAGCGAGATCACGCTGGAGCAGGCGGCGGTTCATGTGGGGGCGCGGCTGCGGGCCATGCGGCATCTGGAGCCGATGGACGGCGAGGCGGTGCTGCGGCAGTTGCGGGACCGGGCGGGGCTGCTCCGCTCCCCCGCGCAGGGGCGACTGGACTTCGTGCACCGGACGTTCCAGGAGTACCTCGCCGCTCAGGAGGCCGCCGAGGAGGACCGGATGGGGAATCTGGTCGGGCGGGCGCATCTGGATCTGTGGCGGGAGACGGTCGTCATGGCGGCGGGCCATGCGAACGCCCGGCAACGTGAGGAGCTGATCGGCGGCATCCTGGACCGGGCGGAGGCGGAGCCCCGGTACGCGCGGGTGCTGCGGTTGGTGGCGGCGTCGTGCCAGGAGACGTTGCCGGAGGTCTCCGACGGGTTGGCGGGGCGGCTGGAGGAGGCGGTGTCGCGACTGCTGCCGGCGCGGCGGGAGACGGACCCGCCGGCGTTGGCGGCGGTGGGGCCGAGTTTGTTGCGGTGGTTGCCTCGGTCGGGGGCGGGGCTGACGGAGAGGGCCGCAGAGCAGACGGTGCGGACCATCGCGCTGATCGGTGGGGAGGAGGCGTTGGGGGTTCTGGAGGGGTTCGTCGGGGACGACCGGGGCGTGGTGGTCCGTGCGCTCATCGATGCGTGGGCCTACTTCGATGCGGATCTCTACACGGACCGAGTGCTGTCGCGGCTGCCCCTCGAAGCCCGATTGGTCAAGCTCACCCACTCCGGCCAATGGCGACCCACGACCCGGCTGGAGTCGGTCACCCGCCTGGAAATCGACTATCCCTTCACGGAGTTCGCGGCGTTGGGTGAGCTGTCGGCCCTCACCGAACTGGCCCTGCTGGAGCTGCGCGGCGAGGTCGACCTCCAAGTGCTCCGGAGCCACCCCGCTCTGAACTTCCTCGCCCTGATCGGCGACATGTCGGTGAAACACCTCGAAGTCCTCGGCGAACTGGAGCGACTCACGGCACTGTTCCTCCACCTTCCCGACACTTCTCAGCTCGGCGACCTGCGACTCGGGGCGAGCGTCCACACCGTCGGGCTCAGCCGCGTGAGCGCATCCACGGACCTGGCCGTTCTCGGCGACTGCTCCCACCTGAGGACGCTGCATCTGTACGCCGACGAACCCTGTCTGCCCGACGGTCTGCACACGATGTTCGCACTGGCCGGTCTACGCCTGGCCCTCCACGGCTTGGACATCGCCGCCTGGCTGGCATCGCCGGACTTCGCACCGCCCAAAGTGCGGCAACTCAGCCTGTACCGCTGCGCCCTGCCATCGGACCGCAGCGTCCTGGACTTCCCCGGCGTCGACGTCAGCATCCGCTGAACACACACCACGGCCCCGCCCTCCCTCTCGGGAGACCGGGGCCGTGGCCTCACTCGGAAACTCAGCGCCAGCTGTGCGGGGCGCGGAAGCCGGGCTCGCGATCCAGGCGGCGCCAGCCGGCCTTCGGGCGGCCACGGTGGGTCGGTGCGGCGGTCGGCCGGGCGGCGGCGCGGGCCAGGAGGATCGCCGTGATGGCGGCGACTTCCTCGGGGTCGGCGTGACCCTTCTCGACGCGGATGTCAGGGAGGTTCATGGGTGTCAGTCTCCGTGAGAGAGGTTTCCGCAGAGGTACCGGTGGGTTACTGCGGGGGGTTGCCGTGCTTGCGGGACGGCAGGTCCGCGTGCTTCGTGTGGAGCATCGCCAGGGACTTGACGAGGACTTCGCGGGTTTCCGCGGGGTCGATGACGTCGTCGACCAGGCCGCGTTCGGCCGCGTAGTAGGGGTGCATGAGTTCGGACTTGTACTCCTTGACCATGCGGGCCCGCATGACCTCGGGGTCCTCGGCCTCGGCGATCTGGCGGCGGAAGATGACGTTGGCCGCGCCTTCCGCGCCCATCACGGCGATCTCGTTCGTCGGCCACGCAAAGGTGAGGTCGGCACCGATGGACTGGCTGTCCATGACGATGTACGCGCCTCCGTACGCCTTGCGCAGGATCAGCGAGATCCGCGGCACGGTCGCGTTGCAGTAGGCGTAAAGGAGCTTCGCGCCGTGCCGGATGATGCCGCCGTGCTCCTGGTCGACACCCGGAAGGAACCCGGGGACATCCAGGAAAGTGACGATCGGGATGTTAAAAGCGTCGCACATCTGGACAAAGCGCGCAGCTTTTTCCGACGCCTCGATGTCCAGTACACCGGCGAGCACTTGCGGCTGGTTGGCGATGATGCCGACGACCTGGCCGTCGAGGCGGGCCAGCGCGCAGATGATGTTCCGCGCCCAGCGCTCGTGGACCTCCAGGTACTCGCCGTCGTCGACGATCTCCTCGATGACCTTGGCCATGTCGTACGGGCGGTTGCCGTCCGCCGGGACCAGGTCGAGGAGCACCTCGCTGCGGCGGTCGGGCGCGTCCGCGGACTCCGCCCGGGGCGGGTTCTCGCGGTTGTTCTGCGGGAGGAGGGAGAGGAGGTAGCGGACCTCCGCGATGCAGGTCTCCTCGTCGTCGTACGCGAAGTGGCAGACGCCGGAGGTCTCGGCGTGCACGTCGGCGCCGCCGAGGCCGTTCTGGGTGATCTCCTCGCCGGTGACCGCCTTGACCACGTCCGGGCCGGTGATGAACATCTGGGACGTCTCGCGGACCATGAACACGAAGTCCGTCAGCGCCGGGCTGTACGCCGCGCCGCCGGCGCACGGGCCGAGCATGACCGAGATCTGCGGGATGACGCCGGACGCCTTGGTGTTGCGCTGGAAGATGCCGCCGTAGCCGGCGAGCGCCGAGACGCCCTCCTGGATCCTGGCGCCCGCGCCGTCGTTCAGGGAGACCAGCGGCGCACCGGCCGCGATGGCCATGTCCATGATCTTGTGGATCTTGGTGGCGTGGGCCTCGCCCAGCGCGCCGCCGAAGATCCGGAAGTCGTGCGCGTACACGAAGACCGTGCGGCCCTCGACCGTGCCCCAGCCGGTGATGACACCGTCGGTGAACGGCTTCTTGGCCTCCAGGCCGAAGCCCTGGGCCCGGTGCCGGCGCAGCTGCTCGACCTCCCGGAAGGAACCCGGGTCCAGGAGCAGCTCGATGCGCTCCCGGGCGGTCAGCTTGCCCTTGGCGTGCTGCGCCGCGGTCGCCTTCTCGCTCGGGCCGGCCAGCGCCTGCGCACGGATCTCGTGCAGCTCGGCCGTCCGCCCGCGGGCGTCGATCGGCTCACCCGGTGCCTCATCCAAAACGGTCATGTAGCGACCTTACGAAGGACGCGCGCCAAAGCGAGCCGTTGACTCCGTACAGTCTCCGGACCCATTTCCTGGTGCCACTGAACAGAACCCTGACCGCATGCAGCCTTTCCGACTGCTCAGAGGGCGTGCGCGTTGTGGAGGTCGTACAAAGCCGTCAGGCGAGAGCCGCCTCACATCGATGGGTCGCGCATACCATCCCCGGAGTGACACGGACGCGCAGTCGGCGTCCTGTCGCGAGGATCTCGACCGACTCGTCAGCCCACAGGATCCGTCGGACCGGATGGTCCCAGACGATCTCCAGCGGCTCGCCGGTGCGGGGCGGCTCGCTCACGCAGAGCGTAGCGGTACGGCCCCGGCGCCGGAGCAGCACACCGGCGCCGGCGGAGGCGGTGAGCGGGCCCGCCGTGCCCGGTCGCCAGAAGTTGGCGGCGGTGAGGCCCAGGGAGGGGATGTGGACCGCCTGGCGGCCGGCGTCGTTGGCCAGGACCGACAGCCATGTCCGGTCGGCGGCTCGGGCGGCCACCTCCGCGCGGCGGGCGCCGGGCATGAGCAGATAGACGTAGGTGGCGTCCGTCGGGTCGGTGCCGTGATCCAGCCACAGGGTCTGCCAGTGGCGGGTGCGGCGCTCGGTGGTGCTGGTGGTGTTGATGTCGGCCCAGGCTCCGGTGCGCTCCTCGCGCAGGGTGCGCAGTGCGCCGTAGGGCACCACCCAGCCGCCGTGGCCCGTCAGGTGGGCCCAGCGGGGGCCTCGGGTGAGGGCCTGGGTGCCGTTCTCCCCGAGATTGCGGTTGTCGACGACCGTCTCGACGGGCACACCGTCCGTGCAGGTGATCCCGGCCCCGAGGCAGATCACGGCGTCCGCGGCGCAGAACCACGACTTGCGGGCCTCCAGGGTCGAGCCGAGCCCCTTCAGGTGCTGTCCGATCGCCGCGTAGTCGCCGTCGGTCGTGCCGCCGACCCAGCGCACGGCGGGTTTGGGCTCTCCCCACTCGCCGCCGGCCCGGTCGGGGAGCCGGCGGGTGGAGACGGTCGTGCCGGGGAGGCGGTACCAGTCGACGGTCGGCCAGTACCAGTCCGTGTACTGGTCGCCCAGACCGTCGGCCCACCAGGAGAGCATTCCGGCGCCGGTGTGCCAGCCGCGCGGGTTCTCGCCGTTGCCGCACTCGTAGTGGGCGATGCGGTCGCTCGCCATGGCGATGTGCGCGACGAAGCGCGGGCGGCGGTGCACCGCCCGGTCCATCGCGGCGAAGAGGTGGTGGCCGACGGGGTCGGAGGCGGCGGGGACCGGTGACGCGGCGACGGCGTGCAGCCGGGCGAGGTCGGCGACGTCGAACTGACGCGCCGTCAAGATCGGTGCGACGGTGTCCCGTTGGATCCAGCCCTTGATCCTGCCGTACCAGCGCTCGCGTTCCGCCGCGCTCGCGCCGCCCGCGAGCAGCGCGATGGCGGCGATGATGCCCTGCCCGTGGTAGTGGTCGCTGCGCATCACCTGCCGGTCGTCGCTCTTGAGGTAACCCCTGCTGATGGCGCGGCCGTTGACACCGTCCATCACCAACCCGTCGTGGATGAGGGGCGCGTAGGCGCGTTCGACGCTGTCGAGGACGATCTGCCGGTTCGGGTCGGTCACCTCCCACTCGGATCCGGCGAGCAGCGCGAAGAGGCGGCCGAGGCCGTCGAGGAGGACCTGGCCGTAGGTGCCGGAGTAGGCGACCCAGGTGTGCTGGACGAAGGAGCCGTCGGCGTGGAGGCCGTCGCCCTTGGTGACGTACGGGAAGACCGGGGAGAGCGCGTCCCGGGCGAGCGCGATCTTCGCCGGGGCCCGGCCCAGGACGCCGCGCAGGGCGACGCTGCGGCACAGGTCGACACGGTTGGCGCCGGTGGAGGTGCCGGAGTAGTCGGTGAGCATCGCGTCCGGGATGAAGTGGTCGACGGCCGCGCAGGCTGCCGCGATGCGGTCGTCGGTGAGGTGGTCGTACAGCGCCGCCGTGATGTCCGTCAGCAGGCGGGGGCTGCCGATCTGCCACTCCCACCAGTTGCCGTAGCGGGTGGTGGAGGGGTTGTAGACCGTGGCCGAGAGGTGGTCGAGGCCGCGCAGGACGTCGGCGAGGAGGCCGGGGTCGGCGGTGGATCCGGTGCCCTGCTGGACGTAGGCCTTGGTCATGGTCCACAGGCGGCCGTAGCTCTGGGTGATGCCGGCGGGTGGATCGAAGGGGTGGCCGGGCCACAGGGAGGTGGGGGTGGGCGCCATCGTGGCGCGGAAGCCGCGGGCGAGGGTGCCGGTCTCGGCGAGGCGGCCGGCGTACGGCTCCGTCGCCGGGTCGTAGCCGGCCCCGAGGGAGATGTCGAGCCAGCGCAGACGCAGGGCGTCATAGGGGTCGGCGTCGGCCGCGCGGGCCGGGGTTCCGGTGGCGTGGGCGGAGGTGGCGGCGAGGGCGGCGGCGTACAGGAAGGCACGGCGCGTCGGAGTCATGTTCATGCCCTATCACGCGACGGCGAGTAACTCCACGGACACACCCCAGAAGATGTTGAACGCTGAACGGAATAGGTCTACGGTGGTCCGCGTTGAGTAGTTCAACATTCAACATCACCTCCCGAGGAGCACCCCATGGGCATCTTCAACCGCAAGGACACCGACGCCGCCACCACGACCGCCGCCGCCGTCAGCCCCGACCTGGCCGCGCTGACCGGTGAGTACACGATCGACCCGGCGCACTCCACGATCGGTTTCGTCGCGCGGCACGCCATGGTCACCAACGTCAAGGGCAAATTCCTCGACTTCAGCGGCTCGCTGCACCTCGACGGCAGCGACCCGTCGGCGTCCACGGCGTCCCTCGACATCAAGATGGACAGCATCGACACCGGCTCCGCGGACCGTGACGGCCACCTCAAGAGCGCGGACTTCTTCAAGATCGAGGAGTTCCCGACGATGACCTTCCGCTCCACCAAGGCGGAGGCCCTCGGCGGTGACGACTACCGCATCACCGGCGATCTGGAGATCCTCGGCACCACCAAGTCGATCACCATCGACCTGGAGTTCAACGGCGCCGCGAAGGACCCGTTCGGCAACGAGCGCGTCGGTTTCGAGGGCAAGGCGGAGATCCTGCGCTCCGAGTGGGGCCTGACCTGGAACGCCGCGCTGGAGACGGGCGGTGTGCTGGTCTCCGACAAGATCAAGCTGAACTTCGACATCTCGGCGATCCGGAACGCGTGACACCACGCACGCTTCGAAGCGGCACTCCTCGAAGCGCCGGTGAGCACCACGCTCACCGGCGCTTCGTCATGTCCCGCAGGATCGCGGAGACCTGGGCCGTCCGGGCGCGCTCGGTCCGGGCGCGCAGGAGGCCGAGCATGACCTGGTAGCGCTCGGTCCTGCCCAGCCTCTCGAAGGCCGCCGCGGCGAGCGGGTTCTCGGCCAGCGCCGCGGCCAGCTCGGCCGGGACCTCCGCCACGGCCTGCGACTCGTACGCCCCGGCCCATCGGCCGTCCGCCTTGGCCGCCGCCACCTCGGCGAGGCCCGAGGGACGCATCCGGCCCTCGGCGGTGAGCTCCGCCACCCGTCGCACATTGACCATCGACCAGAGGCTGCCGGGCCGGCGCGGAGTGATCCGCTGCAGGTAGGAGGTGGCGTCGAGCCCCTTGCGCTGCCCCGTGATCCAGCCGTGGCACAGGGCCACGTCGTTCACCTCGGCGGCGGTGACGGAAGGGACGCCGGAGCCCTTCTTGGCGACCTTGATCCAGAGGCCGGGGTGCGGGGCGGGGTGGCCTGCCAGCCAGGCGTCGAGGGCGGCGGCGGACTCGAAGGCGAGGGGCCGGCTGTCGTCGGAGGGGGTCATGGGTGCACGTTAGGCGGCGAAGAGGCCGGATCCTGTCCTAATGGGGCCCCGGGTCGGCTCAGGTTCCGGTGGCCGTGGCGTCGAGGAGGGCCGCCGCCTGGTCGCGGGCGTGCGTCACGGGATCCGGGAACACGTCCAGGCCGTGGGCGACCAGGGCGCCCTCGTGGAGCAGCATAAGCGTCCGGCCCAGACGCTCCGCGTCATCCGTGCCGCCCGGCACGACGTCCCGGGCGAGGCCGGTGAACAGGGCGAGCATCCACTCCTTCTGCCCGGCGATGACGGGGAAGGCCGGGTGGGAGGGGTCGCTGATCTCGGCGTGCGCGTTGACCATGCTGCACCCCTTGGCGCCGTACCGCGCCGACCATGCGCGAGAGGCGTCGAACACGGCCAGGACGCGCGCCCGCGGTGTCGCGTGCGCGGCGTCGAGGTGCTCGTCGAGGTACTGCGCGAGGAAGGCCCGCCAGCGCTCGTCGCGACCGGTGAGGTACTCCACGACGATCCGCTCCTTGGAGCCGAAGCGGTCGTAGAGGGTCTTCTTGGTCACTCCCGCCTCCGCGGCGATGAGATCGACGCCGACGGCATGGATGCCGCGCTCGTAGAACAGCCGCTCGGCGGCCTCCAGGACGCGCCGCGCGGCACGCGTCATCGTCACCTGCTGCGGCTTCTCTGCGGTGCCCATGCCGGAAAGTATACCGATCTGTATACTCGGACACCGGAGCCAGGTATACCGATCTGTCTACTGGATGTGGTGTCGTGAACGCCCTGCTCTCGATCGCGTTCGTCCTGTGCTGGAGCTCCGGGTTCATCGGGGCCAAGCTCGGCGCGGGCAGCGCGGCCGCGGTCACGGTCCTGATGTGGCGGTTCCTGCCGCTCGCCGCGATCCTGATCGTCGTCGCCGCCACGCTGGGCCGCGCGTCCTGGCGGGGGCTCGGCGCGCGGGACGTCGTACGGCAGGCCGCGATCGGTGTGCTGTCGCAGAGCGGCTATCTGCTCACCGTCTACTACGCCATCGAGCTCGGCGTCTCCAGCGGCACCACGGCTCTCATCGACGGCGTCCAGCCGCTGGTCGCCGGGGCGCTGGCGGGGCCGCTGCTGCACCAGTACGTCTCACGCCGGCAGTGGCTCGGTCTGTGCCTGGGGGTGGGCGGTGTCGCACTCGTCACCACGGCCGACGCCATGGCCGCGACAGGTGTCGCCGCGTGGGCCTACCTCGTGCCGTTCCTCGGCATGCTCTCGCTGGTGGCGGCCACGTTCCTGGAGAGCCGCTCGCGCACGCCGGTCGCGCCCGGGGTGGCGCTGACGGTCCACTGCGCCACCAGCGCCGCGCTGTTCACGGTGTTCGCCGTGAGCGCCGGAGCGGCCGCGCCGCCCGCCGAGACCGGCTTCTGGGCGGCGGTCGTCTGGCTGGTCGTGCTGTCCACCTTCGGCGGGTACGGGCTGTACTGGCTCATCCTGCGCCGCTCCGGCGTGACCAAGGTCAACGCGCTGATGTTCCTCATGGCTCCGGTCACGGCGGTCTGGGGAGCGCTGATGTTCGGTGAGCCGTTCGGTGTGCAGACCGGCCTGGGCCTCGCCGTCGGTCTCGCGGCCGTCGTCATCGTGCAGCGCGACGGCCGCGCGGCCCGGCGGAACACCGGCCGCTCGGCGCAGAACACCCGTGACTCCACGCGGAAGGCCGGTCGTCACTCCTCACTCTCGGATCCGACCAGCCCGCCTCCGTGTGCGGTCCCGAGGTCTCAGGGCTCCGGCCGCCGACTCTCCGGTGGCCGCTCATGATGGCTGCCTGAGCGGCGTTCGCGCTCTCTGCGGCCCCATCGGAGGCTCTGCGTCGTCAACCGAGCGGGCGTGGCCGGAATTTGCCCCTTGTGGTGCGCTCGCGGCATTCCCATAATCCAGCACATGAATTGACCGGCGCATGTCAGCAGTAGCTCACTCCCCCTTGCTTGGCATGCCCCCAACATTGCAGCGCTCTGAACGTTCGTATGTCCAACCCCCCACGGAAGGCATCACGTTGAAGAAGCTCATCACCGCGCTCAAGAGATGCGCGGCCCTCGGCGCCGCCGCTCTCGCGATCGTCAGCCTTCAGCCCGTCTCGGCCGCGCAGGCCGCGGACTCCCGTGTCGTCGGCGGAACCCGTGCCACGCAGGGCGAGTTCCCGTTCATGGTCCGGCTCTCCATGGGCTGTGGCGGCGCGCTCTACACCCAGCAGATCGTGCTCACCGCCGCGCACTGTGTGGGCGCGACCGGCGCGAACACCTCCATCACCGCCACCGCGGGCGTCGTGGACCTCCAGTCCACCAGCGGCCGGGTGCAGGTCCGCTCCACGTACGTGTACCGGGCCCCGGGCTACAACGGCGACGGCAAGGACTGGGCGCTGATCAAGCTCGCCCAGCCGATCAACCTGCCGACGCTGAAGATCGCCACGACCGCGCAGTACAACACCGGCACCTTCACCGTGGCCGGCTGGGGCGCCGCCACCGAGGGCGGCGCCCAGCAGCGCTACCTGCTCAAGGCCAACGTGCCGTTCGTCAGCGACGCCCAGTGCCGTTCGTACAGCGGCTACGGCGGTCTCATCGCGAACGAGGAGATCTGCGCCGGCCTGCCCTCGGGCGGCGTCGACACCTGTCAGGGCGACTCGGGCGGCCCGATGTTCCGCCGTGACAGCGCCAACCAGTGGATCCAGGTCGGCATCGTCAGCTGGGGCATAGGCTGCGCCCGCCCCAACGCCCCCGGCGTCTACACGGAGGTCTCCACGTTCGCCTCCGCCATCGCCTCGGCGGCGTCCTCGCTCTGACCCCGGCAACTTTGCTGATCCGCCGGCGAGTTCGCCGAACCCGGCGGCCCGCCGAGCACACGGCGGTCCCGGCCCACCGGCCGGGTGACGGCCCGGTGTCCCCGGACACCGGGCCGTCACCGTGCCGTATGCCGCGCGATCAGGCCGTTTCGGACGTCACCCGGGTCGGGGCGGTGCGGAACCGGGCCCGGTACTCGCTCGGTGTCGTGGCATGCCGACGACGGAACGCCCGGATGAGGGTGTCGACCGTGCCGAACCCGCAGGCGGAGGCGACCCGTTCGAGCGTGTGGTCGGTCGTCTCCAGCAGATTGCCGGCCAGTTCGACGCGGGCCGCCTCGATGTAGGCGTGCGGGGTCGTGCCCAGCTCGGTCTTGAAGATCCGGGTGAGCTGCCGGTCGCTGACATGCGCGTACGCGGCCAGGTCCGGGACGGTCAGGCGCCCGTCGATGTTGTTGAGGATGTGGTGCCTGAGGTCCTCGATGCGCCGTGTCGTGGACACCCGCTCCAACGGCACGCTGAACTGCGACTGCCCGCCGGGCCGCTTCAGATACATCACCAGCTGACGGGCGACGCGCAGCGCTACCTGTTCCCCGAAGTCCTCCGCGACCAGGGCGAGAGAAAGGTCCAGGCAGGCGCTGATGCCGGCCCCCGTCCAGACCTCTCCCTCCTCGCGGATGAAGATCGGATCGGCGTCGACCCGGACCGCCGGATGGTCGGCGGCGAGCCGCCGCGCGGTCGACCAGTGCGTGGTGGCGCGTTTGCCGTCCAGGAGTCCCGCGGCGGCGAGGATGTGCGCGCCGACGCACACCGACGTCACCCGTCGGGAGCGGGTGGCCAGCGCCTTCACCCGGGCCACCGTGCCGGGGTCGGTCACGGGGTGGATGCGGCCCTCGCCGTCCACCTCGACGGAGCCCGGTACCAGCAGGGTGTCGATCGCTCGTCCGGCGACTTCGTGGAACGTGACGTCGGGCAGGATCCGCACCCCGGCCGCGGTCGTCACCGGGTCCCTCGTCTCGGCGGCCAGCACGACCTCGTAGCCGACTCCCCCGGCGGTCTCCCGCGGGACGAGGGAGAACACCTCCGGTGGGCCGGTGACATCCAGCAGGTCCACGCCCTCGAACAGCACGATCACGATCAACCGGTTCACGGCCCCACCCTCCAGCCCTCGCTCCCTCCGCGGACGCGGGCGTCGGTTTCTGCGAACAGCACGTCATTGCCGACCGCTCGATGCGCGCCATAGCGTCGCATACGTGTTCAACGCCCTGTTGAACAACTCGGTGGAGCCCCCGACCCTTGGAGAAGACCTGTGGCGAGCAAGACGCTGCGCGAACTCGGCGGTGCCGACGACACCCCCGCGGCCCTCGCGTCCTCGACGCTGATCCTCGTCGACTACCAGAACACCTACACCCGCGGTGAGATGGAACTCGAAGGCTGGCGGCCCGCCCTGGCGGCGGCGTCGGATCTGCTGTCCCGTGCCCGCGCGGCCGGAGCCGCGGTCATCCACGTGCAGCACGACGACGGCGAGGGTTCGGCGTACGACATCCGCGCCGAGATCGGGGCGATCCACCCCGACGTGGCACCGATCGAGGGCGAGCCCGTGGTCGTCAAGCAGGCCCCGGACTCCTTCCACGGCACCGAACTCGGCGAGCTGGTGGACCGGGCCGGGAACACGACAGTGATCGTCGCCGGCTTCATGACCCATATGTGCGTCGCGTACACGTCGGCGTCAGCGGCCCTGCGCGGCAACCCGCCCACGGTCCCGGCGGACACCTGTGCCACCCGGTCGATCGTGAACGTGTCCGCCGACGAGCTGCACCGCAGCGCGCTGGCGGCCGTCGCGGACGCGTACGGCGTCGTCGTCGCGTCCGCGAAGGAGCTTGCCTGACGTGAAGGAGCTTGCCTGACGTGAAGGAGCTTGCCTGACCTGGCGGAGCGGGGGCAGGACCGCACGTCCCGCCCCCGCTGGTACCTGAAGGCCGACGGCACCGATCTGGCCGGCCTGCCCCGGAAGCCGGAAACCGGGTCTCAGAAGCCTCCGCCGAAGTCCCCACCGCCGCCGAAGTCGCCGCCCCCGAACCCTCCGCCGTCGAAGCCGCCGCCGAAGTCCCCGCTGTCGAAGTCCGCGCCGGAGACGTCGCCGCCCTCGTATCCGCCGCCGTAGCCGTAGCCCGCGCCGTAGTCGGCCGCGTAGGACGGGGTGGCCATCAGGGAACCCAGCAGGGTGCCGACGAGCAGGCCGGGGAGGAGGCCGCCGCCGAAGTAGCCGCCGGCCCAGGGGCCGTAGGCGGGGCCGGCCTCCCAGTACGGGCGGCGGCCCTGCTCGGTGTCGACCTCGCGGACCACCGGGTCGCGGCCCTCGGACAGCCGGGTGCGGTCGGCCGCGCAGACCGGAACCTCGCGGCTGGTGCCGCCGGGTGGCGTCCAGGTCTCGTCGGCCACCGACAGCCCGTGCCGCGGGTCGAAGAAGCACGGCGGCCGGCGCTCCGGCAGCGGCCGGTGCTCCCGGCGGGCGGCCAGCTCGGCGAGGGAGAAGCGGCCGTCGTCCAGGGCCTGTGTGACCGCCTTGACGTCCTCCGGTCTGCGGGCGGAGTCCATCAGCCGTTTCGCCTGGTCGTAGGAGTCCAGGGCCCGCTCGTAGTCCGCACGCATCGCGTCGTCGGCGCCCGCCTCCGCCGGATGGAAGTCCAGGCGGTCCAGTTCCTCGCCGAACGCGGTGATGTCCTCGTCGACCACGACCCGCAGCTTCTCCAGCGCCGCCCGCTGCTCCGCCTCGTGGCGCCGCCGGTTGCGCCGGACCAGCGCGTACGCGCCCGCGCCGCCCGCGAGCACCACCGCGCCGACGGCGATCAGACCGCTGACGTCCACGCCCGCGCCGCCACCGTCGCTCCAGCTCGCCGGCGCGGTGCCGCCCACGTTGCGCAGCGCCGAGTCGACGAAGTCGTTCAGCTGGGCCTTGGGGTCGCCGGCCTGCTGGACCGAGGCGACCAGGTTGTCGACCGCCTGCCGGGACATCACCGAAGCGTCGGCCGCCGCGTCGAAACGGTCGCCGACCCGGACGCCGTACAGGCCCGTGACGCCGGTCTCCGTGCGGAGGTTCAGCAGCAGGTTCCCGGTCGGCTGGTCGGCCGGGAGGACGGCGACGAAGACCGGTTTGTCGGCGTCCTCGATCTTGTCGGCGAGCGCCTCGGCGTCCGACGACGACAGCTGGTCCGAGGCGGCGGGGTCCACATACACGGGACCGTCGCGCAAAGCCTCGGCGACCTGCGAAAGGTCCGTGGCCGCATGTGCGCCGGGCGCGCCTGCCGTGAGCACCGCGAGTGCGGCGGCGGCCGGCACGATCAGCGAGCGCATGAGGCCCCGGAAGAGCGGAGTCCTCATACCCTCGACGCTACCTGATGAGACGGGCAAAGGCGCCGGCCCCGGTGGCTGGATCCCACCGGGACCGGCGGCCGCACGGCATCCCGCCGCGTGCCGTACGGCGGCTCGGGCCGCGCAGGGCGGTTCTCCGCATGGAACGTCCCTCGCTCTCACAATTGACCCATGACTTACCTCACGGCTTGAGTTAACTCGTGACGCCATTTGGCGTCAAGACTTCACGTCAGAACCGGTGCGACCCCAAATCCCCGCCGGATCGGCAGTGTTGTCCCTTCATCTCATGAACGCGCGACCCCTTGACGCGTACACGAAGCCGTCATTTACTCACGCCTCGCACGCCCCCTATCCCCCACCCCAGAAGGGCGGCGCTCCATGAGGAGATCCACTCGGACGCTCGGGCTGCTTGTCGCCGGGCTCCTCACCACGGCCGGTTTCTCGGCCGCCACGCCCGCGCAGGCCGCGGGCGAGCAGGTCACCGCCTGGCTCACCACCACGGACGACTCCGGCGGCCGTCATGTGGTCCGCGGGCTCCAGCAGCAGACGCCGTTCGCCTTCCAGGCCGGCTCCGGCGGCGGTGGCGAGAACATCACCGTCGACGAGAACACCCGCTACCAGTCCTTCACCGGCGGCGGCGCGTCCTTCACGGACACCGCGGCCTGGCTGATGGACGGCAGCGGCGCGCTGTCGCAGGCCACGAAGGACGACACGATGCGCAAGCTGTTCTCCCCGACGGAGGGCATCGGGCTGTCGTTCCTGCGCAACCCCATGGGCGGCTCGGACCTCGCCCGCTTCGGCTACACCTACGACGACGTGCCGGCCGGGCAGACCGATCCGGATCTGTCCGAGTTCACGATCGCACACGATCTGCAGGACGTGGTGCCGCTGACCAGGCAGGCCCGGCAGCTGAACCCCAACCTGACGGTGATGGCCTCGCCGT
Organism: Streptomyces coerulescens; assembly: GCF_042657965.1. Taxonomy (NCBI): domain Bacteria; kingdom Bacillati; phylum Actinomycetota; class Actinomycetes; order Kitasatosporales; family Streptomycetaceae; genus Streptomyces; species Streptomyces coerulescens. The sequence goes on from NZ_JBHSKM010000012.1 coordinate 272,272, forward strand.
GGACGGCTCCCGCCTGGATGAAGGACAACGGGCAGCTCAACGGGGGCTGGCTGAAGGCGGAGTACTACGGGGCGTACGCCTCGTACTTCGTGAAGTACGTGCAGGCCTACCAGGCCCAGGGCGTGCCGATCTCGTACGTCACCGCGCAGAACGAGCCGACGTGCTGTTCGGGCTACCCGTCGATGAGCTGGAACGCGAGCGGTCTCGCGTACTTCACCAAGAACGAGCTGCTGCCCAAGTTCCAGGCGGCCGGGCTGTCCACCAAGGTGCTGGCGCACGACTGGAACTGGGACACCTACGACGCCTACGCCGCCCAGACGGTCGACGACGCGGCGGTGCGCAGCCACCCGAACTTCGGCGGGATCGCCTGGCACGGCTACGGGGGCGACGTGGCCAAGCAGACGCAGGTGCACAACCAGTACCCGCAGCTGGACGCGTTCGGCACCGAGCACTCGGGCGGTACCTGGATCGCGAATCAGCAGCGCGAGGACATGATGAACATCATCGACTACACCCGGAACTGGGCGAAGTCGGTGACGAAGTGGTCGCTGGCGGTGGACCAGAACCGGGGGCCGCACAACGGTGGCTGCGGGACCTGCGACGGGTTCATCACCGTGCACAACGGTGACTCCCGGCACGGGCAGGTCGACTACACCATCGAGTACTACACGATGGGCCATCTGACGAAGTTCGTGAAGCCGGGGGCGCAGCGGATCGCGTCCACGGCGTCTTCGTCCGTGCCGAACGTGGCATGGCGGAACACCGATGGTTCGAAGGCGCTGATCGCCTACAACGACTCGTCGGCGGCGAAGACGGTGACCATCAACTGGGGCTCGCAGCACGCCACTTACTCGCTGCCGGGCAAGACGTCGGCGACGTTCACCTGGTCGGGCACGCAGACCGAGGGGCCGTCGCAGTCCGGGGCGTTGGTGGGTCTCGCGGGCAAATGCCTTGACGTGGCGGGCGGTTCCTCGGCCAATGGTGCGGCGGTGCAGCTGTACGACTGCAACGGGTCTTCCGCGCAGCGGTGGAGCGTACAGGCCGACGGGTCCGTGCGGGCGCTGGGGAAGTGTCTGGACGTCACGGCCGGGGCGGTCGCGGACGGGGCGAAGGTGCAGCTGTACGACTGCAATGGGACGGGTGCTCAGCAGTGGTCGTACAACGCCTCCACCGGGGACGTGGTCAACCGGGCCGCGAGCAAGTGCCTGGACGTGACGGACAACTCGTCGGCGAACGGTTCCCGGGCACAGATCTGGAGTTGCACGGGGGCCGCGAACCAGAAGTGGCGTCTTCAGTGACGGATCAGGTGTACGGCTGACCGACGCCCAGCAGGTTGCCCTCGCTGTCGTGGAACCAGGCGGCGCGCTCCCCGCGGAAGCCCTTGCTCGGGTAGTGCCCCTCGATATCGGCGATGCCGTCGACCGTGCGCAGGCCGGGCACGTCGACCTCCTCGAACTCGACACCGCGCCGCCCGAGTTCCGCGACCACCGCAGCGACGTCCTCGACCTGCCAGCCCATCTGGGTGAAGGTCCCGGGGGAGGCTCCCGTCGACTGGTAGACGGCGAATTCCGTGTCCCCGCACCGGTACAGCAGCCCGCCGGGCCGTTCGTCGGCGGGCTCCAGGCCGAGCTTCTCGGCGTAGAAGCGCCGGGCCCGCTCCAGGTCCTGGGCGGGCAGCCGGGTCGCCGTCCGCCCCCGAGCGAGGAAGTGCCTTGGGTCCGTGTCCTTGTCGTCCATGGCTCCACTGTGCCGTGGACGACGGGGCCGGGGGCGGCGGCGACGTCCGTTCGGCCTACTCCGCCGGCGTCACCCCGGCCCGCAGCAGGCCGTACGTGTACGCATCCTCCAGGGCCTGCCAGGACGCGGCGATGACGTTCTCGGCCACGCCGACCGTGGACCACTCCCCCGCGCCGTCGGACGTGGAGATCAGGACGCGGGTCGTGGACTGGGTGCCGTGGACGCCCTCCAGGATGCGGACCTTGTAGTCGACGAGGTCCAGCTTGGCGAGCTGGGGGTAGATCTTTTCGAGGGCCACACGGAGCGCGCGGTCGAGGGCGTTGACCGGGCCGTTGCCCTCGGCCGTGGCGACGATGCGCTCGCCCTTGGCGAAGAGCTTGACCGTGGCCTCGTTGGCGTGGCTGCCGTCGGGGCGGTCCTCGACGATCGCCCGCCAGGACTCGACCTGGAAGTAGCTGAGGGGCTTGCCCTCGACCTCGGCGCGCAGGAGGAGTTCGAAGCTGGCGTCCGCCGCCTCGTAGGTGTAGCCCTTGAGCTCGCGCTCCTTGACGCGCTCCACCACCCGGCCGACCAGCTCGCGGTCGCCGCCGAGCTCGATGCCGAGTTCCTTGCCCTTGAGTTCGATCGAGGCGCGGCCCGCCATGTCGGAGACCAGCATCCGCATGGTGTTGCCGACCTGCTCGGGGTCGATGTGCTGGTACAGGTCCGGGTCGACCTTGATCGCGGAGGCGTGCAGGCCCGCCTTGTGCGCGAAGGCGGAGACGCCGACGTACGGCTGGTGGGTGGAGGGGGTGAGGTTGACGACCTCCGCGATGGCGTGGCTGATGCGCGTCATTTCGCGCAGGCGGCCGTCGGGGAGGACCTTCTTGCCGTACTTCAGTTCCAGGGCGGCGACCACCGGGAACAGGTTGGCGTTGCCCACGCGCTCGCCGTAGCCGTTGGCCGTGCACTGCACATGGGTGGCGCCCGCGTCGACCGCGGCGAGGGTGTTGGCGACCGCGCAGCCGGTGTCGTCCTGGGCGTGGATGCCGAGCCGGGCGCCGGTGTCGGCGAGGACGGTGGAGACGACCGCCTGGATCTGGGCGGGGAGCATGCCGCCGTTGGTGTCACAGAGGATCACGACGTCCGCGCCGGCCTCCGAGGCCGTACGGACCACGGATTTCGCGTACTCGGGGTTGGCGCGGTAGCCGTCGAAGAAGTGCTCGCAGTCGACGAAGACCCGGCGGCCCTGCTCACGGAGGTACGAGACCGTGTCGCGGACCATGTCCAGGTTCTCGTCCAGGGTGGTGCGCAGGGCCAGCTCGACATGGCGGTCGTGCGACTTCGCGACCAGGGTGATCACCGGGGCGCCGGACGCCAGGAGCGCGTTGACCTGCGGGTCCTCGGACGCCTTGGCGCCCGCTCGGCGGGTCGCGCCGAAGGCGACCAGCTGGGCGTGCCGGAAGTCGATCTCCTGCTGGGCGCGTGCGAAGAACTCGGTGTCGCGCGGGTTGGCGCCGGGCCAGCCGCCCTCGATGAAGCCCACACCGAACTCGTCCAGGTGCCGTGCGATGGCCAGCTTGTCCGCGACCGTGAGGTTGATGCCCTCCCGCTGCGCGCCGTCGCGCAGGGTGGTGTCGAAGACGTGGAACGAATCGTCGCGCTCGCTGGTTGCGGTCATGGTGTCAAGGCTCCTGCTGTTGGATCCCGTTGGATCGCGGTCTTTACCGGAATGACCGGCTCCACCGTCCTCCTATGATCCCTCGCGCTTTGCTCCCGGCTGAAGGTGGGCCAGAAAAAGCGAAAAACCCCTCGCGGGTGCGAGAGGTCTGCGCGCGGGTCGAGGACGACGGTGTCCACCCGTACCTGGTCGTACGTGGTGGTCACTGCGGACCGGCGCGCCTGCTGCCAATAATCATGGCGAACGAGAGCACGGGGGCAGTCTGGCACAGACCGCCCCCGGGCTCACCGTCCGTCTCAGGATGCGAGCACTGTGTTGATCACCGCGTCCGGCGGACGAAGCCGTCGCCCGCGTTGTTGGTGTCCCCGGTGACGAGCTGGGACGAGGCGCTGCTGAGGCCGAGGCGTTCCGCCCCCGCGCTCACCGACTCCAGCCACACCGACGCGTCCGTCACCGGTCCCCCGTCGACGGACTCGCTGACCAGGCGGGTGCTGCCGGTGCGCAGATCACGGAGGTAGACGTTGGCCGGGCCGGGCGTGCCGTCGGGCAGGCGCGGGGTGGCCTCGTAGCCCACGTACCGGCCGTCCTCACTGAGGACGGGGCGGTCGGGCATGCGCTCGCCGTCGGGGCCGGCGTCGATCCGCCGGGTGACGTCCGTGCGCAGGTCGCGGACGTAGATGTCGGACGCGTCGGGGCCGCCACCGGGGAGCAGGTCCTCGTCCCCGTTCTGGAAGGCGACCGAGCGGCCGTCCCCGGAGAGCGTGGCCGGCATCGCGTAATGCGGTGCCGGGGAGCCGTCGGCCTTGAGGTTGACCCGCTCCTCGGCGCCGGTGCGACGGTCGTGCACCCAGGTCACCCCGTTGGAGCTGCGCGGGACGAGCTGGGTGTAGAGCACGTACCGGCCGTCGGCGCTCACGTCCTGGAAGAGCGCCGGGTTGCTGGGCCGGTCCGGGTTGCTGATCCGTTTCGTGGTGCCGGCGGTGCGGTCGAAGACGTACACCGCTCCGAACAGGTCAGCGGCGCCGTCCTCCATCCGGTCGGCCTTGGCGTTGAAGGCGATGTAGCGGGCGTTCGCCGACATGGCCGCGCCGGCCGCGTAGGCGGAACCCCCGTCGAACGCGACGCTGATCCGCTTCGTGGTGCCGGTGCGCCGGTCGTGCAGATAGATGTCGTCGGCGCCCGCGTCGGCCGGCGGGGTGTCCCAGTGGACCAGGTTCCTGGCGTTGGAGCGGAACAGGACGTAGCGGCCGTCGGCGCTGATGCCCTGCACGGTCGACCGCTGGTCGGCCTGGGTGCCGTCCGAGGCGACGCTGACCCGCTCGACCGCCCCCGTGCGCAGGTCGCGCACGAAGACGTCCGACACGTCGTTGGTGTCGCCGGACACCAGGTTGGACGCGTCCGCCGTGAACGCCGCGAAGCGGCCGTCGGCGCTGAACTCCGGCGCGTAGGAGTGGCCGTTGCCCTGCTCCCCCGTCGCCGACAGGGTGACCCGCTCGACGGTCGGGACCCGTGGCCCGGCGCTCGCGTGTGTCCCGGCCAGGGCCGCCGTGGTGGCGGCCAGGGCCACGGTGACGGCGAGCGCGCGAACTCGCTTGGTGCTGTGCATGGTTGTTCCCCCGTGGACGCTTTTCCCCCGGCCCTCGCCGAAGGCTCCCCACGAGGCAAACGCATCGCGCGTTACATGGTCAATCCCCCATATTGCGTACAACCGGGGCGTGGGCTCAGGAGTCCGCGAGGAGGCTGTCGTCGAGGAACTCCCTTACGTGGCGCAGAATCTGCGCTCGGTCCGTGCCGCGCAGTCCGATGGCGACATGGATCGAGAACCCGTCGAGGAGCGCCCGCAGCCGCGCCGCGAAACGGTCGGGGTCGACCGCCCGGAACTCGCCCCTGGACACCCCTTCCGCCAGCAGCGCCACCAGGTCTCGGTGCCAGGCTCCCTCGATCGCGGCCTGGCGTGCGCGGGCGTCGTCGTCGGCGTTCTGCGAGCGGTTCCAGACCTCCAGCCACAGGGTCCAGTGCGGGTCGCGGTGGCCGACGGGGACGTACAGGTCGACGTAGGCGTCGAGCCGCTCGCGGGCGGCGGCGGCCCGGGTGAGGAGCCGGCCGCGCTCGGTGCCGAGCCGCCCCTCGCTCCACTCCAGGGTGCGCAGCAGCAGCTCGTCCTTGGAGTGGAAGTAGTAGAGGAGATGGCCGCTGCTCATGCCGACGGCTGTGCCGAGCGCCGCCATGGTGAGTTTCTCCAGACCGCGCTCGGCGATCATCTCCATGGCGGCGGCGAGCACCTCGTCACGGGGCGGCGCCTGCCTGCGCCCACCGGCCATCTGCGGCTCCTAGATCCTCGGCTGCTGCTGTGTGATGCAGTGGATGCCTCCACCACCCGCGAAGATCGTACGGGCGTCGACGAGGGTCACCGTCCGCTGCGGGAAGAGCCGCCGGAAGATACCGGCCGCGATCTCGTCGCGCGGGTCGTCGAAGCCGCAGAGCACCACGCCGCCGTTGCAGAGGTAGTGGTTGATGTAGGAGTAGTCGGCCCAGTGGCCGTCGGCCTCCAGGACGGTCGGCGCCGGGACCTCGACGACCTCCAGGCTGCGGCCCCGCGCGTCCGTCTGCGCCCGCAGCAGCCCTACGACCTCCTTCGTCACCTCGTGGTCGGGGTGCGCCGGATCCGGCTGGACGTGGGCCACGACCACGCCGGGGCGAGCGAAGGCGGCGACGATGTCCACATGGCCCAGGGTGCCGAAGCCGTAGGGCGGGTAGTCGCCGGTCAGGCCGCGCGGGAGCCAGATCGCCTTGCGGGTGCCGAGCATGCCGTGGATCTCGGCCTCGACCTGCTCCCGCGTCCAGTGCGGATTGCGCTCCGGACCGAGCTGGACCGTCTCCGTCAGCAGCACCGTCCCCTCACCGTCGACATGGATCGCACCGCCCTCGTTGACGAGCCGCGAGGCGTACGTCCTCGTCGAGCCGGCCAGGTCGGACACGTACGCGGCGATCTTCGCGTCGTGCTCCCAGCTGGCCCAGTCCTGGGCGCCCCAGCCGTTGAACGTCCAGTCCACGGCGGCGAGTTCACCGGCCCCGTTGGTCAGGAAGGTGGGGCCGATGTCGCGCATCCAGGCGTCGTCGAGGTCCCGCTCGACCGTATCGACGCCGTCGCCGAGCAGCGCGCGGGCCTCGGCCGACTGACCGGGTCCGCACACCACCGTCACCGGCTCGAACCGGCGCACCGCGCGGGCGACCGACGCCCAGGCGAGCCGGGCCGCCATGAGGTCCCCGGCGTCCTCGAAGGTCGCGTTCGGCCCCGGCCAGGCCATCCAGGTGCGCTCGTGCGGGGTCCACTCGGCGGGCATACGGAAGCCGTCGGCGGCAGCAGACATGGAGGGTTCCTTAGAGGAAGTAGAGGCGGTTGAGTGAGACGGACTCGGCCGGCTCGGAGTGCAGCGGCGCACCGTCGAGGGTGACCAGGCCGGTGCGCTGGTCGACGTCGACGGATCCGGTACGGGAGTTCAGGCGCAGGTCCGCGGGCCCGATGCCGCGGGTGCCGCGCACGCCGACCCTGCGGCGCCGGGTCGGCATCGTGTCGTTCCCCTGGTCGACGGCGGCCTGCGCGACGAAGGCGACGGAGATGTCGGCGGGGGTGGCGCCGTACGCCCCGAACTGCGGTCCCAGGACGAGGGGTTCGCAGGTGTCGGTGGCGGCATTGGGGTCGCCGGTGACGCCGTACGCGGGGAACCCGGACTTGAGCACCAGCTGCGGCTTGGCGCCGAAGTACTCCGGGCGCCACAGCACGATGTCCGCCAGCTTGCCGACCTCGATCGAGCCGACCTCGTGGGCGAGTCCGTGGGCGATGGCCGGGTTGATGGTCAGCTTGGCCATGTAGCGCAGGACGCGCTCGTTGTCGTGGCCGTCGTCCGGGGCGCCGAACTCGGCCTTCATCTTCCCGGCCATCGCGAAGGTGCGGCGGACGGTCTCGCCGGCCCGGCCCATGCCCTGCGCGTCGGAGGAGGTGATGCCGATCGCGCCCAGGTCGTGCAGCACGTCCTCGGCGCCCATCGTCCCGGAGCGGATGCGGTCACGGGCCATCGCGGCGTCGCCGGGCAGGTCGGTCTTCAGGTCGTGGACGGAGACGATCATCCCGTAGTGCTCGGCGACCGCGTCCCGCCCGAAGGGCAGCGTCGGGTTGGTGGAGGAGCCGATGACGTTCGGCACCCCGGCCATCTTCAGCACGTTGGGGACGTGTCCGCCGCCGCAGCCCTCGATGTGGAAGGCGTGGATGGTGCGGCCCTCCAGCACGCGCAGGGTGTCCTCCACCGACAGGCACTCGTTCAGCCCGTCGCTGTGCAGGGCGACCTGGACGTCGTGTTCCTCGGCGACCCGCAGTGCCGTGTCCAGCGCCCGGGTGTGGGCGCCCATGTCCTCGTGCACCTTGAAGCCGGACGCGCCTCCTTCGGCGAGGGCCTCGATCAGGGGAGCCTCGTGCGAGGACGAACCCCGCCCGAGGAAGCCGATGTTGACCGGCCAGGCGTCGAAGGCGTTGAACGCGTGCCTGAGCGCCCAGGGCGAGTTGACGCCGACGCCCCACACCGGTCCGAACTCCTGGCCGATGATCGTGGTCACCCCGGAGGCGAGCGACGCCTCCATGACGCGCGGCGACAGCAGATGGACATGGGTGTCGACGGCGCCGGCGGTGGCGATGAGCCCCTCGCCGGACACGATCGAGGTGCCCGTGCCGACGACGACGTCGACCCCGTCGAGGGTGTCGGGGTTGCCGGCCCGGCCGATCGAGCAGATCCGGCCTTCCCGGATCCCGATGGAGACCTTGCGGATCCCGAGGGCCGCGTCGATGACCACGACGTTGCTGATGACGACGTCGCAGGTGTCGCGGACGGCGGCGGCCTTGAGATGCAGCCCGTCCCGGGCGGTCTTGCCGAACCCGGCGAGGAACTCCTCGCCGTAGCGCTGCGCGTCGGACTCGACCCGGATGGTCAGCCCGGAGTCGCCGAGCCGGATGCGGTCGCCGGCGCGGGGGCCGTGCGCGGCCGCGTACTCGTGCGGGGTGAGGTGTCCTGCCTCGGCGGGGTGGCCCCCCGGACGACTCATCGCCGGCCCTCCTGATCAGCTGTTTCCATGGCTCCGAGGTAGCCGCAGGCGGCGGCGCGGCGCAGGGCCTCCGCGCGGGCGCCGGGCGCGTCCAGCGGCCCGTCGACGAGTCCCGCGAACCCGATCGCGATCCGTTCACCGCCGATCGGCACGAGTCCGACGTCGACGCTCTCCCCCGGCCCGAAGCGCACGGACGACCCGGCGGGTACGGCGAGCCGCATGCCGTAGGCCCGTTCGCGCGGGAAGTCGAGGCGCGGGTTGGCCTCGAAGAAGTGGAAGTGGGAGGTGACGGAGACGGGCACGGTGGCGGTGTTGGTGACCGTCAGCCGCACGGCCGCCTCCGGCTCGGCGTGCCGAGGGCCCGGCAGCAGCGCGCCGGGGGCCTCGGGGCCGAGCCCGCCGCCGATGGGGTCGGAGACGACCGCGAGCCGTGAGCCGTCGTCGAAGACCGCCTCCACGTGCACCTCGGTGACGACGTCCGCCACGCCGGGCAGCACGTCGTCCGGTCCGAGGACACCGCGGGCGCGCTCGATCGCCTCGGCGAGCCGCGCCCCGTCCCGGGCGGCCTCGCACACGGTGTCCGCGATCAGCGCGGTCGCCTCCGGGACGTTCAGCCGCAGCCCTCGGGCCCTGCGTGCCCGGGCCAGTTCGGCGGCTCCGAAGAGCAGCAGCCGGTCACGTTCCGTGGGGGTCAGTCTCACGACACGGCACCTCCTTGCCAGACTCGACTTTAGAGCATCACTCTAAACACGAAATTCCGCCGATCGAAAGGTTGACAGTCAATCTCGGACACCTCAGATTGAACGTCACTCAAATCACGGGAGCCGAGGGAGCCACCCATGCCGATGGAACAGCGCGGAGTCGACACCATCCCCGAGGAGGAACGCACCAGCGGCCCCCGGGACCTCGTCTCGATCCTGCTCGGGTCGAACCTCTGCCTCGGGGTGATCGTCTTCGGCTGGCTGCCCCCGTCCTTCGGCCTGGGCTGGTGGGCGTCGGTGAGCTCGATCGTGGTGGGCACGGTGGTCGGCACGGCCCTGACCGCCCCGCTCGCCCTGATCTCCCTGCGCACGGCGACGAACCTGTCCACGTCCTCCGGCGCCCAGTTCGGCGTACGCGGCCGCCTGGTCGGCTCGGTGGTGGGCCTGCTGCTCGCCCTCGGCTACACGGCCCTGACCGTGTGGATCGGCGGCGATGTGATGGTGGGCGTGCTGGGCCGGCTGGTCGGGCTGCCGGCGAACGGGGTGTCGTACGGCGTGGTCTACGGGCTGCTGGCCGCGGCGACCGTCGCGGGCGCCGTGTACGGCTACCGGGTGCTGCTCGCCATGTCCCGTGTCCTCGCGGTCGGCATGACGGCCCTGCTGGTCCTCGGCGTGCTCGCCTACGCCCCGCACTTCACCACGGACGCGCTGCCCGAGGCGGGCGGCTATCTGCTGGGCGGCTTCTGGCCGACATGGCTGCTCGCGACGGTGGCGGCGGGTCTGTCCGGCCCGATCGCCTTCATCACCCTCCTCGGCGACTACACCCGCTACATCTCCCCGGCCCGCCACACCTCGCGCCGGGTACTGCACGCGACCTGGCTCGGCCTGCTGCTGGGGCTGCTGGTTCCCCAGCTGTTCGGCACCTTCACGTCGTACGCGGCCCGGGCCGCCCTCGACTACGCGGGTCCCCTGGTCGACGCCTCCCCCGGCTGGTACCTGGTGCCGCTGCTGCTCGCCGCCTCGGCCGGCTCGGTCGGCAACGCGGGCCTGATGCTCTACTCCATGGGCCTCGACCTCGACGCCATCCTGCCGCGCGCCTCCCGCGCCCGCGCCACCTACACGGTCGCCGTCGTCGCCACGATCTGCGTCTTCGTCGGCCACTACGCCTCGACCGCGCAGGACGCGATGACGTCCTTCGTGCTGCTGCTGACGGCCGTCGGCACGCCATGGGCGGTCATCACGCTGATCGGCTTCGCCCGCTGCCGGGGCGTCTACGACGCGGACGCCCTCCAGGTCTTCAACCGCCGCGCGCGGGGCGGGATCTACTGGTACCGGGGTGGCTGGAACATCCCGGCGACGGTGGCCTGGGGGCTGGGCGCGGCGGTCGGCCTGCTCGCCGTGTCCCTGCCGTCGTACGAGGGACCGCTGCTGGGACTGACCGGCGGGGTGGACTGCAGTTTCCTGCTGTCGGGGGTGGTGGGGGGTGTGGTGTACGTGCTGCTCACGCTCGGCGAGTCCGCTCCGGCACGCGAAAGGGCCGCCACGGACACGGAGTCGGTGGCGGCCCTGACGGGCACGTCCGAGAACTAGCCCAGCTTGTGCATCCAGCCGTGCCGGTCGTCGGCCTTGCCCCGCTGGATGTCGAGGAGCGCCTGGCGGAGCTTCAGCGTGACCTCGCCGGGCTCTCCGTCGCCCTGCCGCCACTGCGCGCCCGTGCGCTTCACCGTGCCGACCGGCGTGATCACGGCGGCCGTGCCGCAGGCGAAGACCTCCGTCAGCGTGCCGTTCTCGGAGTCCCGCTGCCACTGGTCGACGGAGACACGGCCCTCCTCGGCCTCGTAGCCGAGGTCGCGGGCGACCTGGAGCAGGGAGTCACGGGTGACGCCCTCCAGGATGGAGCCGGTGAGGGAGGGCGTGACGATCTTGTCGCCGTACACGAAGTACAGGTTCATGCCGCCGAGCTCCTCGACCCACTTGCGCTCGACCGCGTCGAGGTAGCAGACCTGTGCGCAGCCCTCGGCCGCGGCCTCGGCCTGGGCCAGCAGGGACGCGGCGTAGTTGCCGCCCGTCTTGGCGTCGCCCATGCCGCCGGGCACCGCGCGGACGTGGTCCTCGGAGACCCAGATCGAGACCGGCTTCACACCGCCGGGGAAGTAGGCGCCGGCCGGGGAGGCGATGACGATGAACAGGTACTCGCCGGCCGGCTTGACGCCCAGGCCAACCTCGGTGGCGAACATGAACGGGCGCAGGTAGAGGGACTCCTCACCGCCGTGCGCCGGCACCCAGCCCTCGTCCTGCCTGACCAGCGCGTCGCACGCCTCGATGAAGGTCTCGACCGGCAGCTCCGGCATACCGAGCCGGCGGGCCGAGGCCTGGAAGCGCCTGGCGTTCTTCTCGGGCCGGAAGGAGGCGACGGTCCCGTCGGGCTGCCGGTAGGCCTTGAGACCCTCGAAGATCTCCTGCGCGTAGTGCAGAACCATGGTGGCCGGGTCGAGGGAGAGCGGCGCGTACGGCACGAGCTCGCCGTCGTGCCAGCCACGGCCCTCGGTCCACTTGATCGTCACCATGTGGTCGGTGAAGTGGCGGCCGAACCCCGGGTTCGCCAGTATCGCCTCGCGCTCGGCGGCGGAGAGCGGGCTGGCTGAGGGCTTGAGCTCGATCGTGGGCGTCGTCATGAGTAGATGTCCTTCACCGGTTTGATTGTGGCGGGCCGCGCTCACGCCAGTACTGCCAGTGGCCAGTGCTAGGACGTCCGAGCATTCCCTGATTCCGCGGCTCCGCGTTCGATTATCGCAAGCGGGAGCCGTGGAAGAAATCGGCCTGTTCGGCGTGATCCGGCGTGAATCGCGACCCAGGGGTCGATGGTGTCACCCGGCGGCGGACATGGGGAAGCCGCCGGGTGCGGAATGACCCGGCGGCTTCGAGTGGGGGAGGTTCGAGTGGCGCCGCGGGTCAGCCGGCTACTCGTACGGCCAGCGCGTCGCCGATCTCCGACGTCGAGCGGGCGGGCTGGCCGGTGCGCTCGGCGAGGTCCGCGGAGACTGCCTCGTCGATACGGGCCGCCTCGGCGTCGTAGCCGAGGTGGCGCAGGAGCAGGGCGACGGACAGGACCGTGGCGGTGGGGTCGGCCTTGCCCTGGCCGGCGATGTCGGGCGCGGAACCGTGGACCGGCTCGAACATCGACGGGAAGTCGCCGCTCGGGTTGATGTTGCCGCTCGCCGCCACTCCGATGCCGCCGGAGACGGCCGCGGCGAGGTCGGTGATGATGTCGCCGAAGAGGTTGTCGGTGACGATGACGTCGAAGCGCTCTGGCTGGGTGACCAGGTAGATGGTCGCGGCGTCGACGTGCATGTACTCGGTGGTGACCTCGGGGAACTCCTCGGCCACCTTGTTGAAGATGTTCGTCCACAGGTGACCGGCGAAGGCCAGCACGTTGTTCTTGTGGATCAGCGCGAGCTTCTTGCGGGGCCGGGCCTGCGCACGGGCGAAGGCGTCACGCACCACGCGCTCGACGCCGAAGGCCGTGTTCACGGAGACCTCGGTGGCGACCTCGTGCTCGGTGCCCTTGCGGATGGTCCCGCCGTTGCCGGTGTACGGGCCCTCGGTGCCCTCGCGGACGACGACGAAGTCGATCTCGGGCTGGCCGGCGAGCGGGGTGGCGACACCCGGGAGGAGCTTCGACGGACGCAGGTTGACGTGGTGGTCGAAGAGGAAGCGGAGCTTCAGCAGGAAGCCGCGCTCCAGGACCCCGGACGGCACCGACGGGTCGCCGATGGCGCCGAGCAGGATCGCGTCGTGCTTCTTCAGCGCGTCGGCGTCGGCGTCGGTGAGGGTCTCACCGGTGGCGTGGTAGCGCCGGGCGCCGAAGTCGTACTCCTTGGTCTCCAGCTTCACATCCTGCGGGAGGACGGCGGAGAGGACCTTGAGCCCTTCGGCCACGACTTCCTGCCCGATGCCGTCACCGGGAATCACTGCGAGATTGAGGCTGCGAGACATGTCGGCACCTTACTCCTCGTCCCATGGAATGACATGCGGTGTCCGCCATGCGGACGGCCGGACGAGGGACGGCGCTTGCGCGTCGACCGCCGTTCACCCGTATGAGGGGCGGGTGTTGACCTCCGCTGGGAACTTCTCCCTCATGACTGTGCCTTCCAGGGGGACACCCCCCGGACCCCCCGTCCCCGACTTCGGCATCCCGCCCCGACTCGCCCGCCGTATGAGCATGGCGGAGCAGCACGAGTACCTGCGGACGAAACTGACCCGGCGCCGCACGCTGGTGACCGCGGGCGCGGTGGCGAGCGGGCTGCTGACGGGCTGCGCGGGGTCGGGGGACTCGGGGGCCGCCGATACGAAGGCCTCCCCCTCGGCACTCACCAAGGTGCCGGGCTCCGCGGTCGCCCCCTTCGGCCGCCATCTCGCGTTCGGCGCCGACCCGAAGACCCGGATGCGGATCTCCTGGCAGGTGCCGGCCGCGGTGCGCAAGCCGTACGTCCGGATCGGGCTGCGACCCGACGACCTGGACCGCAGGATCGAGGCGGAGCTGCGCGATCTGCACACCCCGGAGATCAAGGGGGTGAGCGCGGCGGTCGAGCAGTACTACCTGCACGCGGCCCTGGACGGTCTGCGGCCGGGCACGACGTACTACTACGGCGTCGGGCACGAGGGCTTCGACCCGGCCTCCCCCGGCAACCGGTCCACGATCGCGTCCTTCCGTACGGCGCCCGCGACCCCGCCCGAGCGGTTCGTGTTCACCGCGTTCGGCGACCAGGGTGTCGGGATGCACGCGGCCGACAACGACCGCGCCCTGCTGCGCCAGGACCCTGCCTTCCACCTCCACGCCGGGGACATCTGCTACGCCAACCCGACCGGCAAGGGCAAGGACTCGGACGCCTTCCAGGCCGGCCTGTGGGACGTGTTCCTCAAACAGACGGAGTCGGTGGCGAAGTCGGTGCCGTGGATGGTGACGACCGGCAACCACGACATGGAGGCGTGGTACTCGCCGGACGGCTACGGCGGCCAGCTCGCCCGCTTCTCCCTCCCGGACACCGGCTTCGACCCGCGCACGGCGCCCGGGGTGTACGCGTTCACGTACGGCAACGTCGGTGTGGTCGCGCTGGACGCGAACGACGTGTCGTACGAGATCCCCGCCAACTTCGGCTATTCGGAGGGGCGGCAGACCAAGTGGCTGGACCGCACGCTCGGTGAGCTGCGGGCCGACGACGCGGTGGACTTCATCGTCGTCTACTTCCACCACTGCGCCTACTCGACCTCGACGCACGCCTCCGACGGGGGCATTCGCGCCGAGTGGGTGCCGCTGTTCGCGCGGCACGAGGTCGACCTGGTGATCAACGGGCACAACCATGTGTACGAGCGGACCGATGCCATCAAGAACGGCGAGGTCGGCAGCCCGGTACCGATCGGCGCGACGACGGACCCGAGGCGGGACGGCATCGTGTACGTCACGGCGGGCGGCGGCGGCAAGGACCTGTACGGCTTCCCGAAGGGCGTCGAGGAGAGCTACGAGGGCCAGGTCGCCGAGCGGGAGTCGGTCGACTCCTTCAAGTGGACCAGGTCACGCGGCACCAAGGCGGAGAGCGTCGAGTGGTCGCGGGTGCGCTACCGGGGCTTCTCCTTCCTCTCCGTGGAGGCGGAGAGCGGCGCAAGGCCGAGCCTGAAGGTGTCGGCGCTGACGCCGGAGGGTAAGCGCGTAGACCATTTCGAGGTACGCCGCCGGTAACGCGCCCCAAAGGGGCGCGGGGAACGGCGCGACCAGCCACGACGAAGCCGCACACGAACAACGACACATCGCGGCCCTAATCCACGGCTAGTGGCCCGTCGCGCCACCGTTGTCCCGGCGATCCAGCGCACGCTGCAACGCGGCGGCCGCGTTCTTGCGGTCGGACTCGTTCGTCCGGGAGATGTGACGGACTCGACGGCGGGCGGTCGTCTCGGCCATGGGAAATCGACTCCTTCGAGAATCCGGGAGTGCACAGAGGGATTTCGAGACGCCGGATGGGGCGGGGAGCGGTGCCGCAGGGGTTGCCTGCACGGGGCCCGGCTCACGACCGCCATTCGCTTGATCGAGCGAGACGTTCGGCTTCTACAAAGCTAAGGGAGGACGGCGCATCTGTCTCCACAATTACTCGGACTTCCTACTATCTGAGACGGTGCAGTGAGTCACACGCCGCTGACCTGTGCTTTCTACCGACGGCCCGTCACAGCACATCCCCGTCCCGCCAGTCGAAGACCAGCTCGGATGCGGGATCGAGCGGCCCGGCGAGTGCGGTCCGCACGAAGGTGCTGCCCTCCTCGTCCGGGAGGTGGACGACGCCGTCGGGCCCGAGCCCGCAGACCCGCCCGCTCCACACCTCCCAGCCCCGCGCGGCGTACAGCGCGGCCCCCTCGTCACTGGCGGAGAGCATCCCGGCGTCGTAGGCCCGCTCGATCACCCGCTCCAGCTCGGCCATCACCCGCCCGCCCAGCCCGCCGCGGCGAGCGTCCCGCCGTACGCCGACCGCCTCGACGTACCCGACCCGCAGCCACCGCTCCCGGTGCCGCACCCGCCGCATGATCACCGACCCGTGGGCGACGAGCCGCCCGGCGTCGTCCTGGACGAGGGCGTGCATGCCGCCGAGCCCGTGCTCGAAGTCCTCGTCGGAGAAGTCGCCGTCGAAGGCCTCGTCCAACAGGGCGCGGATCGCGCGCACTTCGGTGGGGGTGAGGTCTGCGGTGTGTGCGGTGCGCACGGTGAAGGCGGATGCGGTGGCGGTCATCGGACCAGTATCGGGCCGGGGCGTGGATCGCCCACTCGGCTGATCCTCCGCGCGGCCCGGGACAGACGGTCACGACGAGGGGAACGCTGAGGTCATGAACCAGACGGCGAAAGTGTTCCTCGAGGGCGGCCCGGACGACCTGCCCGAACGGATCGTCCCCACTCCCTCCCCCGGTCCGGACGTGAAGATCGAGCTCCGGAACGGCTACGAACACTTCCGGCCGACCTCACGCCAGGCGGACACTCCCGAGGGCAGACTCCCCGTGTTCGAGTGGTGGGAGCGAACGGAGATGCCGGGCTAGCACAGCGACACGAAACGGCCGGGTCCGCTCAAGACCCGGCCGTTTCCCACGCGTTGGCTTGTCAGCCCATGTGCGGGTACGTGTAGTCGGTCGGCGGGACCAGCGTCTCCTTGATGGCGCGGGTCAGCGTCCAGCGCATCAGGTTCTGCGGGGCGCCGGCCTTGTCGTTGGTGCCCGAGGCACGGCCGCCGCCGAAGGGCTGCTGGCCGACGACGGCACCGGTCGACTTGTCGTTGATGTAGAAGTTGCCGGCCGCGTAGCGCAGCTTCTCCATCGTGTACGCGGTCGCGGCGCGGTCGCCGGAGATGACCGAGCCGGTCAGCGCGTAGGCCGACACGGACTCCATCTGGTCCAGCATCTCGTCGTACTTGTCGTCCTCGTAGACGTGCACGGCGAGGACCGGGCCGAAGTACTCGGTCGTGAAGACCTCGTTCGCCGGGTCGCTGCACTCGATGACCGTCGGGCGGACGAAGTAGCCCACCGAGTCGTCGTAGGAGCCACCCGCGACGATCGTGCAGGTGTCGTCCTGCTTGGCGCGGTCGATGGCAGCCTTGTTCTTGGCGAAGGCGCGCTCGTCGATGACGGCGCCGACGAAGTTGGACAGGTCGGTGACGTCACCCATGGTGATGTAGTCGACCTCGGCCGCGAACTCCTCCTTGAAGCCGGAGTTCCAGATCGACGCCGGGATGTACGCCCGGGAGGTCGCCGAGCACTTCTGGCCCTGGTACTCGAAGGCACCGCGGGTCAGGGCCGTCTTCAGGACCGCCTTGTCGGCGCTCGGGTGGGCGACGACGAAGTCCTTGCCGCCGGTCTCGCCGACGATGCGCGGGTAGGAGCGGTACTTCTCGATGTTGTTGCCGACCGTCCGCCACAGGTACTGGAAGGTCTTGGTCGAGCCGGTGAAGTGGATGCCGGCGAGGTCGCGGTGCTCCAGGGCGACCTTGGAGACCTCGATGCCGTCGCCGGTGACGAGGTTGATGACGCCCTTGGGCAGCCCGGCCTCCTCCAGGAGCTGCATCAGCAGCACGGCGGCGTGGGTCTGCGTCGGGGACGGCTTCCACACGACGACGTTGCCCATGAGGGCCGGGGCGGTCGGCAGGTTGCCCGCGATGGCCGTGAAGTTGAACGGCGTGATCGCGTAGACGAAGCCTTCCAGCGGGCGGTGGTCGAGGCGGTTCCAGACGCCCGGGGAGTTGGCGACCGGCTGCTCGGCGAGCAGGTCACGGGCGTACTTGACGTTGAAGCGCCAGAAGTCGACGAGCTCGCAGGGGGTGTCGATCTCGGCCTGCTGGGCGGTCTTGGACTGGCCGAGCATGGTGGAGGCGGCCAGCGTCTCGCGCCAGGGGCCGGCCAGCAGATCGGCGGCGCGCAGGATGATCGCGGCACGGTCGTCGAAGGACATCGCACGCCAGGCCGGCGCGGCGGCCAGGGCCGCGTCGATGGCGTCCTGGGCGTCCTGCTGGGTGGCGGTGCCGTAGGTGCCGATGCGGGCCTTGTGGTTGTGCGGCTGTACGACGTCGACGCGCTCGCCGCCGCCGAACCGCTTCTCGCCGCCGATGGTCATCGGCAGGTCGATCGGGTTCTCGGCCAGCTCCTTGAGCTTGGCCTCGAGCCGGGCACGCTCGGGCGAGCCGGGGGCGTAGCCGTGCACCGGCTCGTTGACGGGGGTGGGGACCTGGGTCACAGCGTCCATGAGATCCGTAACTCCTTGAACTTGAGCGGGTGTTCGGGCTCAGCCCTTGCTGATCATCGAGCGCGCGAAGAAGCGCAGGTTCGCGGGCTTCTCCGCCAGACGGCGCATGCTGTGCTTTCCCGGGGGACAACCCCCGGACCCCCGGCAGAAAGACCTCTGTGTGTGCGTCATTTCTCAACCTCGGGTGAGCATGCTGCGGGCGAAGAAGCGCAGGTTGGCCGGCTTCTCCGCGAGGCGGCGCATGAAGTAGCCGTACCAGTCGGTGCCGTAGGCCGTGTAGACGCGCATGCGGTGGCCCTCGGCGGCGAGGCGCAGGTGCTCGTCGCTGCGGATGCCGTACAGCATCTGGAACTCGTACTCGTCCAGCTTGCGCCCGGCCGTGCGGGCCAGTTCCTGGGCGATGGAGATCAGGCGGGGGTCGTGGGAGCCGATCATCGGGTACCCGGCGCCCTCCATCAGAATCTTCAGGATCCGGACGTACGCCTTGTCGATCTCGTGTTTCTGCTGGTAGGCGACCTCGGCGGGCTCCTTGTAGGCGCCCTTGACGAGTCGGACGCGGCTGCCGCTCTCCGCGAGGCGGCGGGCGTCGGCCTCGGTGCGGAAGAGGTACGCCTGGATGACGCAGCCGGTCTGCGGGAAGTCCTTCCGCAGCTCCTCGTGGATGGCGAGCATCGAGTCGAGGGTGGTGTGGTCCTCGGCGTCGAGGGTGACGGTGGTGCCGATCGCGGCGGCGGCCTCGACGACCGGCCGGACATTGGCGAGGGCCAGCTCGTGGCCGCCTTCCAGCGCCTGTCCGAACATCGAGAGCTTCACGGACATCTCGGCCCTGGTGCCCAGCTCCAGTTCCTTGAGGCGGTCGATGAGGGCCAGATAGGCGTCCCGCGCGGCGGCGGCCTGCTCCGGGCGGGTGATGTCCTCGCCGACGACGTCCATCGTCAGCTCCAGACCACGGTCGCTGAGGTCCCGGATGATCGGCACGATCTCGTCGACCGTCTCGCCCGGGATGAAGCGGTCGACGACCTGCTTGGTCACCGGGGCCGCCGAGATCAGGCGTCGCATCCGGTCGCTGCGCGACGCGGCAAGAATCACGGGACCCAGCACGGGGCACCTCCACAGGAGCAGAAAAGCAGCCGAAAGCCCACCATTCGGGTACGGCACGGAGAACCACCGTGAAACCTAAGGATCCCTCCGATCGTCGGCCATCGACAGCTGTCACGCATCCGTGCCACAGATCTCAGACAGATGTATGAAGCGCCTCGGGAAATGCGGGAGAATGCCCGGGTGACGTCGGAATTCAAGGGTGACTACCAGGAGCTGGTCGATGAGATCTCGGAGCTCCTGGGCGCCCCCGCGACGCTGGAGAACCGGGACTTCGAGCTGATCGCCTTCGGGGCCTACGACAGCGAGGACGAGCTCGACGCGTCGGCCCTGGACCCCGTCCGCGCCCGCTCGATCCTGACCCGCCGCTCCACATCGGCCGTGAAGACCTGGTTCGAGGGCTTCGGCATCACACGCGCCACCGGCCCGGTGCGGATCCCGCGCACCCCGGAGGCGGGGGTGTACCGCGGACGTATCTGCCTCCCGGTACGCCACCGGGGTGTCGTCCGGGGTTACGTCTGGCTCCTGGACGACGACCCGGGGCCCACGGACCAGCAGCTGGCGGCCGCCATGGAGGTGACCGCCCGGATCGGCGCGCTGCTCGCGGACGAGGCGCAGCACGGGGCGGACCTCAGCCGGGAGCTGCGGGCCGCACTGATCGCCGAGCGGGGCTGGCAGGGCGACATGGCGATCGCCGAGCTGCGCACGGCCCTCGGCCCGCGCGCGGACGGCGTCCATACGGTCGTCTGCGTGGCCCCGTGGCCGTCGGCCGACCCCGACGACGCCCCTTCGGTGCGGACGGTGCCGCACGCGACCGCGCTGTGCACCGTGCCATGGGGCGCGTCCGGGCAGAGCCTCGCCGTGCTGGTACGGCTGCGCTCGCCCGAGGTGCGCACGGCTGCGCAGGCGGCGGCGTCCCGGCTGTTGAAGGAGAGTCCGGCCGCGCGGGCACCCAAGGCCGGCCGGGCCCAGGTCGCGGCCGGTCTCGGCGAGCCGCGCACCGGCCTCGCCGAGCTGGGCGCGCTCTGGCAGGAGGCGTCGGCCGCGGCCCGCGCGGCCCTAGCGGAACCGCGGTTCGGCCCGGTGGCCCAGTGGTCGGACATCGGTCCGTACCGCCTGCTGACCTCGCTGTCCCCGCAGACGGCCCACGACCCCGTGGTCGCCCCGCTCCTCTCCCCCGCCCAGCGGGAAATCGCCCGCACCGCCGAGGTCTACCTCGACTGCGCGGGCCAGGCCGGCCGTACCGCCGCCGAGCTGGGCATCCATCGCCAGACCCTGTACTACCGCCTCTCCCGCGTCGAACAGCTCACGGGCCTGGACCTCGACGACGGGGAGGACCGGCTGCTGCTGCACATGGCGCTCAAGGGGGCACGGCTGTAGCCGGCATCCGGCCGGACCGCGTCGCGCACCTGGCGCACCGGCTCGTGCTCCGCGCCGCCGGTGCGGTCAGCGTGAGGTGATGGCGGCGAGGGCGTCGTGGAGGGTGCCGTCGCCCGGCGGTCCGTCGCCCCAGCGGGCGGCGATGTGGCCGTCGGGGCGGACGAGCAGCGCTCCCTGCGGGGGCAGGTCCCACTGGTCGGTGTGCTCGGCGGGCAGCGGCTCGACGCGCAGGGGCCAGGCCGCGGGGGTGGGTGACCGCCAGTCGGCGGGGGCGGAGGTCAGCAGCGTGAACCACTCGCCGAACGCGTCGAGGGTGGAGCGGCCGTCGGTCAGCCACAGATGCGGCACGCGGTGGCCCGGTTCGGCCGTGGGAACGTACGTCGTGCCCGTCTCCGGCGGCATCGTCGCCGTACCGTCGCCGGTGAGGACGGCACCGGAGCGGTAGGCGACGCCGAGCACCAGGCCGAGTTGCGCGAAGTACTGCTCCGACCAGGGCGGTTCGACGTGGTCCGGGACCTGTTCCGCCCCCGCGCCGAGCTGCTCGCGGCGCACGTCCTGCACCTGGAACATCATCTTGGAGTTCTCCACCGCCTGGCCGAGCGTGCGGTGGGCGACGGGCCGCCGTTCCTTCTCGTAGCTGTCCAGCAGTCCGGGCCCCGCCCAGCCGCGCAGCACGCCCGCCAGTTTCCAGCAGAGGTTGTGCACATCGGCGACGCCGACGTTCATGCCCAGACCGCCGGCGGGCGGGATCGCGTGCGCGGCGTCGCCGGCCAGCAGGGTGCGGCCGTGCCGGAAGCGTTCGGCGACGAAGGCGTTCACCACCCAGTGCTGCACGCGCAGGACGTCGACCGTCGCCTCGGCGCCGAGGGAGCGCGCGAGGAGGCCGGGCCAGTCGGCATGGTCGGTGTCCTCGGGCGTGGGCGTGAACCAGGCCCAGCCGCCCTCGGGATACAGCGGCAGGAACGACCCCTGCGAGGTGAGATAGACCCCGGCGGGCTGCCGGGCGGACCACCGGCCGAGGTCGGCGTCGAAGACGACGGTGGTGACGCGGCCGACCTCGCCGGGGCCCTCGGTGGCGATGCCCAGCCGCTCCCGGACGGTGGAGTTGGCGCCGTCGGCGGCCAGTAGGTACCGGGCGCGGACGCGTGTGCGCTCCCCGCTGCCGCGGTCGGCGAGCAGGGCCACGACACTGGCGCCCTCCTCGGCGAGGTCGACGAGTTCGACACCGAACCGCACCTCGGAGGCGGCCGCGTCGAGCAGCGTGGGTTCCAGCCGGTCCTGCGAGGTGACCGCGCCGATCACCGGGCTCTCCGGCACCGGTCCGTTGACCCCGACCATCGCCGCCGAGGCGAAGTCGGGGCCGTGCAGCGTGTCCCGGAAGCGGATCCGGCCGTACTCCGGCGCGAACGCGGCCGCGGTGATCCGCTCGGCGAGTTCGAGCTGCCGGAAGATCTCCATGGTGCGCACGTTGATCAGCCGGGACCGCGGAAAGGGCGACAGCTCACGGCGCTTCTCGACCAGCAGGGTCCGCACGCCCCAGCGTTCGAGCAGCGCTCGGGCGGTGAGCCCGACGGGCCCGCCACCGACGATCAGTACCTCGGCCCCGGCGTCCGCCGCGGGCATGTCGGGCTCCATGGGACCCATCATCCGCACCGGGCGCACGACCGCAACGACAGGCGACGGCCAGAGCATCACGCGCCCGCGCCCGCGTCCACCGACCTGCCGCCCGCCGCCCGTGGCCCGTGGCCCGTCGCCGCGGGCGTGTCACTTCCGTGTGGCCGCCTCGAACACCTGGCGCAGCCCGGCGGTGAGCTGTTCCGCGTCGGGCGCGGACTTCGGATCGAAGGTCCACTGCGCGATGAGACCCGTCATCAGGGTCACGTAGAACATGCCGAGCGTGTCCACGGCCTCCTCCGGGACGTCCTCCTCCCGTCCGCCCATGAGCAGCGGGATCAGCCCGCGCCCGGCCTCCCGCTGGGCCGCGGCGAGGTGGTCGCGGAGCTCGGGCATCCGGTCGCCCATGACGACGATCTCCATGCTGAGCCGCCACATCGAACCGGGCTCGCGCATGGTGGCGATGATGTTCGACCACACCTGCTGAAACCGTTCGAACGAGCCCGGCTCGGCGGTGATCCCGGCACCCCCGTCACCGTCGAACGCGTCACTCATCCCCTCGACCAGCGCCACGTACGCCTGCGCCAGCAACGCGTCCTTCGAGCCGTAGTGGTAGCCGATCGAGGCGAGGTTGGTCCCCGACTCCCTGACGATGTCCCGCGCCGTCGTGCGCGCGAAGCCCTTGTCGAGCAGGCAGCGCTTGGCGCCCTCCAGCAGATCCTCACGGTGTCCCATGCGACCACCCTACCGCCGATCCATACAACCGTCCTATACGGCCGTTCTAGACAAGCGTTTAAGACGCGCGTACATTCACCGTCATGACGACGAACCCCAAGAGCACCACCACCCCGCCGGCCCGTGCCGGCCGCCGCGAATGGACCGCGCTCGGCGTGCTGATGCTGCCGCTGCTGCTGGTCTCGATGGATGTCTCGGTCCTCTACTTCGCGATCCCGGCGATCAGCGCGGACCTGGAGCCGAGCGGCACCCAGCAGCTGTGGATCTTCGACATCTACGCCTTCGTCCTGGCCGGCCTGCTGATGACGATGGGCTCGCTCGGCGACCGCATCGGCCACCGCCGACTGCTCCTGATCGGCGCCGCCGCCTTCGGCACGGCCTCACTGGCGGCGGCGTACGCGAACAGCGCCGAGATGCTGATCGCGGCCCGCGCGGTCCTCGGCATCGGGGGCGCGACGCTGATGCCGTCGACGATGGCCATGACCCGCACGATGTTCACCGACCCCGCCCAGCGCGCGAAGGCGATCGGCCTGTGGTCCGGCGTGATGACGGCCGGGATCGCGCTCGGCTCGGTGATGAGCGGGCTGCTGGTCGAGTACTTCTGGTGGGGCTCGGTCTTCCTGGTCAACCTGCCGGCGATGGCGCTCCTGCTGATCCTCGGCCCGGTCATGCTCCCGGAGTGGCGCAACCCCGAGCCCGGCCGCTTCGACTGGCTGAGCGTCCCGCTGTCCATGGCGGCGGTGCTCCCCGTGATCTACGGCCTGAAGGAGATCCCCTCCGAGGGCTGGAACGTCCGCTACGTCGTCTCGATCACCGTCGGCCTGCTGTTCGCGGCCCTCTTCGTGCACCGCCAGCGCACGGCGGCCTCGCCGATGATCTCCCCGGCGCTGTTCCGCGGCCGTGGATTCGCCCCGTCGGTCGCCCTGAACCTGGTCTCCGCGTTCGGCATCATGGGCTCGGCGTACTTCACCACGCAGTACCTGCAGTCGGTGCTCGGCAAGAGCGCCCTGGAAGCGGCCCTGTGGGCGCTGCTGCCGTCGGTGCCGATCGGCGCGGCGGCCCCGATCGCGACGCAGTTGGTGCAGAAGGGCGTCGACCGCGGCCACGTCGTCACCGCGGGCTTCTTGATCGCCGCGTCCGGCTTCGGGGTGCTGTCCCTCGCGGGGACGGACTCGATGGTGCTGGTGCTGGTCGCGTGCGCGGTGCTCGCCGTCGGCGGCGTCGTGGTGATGTCCCAGATCATGGACCTGGCGATGGGCACGGCCCCGCTGGAGCGTGCGGGCTCCGCGTCCTCCCTGATGGAGACCGGCGGGGAGTTCGGCGGCGCGCTCGGCATGGCGGTGCTCGGCTCGATCGGCACGGCCATCTACCGCCACGAGATCCCGGACTCGGCCCCGCAGGCCGCCCGCGAGACGCTGGGCGGAGCGCTGGCGATGGCCGACCGCACTCCGGGCCTGGCCACGGTCGCCCGGGAGGCGTTCACCAGCGGGATGCAGGGGGCGGCGATCGCCGGGGCGGTGCTGCTGGCCGGTGCGGCGGTGCTGGCGGCCGTCACGCTGCGGCGGGTAGAGGTCCGGACCCGGACATGCGAAACGCCGGACGAACCGAGCAAGCTCAGTCCGTCCGGCGTTTGACAGGGAACGTTGCTCGCCCCTGAGGGCCTCACCCCTCCACGCCGAGCCGCATCATTCAGCCCGTCCGGCGTTTGAGAACAACTCCACGCCATCCCAAGCCCCCACCCACCCCCTGAGGGCCTCACCCCTCCACGCCGAGCCGCATCATTCAGCCCGTCCGGCGTTTGAGGACGAGGCCCGTTCAGGGCCGAAGCGGGGGTCTGGGGGCCGCAGGCCCCCAGAAGGGGCGCGGGGAACTGCGCGACCAGCCCCCACGCACCGGCAGCCGAACAGTGACGTCAGGTCAGGTTCACCGCGCGAGCGGACGTCGCACCGATCTCCGCCGCGACCTCGGCCAGCACCCCGGCCGGCACCGTGTCGTCGACGGTGAGAACCGCCAGCGCCTCTCCACCTGCGACCGCACGCGACACCTGCATCCCGGCGATGTTGATCCCGGCCTCGCCGAGGATGCGGCCGACGGTGCCGACGACACCCGGCCGGTCCTCGTACCGCAGCACCACCATGTGCTCGGCCAGCGCGAGGTCCACGTCGTAGTCGCCGACCGCGACGATCTTCTGCAGGTGCTTGGGCCCGGCCAGTGTGCCGGAGACCGACACCTCCTCGCCGTTGCCGAGCGTGCCGCGCACGGTGACGACATTGCGGTGGTCGGTCGCCTCCGAGCTGGTCGTCAGCCGCACCTCGACACCGCGCTCCTGGGCGAACAGCGGCGCGTTGACGTACGAGACGGTCTCGTCGACGACGTCCTCGAAGACACCCTTGAGGGCGCTGAGCTCCAGCACCTTCACATCGTGCTGGGTGATCTCGCCGTACACCTCGACGTCCAGCCGTACGGCCACCTCACCGGCGAGCGCCGTGAAGATCCGGCCGAGACGCTCGGCGAGCGGCAGACCCGGCTTGACGTCCTCGGCGATGACACCGCCCTGGACGTTCACCGCGTCCGGCACGAGCTCACCGGCGAGCGCGAGACGCACCGAGCGGGCGACGGCGATACCGGCCTTCTCCTGCGCCTCGTCCGTGGAGGCACCGAGGTGCGGGGTGGCGACGACCTGGTCGAACTCGAACAGCGGGGAGTCCGTGCAGGGCTCCTTCGCGTACACGTCGAGACCGGCACCGGCGACCCGGCCCTCCTTGAGGGCGGAGTACAGCGCCTCCTCGTCGACGATCCCGCCGCGCGCGGCGTTGACGATGCGCACGCTCGGCTTGACCTTGCGCAGCGCCTCGTCGCCGATGAGGCCGACGGTCTCGGGGGTCTTCGGCAGGTGGACGGTGATGAAGTCGGAGACCTCGAGCAGCTCGTCGAGCGACAGCACCTTGACGCCCATCTGGGCGGCGCGCGCGGGCTGGATGTAGGGGTCGTAGGCGACGACCTTCATGCCGAAGCCGGACATGCGCTGGGCGACCAGCGCACCGATCCGCCCCAGACCCACGACACCGAGGGTCTTCTCGGCCAGCTCCACACCGGTGTACTTGCTGCGCTTCCACTCGCCGTTCTTCAGCGCGGCGTTGGCCTGCGGGATGTGGCGGGCGGTGGCGACGAGCAGACCGCAGGCCAGCTCGGCGGCGGTCACGATGTTCGAGGTGGGGGCGTTGACGACCATCACGCCGGCCTTGGTGGCGGCGGAGACGTCGACGTTGTCCAGGCCGACGCCGGCTCGGGCGACGACCTTGAGCTTCTTCGCGGCGGCGATGGCCTCGGCGTCGACCTTGGTGGCCGAGCGGATCAGGATCGCGTCCACGTCGGCGATGGCCGGGAGCAGCTCGGCTCGGTCCGCTCCGTTGCAGTGCCGGATCTCGAAGTCGGGGCCGAGCGCGTCCACGGTCGCGGGCGACAGCTCTTCGGCGATGAGTACGACGGGTTTCGAGCTCACGTGAGTCCTCACATGTCCATTGCGGACGGCCGTCCCGACGGCCGCAGGCGGTGGAGGGGTGGTGGCCGCGTGGAAGACGCACGACGCTGTGGGCCTGACGCGTATGTAGTACGGCAGTGTAGTGGCGCTGCGGGAGTCGTCCTGCGCCTCTGCGGAAGGATCACCCGTCCGTGATGTGACGGGATGGACAACGGGACCGGAGCAGCCTGCTCCGGTCCCGTCGGCAGAGGCTTACGCCTCCTCGTTCACCCAGCTCATGAGCTTGCGCAGCTCCTTGCCGGTGGTCTCCAGCAGGTGCTCGGAGTCCTGCTGCTTGTACTCGTTGTACTTCTTCAGACCGCCGTGGTACTCGTCCATCCAGGCCTGGGCGAAGGTACCGTCCTGGATCTCGGCGAGGACCTTCTTCATCTCGGCCTTGGTGGCGTCGGTGATGATCCGCGGGCCGGTGACGTAGTCGCCCCACTCGGCGGTCTCGGAGATCGACCAGCGCATCTTCTCCAGGCCGCCCTCGTACATGAGGTCCACGATCAGCTTCAGCTCGTGCAGGCACTCGAAGTACGCGATCTCCGGCTGGTAGCCGGCCTCGGTCAGCGTCTCGAAACCGGCCTTGACCAGCGCGGCCGTGCCACCGCACAGGACGGCCTGCTCACCGAACAGGTCGGTCTCGGTCTCCTCGGTGAAGGTCGTCTTGATGACGCCGGCGCGGGTGCCGCCGATGCCCTTGGCGTACGACAGGGCGAGCGCGAAGGCGTTGCCGGACGCGTCCTGCTCGACGGCCGCGATGCAGGGAACGCCGCGGCCCTCCTCGTACTGGCGGCGGACCAGGTGGCCCGGGCCCTTCGGGGCGACCATGCAGACGTCCACGCCGGCCGGGGGCTTGATGAAGCCGAAGCGGATGTTGAAGCCGTGCCCGAAGAACAGGGCGTCGCCGTCGTTCAGGTTCGGGGCGATGTGCTCCTCGTAGACCTGGGCCTGGATCGGGTCCGGCACCAGGATCATGATGACGTCGGCCTCGGCGGCGGCCTCCGACGGCGTCACCACGCGCAGGCCCTGCTCCTCGGCCTTCGCCTTGGACTTGGAGCCCTCGTGCAGACCGACACGCACGTCGACACCCGAGTCACGGAGCGACAGCGCGTGGGCGTGGCCCTGGCTGCCGTAACCGATGACCGCGACCTTGCGGCCCTGGATGATGGACAGGTCGGCGTCGGCGTCGTAGAACAGCTCGGCCACTTTGGGTTCTCTCCTTGTGTGCAGGTGTTGCGTCCCACCGTATGACGGCGGGGGGAAGGGAAGTTTCGGGGTCTCGCCATACGGGCGTTATCCGGACGGCCGGTGTCACCCGACCGTCCGAACGCGTCCCTATGCCGAGCGGTCGAGCGCGCGCAGCGAGCGGTCCGTGATCGAGCGCGCGCCGCGGCCGATCGCGATGGTGCCGGACTGGACGAGCTCCTTGATGCCGAACGGCTCCAGCATCTTCAGCATGGCCTCCAGCTTGTCGCTGGAGCCGGTGGCCTCGATGGTGACGGCCTCCGGGGAGACGTCGACGGTCTTGGCGCGGAAGAGCTGGACGATCTCGATGATCTGGGAGCGGGTCTCGTTGTCGGCGCGGACCTTCACCAGGACGAGTTCGCGCTGAACGGCCGAACCCGGCTCCAGTTCGACGATCTTCAGCACGTTGACGAGCTTGTTGAGCTGCTTCGTCACCTGCTCCAGCGGAAGGTCGGCGACGCTCACCACGATGGTGATGCGGGAGATGTCGGGGTGCTCGGTGACACCCACCGCGAGGGAGTCGATGTTGAAGCCGCGGCGGGAGAACAGAGCGGCGATCCGGGCGAGGATGCCCGGGGTGTTCTCCACCAGGACGGAGAGCGTGTGCTTGGACATGGTCTTTTACGTCTCTCTCGCTCAGTCGTCTTCGTTGTCGCCGAAGTCGGGGCGCACGTCCCGGGCGGCCATGATCTCGTCGTTGGAGGTGCCGGCGGCGACCATCGGCCACACCATGGCGTCCTCGTGGACGATGAAGTCGACGACGACCGGGCGGTCGTTGATGGAGTTCGCCTCTTCGATGACCTTGTCGAGGTCGGCAGGGTCCTCGCAGCGGATCGCGTAGCAGCCCATGGCCTCCGACAGCTTCACGAAGTCGGGGACGCGGGTGCCCCTGGCCTCCGGGTTGACGTCGTCGGGCCCGGAGTGCAGGACGGTGTTGGAGTAGCGCTGGTTGTAGAAGAGGGTCTGCCACTGGCGGACCATCCCGAGGGCGCCGTTGTTGATGATGGCGACCTTGATCGGGATGTTGTTCAGGGCGCAGGTGGTGAGTTCCTGGTTGGTCATCTGGAAGCAGCCGTCACCGTCGATCGCCCAGACGGTCCGGTCCGGGGCCCCGGCCTTGGCGCCCATGGCCGCGGGGACCGCGTAGCCCATGGTTCCGGCGCCGCCGGAGTTCAGCCACGTGGCCGGCTTCTCGTACTGGATGTAGTGCGCGGCCCACATCTGGTGCTGGCCGACGCCGGCCGCGAAGACCGTGTCCTGCGGGGCGAGTTGGCCGATGCGCTCGATGACCTGCTGCGGGGACAGCGAGCCGTCGTCGGGCTGGTCGTAGCCGAGCGGGTAGGTGTCGCGCCACCGGGAGAGGTCCTTCCACCAGGCGCTGTAGTCGCCCTGGTGACCCTCGGCGTGCTCCTTCTGCACGGCCTGGACCAGGTCGGCGATGACCTCTCGGGCGTCACCGACGATCGGCACGTCGGCCGTGCGGTTCTTGCCGATCTCGGCCGGGTCGATGTCGGCGTGGACGATCTTGGCGTACGGGGCGAAGCTGTCCAGGTTGCCGGTGACACGGTCGTCGAAGCGGGCGCCGAGGGCGACGATCAGGTCGGCCTTCTGCAGCGCGGTGACGGCGGTGACCGCACCGTGCATGCCCGGCATTCCCACATGCAGCGGGTGGCTGTCGGGGAATGCGCCGAGCGCCATCAGGGTGGTGGTGACGGGCGCTCCGGTGAGTTCGGCGAGGACCTTCAGCTCGGCGGTGGCGCCGGCCTTGATGACACCGCCGCCGACGTACAGGACCGGCCGCTTGGCGGCGGTGATCAGCTTGGCGGCCTCGCGGATCTGCTTGGCGTGCGGCTTGGTGACGGGCCGGTAGCCGGGCAGGTCCATGGCCGGCGGCCAGGAGAAGGTGGTCTTCGCCTGGAGGATGTCCTTGGGGATGTCGACCAGGACCGGTCCCGGGCGGCCGGTGGCGGCGATGTGGAACGCCTGCGCGATCGCCCGGGGGATGTCCTCCGCCTTGGTGACCAGGAAGCTGTGCTTGGTGATCGGCATGGTGATGCCGACGATGTCCGCCTCCTGGAAGGCGTCCGTGCCGATCGACTTGGAGACGACCTGACCGGTGATCGCCACGAGCGGCACCGAGTCCATCATCGCGTCGGCGATCGGCGTCACCAGGTTGGTGGCACCCGGGCCACTGGTCGCCATGCAGACGCCGACCTTGCCGGTGGCCTGCGCGTAACCGGTGGCCGCGTGTCCGGCGCCCTGCTCATGGCGGACCAGCACGTGACGCACCCGCTTGGAGTCCATCATCGGGTCGTACGCCGGGAGGATGGTGCCACCGGGAATGCCGAATACCGTGTCGGCGCCGACCTCCTCGAGCGAACGGATGAGGGACTGCGCACCCGTGACGTGCTCGGGGGCGGACTGTCCTCCGGATCGGGGCCGCGGCTGCGGATGATGGGCCCCGGTGGCCTGCTCGGTCATCGGCATTCTCTTCTCGATGCTGAGGGTTTTTGCGAAGTTTGAGCGGAGTTTCGATGTTGCACGACTGGTCCCTGTGCAACAAAAAACCCCTCGTGCCGTAAGGCAAGCGAGGGGAGCGCGTCGGTGGTGGTCGCTGGGAGTTCCGGGTCTGTCCGGACGTCACCAGCTTCAGCCGACGCGCTTTCCAAGTACGAGAATTCGGGTGCGCATGGCACTGACCCTCCCCCCGGCGCACACCCGGTGTCAAGTGGGTGGGACGGGAGTCTCATTATGTGAGCGAAGGGCACTGCCGCCTCCGAGAACAGCGGGGACACCACTGGTGTACACCCCCGCGCCCCCACCGGCGAACGCGGGCTCCGCCGGCCCGTGCGGGACCGGATAGTGGCCGGAACTGAGCGCCCGCCGCAGCCGGTACTCGTCCAGTGGCCCGGAGAACGCCATGCCCTGCCCGTGCGTGCACCCCACCGCCCGCAGCGCGACGACCTGCTCGGGCAGGTCCACGCCGTCGGCCACGGACTGGAGCCCGAGGTCCCCGGCGATCCGCAGCAGCCCGCTGGTGATCTTGTGCAGCCGCGCCGACTCGACGACGCCCTCGACCAGCCCGCGGTCGAGCCTGAGCACGTCGACGGGGAGCCTGCGCAGCGCGGTGATCGCCGCGTACCCGCTGCCGAAGCCGTCCAGGGCGACCCGGACGCCGAGTCTGCGCAGGCCGCTCAGGCGGCGCTCCAGATCGTCCAGCGAGATACGGGGGTCGAGGTCGGACAGCTCGATGATCAGCGACCCGGACGGCAGCCCGTGCCGGGTCAGCAGCGCCTCGATCGAGCCGAGCGGCATCGACCGGTCCAGCAGCCGGCGCGCACCCATCCGGACCGAGATGGGCACGGCGAGCCCGGTCGCGGTGCGCTCGGCGGCCTGCTCGACGGCCTCCTCCAGCATCCAGCGGCCCAGCTCGGCGGTCTTGTCACTGTCCTCGGCCACCCGCAGGAACTCGGCGGGCGTGAAGAGCACCCCTTGCGAGGACCGCCAGCGCGCCTGGGCGGCGACCGAGGTGATCCGGCCGTCCGTCAGACACACCACCGGCTGGTGCAGCAGCGCGAACTCGCCGTCGTGCAGCGCGGCCCGCAGGCGCGTGGCCAGCTCCGCCTTGCGTACGACGTCCTGCTGCATCTGCGGCTTGTAGAGCTCGACGCGGCCCTTGCCGCCCGCCTTCGCGCGGTACATGGCCAGGTCGGCGTTGCGCAGCAGCTCCCCGGCGCCGATGCCCGGCTCGGCGAAGGCGACGCCGATGGAGGCGTTGACCCGGACATCGTTGCCGTCGATGAGGTAGGGCTGTGACAGCGTCATCCTGAGGCGGTCGGCGAGCTCCAGGATGTGTCGTTCCCTGGCGGTGCGGTCACGCGTGTTGTCCCCGACGATCAGGGCCGCGAACTCGTCGCCGCCCAGCCGGGACGCGGTGTCGCCCTGCCGGACCGCCTCCTGGAGTCTGCGGGCGGCCTGGACGAGCAGCTCGTCCCCGGCCTGGTGTCCGATCGTGTCGTTGACGCCCTTGAAGCCGTCGAGGTCGATGAACAGGACGGCCGTGTTGCGCAGGGCGATGCCTCGGTCGGAGGCCCGGCGGCCGGACAGGGCCTGCTGCACACGCTGGGTGAACAACGCGCGGTTGGGCAGGTCGGTGAGCGGGTCGTGCTCGGCGTTGTGCTGGAGCTGCGCCTGGAGGCGCACTCTTTCGGTCACGTCCCGGCTGTTGAAGATGAGGCCGCCGTGGTGCCGGTTGACGGTCGACTCGACGTTGAGCCAGCTGTCCTCTCCGGACCGGAAGCGGCATTCGATGCGTGTGGTGGGTTCCTCCAGTGGGCTGGCGGCGAGGAAGCGGCGCACCTCGTGCACCACGCAGCCCAGGTCCTCCGGGTGGATGAGATTGGCCAGTTCCGAACCCACCAGATCCTCGGCGGAGCGGCCGTAGACCCCGGCGGCGGCCGGGGAGACGTACCGGAGGATGCCGTTGGGCGCGGCGATCATGATGACGTCGCTGGAGCCCTGCACCAGGGAGCGGAAGTGGTTCTCCTTCTGCGCCAGTTCCTGGGTGAGGGTGATGTTGTCGAGCAGCATGATGCCCTGACGCACCACGAGCGCCAGCACGACGGTGCCGCCGGTGATGAGCACCACGCGGTCGACGCTGCGGCCGTTGAGGACGTTGTAGAGGATCCCCAGGGTGCACACCGCGGCGGCGAGGTACGGCGTGAGCGCGGCCAGCGAGCCGGCGATCGGCCGGGTGACCGGGTACCGGGTGTGATCACCTCCCTGCGCGGGGGTGTGGTGGTGGACCCCGCCCCGCTGTCCGGGCAGGTGCTCGTGCACCACGCGCGTGTGCCCCGCCGAGCCGTGCCGGTCGCAGTCCTCCTGCCCGCTCCGGGGCGCGGCCCAGGGGGCGTACGCCAGGAGCAGCGAGCCGGCGAACCAGCCCGCGTCGAGCAGCTGGCCGGAGCGGTAGCTGTTGTGCAGCAGCGGCGAGGTGAACAGGGCGTCGCACATCACGGTCAGCGCGAGCGCGCCGATGGCGGTGTTGACCGCGGTGCGGTTGGCCGAGGAGCGCCGGAAGTGCAGTGCGAGCACCATGCTGACCAGTGCGATGTCGAGCAGCGGGTAGGCCAGCGAGAGCGCGGTGTGCGCCACGCTCGCCCCGTCGCCGGCGTCGATCTTGGCGGCCTGGGCCAGGGCGAGGCTCCACGCCAGCGTCAGCAGCGAGCCGCCGATCAGCCAGGCGTCGAGCCCCAGGCAGACCCAACCCGCCTTGGTCACCGGGCGCTTGGCGAGCACCAGGAGTCCCACGATGGCGGGCGGCGCGAAGCACAGGAAGAACCCGTCGGCGTAGGACGGGCTGGGCACGGGACGCTCCAGGACGACCTCGTACCACCCCCAGACCAGGTTGCCGAGGGCCGCCATGGCCGAGGAGAGCGCGAACAGCAGCCATGCGGGTCGAAAGCGGATACGGCGGCTACGGGCGTAGCGGAAGCAGGACACGGCGGCCGCTCCCGCCGCGGCTGCCAGCCCGAAGTCGCCCATGATCAGCGCCAGTTGGGCCGATCCCCAGCCGATCGCGGAGCCGATGGCGTAGGCCGCGCACACCAGCGCCAGGGTCAGTTGCGGAAACAGTCCCGAGCCGTTGCCGCTCAGCGAAGGACGAGGCAGCGCCGCCGCCGACGAGGGCTGCGCCCGCACCGCTCCGTCCAGCGTGGTCGTGGGGGGCGGTGGCGAGCTCACCGGTCCCTCCCGGTCCGCGCCACTCGGGGGTCCCGAGGGTCCCGGTGCGCCGTGTGCGCATGTCGCCTGCGGCTGCTGTGCCTGCGGTGGGGAGGGGTGTGACGGCAGCCGTGGATGCCGTGGCGGCCGCGTCTGCGCGCGGCCGATCGCCAGGGTCGTCGCCGACAGCCCCGCCGCGTCGGATCGCTCGTCCATAGGCCGTGCATCGCCGTCGCCCCCCTCACAAATCTGAAATGTCCATCCCCGACGCCGAACCGTGCGCGGCGCTGCCCCACTCGGACGATACACCAGTCTCGTCACTCAGGGACATAGCACCTCTACGCTCCGTGACGACCAGCGCATATGCGAGTACGGACCGCTTCCGGAAGGTTGCGGACGGTACTCGAAGCGGATTACGGGCCTGTTGCGCACGCCATGCGCGGCACCCCCGCAGAGCTCAACGCGTGAGCGTCACGCTGGTGTCGCGCCCGTCGTAAGGATCACGTTGCGCAACGGCTCCCGGTTCACGTGGCGAGTCAACTGGTCCACCAGCAGCCGCTTGGCGCGGGGCAGGAACGCGGATGTCGGACCGCCCACATGAGGGCTGATCAGCAGGCCCGGGGCCCGCCACAGGGGGTGCTCACGGGGCAGCGGTTCGGGGTCGGTGACGTCCAGGGCCGCGGTGATGCGCCCGGTCTCCAGTTCGGCCAGCAGCGCCTTGGTGTCCACGACGGCTCCGCGGGCGACGTTGACGAGCAGCGCGCCGTCCTTCATGCGGGCGAGGAAGTCGGAGTCGACCAGGTGACGGGTGGTGTCCGTCAAGGGCGTGGACAGGATGACGACGTCGGCTTCCCGAAGCAGTGCGGGCAGTTCGGTGAGCGGATGCACTTCGCCGCGCGCCGTGGTGCGCTGAGAGCGCGCGACGCGCGCCACCCGCGCAAGTTCAAAAGGTGCGAGCCGGTCCTCGATGGCGGCACCGATCGAGCCGTATCCCACGATGAGGACGTTCTTGTCCGCCAGCGCAGGACGGAAACCACCGAGCCACTCCCCTCTGTCCTGCGCCCGCACGAAGTCGGGGACGCCGCGCAGCGAGGCGAGGATCAGGGTGAGCGTGAGCTCGGCGGTGCTCGCCTCGTGCACCCCGCGCGCGTTGCACAGGCGTACGCCGGGTCGCAGATGCTTGAGGCCCGGCTCCACGTGGTCGGTGCCTGCGGAGAGCGTCTGCACGACCTCCAGGTGCGTCATCTGCGGCAGGGGACGCTGTCCGAGCGCGGGCGGCTTCATGTACGGGACGACGTAGAAGGCGCACTGGGCCGGGTCGGCGGGGAAGTCCTCCGCACCGTTCCAGTAGCGGTAGGCGGGTCCCTCGGGCAGGCCCTCGATCTCTTCCGGCGGGATGGGGAGCCACACGTCAGCAGTCATGGTCAGGAGGCTAGAGCCTTCGGCCGGGTCGGGCCGAGGGAAGGTAACTGCGGTTGATCGTCGCTGGTGAGCGGGATGCGGTGCCCCGCGACCGCGGCCTGGGCCGTGGGGCGGGCCCTAGGTCGGGCGAACCCGAGCGCAGAGGTTAGGTTGGGGTGCCGGAAGAGGGAGGGTTACGGCCAGGTGGAGCGCAGGACGATCGGCGCGGCGGCACTCGCGGTGGGAGCCGTCGGGCTCGGGTGCATGCCGATGAGCTGGGCCTACAGCTCGTCGCGGCAGCGGGGCGAGGAGTCGGTCAGGGCGGTGCACCGGGCGCTCGATCTGGGCTCGACGCTGCTGGACACGGCCGACATGTACGGCCCGTTCACCAACGAGCTATTGGTGGGGCGGGTGTTGAAGGAGCGCCGGCAGGACGCGTTCGTGTCGACCAAGGTCGGTCTGCTGGTCGGCGAACAGCACATCGTGGCCAACGGCCGCCCCGGCTATGTGAAACGGGCCTGCGACGCCTCTCTGCGCCGCCTCCAGACGGACGTCATCGACCTCTACCAGCTGCACCGCGCCGACCCCGAGGTTCCCGTCGAGGAGACGTGGGGCGCGATGGCGGAGCTCGTCCGGGCCGGGAAGGTAAGGGCGTTG
This sequence comes from Streptomyces coerulescens, assembly GCF_042657965.1. Classification (NCBI taxonomy): domain Bacteria; kingdom Bacillati; phylum Actinomycetota; class Actinomycetes; order Kitasatosporales; family Streptomycetaceae; genus Streptomyces; species Streptomyces coerulescens. The sequence continues at coordinate 307,608 of NZ_JBHSKM010000012.1, forward strand.
GGGATGTGCGCGGTGGGCGCGCGAGGGGGGCGTCGCCTCGGCACGCGCCTGCACGACACGACGATCCGGCAGTTGCAGCGGGTGCAGCAGGTCTTTCCGGTGAGCGCGGTGGAGGCCGAGCTGTCGGTGTGGTCGCCCGAGGCGCTGGAGGCGCTGCTGCCGTGGTGCGAGGCCCGCGGCGTCGGCTTCCTGGCGGCGATGCCGCTGGGCAACGGCTTCCTCACCGGCACGCTCACCCCGGGCCAGGGCTTCGAACCGGACGACGTGCGGGCCCGGCACCCACGGTTCACCGCGGAGATGATGGCGTCGAACCAGTCGATCGTTGCCGGACTGCGCCGCGTCGCGGCCCGGCACGGGGAGCAGGTCACCCCGGCGCAGGTGGCGCTTGCGTGGGTGCTGGCCCAGGGCCGGCACGTCGTCGCGATTCCGGGCGCCAAGCAGGAGCGCTGGGTGAGGCAGAACGCGGGTGCCGAGGCGCTGCGGCTGTCCCCGGAGGATCTGGCCGAGGTGGCGGAGCTACCGGGGGCACAGGGATCCTGGGACTGACGCCGTGAGGGTTCCACGCCCCGTGGTGGGACCCCGAGGGCGGCGCTGATTCAAGGTTCGTGGATCGGGAACCTCTGAGGCGCGAGCGGTGTAAGAACAGTAGAACCCGCCGCATCGAAGGGACCGTGATCGTGCAACGTCGAGCTGTGCCGGCCGTATTGGCCGCGGCCGCACTCCTGCTGACGGCCGGCTGCTCCTCCGGCGACGGGGACTCGCCGGGCAAGGGCGGAGACCAGGCACCGAGCAGAACCACGGCCTCGCCCACCCGGCAGGCGGCCGAGACCCCACCGGCGCAGGGCACGGTCAAGGTGGTGCGCACGGTCGCCGAGGGCCTGAGCACCCCCTGGGGCCTGGCCCCGCTCCCGGACGGCGACCTGCTCGTCTCCTCCCGCGACGACGCCACGATCACCCGCGTCGACGGCGAGACCGGCAAGAAGACCGAGCTGGGCGAGGTGCCGGGGGTCTCCCCGGCGGGCGAGGGCGGCCTCATGGGCCTGGCGCTCTCCCCGGACTACGCCTCCGACCACATGATCTACGCGTACTTCACCTCGGCCTCGGACAACCGCATCGTGCGCGTGCTGTACGACGAACAGCGGTCGGCCGGCGACCAGCTGGGCGCGCCCGACACGATCTTCAAGGGCATCCCCAAGGGCTACATCCACAACGGCGGCAGGATCGCCTTCGGCCCGGACAGGCTGCTGTACGCGGGCACCGGGGAGAGCGGTGACACGGGCCTGTCCCAGGACAAGGAGTCCCTGGGCGGCAAGATCCTGCGGCTGACGCCGGAGGGCGAGCCGGCACCGGGCAACCCCTTCCCCGACTCCCCCGTGTATTCGTACGGCCACCGCAATGTGCAGGGCCTGGCCTGGGACGCCAACCAGCGCCTGTTCGCCTCCGAGTTCGGCCAGGACACCTGGGACGAGCTGAACGCGATCAAGCCGGGCGACAACTACGGCTGGCCGAAGGCCGAGGGCAAGTCGGACGACAGCACGTACCACAACCCCCTGGCGCAGTGGGGCACCGACGAGGCCTCCCCCAGCGGTATCGCCCATGCCGAGGGCTCGGTCTGGATGGCCGGTCTGAAGGGCCAGCGTCTGTGGCGCATCCCTCTGAACGGCACGGAGGCGTCGGCGGACCCGCAGGCCTTCCTGGAGGGTGACTACGGCCGTCTGCGGACCGTCGTCCCGGCGGGCGGCGACAAGCTGTGGCTGATGACCAGCAACACGGACGGGCGGGGCGACCCCAGAGACGGGGACGACCGGATTCTGGAACTTCAGGTGACCTGAGCCGGCCCGGACCTCATTCCTCCTCGGCCGACGGCTCGGGCTCGGGTGGCCGTACGACCACCTTCCCGGACGCGAGATCTATCGGCCCGCGTCCGGGGTCGTTGTCGCCGACGTCCTCGCGGGTCAGTTCCAGGCGGTTCTGCTCGTCGCGGGTGTGTTTGCGGCCGGGGGCGAAGAGTTCCTCGAACGCGTTGAACACAGGGCCTCCCGTTGCCGACGTCCCTTACAGCGTATGCCTCAGCCGCTCGTCCTGGATGTGAGGGTTTCGGCCGGAAACAGGCCCAGTCGATGCGCCACGGCGGCGGCCTCGCCTCTGCCCGAGACACCGAGCTTGCCGAGGATGTTCGACACATGGACGCTGGCCGTCTTCGGGGAGATGAAGAGTTCCTCGGCGATCTGGCGGTTGGTGCGGCCGGCGGAGACCAGGCGCAGGACGTCCCGTTCGCGGGTGGTGAGGCCGAGGGAGTCGGCGGGGTCGGCCGCGGGCACATGTGCGGTCGCCGTGAGGGTGAGGCGGGCCCGCTGGGCCAGGTGGGCCGCGGCGTCGGCGAGCGGGCGGGCGCCGAGGTGGGTGGCGGTGGCCCGGGTGAGGCGGAGCAGTTCGGTGGCGCGGGCGCGCTCGTCGTCGCCGCCGAGGGCGAGCAGGGCCTCGGCCAGGCGGTGGCGGACCTGGGCGAGGTCGTAGGGGCGCTCCAGGGCCTCGAAGGCCGTGACCACGTCCGACCAGGTGTCGGTGGCGGTCCGGCCGTCGGCCCGGTCGAGTTCGGCCCGGGTCCACTTCTCGTACGCCAGCCACAGCGGCGCGCCCGTGGTGAGCTTGCGGACGGCCTCGAAGAGCCGTTGCAGGAAGTCGGCGCGGCCCTCCTGCGCGGTGGGCAGCGCTTGGGCGCGGGCGTCGGACTCGGCGACGGCGGCGGCCAGCAGCAGCGGCCAGGCGTAGCGCTGGGTGCCGGGCGGGAAGCCGGTGTCCAGGACCCGGTCGGCCTCCGCGCGGGCGTCGAGGAGGCGGCCCTCGGCGGCGGCTATGCCCAGGGCGAGGAAGGCCATCGGCAGGTTGTTCTGCGGCATGGGGTCGTGGGTGCCGTAGGAAGCGCGGGCCTCGGCGAGACGGCGGGTGGCCTCGGCGATGTCGCCGCGGGCGAGCGCGAGGTGGGCGAGGCGGTTGGCGGCGCCGCCGCGCGGCTTGGCGGACTGCCCCGTGCGCTGGGCGTTCACCGCGGCCTCGGCGGCCTCGTCCCAGTGGCCCAGGGAGATCAGTGACTCGGCGAGGTTCGTCCACATCCAGGCCTCGGAGTCCCGCAGGCCCCACTCCTGGGTGAGGCGCAGGCCCTCGCGCAGGATGCCGACGGCGTCCTGCGAGCGGCCGATGCCTTCGAGCACGGAGGGCAGGTTCACATGGCTGCGGCCGACCAGGGTGGTGAGGCCACGGGTCAGGACCTCGTCCTTGACCTCGTACATCTGGGCCAGTCCGGCGTCGATGTCGCCGGCGTCGACCATGAGGTTGCCGAGCGAGAGGCGCGCGTTGAGTTCGATGTCCTCGGCGCCCACCATGCGGGCGTACTCGACGGCCCGTTCGGCGGCCGACATGGCGTCGGGGCCGGGGGCGCGCAGCATCGACCAGTTGGCGGCGCTGGCGAGCACCTCGGCATGCACCTCGGACGGTGGCAGGCCGCGCACCAGCTCCTGGGCGGTGCCCAGTTCATGCCAGCCGTCGCCGCGGGTCAGGGCCTGCACCAGCCGGGAGCGCTGCACCCAGAACCAGGCGGCGCGCAGGGGTTCGCTCTCCTCCTCCAGCAGATTCAGGGCCCGCTTGGTGATCTTCAGGGCGCGTTCGCGTTCCCCGCAGCGCCGGCCGGCGACGGCCGCCTCGGCCATCAGGTCGAGATAGCGCAGCGGTGTGGTGGCGGGATCGCAGCCGCAGGGAGGGTAGACCTCGGTGTAGTCGACGGGGCGCAGCGTGGCGCGGATGTCCTCGGGGGCGGTGTCCCAGAGCTCCATCGCGCGTTCCAGCAGCCGTAGTTGCTCGGAGTGGGCGTGCCGGCGGCGGGCGGTGACGGAGGCGTCGAGGACGGCCGGCAGGGCCTTGGCCGGTTCATGGGCGTGGTACCAGTAGCTGGCCAGGCGCATGACGCGCTCGCCGGCCGGGACGAGCGTCGGGTCGGCTTCCAGGGCCTCGGCGTAGCGGCGGTTGAGGCGGGAGCGCTCGCCGGGCAGCAGGTCGTCGCCGACGGCCTCGCGGACCAGGGAGTGCCGGAAGCGGTAGCCGTCGTCGCCGGGCGCGGCGATGAGGAGGTTGGCGCCCACGGCGGCCCGCAGCGCCTCGATGAGGTCGTCCTCGGCGAGCCGGGCGACGGCCGCCAGCAGCCGGTACTCCACGGTGGAGCCGCCCTCGGCGACGATCCGGGCGACTCGCTGGGCGCTCTCGGGCAGCCTTTCGACGCGGACCAGGAGCAGGTCGCGCAGGGAGTCGGTGAGGCCGGTGCAGCTGCCCTCGTGGGTGGCGACGGCGAGTTCCTCGACGAAGAAGGCATTGCCGTCGGAGCGTTCGAAGATCTCGTCGACCTGGGCCGGGTCGGGTTCGCAGGCCAGGATGCCGGCGATCTGGCGGCCGACCTCGGCGCGGTTGAAGCGGCCGAGTTCGATCCGGCGGACGGTGCGCAGCCGGTCGAGTTCGGCGAGGAGGGGGCGCAGCGGGTGGCGGCGGTGGATGTCGTCGGAGCGGTAGGTGGCGAGGACGATCAGCCGGCCGGTGCGCAGGGTGCGGAAGAGATAGGCGAGGAGGTGGCGGGTGGAGGCGTCGGCCCAGTGCAGGTCCTCCAGGGCCACGACGACCGTGCGGCCCGCGGCGACGCGTTCCAGCAGGCGCGCGGTGAGTTCGAAGAGGCGGGCCATGCCCTCCTCGTCGGAGCGGTCCGTTCCGCGGGGTTGCGCTGTTTCGCCCAACTCGGGCAGCAGACGGGCCAGTTCCTCCTCCTGGCCGGCTGCCGCAGCCGTCAGTTCCTCGGGCAGTTCGCGGCGCAATGCGCGCAGGGCGGTGGAGATCGGCGCGAACGGGAGCCCGTCCGCGCCGATCTCGACGCAGCCGCCGAGCACGACGACGGCGCCCTCGCGGGCGGCGGCGGTGGCGAACTCCTCGACGAGACGGGTCTTGCCGACCCCCGCCTCACCGCCGATCACCAAAGCCTGCGGGGCGCCTGCGGCGGCTTGGGCGAGGGCGTCGTTGAGCGTCTCCAGTTCGGCTGTGCGACCTACGAACACGGGGCTTACGGACCGGCTCTCCACGGGAGTGAGCATGCCACGCGCCTCGGACCGCCCGGCACCGCTTTTCTGGGGGCTGCCACCCCCAGCCCCGCGCATCGGCCCTGAACGGGCCTCGTCCTCGGACGCCGGACGGGCTGAATCATGCGGACCGGCGCCGAGAGGCGACTCGTCCTCAGACGCAGGACGCCGCCCGGCACCCCCCATCACGCCGCACGTGGACGCCGATGCCGCCTGAGTCGGGACGTATGCGACTCCTTCTCCTCGCGGCTCCGCGCGTCGCGCTGCTTGCGGCGCGCGCGGAGTGCCTCGCGGACCAGGCGCTCGTGCTCGGCCTCGCGGATCAGTTCGGCGGAACGGATGTGGTGGAGTTCGTACTCGTACATGGCAGGTCCCTCGTTTTCCCTGGTGAGAGGTGGTTCTCGGTGTCGCTTTCCGCGATGCCTCAACCTTCCTCTCCCAGGGGGGTCCGCCACATCGGGAGAGTTCCGCATCTTCGGCAAGGTGCCGTGCCTTAGACGCGGGTGAGGGGCCTTAGGAACTCCTAAGACCCCTCGGGACCTGCGGTGACTCGGCCGCTCAGCTCGCTGAGGGCAGACCGAGCAGTGCGTCGGTGTACTTGAGGACTGCCAGCAGCAGGCCGATGACGCCGAGCGCGACTCCGCCCCAGGCAACCGACTTGATCCAAACGGCCTGCGGCTTGCCCGGCGCCCCGAACGCGGGACGGGCCAGCACCACGACGCCGACGATCAGCGCGGCCAGCGCGAACACGCCCGCCCACAGCGCGGAGGTCTGCCAGGCGTCGCCGTAGACCTCCTTGATCTGCTGGGACACGCTCGCGTTGGAGGCGGTCTCCAGCTGGCCGATGAGGGTCTCGCGGGCGGCGGCGACCGTCCCGATCCAGCCGCCGGTCAGGGAAACGAGGCCGAGCGCCGCGGAGACGACCGCTCCGGCGCCCTGGCCGACGCCGCTGGGGGCCGCTTCCGTCGCCTCGGCGGCCACCTCCTCCTCGGTCTCGTCGGTCTCCGTCGCCTCGTCGGCAGCGGTGGAGTCGGTGGTGTCGGCCGTCTTGGTGACGTCCACCTTCTCATCGTCGGTCTTCGCGTCGGTGCCCGTCTCGGCTCCGGTCTCGTCCACTGTCTTCGTTCCCATGCCTCGCACCGTACGGACGCTGTCTGAGAAGTCTCTTAATGATCGAGAGTTCTCTCTCAATGATCCTCGTGAGCGGCACGCGTGCGTGCCTCACGCCACTCGGGGGCCAGGATCGACCACACCTCGAGGTCGTGCCGCACCCCACGATAGGGGTAGCTCTCCCTCCGCACGCCCTCACGGGTCAGGCCGAGCCGTCGTGCCACGTTCAGGCTCGGCGTGTTCCCGGCGGCAGCGATCCATTCGACGCGGTGGATGCCGCGCTGCTCGACCGCGAAGTCGATGAGCACGCGCATCGCGCGCGTGACGAGCCCGCGCCCGGTGCCGGCGGGCTCCAGCCAGCAGCCGACCTCGCAGTTGGCGTTCGCGGCGTCGAAGTTCAGGAACAGCACTCCGCCGACCAGCTTTCCGTCCAGCCACAGGCCGTGCAGGGATCCGGTGTCGGCGGCGCGCATGTCGGCGTAGCGCTGGAGCGCCTCGCGCGCGGAGTCGACGTCCGTGGCCTTCGCCCCGAAGGGGATGTACCGGTTGATGAACTCCCGTCCACGCTCCAGGTGGGCCAGGAACTCCTCGGCGTGCCAGGGCTCGAGGGGGCGCAGTTCGGCTCCGTCGTCACCCAGCGCTATCGCGTACATCGCCCTGCTGCTCCTTCTCCAGTTCCGCCATGACGTCGGTGAGCCTCTCATGGGCGGCGCGGGACTCGGGCGGCTCGATGCTGATGCGCGGCAAACGCCGGTCCAGCCAGCGGGGCAGCCACCAGTTGGCGCCACCGAGCATGTGCATGAGGGCGGGGACGAGGAGGGTGCGCAGGACGAAGGCGTCCAGGGCGACGGCGGCGGCCAGCGCGATGCCGAACATCGCGATCACCCGGTCGCCGCTGAGCACGAAGGCGAGGAAGACCGAGATCATGATGACCGCGGCGGAGTTGATCACCCGGCTGGTCTCGGCGAGGCCGATCCGGACGGCGCGCCGGTTGTCGCCGGTCTCCAGCCACTCCTCGTACATCCGGCTGACCAGGAAGACCTGGTAGTCCATCGACAGGCCGAACAGCACCGAGACCATGATGACCGGCAGGAACGGCTCGATCGGGCCCGCCCGGCCCAGGCCGAGCAGCTCGCTGCCCCAGCCCCACTGGAAGACCGCGACGACGACTCCGAAGGCGGCGGCGACGGCGGCCACGTTCATCGCGGCGGCCTTCAGGGGGATGCCGACCGAGCGGAAGGCGAGCAGGAGCAGCAGACAGCCCAGGCCGATGACGACCCCGACGAACAGCGGCAGCTTGCCGACGATCACGTCGGCGAAGTCGTCGTAGCCGGCCGTCATGCCGCCGACCTGCACTTCCAGCGAGGTGCCGGTCTCGGCGCGGGGCAGGACCTCGGAGCGCAGCCGGTCCACGAGGTCGCTGGTCTCGCGCGACTGCGGGGAGGACTCCGGCACGACGGTGAGGTACGCGGTGTCGCCGCCTGCGTTGTAGGTCACCGGGGTCACCGACGCGACGCCCTCGGTGTTGCCCAGCGCGGCGCCGAGGTTGTCCAGGGCGAGCTTGTCGTCGCCGCCGTCGACCTCGGTGACCAGGGTGAGCGGGCCGTTCACGCCGGGCCCGAATCCGTCGGCGAGGAGGTCGTAGGCCTGGCGGGTGGTGGAGGTCTCCGGGTCGTTGCCCTGGTCGGAGGTGCCCAGGCGCAGGCCGAGGGTGGGCAGCGCGAGGACCGTGATGACGGCCAGGGCGATGGCGCCGAGCGCCTTGGGGCGGCGCTCCACGAACGCCGACCAGCGGGCGGCGAACCCGGTGGGCACTTCGGGCTCGGGGCCGTGCTCGGCGAGCCGGCGCCGCTCGCGGCGGCTGAGGGCGCGCATGCCGATGAACGACAGCAGGGCGGGCAGCAGGGTCACGGAGGCGGCGACCGTGAGGACCACGGTCAGCGACGCGGCGATCGCGACACCGTTGAGGAAGCTGAGCTGGAGGATCAGCATCCCGAGCAGGGCGATACACACCGTCGCGCCCGCGAACACCACCGCTCGTCCGGTGGTCGCCACGGCGTTCGTGATGGACTCGGTGACGGGCAGCCCGCGTTTGAGCCCGCGCCGGTGTCTGGTGACGATGAACAGGGCGTAGTCGATGCCCACGCCGAGCCCGATGAGCATCCCGAGCATCGGCGCGAAGTCGGCCACCGTCATGGCGTGTCCGAGGAGGGCGATGCCGGCGTACGCGGTGCCGACGCCGACCAGTGCGGTGGCGATGGGCAGCAGTGAGGCGGCGAGCGAGCCGAAGGCGAGGAACAGCACGACGGCGGCGACGGCCACGCCGACGATCTCGGCGAGGTGGCCGCCGGTGGACTGGGTGAGCGCGACGGCGCTGCCGCCCAGCTCCACCCGGAGTCCGTCGGCCTCGGCGTCCTTGGCCGCGCCGACGACGGCCTGCGCTTCGCCCTTGTCGAGGTTCTCGGCGCTGTCGTCGAAGGTGACGGTGGCGTACGCCGTGTGCCCGTCCTCGCTGATCTGGGCGGAGCCCTGCTTGTCGTAGGGGCTGCCGACGGCCGCGACGCCGGGCAGGTCGGCGATCTCGTCCAGGGTGCGCGTCATGGTCTGTTCGACGTCGGCGGCGCGGACGGTGCCGGACGTGGTGTGCCAGACGACGGTGTCGCTGTCGCCGCCCAGGCCGGGGAAGCCGTCCTGAAGGAGCTGTGTGGCACGCCCGGACTCGGTGCCCGGGACCTGGTAGTCGTTCGAGTACGCGGTGCCCGTCACGGCGGCGGCCGCGGTGACCCCGCCGAAGGCGAGCAGCCAGAGCAGTACGGCGACGAGGCGGCGTTGAACACACCAGCGTGCAAGAGCTGCCACGAACGTGCTCCCGGGGACGATTTGCGGATCTTTGACCGGGATCAGTCGTTCATAAGGTGAACAGCCCGCAAAGAACGCATGAGCGATGTGAAGCAAACTCTCGCAGGCGGGGGAGATCGTTTGCCCCGTTCGTGGGTTTATTCACAGGAGTGCGAGGCAGATCACAGGACAGTAACGGTCACTCTGTCGTTGCCGAGTGGCGCCTGTCACATCAGTCGAACTGGTCACCCAATGCCATCACCATCACTCCGGCCACGAGCAGCCACAGCGCCCGCCGGGTGCGCCCCCGGGAGCCGAGGAACGCGGCGAGCGCGCAGAAGCCGGCACCGAAGGCGTAGGCGGCCGGGACCAGGGCCGGGGCCGAGCCGGCGACCCGCAGCACGGAGGCGGCCAGACCGGCGAGGGCGAGCAGCGCCCCGGCCCCGGCGGCCGTCCAGCGGGCCCGCCGCGCCACCTGCGCCGGGTCGTCGGGGTCCACCAGGTCCTCGATGTCCTCCAGGCCCTCGACGCCCTTCAGGCCCTCGATGTCCGTCACGTCCTCCACGTTCTGGGCACCCTCGGCGTGCTGCTCCTCCCCCGTCCCGGATATCTCGGAATCACCGCGTCCACTCATGGCGGGCGAGCGTAGCGCGTCGGGTCGGGAAACCCGATGCGGGGCCGTGCGGCCCGCTGCTGGCGTCCGGAGGTCGACCACCACGCGGCACACCGCCGCCGACCTGGGCAGGTGCATTGTTTGAGCGTCGGACCGAGCTCCTCCGTATCCCTTTCCGCTTCCCCGGACTCAAGGAGCCCGTTCACCGATGCCAGACATCACCACGAGGACCTCGGACGAGGATCTCGCCAAGCGGCTGACCCACCCCGGCTACCCGCGCAGTAACAGCTACGACCCCCGCTGGGTCGTCGAGAACCAGATGGGCCCCAACGCCCTCTGGCTGCTGGAGTGGCTGGCCCCCGCCCTCGGCCTGGACACCCTGCGCCCGTGCGCCCGCGTCCTGGACCTGGGCTGCGGCCGGGCGATGACCTCCGTCTTCCTGGCCAGGGAGTACGACGCCCAGGTCACCGCCGCCGACCTGTGGATCGAACCCGACGACAACGCCCGGCGCGTGACGGAGGCCGGCTTCGCCGACCGGGTACTGCCGGTCCGGGTCGAGGCGCACGACCTGCCGTTCGCCGAGGGCGGCTTCGACACGATCGTGAGCGTCGACGCGTACCAGTACTTCGGCACCGACGACCTCTATCTGCCCACGCTCACCCGGCTGCTGAAGCCGGGCGGACGGATCGGCGTGGTCGTGCCGGCGCTGCGCGAGGAGCCGGACGGCCTGGAGCCGCCGGAGCACCTCGCGCCCTGGTGGGAGCCCGCCTACTGGTGCTTCCACTCCGCCGGCTGGTGGCGCCGCCACTGGACCCGCAGCGGGGCCGTCGAGGTCGAGGCCGCCGACTGGCTGGACGACGGCTGGCGGGACTGGCTGCTGTGGTGCGAGGTGATCGCCGAGGAGAGCCCGGAGGAGTTCCACCGCACGATGGCCCGCCGGGTCGGTGAGATGGTGCGGGCTGACGAGGGCCGCGCGCTGGGCTTCGTACGCCTCGTAGGGCGCCGTAAATGACGCCGTAAGTCGTAAGTCACGCCGTGAATCACGCCGTACATGACGCCGTGAGCAGGACTACGGCCCCGGAGGACATGCCTCCGGGGCCGTACGCTGTCTCGGCGCTCAGCCCTCGCTGACGCCCAGCTTCTCCAGGATCAGCTCCTTGACGCGGGCCGCGTCGGCCTGGCCGCGCGTGGCCTTCATGACCGCGCCGACCAGGGCACCGGCCGCGGCGACCTTGCCGGAGCGGATCTTGTCGGCGATGCCCGGGTTGCCGGCGATGGCCTCGTCGACGGCGGCACCCAGGGCGCCCTCGTCGGAGACGACCTTCAGACCGCGCTTGTCGACCACCTCGTCCGGGGTGCCCTCGCCCGCGAGGACGCCCTCGATGACCTGACGGGCCAGCTTGTCGTTCAGGTCGCCCTTCGAGACCAGCTCGGTGACGCGCGCGACCTGGGCGGGCGTGATGGCCAGCTCGTCCAGCGACGTGCCCGACTCGTTGGCGCTGCGCGCCAGTTCACCCATCCACCACTTGCGGGCGGAGGCGGCGTCGGCACCGGCGTCGATCGTGGCGACGATCGGGTCCAGGGCCCCGGCGTTGAGGATCGCCTGCATGTCGAGGGCCGTGATGCCCCACTCCGCGAGGAGCCGGGTACGACGGGCCAGCGGCATCTCGGGCAGGGCCGCCCGGATCTCCTCGACCCACTCGCGCGAGGGGGCGACGGGGACCAGGTCGGGCTCCGGGAAGTACCGGTAGTCCTCGGCCTCCTCCTTCACGCGGCCCGAGGTCGTCGACCCGGTGTCCTCGTGGAAGTGGCGGGTCTCCTGGATGATCGTGCCGCCGCTGCTCAGTACGGCCGCGTGCCGCTGGATCTCGAAGCGGGCCGCGCGCTCCACGGAACGCAGCGAGTTGACGTTCTTCGTCTCGGAGCGGGTGCCGAACTTGTCGGTGCCGTTCGGGCGCAGCGACAGGTTCACGTCGCAACGCATCTGGCCCATCTCCATGCGGGCCTCGGAGACACCGAGCGCCCGGATGAGCTCGCGCAGTTCACGGACGTACGCCTTCGCCACCTCGGGGGCACGCTCACCCGCGCCCTCGATCGGCTTGGTGACGATCTCGATGAGCGGGATGCCGGCGCGGTTGTAGTCGAGCAGCGAGTGCGAGGCGCCATGGATACGGCCCGTCGCGCCGCCGACGTGGGTCGACTTGCCGGTGTCCTCCTCCATGTGGGCGCGCTCGATCTCCACACGGAAGGTCTCGCCGTCTTCCAGCTGCACGTCGAGGTAGCCGTTGAAGGCGATCGGCTCGTCGTACTGGGAGGTCTGGAAGTTCTTCGGCATGTCCGGATAGAAGTAGTTCTTCCGGGCGAAGCGGCACCACTCGGCGATCTCGCAGTTCAGCGCGAGACCGATCTTGATCGCGGACTCGACGCCGGTCGCGTTGACGACCGGGAGCGCGCCGGGCAGGCCGAGGCAGGTGGGGCAGGTCTGCGTGTTGGCGTCCTGACCGAGGGCGGTCGAACAGCCGCAGAACATCTTGGTCTTGGTGCCGAGTTCGACATGGACCTCGAGGCCCATGACGGGGTCGTACGACGCGAGAGCGTCCTCGTACGACACCAGGTCGGTCGTGGTGGTCACGGTGAAACTTCCCTCTCAGCCCAGCAGGACGTCGTCGTCGCCCAGCCGCTTCAGCTCGCGGTAGAGGATGGCGAGGCCGGTGACGATGGCGGCGGCGGACACGGCGGCGTCGATCAGGCGCAGCGTGTCGCTCTCCACGCGGGCCTTCTTGGCCTGCTTGGCGACACTGACCGCACCGAACGCGGTGGTGGCCATGGACAGGTACAGACCGGACTTGGACTTCTTGAAGTCCTTGGCCTTCGACAGCTTGCTCACAGCGACGGTGCCTCCTCCAGGAGCGGGTGCCCCCACTTTTCCACGAAGGCGGCCTCGACGGCGGCGCCGACCTTGTAAAGACGGTCGTCCTTCAGCGCCGGGGCGATGATCTGGAGACCGACCGGGAGGTTGTCCTCCGGGGCCAGACCGCACGGCAGCGACATGGCCGCGTTGCCCGCGAGGTTGGTGGGGATGGTGCACAGGTCGGCGAGGTACATCGCCATCGGGTCGTCGGCGCGCTCGCCGATCGCGAAGGCGGTGGTCGGCGTCGTCGGCGAGACGATGACGTCGACCTGCTCGAAGGCCTTCTCGAAGTCGCGCGTGATGAGCGTGCGGACCTTCTGGGCGCTGCCGTAGTACGCGTCGTAGTACCCGCTGGAGAGCGCGTACGTACCGAGCATGATCCGGCGCTTGACCTCGGGGCCGAAGCCCGCCTCACGGGTGAGGGAAGTGACCTCCTCGGCGGAGTGCGTGCCGTCGTCGCCGGTCCGCAGGCCGTAGCGCAGGCCGTCGAAGCGGGCGAGGTTGGAGGAGCACTCGGAGGGTGCGATGAGGTAGTACGCCGACAGGGCCAGGTCGAAGGACGGGCAGTCCAGCTCGACGATCTCGGCGCCCAGCTCCTTCAGCACCTCGACGGACTCGTCGAAGCGCTGGATGACGCCGGCCTGGTAGCCCTCGCCGCGGAACTGCTTGACCACGCCGACGCGCATGCCCGCGACGCTGCCGTTGCGGGCGGCCTCGACGACCGGCGGGACCGGGGCGTCGATGGAGGTGGAGTCGAGCGCGTCGTGCCCGGCGATGACCTCGTGCAGCAGGGCCGCGTCCAGGACCGTACGGGCGCAGGGGCCGCCCTGGTCGAGGGAGGACGAGAAGGCCACCATGCCGAAGCGGGAGACCGCGCCGTACGTCGGCTTCACGCCCACCGTGCCGGTGACGGCGGCCGGCTGGCGGATGGAACCGCCGGTGTCGGTGCCGATGGCGAGGGGTGCCTGGAAGGAGGCGAGCGCGGCGGAGGAGCCGCCGCCCGAACCGCCGGGGATCTTGGTGAGGTCCCAGGGGTTGCCGGTCGGCCCGTAGGCGCTGTTCTCGGTGGAGGACCCCATGGCGAACTCGTCCATGTTGGTCTTGCCGAGGATGACGACGTCTGCGGCCTTGAGGCGCTTGGTGAGGGTGGCGTCGTACGGCGGGATCCAGCCTTCGAGGATCTTCGAGCCGACGGTCGTCGGAATGCCCTCGGTGGTGAAGATGTCCTTCAGCGCGAGCGGGACGCCGGCGAGGGGACCGAGCTTCTCCCCTCGCTCCCGCTTCTCGTCGACGGCACGGGCCTGGGCGAGGGCGCCCTCGCGGTCGACGTGCAGGAAGGCGTGCACCTTCTCGTCGACGGCCTCGATCCGGGCGAGGTGGGCCTCGGTGACCTGTACGGCCGTGAGCTCGCCGGAGGCGATCTTCGCGGCGGTCTCGGCGGCGGTGAGCTTGATGATGTTGACGTTGTCCGTCATGGCGGTTAGTCCTCCCCCAGGATCTGCGGCACCTTGAAACGCTGCTGCTCCTGGGCCGGGGCGCCGGAGAGCGCCTGCTCGGGGGTGAGCGACGGACGGACCTCGTCCGCCCGCATGACGTTCGTCAGCGGGAGCGGGTGCGAGGTCGGCGGTACGTCTTGGTCGGCGACCTCGCTGACGCGTGCGACCGCGCCGATGATGTCGTCCAGCTGTCCCGCGAAGTGCTCGAGCTCTTCGGGCTTCAGCTCCAGACGCGCCAGCCGGGCGAGGTGGGCGACCTCCTCGCGCGTGATGCCAGGCATGCAGCGATCCTCTGGGGTGAGTGTGTGTGGTTTGGGGCCAATCCTATGGGGCGGGGAGCAGTGGCCGTGAAACGGTTTCCCAGGGCCCTCTCATGGTCATCGTCGGCGCCCGTCCCAGACCTCGCTCCTCATGAAGTGGTTGTCGTACAGCTCCTGCACCTCCAGCAGGCTCTCCACGGTGGCCTCGCCGATGGTGATGCGCTGGAGGTGGCGGAAGTACTCGAAGCGCTCGACGCCCGGGGTGATGACGATGAGCAGGTCGGCGTCGGCGCCCGGTACGGCGGCGAAGGCGTGGGGCTTGCCGGGCGGCACGACGACCAGGTCGCCGGGCCCGGCGGTGACGACGTCGTCGCCGGAGAGGATCTCGGCGGCGCCGTCGAGCAGGAAGAACATCTCGGCGGAGTTGTCGTGCCAGTGCGGTTTGGCGCCGTCGGCGCCGGCCGTGAGCGTGACGCGCTGGGTGGACAGCGCCCCGCCGGTCCGGCTGCTGTCGGCCAGCAGCCGGACGGTGGTGGGTGCTCGGCCGACGACCTCGGCCTCCGCCTCACGGACGAGCACCGTCTCGTCGAACTTCGGAACGAACAACGACATCTCTCGAACCCCCGGTGCGGGATCGGTGTGGGCGTGCTCAGACGAGGAACAGCAGGACTGCACTGATGAGGACGACGACCGCCGTGGCGAAGTGGATCCCGAAGGCCGTCGCCTTCGCGCCGCCGTTGCGCAGCACTATCAGTGTGTCGAAGAGCGGGACGAGTGCCACGGCGAGCATGAACCAGGCCTCGGCACGGGCGCCGACGAAGAACAGCAGCGCCAGGCCCACGACGCCGAAGGTGCCGTCTCTCGAACCCTTGACGGAGAGATAGGCGCCGGCGTCGCCCTCCGGTCGGGCCGGGACGCCGTAGCCGGTGGCGGCGGAGGCGGGCTGGAACAGGAACCGGTAGCCGAGGAACAGGCAGAACAGGTTGAGGACGACGGCCAGGGTGTACGCGGTCACGGTCATGACTTGACTCCTCGCTAGCACTGCTAGAGACAAGAGCGAAGCTAGCAGAGCATCGACAGTCGCGCTAGCACTGCTAGAATTTCCGGCATGTCGATTCAGACGCGCAAGGAGCGCGAACGAGCGGAACGCGAGCGGCTGATCGTCACGGCCGCCCGGGAACTCGCGGAGTCGGAGGGCTGGGACGCGGTGACGACCCGTCGCCTCGCGGCGGAGATCGAGTACAGCCAGCCCGTCCTCTACAGCCACTTCAAGGGCAAGGACGCGATCATGGCGGCGGTGGCGGTGCAGGGCTGCGCCGACCTGGCGGACGAACTGCACGCGGCCCGTACGGCGGCGAAGGGCACGCGTGCGGCGCTGACGGCGGTGGGCGAGACGTACACGGCGTTCGGCCGACGGCGACCCGCGCTCTACGACGCCATGTTCACGTACCGGGTGGACCTGCCGTTCGCCACGGACGAGGCCCCGGAGCCACTGAAGCGGGCCTTCGGGGAGATCGCGGCGGCGGTGGAGCCGATCGCCGGGGAGGGCGAGGACCTGGGGGTCCTGACGGAGACGTACTGGGCGGGCCTGCACGGCCTGGTGACCCTGATGCGCAGCGGCAGGCTACCCGAGAGGGATCACGAGCAGAGGCTGGCCCTGCTGATCGGCCACTTCACGGCAGCGGCGAGCCGCTGATCGGATGGTTGGCAGCTTGCGGCTCGACAGCGCCCTGAAGGGGCGCGGGGCTGTATCGATTTGCGGCTCCGCCGCGCGGGCGCGACAAGCCACGACGGCCCCGCACCCGTCCTACGACCCGGCGTGGCGGTCACGGCGGAAAACTACTCCGCGGCCGGCAGCGCCGCCCGCGGCCGCTGCCACCCCCGCGACCCGCGGGCCAGCAGCCACGCCGTCGTCTCCTCCGGCGGCATCGCGGCGGCCACCAGCCACCCCTGCACGGCGTCACACCGCAGGTCCCGCAGCCGCTCCCACGTCTCGTCGTCCTCGACGCCCTCGGCGACCACGAGCAGGCCCAGCGAGTGCGCCAGGTCCACCGTGCAGCGCACGATCTCGGCGTCCTCGTTGTCCACAGCGAGCCGGGCCACGAACGACCGGTCGATCTTCAGCTCGCTCACCGGCAACCGTCTGAGATGGACCAGGGAGGAGTAGCCCGTGCCGAAGTCGTCCAGGGACATCTTCACGCCGTGCCCGGTGAGCCCGGCCAGCGTGTCCGCGGCCCGCTGCGGGTCCTCCAGCAGGACGTGTTCCGTTATCTCCAGTTGGAGCGCTCCGGCCGGCACACCGTGCCGGGCGAGCCGCGCGGCGACGGAGCCCGCGAAGCCGGGGGTGTGGACGTCACGCGGCGAGACGTTGACCGCCACCGGGACGTGGAGTCCCTGGGCCCGCCACCTGGCGACCTGCCCGAGCGCCGTCTCCAGCACGTACTCCGTCAGATGCGGCATCAGCCCCGACGACTCGGCGATCGCTATGAACTCGTCCGGCGGCACCTTCCCGCGTTCCGGGTGCACCCACCGGACCAGGGCCTCAAGGCCCGCTACCTGGCCGTCGAAGCGGACCTTGGGCTGGTAGTGCAGTTCGACCTCGTGCGCGTCGAGGGCCCGCCGCAGATCCCCCAGCAGGCCCAGCCGGTCGGGGGTGTTCGAGTCGCGCTTGGACTCGTAGACCTCGACGCCGGTGCGGTCCCGCTTCGCCTGGTACATCGCCACGTCCGCGCGCCGCAGCAGCCCCTCGGCGTCCAGGGCGTGGTCCGGGAAGACGGCGACACCGGCGCTGGCCTCCAGAACCAGGGTCAGGCCGTCGAGGTCGAGCGGGGAGCTCAGGGCGGTGACCAGACCGCGGGCGACCCGGGTCGCGGACGTCGTGGAGTCGGCGACCGGCAGTAAGACGGCGAACTCGTCACCGCCGAGCCGCGCGGCCTCCGCCCCGCGCGGCAGTGCCAGCCGCAGCCGGTCCGCTATCTGCAACAGCAAGCGGTCACCGGCCAGATGACCGAGCGTGTCATTGACCGACCGGAACCGGTCGAGGTCGATCAGCATCAGCGCGGACCGGGCGCCGATGCGTTCGGCGTCGTCGAGCGCGGTCCAGATCCGCTCCAGCAGCCATTGCCGGTTGGGCAGCCCGGTCAGCGGATCGCGCAACTGCTCCTCCGCCCGGGCCCGGGCTATCCACAGCGTGGAGTCGAGGGCGACGAGCGGAATGGCGAACAGCGGCAGCAGCAGGGGCTTGGCGATGGCGACGACACACACCAGCGGCGCGATGCCGAGCAACGCCACCGCGACCAGGCCCTGTCGGACCAGTGCGGTGCGCTCCACGGTGGGCAGGCCGCCGCGCGGGGCCTGGAGGTACCACAGCAGGACGCGGGTGACCACGAGGTAGGCGGCGGCGACGAGTACCACGCCGGGGGCGGTGTAGAGGGTCCAGGTGTCCGGGTTCCAGGGCTTCTCGACGGTGGGCACCCGGCCGAAGGCGGCCAGCACCAGGGCGCCGGCGGCGATGCCGAGGATGTCCACCGCGCCGTGCAGCACGCCCTGGCGCCAGCGGTTGCGGCGGGCGACACCGACCAGGACGACGACGGTGAGGCTGACCATGCCGGCCGGTACCCAGCCGTAGAGCATCAGCAC
The DNA here is from genome assembly GCF_042657965.1 of Streptomyces coerulescens. NCBI lineage: Bacteria > Bacillati > Actinomycetota > Actinomycetes > Kitasatosporales > Streptomycetaceae > Streptomyces > Streptomyces coerulescens. Next base: position 325,586 of record NZ_JBHSKM010000012.1, read on the forward strand.
GGCGAGGGTGAGGGCGGCACCGGAGCCGGTGCCGCCCCACCAGCGGGCGCGGCCGAGGGCGACCAGGTGGCCGACGATGACTCCGGTCAGCACGGCCAGCGACCAGCCGACCGTGCCCGACGGGAAGAGGGCGTGGTGGTCCGTGAACGCCCGGTAGAACCCGGCGCCGAGGACGAACCCGGCCGCCGCGACGACCGCCGCGGGCAGCGCGGGCCAGGACAGGTGGTGTTCGTGACCGGGGTGTGCCGGCCCGGCGGTGGGCTCGACGCCGATCTGCACGGTGGGACGGCCGTCCGCCACGGTGGACGGCCCGACGGCGCCCCCCGCACCTCTTTCCGCGCGCGAACGCTCCGCGGTCCGCGCCGCCCACTCTCGCCATGCGCCGGCCAGCCGGCGCAACCGTGAGTGCGGGGCGGCGCTCTCGGTCGGTTCCATTCCCGTCCCTCTCACAGCCGGCGGTGCCCACGCCACGCGGCCCGATGCCCGACAACGACCTTCAACGGCACCGCGTTGGAAAGCCCTTCCCCTCGCCCTTCGAAGCCCTTCAAGAGCAAGGGGATGCCCCAACCGCAGCTGGGCACGGCAGGCGCACATCTCAACAGTAGGCCGCAGAAGGCTTCCACGGGCAGCGGTCGTCGACGGTTGCCCGAATGCGCCCCACCCACCCGTATGCATCTGGTATGCGCCGATCGGGCACCCTTCAACCGTTACTCCTCCGCGGGGAGGGCAACTTCGGCCGCCGCGTCGGGCCCCTGATCCAGCAGGACATTGAAGCCGTCCTCGTTCAGAACAGGCACCTTGAGCTGCATCGCCTTGTCGTACTTGGACCCGGGGTTCTCGCCCACCACAACAAAAGATGTCTTTTTCGAAACGGAACCGGTTACTTTCGCTCCGCGGCTCTGGAGCGCGTCCTTGGCCCCGTCGCGCGTGAAGTGCTCCAGTGTGCCGGTGACCACGACCGTGAGCCCCTCCAGCGGACGCGGTCCCTCGTCCTCCCCGGAGCCCTCCTCCTCCATGCGGACGCCGGCCGCCCGCCACTTGCGCAGGATTTCCTGGTGCCACTCCTCGGCGAACCACTCCTTGAGCGAGGCGGCGATGATCGCCCCGACGCCGTCGGTGTTCGCCAGCTCCTCCTCGCTCGCCTGCTCGATGCGCTCGATGGAGCGGAACTCACGGGCCAGCGCCTCGGCGGCGACCGGGCCGACGTGACGGATCGACAGGCCGGTGAGGATCCGGGCCAGCGGGCGCTCCTTGGCGGCGGCGATGAACTCCAGCATCGAAACCGCGTTCTTCTTGAGCTCGCCCTGCTGGTTGGCGAAGACCGTGGCGATCTTCTCCTCGCCGGTCTTCGGGTCCCGCTTGGGCAGACCGCTGTCCTGGTCGAGGACGTACGCCTTGATGGGCAGCAGCTGCTCGGGGCTCAGGTCGAACAGGTCGCCCTCGTCGACCAGCGGCGGCTCGGCCGGCTCCAGCGGCTTGGTGAGCGCGGCGGCGGCGACATATCCGAAGTGCTCGATGTCCAGCGCCTTGCGGCCCGCGAGGTAGAACAGCCGCTCACGCAACTGGGCCGGGCAGGAGCGGGCGTTCGGGCAGCGCAGGTCCACGTCTCCCTCCTTCATGGGCCGCAGGGCCGTACCGCACTCCGGGCATTCGGAGGGCATCACGAACTCGCGCTCGCTGCCGTCGCGCAGGTCGACGACCGGTCCGAGGATCTCGGGGATGACGTCACCGGCCTTGCGCAGCACCACCGTGTCGCCGATGAGGACGCCCTTGGCCTTGACCACGTCCTGGTTGTGCAGGGTGGCGAACTCGACCTCCGAGCCCGCGACCGTGACCGGCTCGACCTGGGCGTAGGGGGTGACCCGGCCGGTGCGGCCGACGCCCACGCGGATGTTGACGAGCTTGGTGTTGACCTCTTCCGGCGCGTACTTGTACGCGATGGCCCAGCGCGGGGCGCGGGAGGTCGAGCCGAGGCGGCCCTGGAGCGGGATCTCGTCGAGCTTGACGACCACTCCGTCGATCTCGTGCTCCACCGAGTGGCGGTTCTCGCCGTAGTACGCGATGAACTCACGGACGCCGTCGATGTCGTCGACGACTCTGTTGTGCGTGGAGGTGGGCAGCCCCCAGGACTTGAGCAGGTCGTACGCCTCGGACAGGCGGGACAGGCCCTCGAAGCCCTCCAGCGCGCCGATGCCGTGGACGACCATGTGCAGCGGAAGGGTCGCGGTGACCTTCGGGTCCTTCTGCCGCAGCGAACCCGAGGCGGAGTTGCGCGGGTTGGCGTACGGCTTCTCGCCGGCCGCCACCCGGCGGGCGTTGAGCTCCTGGAAGGCCTCCATCGGGAAGTAGACCTCGCCGCGGATCTCGACGAGCGCCGGGACGTGGTCGCCCGTCAGGCGGTGCGGAATCTCCCCGATCGTCATGACATTGGGCGTGATGTCCTCGCCGATCCGGCCCGTACCGCGGGTGGCCGCGCGGGTCAGCCTGCCGTTCTCGTACGTCAGGTTCACCGCGAGGCCGTCGACCTTGAGCTCGCACAGGAAGTGGTACCCGGGAGTGCCCACGTCCTTGTGGACGCGCTCGGCCCAGGCGGCGAGCCCGGCGTCGTCGAAGACGTTGTCGAGGGAGAGCATGCGCTCGCGGTGCTCGACCTCGGCCAGGTCGGTCTCGAACTCGACGGAGACCTTCTGCGTCGGCGAGTCCGGTGTGCGCAGCTCCGGATACTCGTCCTCCAGCGCTTCGAGGCTGCGCAGCAGCTCGTCGAACTCCGCGTCGCTGACGACCGGAGCGTCCTTCACGTAGTACCGGAAGCGGTGCTCCTCGATCTGCTCAGCGAGCTTCGCGTGCTGCTCCCGTGCCTCGGTGGGCACCGTCGTCTCCGCTTGCTTGTCGCCGGCCACCGTGTTTCCTCCCGTTACTCTGGGTTGTCCGCGAGGGATCTCGCCGCCCGGACGCAATGGGCGAGAGCCTTGCGCGCGTACTCCGGGGAGGCCCCCGCGAGTCCGCACGACGGCGTGAGAGTGACCGCCTCCGCGAGAAGCCCCGGAGACAGCCCCAGCCTGCGCCACAGCGTCCTGACACCCATGACGCTACCGGCAGGGTCTGACAACGGGCCGTCCGTGCCGGGGACGACACCGGCGAAGAGCCGGGTCCCCGATTCCACCGCCTCACCGATCGCGTCGTCGTCACGCTCGGTGAGGAGGGAGAAGTCGAAGGAGATCGCCGCCACGCCCGCCCGGCGTAGCAGGGCGAAGGGTACGTCCGGTGCGCACGAGTGGACCACGACGGGGCCGTCGCCGTGAACCCCGACGACGTCGCGGAGCGTGGCCTCCACGATCTGCCGGTCCACGGCGCGGTGGGTCCGGTAGCCGCTGGCGGTCTTCACCTGCCCGCGCAGGACCGCGGTGAGGGAGGGCTCGTCGAGTTGCAGCACGACCCGGGCGCCGGGGACGCGGCGCCGGAGCTCGGCGAGGTGCTGCCGCAGCCCCTCGGCGAGCGAGGCGGCGAGGTCGCGGCAGGCGCCGGGGTCGCCGAGCGCCACCTCTCCGTTCTTCAGCTCCAGCGCGGCGGCCAGGGTCCAGGGCCCCACGGCCTGGACTTTGAGCAGGCCCTGGTAGTCCTGGGTGAACTCCTCCAGCGCGTCGAGGTCCTCCCCCAGCCAGGAGCGGGCCCGCCTGGTGTCCCGCCCCGGCCGGTCGCCGATCCGCCAGCCGCTGGGCTCCACGCGCGCGTACAGCTCGACGAGCATCCCGGCGGTCCGCCCGATCATGTCGGCGCCGGGCCCGCGGGCGGGCAGTTCGGCGAGGAACGGGAAGTCCTCGAAGGAGCCGGTGACGGTCTTGGCGGCTTCCCGGGCGTCGCCGCCCGGCATGGAACCGATGCCGGTGGCGGGGGCGAAGGTGGGGTTTGCGTTCACGTCCAGAAGCCTATGTTTTCCGCCCCCGCCGCCCCTACCCGTCCCGGCCTTCCGGGGCTCCGCCCCGGACCCCGCTCCTCAAACGCCGGAGGGGCTGAGTTCTCAGCGCCCCGGCCGCACCGTCAGGTCGTTGACCTCCGCGTCCCTCGGCAGGTCCAGGGCCATCACGATCGTCGTCGCCACCGACTCGGGGTCGATCCACTTCGCGGCGTCGTACTCCTTGCCCTCCTGCTGGTGGACCTTGGCCTGCATGGGGCTCGCCGTCCGGCCGGGGTAGACCGTGGTGACCCGCACTCCGTTGCCGTGCTCCTCGTGGCGCAGCGAGTCCGCCAGGGCCTTCAGGCCGTGCTTGGAGGCGGCGTACGCGGACCAGTCGGCATGGGCGTTGAGGCCGGCGCCCGAGTTCACGAACAGCACATGGCCGCGGGCGGCACGGAGCTGGGGCAGGAAGTGGCGGGTCAGTTCGGCGGGGGCGATGAGATTGACGTTGAGCTGGTGGCGCCAGGACTTCGGGGTCAGGTCGCCGACCGGGCCGAGGTCGACGACGCCGGCGATGTGCAGCAGGGAGTCCACCCGGTCCGGGAGCGACTGGTGGGAGAACGCCCAGGACAGCTTGTCCGGGTCCGCCAGGTCGCCGACCAGCGTCTTCGCGCCGGGGAACTCCGCCGCCAGTTCCTTCGCGCGGCCCGCGTCGCGCGCGTGGAGCACGAGTTCGTCCCCGCGCGCGTGCAGGCGGCGGGCGACGGCCGCGCCGATGCCGGAGCCGGCTCCGGTGATCACATGTGTAGCCATGCCCGCCATGCTCGCATCAGCGGGGGTTCACTCCACGCCCCGGCTCTCCTCCAGGTACGCCAGTGCCCCGACCGGCTCCTCGGCGAAGAACACCAGGTCGGTCAGGGGGCGGGGCAGGAAGCCCTCGTCCTCCATGCGGCGGAACTGCTCTTTCAGGCCGTCGTAGAAGCCCGCGGTGTTGAGCAGCACCACCGGCTTGTCTGTGTGCCCGTGCTTCTTCAGCTCCAGGATCTCGGTGGCCTCGTCGAGCGTGCCCGTGCCGCCGACCATGATCACCACGGCGTCGGCCTTCTCCAGCAGCAGCCTCTTGCGCTCGGCGAGGTCCTTGGCGATCACCATCTCGTCGACGCCCGGGCGGACCTTGGCGGCCAGGAACTCCACGGAGACCCCGACGAGCCGTCCGCCCGCCTCCTGCACGCCGTCCGCGACCACCTTCATCAGACCGACGTCGGAGCCGCCCCACACGAGCGTGTGACCGCCCTTGCCCAGCAGTTTCGCGAACTCGCGCGCGGGGCGCGTGTACCGGTCGTCGAGGTCGGCGGCGGAGAGGAAGACGCAGATTCGCATGCAGCCACCGTACGCGGGAAGAACCCGGCGCCCGCGAGTGCTCTTCGGATATGGCTGATGGACACACGATCACGATCGAGCAGGGCACGCGACGCGTGCGGGCCGTGCACGGCGGCCGGATTCTCGCGGAGAGCGACCGCGCCCTGGTCCTGCGCGAGACGGGCTGTCCCGCGCGCTACTACATCCCCGCCGAGGACGTACGGCTGGAACTGCTGACGCCCTCCGAGACCCACACCTACTGTCCCTTCAAGGGAACGGCGTCCTACTGGTCGCTGCCGGACGCGGCGGACCTCGTCTGGGCGTATCCGGACCCGAAGCCGGACGTGGCCGAGATCAAGGACCACCTCTGCTTCTACGAAGTCGAAGTGTCGTGAACGATTAGTTCCGCGCCGTACGGCAATCTCCACAGACATGGATAAGCACACCAATTCCGCCGACGGCACCTCCCTCGCGTACGAGACCAGCGGTGACGGCCCTGCGGTGATCCTCGTCAGTGGGGCGATGTCCACCGGGGGCACGGTGGCGCCGCTGGCCGTGCCCCTGGCGCGGCACTTCAGGGTCGTCGTGTACGACCGGCGCGGGCGTGGCGCCAGCGGTGAAGCCTCGCCGTACGCGGTGGAGCGCGAGGTGGAGGATCTCGCCGCGCTGATCGACGCGGTGGGCGGTGAGGCGGCGCTGTACGGCACCTCCTCGGGCGGTGCGCTGGTGCTCCGGGCGGCGGCGAGCGGGCTGCCGGTGCGTCAGGCCGCGGTCTACGAGGTGCCGTTCGCCGTGTACGAGGGCGGTGCGCGGGAGCGCGCCGAGTACACCGAGCGGTTGACCGAGGCGCTGGAGGAGGGCCGCCGCGGGGACGCCGTGGAGCTGTTCCTGCGGCTGACCGGGATGGCCGAGCAGATGATCCAGGGCGCCCGCCAGTCCCCCATGTGGGCGGGGCTGGAGACGATCGCGCCGAGTCTGGCCTACGACAACGCGGTCATGGGCGACGGTCTTGTGCCCCGGGACCTGCTCGCGTCGATCACCGCGCCGGTACTGTCCGTGGCGGGCAGCGCCAGCCCCGCATGGCTGCGCGATGCGGCGCGCGCGGTCGCGGAGACGGTGCCCGAGGGGTCGTACCGGATCCTCGAAGGGCAGACACACATGGTCGAGCCCGACGTCATCGCGCCGGTGCTGACGGAGTTCTTCGCGAAGTGACGGGACGGTCCGGCCGACTGAAGTGACCGGACGGCCCGCCGGCCGTAGTGACCGGGCTGCTCGCCGGCCGTGGTGATGGGGCGCCCTGCCGACCGAAGTGACCGGGCGGCCCGGTCGGAGTCCGGGCCGCCGGCTCAGACAGCCGTCGGTGTCGCCCGCACCGTGGACGCGATCGTCGCCGAGCCCACCACGCGCGTGCCGTCGTACAGGACGATCGCCTGGCCGGGGGCCACTCCGCGGACCGGCTCGGTGAAGGTGACCTGCAGGGAGCCGTCGACGAGCTCGGCGGTCACCTCGCTCTCGCCGCCGTGGGCGCGCAGCTGGGCGGTGTAGGTGCCGGGGCCGGTCGGGACGGCGCCGCACCAGCGGGGCTTGATGGCGGTGAGGGCGTCGACGTCCAGGGAGGCCGCCGGGCCGACCGTCACCGTGTTGTTCACCGGCGAGATGTCCAGGACGTAGCGCGGCTTTCCGTCGGCGGCCGGGGTGCCGATGCGCAGGCCCTTGCGCTGGCCGATGGTGTAGCCGTACGCGCCCTCGTGTGTGCCGAGCTTGGCTCCCGACTCGTCGACGATGTCGCCCTCCGCCTTGCCGAGGCGGTCGGCGAGAAAGCCCTGGGTGTCGCCGTCGGCGATGAAGCAGATGTCGTGCGAGTCGGGCTTCTTGGCGACCGCGAGGCCACGGCGCTCGGCCTCCGCGCGGATCTCGTCCTTCGTGGTCAGCGTGTCCCCCAGCGGGAACATCGCGTGCGCCAGCTGCTTCTCGTCCAGGACGCCGAGGACGTACGACTGGTCCTTGGCCATGTCGGAGGCTCGGTGCAGCTCGCGGGTGCCGTCGTCGTTGAGGACGACCGTCGCGTAGTGGCCGGTGCAGACGGCGTCGAAGCCGAGGGCCAGCGCCTTGTCGAGCAGGGCCGCGAACTTGATCTTCTCGTTGCAGCGCAGGCACGGGTTCGGGGTGCGGCCGGCCTCGTACTCGGCGATGAAGTCCTCGACGACGTCCTCGCGGAAGCGGTCGGCGAGGTCCCACACGTAGAACGGGATGCCGATGACGTCGGCGGCGCGCCGGGCGTCGCGGGAGTCCTCGATGGTGCAACAGCCCCGCGCGCCCGTGCGGAAGGATTGGGGGTTCGCGGAGAGGGCGAGGTGGACGCCGGTGACGTCATGGCCCGCTTCGGCCGCGCGGGCGGCGGCGACGGCGGAGTCGACCCCGCCGGACATGGCGGCGAGGACGCGGAGGGGGCGGGTGGGCTGCGCGGTGTCAGTCATAACCCTTCCAGGGTACGGGGCGCGGGAACCAGGGCTGCCGAGTATCCGTTGACGATCACATGGGACAGCGGAAGGCTCCGAAGGACGGCGACCGGAAGGTCGGGCGTCGTGCGTTGCTCATCGGCGGGACGGCGGCCGCGGTGGGCTCGGCCGTGCTGGCCCGGGACGAGCTGGCGCGCCTGTGGTGGCGGGTGCCGGGCGTGGAGAAGCCGCGCAAGGAGGGCGAGGTCGACTTCGCGGGCGCGCGCTGGGTGGCGGCGTCGGACGCGAACTGGCGCCGTGCGGACCGGCCCGACGACTACGGCATAGACATGGTGGTCATCCATGTCACCCAGGGCAGCTTCGACAGCGCGGTGAAGGTGTTCCAGGACCCGGAGCACGGGGCGGCCGCGCACTACATCGTCCGCAAGGACGGCCACGTCACACAGATGATCCGCGAGCTGGACGTGGCGTACCACGCGGGCAACCGCGACTACAACGAGCGCAGTGTCGGTATCGAGCACGAAGGGTTCGTGGAGAGACCGCAGGACCTCACGGACGAGATGTACGAGGCGTCGGCGCGGCTGACGGCCCGCATATGCGCGCGCTACGACATCCCCGTCGACCGCGAGCACATCATCGGGCACGTGGAGGTACCGGGGACCGACCACACGGACCCCGGGAAGCACTGGGACTGGGACCGGTACATGAAGCTGGTCCGGGCGGCGCGCACCGCATCGGCGTAGCGCTCTGTCGGGCTAGGTGAGCCCTGCCGCCCGTGCGCGTTCCACCGCCGGGCCGATCGCCTTGGCGACCGCTTCCACGTCCGCCTCCGTGGAGGTGTGGCCGAGGGAGAAGCGCAGGGTGCCGCGGGCCAGGTCGGGGTCGGTGCCGGTGGCCAGCAGGACGTGGCTGGGCTGGGCGACGCCGGCGGTGCAGGCGGAGCCCGTGGAGCACTCGATGCCCTGGGCGTCCAGCAGCAGGAGCAGGGAGTCGCCCTCGCAGCCCGGGAAGGTGAAGTGGGCGTTGGCGGGGAGCCGGCCGCCGGGTGCCGGGTCGCCGCCGAGGATCGCATCCGGGACGGCCGTACGGACCGCCTCGACCAGGGAGTCGCGCAGGGCGCCGATCTCCCGGGCGAACCACTCGCGCTGTTCGGCGGCGAGACGGCCGGCGACCGCGAAGGAGGCGATGGCGGGGACGTCGAGGGTGCCGGAGCGGACGTGGCGTTCCTGGCCGCCGCCGTGCAGCACGGGCACGGGGGTCTGGTCGCGGCCGAGGAGCAGCGCGCCGATGCCGTAGGGGCCGCCGATCTTGTGGCCGGAGACGGTCATCGCGGCGAGGCCGGACGCGGCGAAGTCGACCGGGACCTGCCCGAAGGCCTGGACCGCGTCGGCGTGCAGCGGGACGTCGAACTCCCTTGCCACGTCGGCCAGTTCACGGATCGGCATCACGGTGCCGATCTCGTTGTTGGCCCACATCACGGTGGCCAGGGCGACGTCGTGGGGGTCGCGGGCGATGGCTTCGCGCAGGGCGTCCGGGTGGACGCGCCCGTGGGAGTCGACGGGGAGGTACTCGACCTTCGCGCCCTCGTGCTCGCCGAGCCAGTGGACGGCGTCGAGGACGGCGTGGTGTTCGACGGGGCTGGCCAGGACGCGGGTGCGGGTCCTCGCCGGGTCGGCGTCGCGGCGGGACCAGTACAGGCCCTTGACCGCGAGGTTGTCGGCCTCGGTGCCGCCGGAGGTGAGAACCACCTCGCTGGGGCGGGCGCCGAGCGCTTCCGCGAGGGTCTCGCGGGCCTCCTCGACGGTGCGCCTCGCGCGGCGGCCGGACGCGTGGAGGGAAGAGGCATTGCCGGTGACGCCCAGCTGGGCGGTCAGTGCCTCTGCCGCCTCCGGGAGCATGGGGGTCGTCGCGGCGTGGTCGAGGTAAGCCATGGTGGCCACGATTCTAAGGGGCGCCGGTAAGGCGCCTTGTGTCAAGGTCGGCCGGCCACGGCCAGGGGTGCGCCCCTGCGGCTTCCCGCTGGAGTCGGTGCCCTCGTCGGCTGCGCGACGACTGCCCCTAGAAGCTCCAGGACAGCGTGCTGTCCATCTGCATGAACGCCAGCAGGACCAGCAGGTCGGCGACGCCCAGCCCCATGCCCAGGTACGCCCGGCCCTTGCGGCCGGTGCCACGCCACAGGGACACCGCGGCCAGGACGATGGCGGTCGGGCCGAGGAAGAGGTTGAAGACGAGCAGGCCGAGCAGGCCGAGGATGAAGGACGCCACGGCCATGCCGTCGGCGTCACGGGTGCGGCTGCGCGCGCCGGGGCGGGCGGTGGCCGGTGCGGTGAGTTGCATGTCAGCTCCTGAGGTGTCGGTTCGGTCCGGTCGGTGGTGTCAGTTGCGGCGGGCGTGACGCTCGCGGGCGGCGAAGACGGTCAGCCAGACGGCGATCACACCGGCTGCGACGACGGTGAAGGCGAGCGGTGCGTGGGCGACGGCGCCCAGCACCACGCCCAGCAGCAGGAGCGCGGCGACGAGGAACAGCATGGTCGGATCCCCCTCCGAGATCTCTTGTGGCGATCTCTCTCGTTACATTTCGGTGAACAGTTGTAGTAACAGTTGTTCACTGACTCCTAAGTCTAGCGCGCCGCGCGGCTTTTCAATTCCAGAGAACAGTTGTTAACTGCATGGCATGAGTCACACCCTCGGCCTTCGGCAGGCCCAGAAACAGAAGACCCGACAGGCGCTGCTGGACGCGGCGTTGGGACTGCTGGAGGAGCAGAGCCTGAGCAGCCTGGGCCTGCGCGAGGTCACCCGCGCCGTCGGCGTCGCCCCCACCGCCTTCTACCGGCACTTCCGCTCCACGGCCGACCTCGGCGTCGCCCTCGTCGAGGAGGCGCTGGGCAGTCTGCACCCGATGATTCGCACGATCGTCTCCTCGGCCGGCGACAGCGACCAACGCATAGAACGGGCCGTCGAGTTGATAGCCCGGCACGTCGAGACGCACCCGGCGCACGTCCGCTTCATCGCCCGCGAGCGGCACGGCGGTGTGCAGTCCGTGCGGGAGGCGATCCAGGACCAACTGGCCCTGTTCGCCGATGAGGTGAAGGAGGCGCTCGCCAAGGACCCGCTCTCCGAGGGCTGGAACGACGACGACCTCCTGATGCTCGCCCACCTCTACGTCGACCAGATGCTCATCACGGCCTCGCTGTTCCTGGACGTCCTGGAGTCCCCGGAGGACGAGCGGCACCGCGTCACCCGGGCCGCGACCCGCAGGATGCGACTGATCAGCATCGGGCGCGAGCACTGGCTGGACTGAGCCCGGGCAGCACGGACGGGGCGGCGCCCCCGGTCATCGGGGGCACCGCCCTTGACGTACGACTTCGAGTCCAGGGTTCGGAGGGGGATCACCAGGGCATCTCACCGTGCCGGTCACGGAAGGTGCCGGTCGGTCCGTCCGGCCCCATGGTGGCGAGTTCGACGATCGCGTCGGTCCCCTCGGTCACCGTCTGCGGACCGCTGTGCCCGTTGAAGTCGGTCGCGGTGTAGCCCGGGTCGGCCGCGTTCACCTTCACGTCCGGCAAGGACTTCGCGTACTGCGTGGTCAGCATGGTCACGGCGGCCTTGGACGCCGTGTAGAGCGGCGCGAGGTTCCTGGACTCGACGCGCTCGGCGTCATGGGTGGCCGCGAACGACCCCATACCGCTGGACACATTGACGATCACCGGGCTCGCGGACTTGCGCAGCAGCGGCAGGAACGCGTGAGTGACCCGGACGATGCCGACGACATTGACGTCGAACACCTCGCCGGCGTCAGCGGCCGTGATCCGGTCGGCGGGGCTGTGCGTCCCGAAGACACCGGCGTTGTTGATCAGGACGTCGATGCCGCCCTCGCGGGCCGCGATGTCGGCGGCGGCCGCGGCCACCGACGCGTCGTCGGTCACGTCGATCTGCACGAAACGGGCGCCGAGCGCGTCGGCGGCCCGCTGACCGCGCTGCGGATCGCGAGCCCCGACGAGGACGGTGTGGCCGGCCTCGATCAGTCGGCGGGCGGTCTCATGGCCGAGGGACTTGTTGGCGCCTGTGATGAATGTTGTCGTCATGCGTCCAACCCTCGGCCCGTGACGAGAGGACAACCAGTGCCCCCGGCGACGGTAGGACAGCCAGTACCAGGCACGACGGCCCCGCGGTGGCCACAATGGTCGAGTGGACGAGACCCTTGGCACGGCACTGCGCCGCTGGCGCGACCGGCTTTCCCCTCTCGACGTCGGGCGGACCGCGCACCCCGGACGGCGTGCGGTGGGGTTGCGCCGCGAGGAACTGGCCGAGCTGGCGGGGCTGTCGGTCGACTACGTGGTGCGGCTGGAGCAGGGGCGCGCCACGAGCCCTTCGGCGCAGGTCGTGGCGAGCCTGGCCAGGGCACTGCAACTGGAGCCCCTGGAGCGGGACTACGCCTACCGGCTGGCCGGCCTCCTCCCTCCCCAGGAGGGGACGATCTCCACGCATGTGCCGGCGGGGGTCCAACGCATGCTGGCGCGCCTCGGCGAGTACCCCGTGGGCGTCTTCAGTGCCGACTGGACCTTGCTGACCTGGACTCCCGCGTGGGCGGCGCTGCTGGGCGACCCCAGCGCACGGACACACACCGAGCGGAACCTGGTGCGGGCCGTCTTCGCCACGGGGCCCTCGGGGCTCGCGGCCTGGCCCGTGCTCCAGGAGGACGACGCCCTGAAACCCGCCCTCGTCGCCGATCTGCGCACGGCCCTCGTCGACTACCCCCGCGACCGTGGACTGAACGACCTCGTCGCGGAACTGCGCTCCACGAGTGCGGAGTTCACCCGGCTGTGGGACGAGGGCACGGTCGGTCCGCACGTCTCGGCCCGCAAGACCGTCCGGCACCCCCAGGTCGGCGAGGTGACCTGCGACTGCGACGTGCTCACCGTCCCGGGCTGCGACGTCCGCCTGGTCGTCTACACGGTGGCCGCGGGCTCCGCCGACGCGGAGAAGCTGGAGTTCCTGCGGGTCACGAACGGCGTCCGCGCCGACGGCCCCTCGCCTCCGGGACCCGGTCTGTTCTCCACGCCGTGACGCCCACACGACGCGGCACGAATCCAGCCCCGGGCCCCTGAAGGGGCGCCTAGGCCCCGAGCCGCACCCGGGCCAGCTGCCTCGACTGGGCCACCAGCCGGTCCGCGCTGTCCCAGACCTCGGCGTCCTCCTCCAGGAAGCCGCCCGCGAGGTTGCGGGTGGTGATCGAGACGCGCAGGGGGCCGGGAGCCGGACGGCAGCGCACGTGGACGGTCAGTTCGACCGTGGGGACCCAGCCGGAGATGCCGATCTCGAAGGCGGTCGGGGGCAGCGCGTCGACCGCGAGGAGAAGCGAGAGCGGGTCGGGGTCACGGCCGTCGGCCAGGCCGAACCAGGCCCTCATCTCCCCCTTGCCCGAAGGCCGGCCGAGCGCCCAGCCCAGCGTCGACGGGTCGAGCTTGAGCATCAGGCGGTCGGCGATGGCCGAGCTGCCGTCGACCGGGGCGGGACCGTCCTCGGGGCCGAAGCAGTGGTCCATCGGCGGGATCGCCGGCGGCTGGGCCGTCGTACGGACGTCGTCGGGGAGGGAGTCCAGGTCGCCGTAGGAGGCGAGGACGCGGATGCGCTCGACCTCGCGGCCCTGCTCGTCGTACTGGAGGAGCGAGGCCTGTCCGGTCGACAGGGTCCGGCCCGTGCGCACCACGTCCGTGCGGACGACCGCCGGGCCCGGCTGGGAGGCGGACAGGTAGTGCGCGGAGATCGTGAACGGGTCGTCGTGCGGCAGGGCGTCCGCGAGGGCGCGGCCGAGCACGGCCAGCAGATAACCGCCGTTGACGGCGCTGATGATGGTCCAGCCGGCGGACAGGTCGATGTCGTAGACGCCGGGTGCGCGGCGGGTGAGCGCGGTGTCGCGGTCGAACTCGCTGTCGCCGATCGTGGCCCGCGTGGCCGTCGTGGCGGAGGCTGCTTCTGGCATGGATGAACGGTACAACAGCAAACTACTAAGCGGTAGCTTTTGCCTTCGGTGAGATCCGGGCAACTTTTCGGCAAGTGTCCGGCTCGCCCGAAACCCGGGGCCCGATCTCCCCCTCTATCAGGACATGAGTCTCACCGGGACCCCGTTCCTCTACACGCTCGTCGTCCTGTGCGTCGTCGCCGTGGTGCTGCCGCTCGCCCTGTGGTCACGGGTGGGCGGACCCAAGGTCGTGCGGGGCGCCGCCCGGGTGTTGATGGTGCTGTTCGCCCAGGGCACGGCCGTCGCGCTGGTCTTCACGATGGTCAACAACTCCAACCAGCTGTACGACAGCTGGGGCGACCTGCTCGGCACCAGCGACCATGTGCACGAGGCCGCCGACCTCGGGGCGAACGGCACCGGCGGGATCGCGCTGGAGAAGCTGCCCAAGGTCCGGCAGACGTTCAAGCCGGGCAAGGGTCCGGGCATGCGGGCGGAGGGCGGCGTCCTCGTCACGCACCTCAAGGGCCGGGTGTCCGGGGTGCACGCCGAGGTCAACGTCTGGCTGCCGCCGCAGTACCACGAGCCCGCCTACCGCAACCACAGGTTCCCGGTCGTCGAGGTGCTGCCGGGTTATCCGGGCTCGTCGAAGGCCTGGTACGGCACCATGGACGCGCCCCAGCAGCTGGCGCCGCTGATGCGCAGCGGGCAGATCGAGCCGTTCATCATCGTCTCGCCGCGCACCACGCTGCTGCCGGGGAAGGACACCGGCTGCGCGAACATACCGGGCAAGGTCAACGCAGACAGCTGGCTCAGCATCGACGTGCCGAAGATGGTCAGGGACAACTTCCGGGCCCAGGCCGCACCGGACGGCTGGGCGGTCGCCGGATACTCGGCGGGCGCGCACTGCGCGGCGAAGCTCGCCGTCGCCCACCCCGACCGCTACCGGGCCGCGGTCAGCATGTCCGGCTACAACGACCCCGCCGCGGTGCCCCAGTCGCTGGCCGGCAAGTCCCCTGCGCTGCGGGCGGCGAACAACCCCTACGAACTGCTGAAGGACGCCCGTGTCCCGCCGCGCGTCGCGCTGTACCTCTCGGGTCAGCCGAACGACGGCTACGAGGCGGCCATGGCCCTCAAGCAGACGGCGAAGGCGCCGACCACCGTGAACGTCGTGTTCGTCCCGGCCGACGCCGGCGGCCACACCATGGCGCTGTGGAAGCCGCAGGTCGTGCCCGCGTTCCGCTGGCTGACGGAGGTGATGGGCGGCGAGCAGCGGGCCCGAACGGCGCCCGGGACTACTCCTCTCGCACCGTCGACCGTCGGTTCCAGGCACGCGGAGCTCGCCAGTGGAACCGCATCGCCAGCAGACGCAGCACGAAGGCCGTGACGGCCGCGAGCGTGCTGGTGAACGGGGTCAGGGCTTCGTAGTGGATGCACAGGACGGTCATCGTGGCGCCGACGATCGCCGGAACCGCGTACAGGTCGCGGTCCCAACGCAGCAGTGACGGCACCTCGTTGGCCAGGACGTCGCGCAGCACACCGCCGCCCACGGCGGTCGCCAGGCCCAGGGCGACGGAGGCGGTGAGGTTGAGGCCGTAGTCGTACGCCTTCGCCGTCCCGGCCACGCAGAACAGGCCGAGGCCCGCCGCGTCGAAGACGTTCACGCCGGTCTGGATGCGCTCGACGTGCGGGTGGAGGAAGAAGACCAGCAGCGCGGCGAGCAGCGGGGTGAGGAAGTACCCCAGGTCCGTGAAGGCGGCCGGGGGCACGGCTCCGATGACCACGTCCCGGAACAGCCCGCCGCCCAGGGCCGTGACCTCGGCGAGGACGGCGATGCCGAAGACGTCGAAGTTCTTGCGGACGGCCAGCAGGGCGCCGGAGATCGCGAAGACGAAGATGCCGATCAGGTCGAGCGTGTGCTGGACGGACGGGCTGAACAGTTGTTGGAGCACCCGTACATTCTTACGCAGCAAAACGCCCCCGCCTTGCAAAACAAGGCGAGGGCGTCAGCAGGGTTACTTGTCGTCGCTCTTGGCGGGCGTCGCGGGCGCGTCGGCCGAGTCGCCAGGCTCGGCAGGCTCGGACGCACTGTCGGCAGGCTCGGCCGCACTGTCAGCAGCCTCGGCCGCGGTGTCGGCCTCGGCGGCCCGCACCTCCGCGGCCACCGCGGCCGACGTCTCCGCCGACTCCGCGAGCACCTCGTCGGCCACCAGCTCCGCCGCCTCCTTGGCCACGGAGAGCAGCACCGTGTCCTGCGGCTGCTGGTCCTCGAAGTTCTCCGGGTGGTGGCACGCCACGCGCTGACCGGGCCGCAGCTCCACCAGCGCCGGCTCCGTCGTCCGGCAGATCTCCGTCGCCTTCCAGCACCGGGTGTGGAAGCGGCAGCCGCTCGGCGGGGCGATGGGCGAGGGCACGTCACCGCGGAGCAGGATGCGCTCGCTCTTGGCTCCCCGGCGCTTGGGGTCCGGCACCGGCACGGCCGACATCAGGGCCTTGGTGTACGGGTGCATCGGCGCCTCGTACAGCGCGGTGCGGTCGGCGAGTTCGACGATCTTGCCGAGGTACATCACCGCGATCCGGTCCGAGACATGCCGTACGACGGACAGGTCGTGCGCGATGATCACGTACGTGAGGCCGAGCTCCTGCTGGAGGTCGTCCATCAGGTTCACGACCTGCGCCTGGATGGAGACGTCGAGGGCGGACACCGGCTCGTCCGCGACGACCAGCTTCGGCTTCAGGGCGAGCGCCCGCGCGATGCCGATGCGCTGGCGCTGACCGCCGGAGAACTCGTGCGGATAGCGGTTGTAGTGCTCGGGGCTCAGACCCACCAGCTCCAGCAGGCGCTGGACCTCCTTCTTCACCCCGCCCTCGGGCTCGACGCCCTGGAGCCGGAAGGGCGCCGAGACGATCGAGCCGATGGTGTGCCGGGGGTTCAGGGAGCCGTACGGGTCCTGGAAGATCATCTGGATGTCCCGCCGCAGCGGGCGCATCCCGGCCGTGTTCAGCCGGGTGATGTCCTTGCCCTCGAAGTGGATCGAGCCACCCGTGGGGTCCTGGAGCCGGGTGATGACCCGGCCCATGGTCGACTTGCCGCAGCCCGACTCGCCGACCACGCCGAGGGTCTCGCCCTTGCGCACCTCGAAGTCGATGCCGTCGACGGCCTTGACCGCGCCGACCTGGCGCTGGAGGACGCCCTTGCGGATCGGGAAGTGCTTCTGCAGACCCTCGACCTTGAGCAGCACCTCGCGCTCCGCGACGGGAGCCGACGTCTGCGCCGGGACGGTCGCGTCCGATTTCTTCGTCTCACTCACAGCTTCGGCGCAATCTCTTCGGTCCAGATCCGCGTGCGGTCCTCCGCCGAGAGGTGGCAGGCGGAGAAGTGTCCGCTGCCGACCGGCTGGAGCTCCGGGCGCACGGTGCGGGTGACATCGCCCTTGGGGACGTCCGCGTACGGGCAGCGGGGATGGAAGGCGCAGCCCGAGGGGACGTTGATGAGGCTCGGCGGCTGGCCCTTGACGGGGATGAGCCGGTCGGAGGTCTCCCGGTCGATGCGCGGCATCGAGCCGAGCAGGCCCCAGGTGTAGGGGTGCTGCGGCCGCTCGAAGACGTCGTCGACGGAGCCGCGCTCCACGCACCGGCCGCCGTACATCACCAGGACGTCGTCGGCGATCTCGGCGACCACACCGAGGTCGTGGGTGATGAGGACGACCGCGGAGCCGAACTCCTTCTGCAGGTCCCGGATGAGGTCGAGGATCTGCGCCTGGACGGTCACGTCGAGGGCGGTCGTCGGCTCGTCCGCGATGAGCAGCTCGGGGTTGTTGACCAGCGCCATCGCGATCATGGCGCGCTGGCGCATACCGCCGGAGAACTCGTGCGGGTAGTTGTCGACCCGCTTGTCGGGCTCGGGGATGCCGACCCGGTCGAGCATCTCGACGGCCCGCTTGCGCGCGGTCTTCTTGTTGACGTCGTGGTGGACCCGGTACGCCTCCACGATCTGGCTGCCGATCGTGTAGTACGGGTGCATCGCGGACAGCGGATCCTGGAAGATCATCGCCATCTCGCGCCCGCGCAGCCGGCGCACCTCGTCCGGGTCGGCGGAGATCAGTTCCTTGCCGCCGAGCCAGATCTCACCGGACATCTTCACGTTCTTGCCGCGCGCGCCGAGCCGGTGCAGGCCCATGATCGCCAGCGAGGTGACGGACTTGCCGGAGCCCGACTCACCCACGATGCAGAGGGTCTTGCCCTTCTCCACCTCGAAGCTGAGTCCGTCGACGGACTTGACCAGGCCGTCGTCGGTGGGGAAGTGCACCTTGAGGTCTCGGACCGCGAGGAAGGCGTCGGGCCCGTTCGAGGGTGAGCTCGTGGGCTCGCCCACGGCGGCACCGGTCTTGGAGAGTTCGGTCACGAGAGCCTCACGCGCGGGTCGGCGGCGGCGTAGAGCAGGTCCACCAGGAGATTTGCAATCACGACGAAGAGGGCGGCCAGCAGGGTGACGCCGAGGATCGGGGGGAGGTCGTTGTCGGTGATGCCCTGTACCGCGTACTGGCCGATGCCGGGCAGCGAGAACACGGTCTCCGTGATCACGGCACCGCCGAGCAGCAGACCCAGGTCCATACCGAAGACGGTGATGATCGGGGTCAGCGCGGCCCGCAGCCCGTGCCGGGCCACGACCTTGCGTTCGCGCAGGCCCTTGGCGCGGGCCGTGCGGATGAAGTCCTCGTTCATCGTCTCCAGCATGCCCGAGCGGGTGAGCCGCGCGTAGATGGCGGAGTACAGCAGAGCGAGCGAACACCAGGCCGGGAAGAGCGTGTTGGCCCACTGGGCCGGATTTTCGGTGAACGGTACATAGGTGCGGCCGAAGATCGGCCACTGGAAGGTGAAGAGCAGCAGCGCCAGGTTGCCCGTGAAGAACATGGGCAGCGAGACACCGGCGAGCGCGACGCCCATGAACGTGCGGTCGAAGAAGCTGCGGGGCTTGAGCGCGGAGATCACGCCGATCAGCACACCGGAGACCAGCCACAGCACGGCCGCGCCGGCCGCCAGCGAGAGGGTCACCGGAAGGCGCGAGGTGAGCTGCGGCCAGACCTCGACGTGGTTCTTGAAGGAGTAGCCGAAGCACGGCGCGTTGCACTGCGCCGTGGTGGGGCCCAGGTCGTAGGAGGCGCCGGCCACGATCCCCTTGATGAAGTGCCAGTACTGGACGTAAATGGGTTGGTCCAGACCGAGGTTCTGCTTGACCGCGGCGATGTCGGCCTTCGTCGGGCTCTTTCCGATGTACTGCTGCGCGAGCTGGTCGGCCGTCTGGCCGGCCATCCGTGGCAGCAGGAAGAAAATCGCGAAGGTGACCGCGGTGACGACCAGCAGCAGGATCACTGCCGCGAGCGTCCGACGGAGGATGTACGAGATCACGGGGACCGGCGCTGGTGCCCGCGGGCCGCGAAGCCCACGGGCACCAATGCCTTCACCTGCCTTCCGGGGCTACTTCTTGGTCGTGCCGATGTTGAGGTAGTCGTACTGACCGCTGAAGGCCGCCGTGGACACCAGGTTGGTGAAGTTGGCGGGGCGGTAGAGCAGGACCTTGAAGTAGGTCAGCGGGACGAGAGCGGCCTGGTCCATCGCACGCTTGTCGATCTCGGCGTACAGGCTGTTGCGCTCCGTGTCGTCCTGCGTCGCGATCGCCTTCTCCAGCATCTCGTTGATCTGCTTGTCGTTGATGTAGGAGAGGTTGGTGTTGCCGGACGTACCGATCGCGTCACCGTGCAGGATCTGCTGGAGGAAGCCGTAGCCGGACGGCCAGTCGGCACCCCACTGCATCATGTGCAGACCGATGTTCTGCTTCTTGTCGAAGGTCGGCACACCCGCGTAGTCGGTGAAGTACTTGCCCGACGGGTACTGCTTCAGGGAGGCGTTGATGCCGGCCTTCTTCAGCGAGGCGATGATCGCGGTGGCCGCGTCGATCTCCTGCGGGCGGTCGCTGCGCGCCGAGATGTTGGTGGTGATCGTCGACTTGCCGCAGGCCTTCAGCTGCTCCTTGGCCTTGGCCACGTCGCCCTTGTTGCCCTCGGTCGCGTAGACGTCCGACTTCTGGTAGCCCGGGATGTCCGGCGGGAGGACCGTGGTGGCGATGTCACCGCGGATCGGGCCGCCCTCGGCGGTCTGCACGGAGACCTTGTCGATGGCGTACTGGACGGCCTTGCGGCACTCGACCTTGTCGAACGGCGCGACCTGGTTGTTGATCGCCATGTAGACCAGGCGGCCACCGAAGGTGTTGTCGGTGTTGGCCTTCAGGTCGGCGCTGTTGACGACCTTCGCCTGGGTCGCGGCCTGGACGCCACCGCCACCGAGGTCGATCGCCGTGCCGGCCTGGACGTCCTGGTCGATCGTCTCGGCGTTGACCTTGAGCTTGACGACGATCTTGTCCGGGTACTGCTTGCGCAGCGGGTCCGTCTTGGCGTCCCAGTTCTCGTTGCGGACGAGGACGGCCTGCTTGCCCTCGTCATAGCTCTGGAACTTGTACGAGCCCGAGGACACGATGCTCTTGACGTAGTCGATGCCCGTGTCCTTGGCCTTGGGCACCGGCGCCGTCTGCGGCGTCGCGACCAGGTAGTCGAACTCCTGGAAGGCGCGGTTGAGCTTGAAGACGATCGTGGTGTCGTCCGGCGTCTCGATGGACTTCAGGCCCTCGTCGCTCTTGTCCTTGTAGGGGCCCTTGTACTTGTCGCCGCCCTCGAGGAACTGCTGGAAGTAGTTCGGGCCGAGGGAGAGCACGTCACGCGCGAAGTTGGAGCGCTCGACGGCGTACTTGACGTCCTTCGAGGTGATCGCGGAGCCGTCCTGGTACTTCAGGCCCGGACGGAGCTTGTACGTCCAGGTCTTGCCGCCGTCGCTCGGCACGCCCTTGCCGGACGCGAGGTCGGGGACGAGCTCGTTGCCCGCCTCGCCCGCGGCGGGCTTGAACGTCATCAGCGGGCGCGCATAGAGCCGGCTGAGGTTGTACATGTACGCGTAGTACGTGTTGCCGGGGTCGAAGGAGTCCGGGACGTCGGAGTACTCGTACGTGACCGTCCCACCCTTCTGGGTGGAGGCGTTGACGACACCCTTGGTCGCTGCGTTGGCCCCAGCCGACTTGTTTCCGTTGTTGTCCGAGTTGTCATCGGCCTTGCTGCAAGCCGAAAGCAGCAAACTCGCACTGCCGACGGCCGCGACCGCGGCCAGCACTGACCTTCGCATGATGGTCTGCTTCCCCTCCATTGTTGGAAATCTTATGGACTCTCGCTGCGGCCGCGGATCAGCGGCTGCGCGGGTCGAGAGCGTCACGGAGACCGTCGCCGAGCAGGTTGAATGCCAGAACGGTCACGAAGATGGCGAGGCCAGGAACGATCATGAACTGCGGATCGACCTGGTAGTAGTCGACCGCCTGGTTGATCATTCCGCCCCAGGAAGCCTGCGGAGGCTGGATACCGACTCCGAGGAAGCTCAGGGACGCCTCGAAGAGGATGTTGGTCGGGATCAGCAGCGTCGAGTAGACGATGATCGGCCCCACGAGGTTCGGCAGCAGCTCCTTGAAGAGGATGTACGGCCCCTTGGCCCCCATCCCCCGCGAGGCGTCGACGAACTCCCGCTCGCGCAGGGCCAGTGTCTGGCCCCGGACGATGCGCCCCAGATAGGGCCAGTTGAAGAAGCCGATGACGAAGATCAGCACGCAGATGTGCAGCGGCAGACCTTCCAGGCCGAAAGCACCGCCCTGGAGCGTGGCCGAGATGGCGATCGCGAACAGCAGGAGGGGGAACGCCAGGAAGGTGTCCATCAGCCTGCTGATAACGGTGTCAACGCGTCCGCCGTAGTAGCCGGCCACGACGCCGAGGACGGCTCCGATCGTGTTGGACAGGAGCGTGGCACCGAAGGCGACGACCAGCGAGACCCAGGAGCCCTCCAGGATGCGGGTGGCGATGTCCCGGCCGAACTTCGGCTCCACACCGAGCGGGTGGTCCCAGCTCATACCGCCGAAGTCACCCTTGGGCAGCGAGGTGTTGGGGTCGATCAGATCCTGGTTCAGGGCGTTGGGGTCCAGGCCGAACAGCGCCTGGATGGGCCGGGAGAGGATCGCGAGCAGGATCAGCAGGATCACGATGATCCCGCCGGCGACCGCCACCTTGTCCTTTTTGAAACGGGACCAGGCGATCTGTCCCAGCGAACGCCCCTCGATCTGGCTTTTCTTGACCCCGGAGAGCACGGCCTCGGGCTGTGCTCCAGCCTCCGCTCCCGTTGTCTCGATCGGTGCGGTCACGGTGAGATTGACCCCTCTCGGCCGGCGGTTGCCGACCCCCTCGCTGCCCGCTGTAGCGGTTGCTGTTTCTCGTACACAGGACCGACCGGCCCGTGTCTTGCGGGGAGTCTTCAACGCTCAGGCGATCTGTTGCCAGAGTTGACGGGGAAAGGATGCGCAACCGTGATGCTGTCTGGAGGGTTCCGTTATCCGAACAACGGGTAACGACCGGCGGACGCGAGCCAGTTGGGGCGTATGAGGGCGGACCGGTACCTTCCGTTCGCATCTACGCGCGGAGATTTACCTCTGAAACCGCAGTCAACCACCGCCCGCGCCTACGAAGTCGGGCTGCCGACTGAACGGTAGGTCAGCGGGCCGAATGATCAGTAACGGCCCTGTGCCGGTGGGTAACCGTAGCCGCCCGCGGGAGCCTGAGCGGGTGCGGCGTGCGCCTCGCGGTCGTAGAACGGCCGGGCGCTCGCGCGCATCCACATGGCGATCGGATCGTCCTCGTCGCTCATCGCCACGGTCGACACCGGCAGCCCGTCGGGGACCGCGCCGATCGACTGAAGCATCATCGAGCGCACCGAGTCCACCGCGGACGGGCTGGTGTCGTACACATCAAGACCGATGGCGAGATACGGCGCTCCGAGCGCGGGCTGCACCCAGGCGCGGCGCAGCGAGCGGACCGCCTGGGTGCGGTGGGCGTTCTGCGCGAGCAGGGCGTAGAACTGCGGGATCTCGATGCCGGGCTCCGACAGCCGCAGCGGTCCTGCGGGCTGGCGGTCCAGGCCGGTGGCGATGCGCCGCAGGTCGAGCCAGGGGATGCCGACGCCGCCGCCCGGGGCGTGCGGGTTCAGCCAGAGGCCGTAGTGGTCCGGGTACAGGGTGCGGGCCACATCGATGCCGTCGACCACTTCGTAGCTGCGGTTCCAGCCGCTCGCCGACAGCTCCTGGGCGGAGGTGACGCACGGGGCGTAGCCGTACCCGTCCACCTCCATGTTTCCGTACTGGGCGTCCGGGGACCCGGCCTGGCCGTGCCACAGCAGCATCCAGACCTGGCCGGAGGAAGGGGTGGCGAGGGCCCGCAGGAGGGCCTCGTAGGCGTCGTAGCGCCCGGGCGTCACCTGGCGCAGCATGTGCTCGACCTGTCCGGTCGAGGTTGTGCCGCTCGCGCTCACGATTTACCGCCCCTTCGGGAAACATGGCTTTGAGCCCAGCTTAGGCGCTCCCCCGGGAGAGCCGTGGAGAGCTCGGGACTTGAGGTGTTCTTCCGCCTGCGGGCCGGTGGGGGCTGGTCGCGCAGTTCCTCGCGCCCCCAGGTTCTCAGAGTTCCCGCGTGTAGAAGGGCCGTACCTTTGCTCTCATCCACTCGATCACCGGGTCCTGGGCCACGTCCAGGAGGACCAGGTTGACCTGCCAGGGGACCGGGGCGCGGCCCAGGGCCTGGGCGAGGGCGGTCGTGGGGGCGGCGCGCAGGTCGCCCTCCCAGTGGGTGAGTTCGACGCCTATGAACATCACGGGGGCGGCCGTCTCGATCGCCGCCAGGCAGCGGCGTGCCGTCGCGACCACGCCCGTCGCGGCGAACTCGGCCGACGCCGCGGCGAGGAAGTCGACCGGGTCCTCCTGCCAGTCCGGCTCGTAGAGCCTGACCCGGCCGCCGGAGCCGGGGCCGTCCAGCGGGGTGCGGCCCACCCGGCACAGCTCGGCGACGGCCGCCGGGGGCAGCGGGACGCCGACCACGCCGTCCGGGTTCAGGGCGATGCCCACGTGCGGCGGCAGACCGCGCGCGAACTCCACGGCCGGGGCGACCGTGAACGCCATGTGGGAGCAGACGACCTGACGGAACTGCTCCTCGGAGCTGAACACCGGGACGTACCCCTGGCCCTCGATCTCCACCGTGGGCAGGTCCAGTGGGCCGCTGTGCGGGCCGCCGCCGTTGGGCAGGGGCACCCAGACGAAGCTGCGGCCCAGCACCTCGACGATGCGGGCGCCCGCCGAGGGCATGCCGAGGGAGGCGGAGAGCACCTCCTCCAGTTCATTGCCGGGCCAGCCTCCGTGCGGGTGGAGGTGGGCCCGGGCCGAGAAGTCCGCGGGGAGATCCGCTGGGAAGTCCATCTGTCTGACCGCCTGCTGTGAACCACGTCTGTGGCTCAAAAGGCTAGCCGGTGTCCGCCCCCGTCAGGTCTGCGGGAGGTCAGCCCGCGAATCCGATCCGGCGCAGTACGTCCGCCGCGTCCCGGTCGATCAGCACCGCCGAACCGCAGCCCTGCGGCAGATCGCCCTTCGCCGCCGAGCGCAGCAGCCTGGAGGCCGCTCTGCGGTGCCGCAGGAAGGCGTACCGCGAGACGCCCCGGCCGCGCTCGCGCTGGCCCTCCAGGGCGGTGCCCGGCGTCACGTCGAGCAGCAGCAGATGCAGGGTGCCGCCCCGGCGGCGGGCCTCGCGGGCCAGCCAGCCGCGCACCCAGGCCTGGGTGCCGCAGTCGTGCACGACGACGCCCTCGCCGCTGCGCACCGCGCGCCGCAGCCCGGCGTAGTGCGCGAGGCGGACCAGGGGGCGGTAGACGGCGTAGGGGAGGAAGCCGGGCATCCGGGCGTCCCAGCGGTCCCGGGTGTCCTGGGAGTCGATACGCAGGCCCTTCACCGTCCGCTGCATCAGCGTCGACTTGCCGCTGCCGGGCAGACCGGTGATCACGACGAGGTCCTTGGGGCCGAAGAGCAGCGCGTGCGGGCTGTGGCCGGAGCGTTCGCGCAGATCGCGGACCACGGGCGCGGGGCACACGACGTGCGCTTCGACACCGGGTGCCGCGGGCTGCTTGGGCAGCGCGATGCCCGTGGTCGTGGCGTACGCCGTGGTGCGGTTCACCGTCATCGTCCTCCTCCGGGGTCCAGGAGTCCCCATCCCCACTGAGCGTAAAGAGAAGGTAATAGAGGATCTCCTCCTTTTCGTTCGCTTCCTGCCACAAGCCGGTTACAGAGATGGCCTGCCCCCGACGGGGTCCGGCATGCAATGATGGCGGCGCCAACTGCATACCGGCCGTTTGAATCCGCGCGGGAGAGTCCCCAGCAGCAGTGCATCGCTGGGGCGCCGAAGGAGCAAGTCCCTCCCTTGAATCTCTCAGGCCCCGTTACCGCGCGGGCGAGGCACATCTGAAAAGCGGGTCGCTGCGTGTAGCGGCCCCACCCAAGGTGCAAGCCGTGATCACCGTCTTCGGGATCATGGCGAACCTCTCAGGTTCCGATGACAGATGGGGAGGAACGACCTCGCCTGTCATGCCTTGGGAGACAAACGTCCGATGAGCAGCACCGCCCCCTCTGAGAAGCGCCGTACCGCGCTCGATGCCCTGCATCGCTCGCTCGGCGCGACGATGACCGACTTCGCCGGCTGGGACATGCCCCTGCGCTACGCCTCCGAGCGCGACGAGCACAACGCCGTACGCACCAAGGCCGGCCTGTTCGACCTCTCGCACATGGGCGAGATCACCGTGACCGGCGCGGACGCGGCCGCTCTGCTGAACCACGCCCTCGTCGGCAACATCGCCTCCGTCGGCGTCGGCCGCGCCCGCTACACCATGATCTGCCAGGCCGACGGCGGCATCCTCGACGACCTGATCGTCTACCGCCTCGCCGAGACCGAGTACATGGTCGTCGCCAACGCCTCCAACGCCCAGGTCGTGCTCGACGCCCTGGTGGAACGATCCGCCGGCTTCGACGCCGAGGTCCGCGACGACCGCGACGCCTACGCGCTGCTGGCCGTCCAGGGCCCCGAGTCCCCCGGCATCCTGAAGTCCCTGACCGACGCCGACCTCGACGGCCTGAAGTACTACGCCGGTCTGCCCGGCACCGTCGCCGGCGTGCCCGCGCTCATCGCCCGCACGGGCTACACCGGCGAGGACGGCTTCGAGCTGTTCGTGAAGCCGGAGCACGCCGTGGAGCTGTGGCAGGCGCTCACCAAGGCCGGTGAGGGCGTCGGGCTGGTCCCCTGCGGGCTGTCCTGCCGGGACACGCTGCGCCTGGAGGCCGGCATGCCCCTGTACGGCCACGAGCTGACCACCTCCCTCACCCCCTTCGACGCCGGGCTCGGCCGGGTGGTGAAGTTCGAGAAGGAGGGCGACTTCGTCGGGCGCGAGGCGCTGGCCGAGGCCGCCGAGCGCGCCTCGCAGAACCCGCCGCGCGTGCTGGTCGGCCTGATCGCCGAGGGGCGTCGCGTCCCGCGCGCCGGGTACCCGGTCGTCGCCGGCGGCGAGGTCATCGGCGAGGTCACCTCCGGTGCACCCTCCCCCACCCTGGGCAAGCCCGTCGCCATGGCGTACGTCGACGCGGCGCACGCGGCGCCGGGCACCGCCGGGGTCGGCGTGGACATCCGCGGCAGCCACGAGCCCTACGAGGTCGTGGCGCTGCCGTTCTACAAGCGCCAGAAGTAGCCCCCGAGCGGCACGAGCGGCGTCACAAGAAGAGACTGACAGCGGTGCGCGCGTGACCCTGCGCACATTTCCGCTGATCACGCACGTATCCAGCCGTCCCCCATTCACCACCACTCCCGCGCGTACAGGAGAATTCAGGCCATGAGCAACCCCCAGCAGCTGCGCTACAGCAAGGAGCACGAGTGGCTGTCGACCGCCGAGGACGGCGTCTCGACGGTCGGCATCACCGAGTTCGCGGCCAACGCGCTCGGCGATGTCGTCTACGCCCAGCTCCCCGAGGTCGGCTCGACCGTGACCGCGGGTGACACCTGCGGCGAGCTGGAGTCGACCAAGTCCGTCTCCGACCTGTACTCCCCCGTCACCGGCGAGGTCACCGAGATCAACGAGGACGTGGTGAACGACCCGGCGCTCGTGAACTCCGCCCCCTTCGAGGGCGGCTGGCTGTTCAAGGTACGCATCACGGAGGAGCCGGCCGACCTGCTCTCCGCCGACGAGTACGTCGCCCACACCGCCGGCTGAGGAGCCCTACCCCCTTATGTCTGACACATCTGACAAGTCCCTTCTGAACGCCCCGCTGCATGAGCTGGATCCGGCGATCGCGGCGGCGCTGGATGCCGAGCTGGAGCGTCAGCAGTCGACGCTGGAGATGATCGCGTCGGAGAACTTCGCTCCGGTCGCGGTCATGGAGGCGCAGGGCTCGGTCGCCACGAACAAGTACGCCGAGGGCTATCCGGGGCGGCGTTACTACGGCGGCTGTGAGCACGTCGATGTCGCCGAGCAGATCGCGATCGACCGGGTCAAGGAGCTGTTCGGCGCCGAGTACGCCAATGTGCAGCCGCACTCGGGTGCCTCCGCCAACCAGGCGGCGCTGTTCGCGATCGCCCAGCCCGGCGACACGATCCTGGGCCTGGACCTGGCGCACGGCGGCCACCTGACCCACGGCATGCGGCTGAACTTCTCCGGCAAGCAGTTCAACGTGGTCGCCTACCACGTGGAGACCGACACCGGCCTGGTCGACATGGCGGAGGTGGAGCGCCTGGCCAAGGAGCACCGGCCGAAGGTGATCATCGCCGGCTGGTCGGCGTACCCGCGGCAGCTGGACTTCGCGGCGTTCCGGCGGATCGCCGACGAGGTCGGCGCCTACCTGTGGGTCGACATGGCGCACTTCGCCGGGCTGGTCGCCGCGGGTCTGCATCCCAACCCGGTCCCGCACGCCGACGTGGTCACCTCCACCACCCACAAGACCCTCGGCGGCCCGCGCGGCGGGATCATCCTGGCCCGCAGCAAGGAGTTCGCGAAGAAGCTGAACTCCTCGGTGTTCCCCGGCTTCCAGGGCGGCCCGCTGGAGCATGTGATCGCCGCGAAGGCGGTGTCCTTCAAGGTGGCCGCCTCCCAGGAGTTCAAGGAGCGCCAGCGCCGCACGATCGAGGGTGCCCGCATCCTGGCCGGCCGGCTGACCGCGCCGGACGCCCGCGAGGCGGGTGTGAACGTGCTGTCCGGCGGCACCGACGTGCATCTGATCCTGGTCGACCTGCGCGCCTCCGAGCTGGACGGGCAGCAGGCCGAGGACCGTCTCCACGAGGTCGGCATCACCGTCAACCGCAACGCCGTGCCCGACGACCCGCGCCCGCCGATGGTCACCTCCGGCCTGCGGATCGGCACCCCGGCGCTGGCCACCCGCGGCTTCACCGCGGAGGACTTCACCGAGGTCGCCGACGTGATCGCCGAGACCCTGAAGCCGTCCTACGACGTCGACGCACTCAAGGCCCGGGTCAAGGCACTGGCCGAAAAGCACCCGCTCTATCCCGTTCTGAACAAGTAGTTCCTTTCCGTGGGGTGTCCCGCACACTGGTCAGTGAGCGGGCGGGGCACCCCGCGGAAGCCTTCTGCACCACCCCGTATTGAGGAGTCCCCGTGGCCATCTCGGTCTTCGACCTGTTCTCGATCGGCATCGGCCCGTCCAGCTCCCACACGGTCGGCCCGATGCGCGCGGCACGCATGTTCGCCCGCCGCCTGCACAACGAGGGCGTCCTGCCCTCCGTCGCCTCCATACGCTCCGAGCTCTACGGATCGCTCGGCGCCACCGGACACGGCCACGGCACCCCCAAGGCGGTGCTGCTCGGCCTGGCGGGCGACTCGCCCCGCACGGTCGATGTGGAGACCGCCGACGAGCGGGTCGAGAACATCAAGTCGACGGGCCGCCTGAGGCTCCTCGACGAGCACGAGATCCCCTTCGACTTCGACAAGGATCTCGTGCTGCACCGCCGCAAGGCGCTGCCCTACCACGCGAACGGCATGACCCTGTGGGCGTTCGACGCCTCGGGCGAGGAACTGCTGTCCAAGACGTACTACTCCGTGGGCGGCGGCTTCGTCGTCGACGAGGACGCGGTCGGCGCGGACCGGATCAAGCTCGACGACACGGTCCTGAAGTACCCCTTCCGCACGGGCGACGAGCTGCTGCGCCTGACGCGCGAGACGGGTCTGTCGATCTCGTCGCTGATGCTGGAGAACGAGCGGGCCTGGCGCACCGAGGAGGAGATCCGCGAGGGCCTGCTGGAGATCTGGCGGGTGATGCGCGCGTGCGTGTCGCGCGGCATGGCACGTGAGGGCATCCTGCCGGGCGGTCTGAAGGTCCGCCGCCGGGCCGCGAACACCGCCCGCAAGCTGCGCTCCGAGGGCGACCCGAAGGCGCTCGCCATGGAGTGGATCACGCTCTACGCGATGGCCGTGAACGAGGAGAACGCCGCCGGCGGCCGTGTCGTGACGGCCCCGACGAACGGCGCGGCGGGCATCATCCCGGCGGTCCTGCACTACTACATCAACTTCGTGCCCGGCGCCGACGAGGACGGCGTGGTCCGCTTCCTGCTCGCCGCGGGCGCGATCGGCATGCTCTTCAAGGAGAACGCCTCCATCTCCGGCGCCGAGGTCGGCTGCCAGGGCGAGGTCGGCTCCGCCTGCTCCATGGCGGCCGGCGCGCTGGCCGAGGTCCTCGGCTGCTCCCCGGAGCAGGTCGAGAATGCCGCCGAGATCGGCATGGAACACAATCTCGGCCTCACCTGCGACCCGGTCGGCGGTCTCGTCCAGATCCCCTGCATCGAGCGCAACGGCATGGCCGCGGTGAAGGCGGTCACTGCGGCGCGGATGGCCATGCGGGGGGACGGCTCGCACAAGGTGTCCCTGGACAAGGTCATCAAGACGATGAAGGACACCGGGGCGGACATGTCGGTGAAGTACAAGGAGACGGCGCGGGGCGGGCTCGCGGTCAACATCATCGAGTGCTGAGGGAACGGGCCCTCAGACCGGCGGCCGGCGTGCCGTCCGTGGTGTCGCGACGGCCGTCACGATCAGGTTGTCGCGCGCCTGCCAGCGGCCGTGGAATCCGCTGACGGGGCCGGGCACGAGCAGGTCGGCGGCGAACGTTCCGTCGACTTCCAGGGTGATCGCCGCCTCGTGGAAGCCCAGCCGGCGGCGGGCGAGCGGGAACCACGCCTTGTAGACGGATTCCTTGGCGCTGAACAGCAGGCGGTCCCGGTTCGGGCCCTCCCCGCCCGCCAGTTGTGCTCGTTCCCGCGGCAGGCTGATGTGTTCGAGCACCCCTTCGGGCAGCGGCTCGTCCGGCTCGGCGTCGATGCCGATGCTCGCGAACCGGGCCGTACGGCCGATCGCCGCCGCGCGGAATCCTGCGCAGTGGGTGAGGCTGCCGACGACCCCCTCGGGCCACAGCGGTTCCCGCCGGTCGCCGGTGAGGATCGGTGCGGCGGGGACGCCGAGCCGGGCCAGGGCGCGCCGGGCGCAGACCCTGGCCGCGGTGAACTCCGCCCTGCGCTTGGGCCCGGCCGTCCTGATCAGGGCCCGCTCCTCGGGGAAGAGGTCCGCTTCGGGCGCGTCGACACGCGATGCCGCCGCGACCACCTCGCGGGGCAGGATCGCCGCGATCACGCCGTCGGCCCCGTCCTCACTCACCCCCGCTCGTCCCTGTGCCGGTCTCGATGAGCCGCCCGAACGGGAGGGTGTCGAAGATGTCCGCCATCCGTACGGCACGGCCCGCCCGCAGGGTCCAGGAGTGGACGAAGTCGAGCGTCTCGGTGTCCCCGCTCAGCGAGGTCACCTCCCGTTCGCCGAACACCACCACCCGGTCCCCCGAGCACACGAACTCCTGGGGGCGCAGCCGCATCCCGCCGATCACGGCGGGTACCCGGGCCAGGAACTCGCGTACTCCCGCGTGCCCGACCTTGGTGCCGCCCAGGCCGTACCGGTCCATGCCCTCGGGGTGCACCCATGCGACGTCCGGGTCCAGGGTGGCCAGCAGGGCGTCCACGTCGCGGGCGTGGAAGGCCCGGTAGGCGGCATGTACGACGTCGATGTTTCCCATGGTCTCCTCGTTTCCCATGGTCTCCTCGTTTTCCATGGCCTCCTCAGCGCTCCTCGGGCTTCACATGTCCGGGGTGGTGCGCCGCGAGCGTGCGGCGGATGCCGTCGCGCCAGCCGACCGTGCACGGCCCGGTCAGGCGCCGCCGCAGCGTGGGGTCGAACTGGTAGGTCTCGCGCGTGACATCGCTCGGTACGAGCTTGGCCGGGACACCGGAGAGCTCTTCCAGATACCGCACGCAGTCGGTCATCCCGACCGGCTCGTCACCGCCCCAGTTGACCAGCGTCGCGGGGGTCGCGGCCGCCTCCCACAGCCGGGGCACCTGGGCCACCAGGTCGCTCGTGTACAGCAGCGAGCACCAGTTCTGGCCGGTCCGCGGCACCGGGATGGGCTCACCGGCGAGCATCCGCGCGAAGTACAGCATGGGCACTCCGCCGTAACCGCCGGGTCCGTATGCGATGTTGAGGCGGGCGATGGTGGTGGGGACGCCGAGCACCTGGGCGAAGGCACGCACCGCGCCCTCGGTGGCGATCTTGCCGACCGGGTAGGCGGGCAGCCAGTCCGCGACGCCGTCGACCGGGTCGCTCTCGGTGTACTTGTGGTCGAGCGTCTGCTTCTTGTAGACCGCCCCGGTCGACACGTACAGGAACGCCTCGGCGCGTCGGCAATGACGCATCAGACGGCCCGCGGCGACCGCGTTGACCTCGGCGGCGGCGTTGAAGTCGCCGTCGTCGCCGCGGCGCACCGCCGAGTGCAGCACATGGGTGAAGTCGTCGGGCAGGCCGCGCAGCGGGTCCCCGGAGACCTCGTCCATGTCCCAGCGCCAGGTGGTGACGGACCGCTCACGCAACTCCCGTTCCACCCCCGGTGTACCGAACCGGCCGATGCACCAGACCTCGTTCTCCGCGGCCAGCGCCTCGGCCACCGGGCGGGCGACCTGCCCGGTGCCTCCGGTGATCAGAATCTTTCGGCCCTTCACTGCTCTCCCTCGCCGTCACCCATCGCCCGGTCCAGCTCCCGGCGCAGAATCGCCTGGAACTCGGCCACATGGCGTGGGCCCATCAGTGTGTAGTGCTCGCCCGGCACCTCGATGTACCGGTTGTCCGTCGTGGTGTGGTCGTCCCAGCGGCGCAGTTCGTGGGCCAGCCAGTTCTCCTTGGTGCCGCGCAGCGGGGTGGCGTAGAAGACGCTTATCGAGCGCACCGAGCCGCTCGGTTCATACGTCCGTCCCAGGTCCGTGAGGCTGTCCGCGAGCTCCGCCCAGTCGCCGAACCTGGCCAGGTCCAGGTCGAGTTCGCGCAGCCGCCGGTCAGGGGCGAGCTCGATGAAACGCGCCAGCTGCTCGGCGCGCGGCAGGCCGCGCAGCCGGCCGGGCAGTTCGAGGGACTGCTTCTTGTCGATGAGGGCGAGGAAGAAGGCCAGGTTGGCCGCGGTCTCGACGAAGTCGAGTTCTTCCATGCGGTACTTGATGTGCGGCGGCAGATTGAAGCTGCCGACGAAGTCGACCCGTTCGCCCTGGGACTCGAGGACCTTGGCGATCTCGAAGGCGACCGCGCCGCCGTAGGAGTACCCGGCTATCGCGTACGGGCCGTGCGGCTGCCGGCCGCGGATGGCGGTGACATAGGTGTCGACCATCTCCTCGAAGGTGGCGAAGGGCTTCTCCCCCTCGTTGAAGCCGCGGGCGCGCAGCGCGTAGAAGGGGCGGTCGCCCGTGAAGTACTTGGCGAGGTTGACGAAGACCAGGACCTCGCCGACGCCCGGGTGGACGCAGAACAGGGGCGTTTTGGTGCCGCTGCGCTGCATCGGTACGAGGGGGTCGTACGGCTCGGGGGCGCCGGGGGCGGCGCGCTCGGCCAGCCGTGTGGCGAGGGCGCGGACGGTGGGGGCGGTCAGCAGGTCGATGACCTGGAGCCCGGGCGCGTCGAGCCGCTGGGCCACCGCGCTGCGCAGTCGGAGGATGTCGAGCGAGGTCCCGCCCAGGTCGAAGAAGTCGGCGGTGGCGCTGACCGAGTCCGGTGCGATCCCGAACAGCTCGGCGTAGATCCCGGCGAGTGTCCGCTCGGTGGCGCCCTCGGGCTCCGTGTGGCCTCCGAGTACGCGCTCGACGAGCTCGGTCACCGAGCGCACCGCGCTGTCGTACGCGCCCGATTCCAGGCGGCGCCGCATCAGCGCCCGCTGGATCTTGCCCAGGCTGGTCTTGGGGAACGCGTCCTTGTCCAGGGGCAGAAGCAGGCCGGGCCGGAAACCCCACTGCGCCACCACGGTGCCGCGCACGGCGGTCAGCACGCGGTGCAGTGCGGCGTCGTCGTCGTGCGGGACCTCGGGGTGGAAGGCCACGACCAGTTGCTCGGTGTCGCTGTGCGCCGGGCGGGTGGGGAAGGCGGCGACGTAGGAGCGGGACACTCCGTCGAGCTGTTCGAGCGCGCTCTCCACCTCGTGGCTGAAGTAGTTGACGCCATTGACGATGACGCTGTCCTTGCTGCGTCCCACCAGGGTGAGACGGCCCGCGGTGATCCGGCCGAGGTCGCCGCTGCGGAACCAGCCGTCGGCGGTGAACGCCTCGGCGGTGGCCCGGGGATTGTTGTAGTAGCCGGTCGTGACGACGGGTCCGGACAGCTGGAGTTCGCCGGTCTCGCCCTCGGGCAGCGCCCTGTCGCCGTCGTCCGCGATTCGGATGCGCAGCCCTTCGACGGGGGTGCCGACGGCGGCGAACTCCTGGTCGTGGTCGGCCTCGGGGAAGCCCAGGTTGTAGATGCTGCCGGCGCAGGTCTCGGTCATCCCGAAGGCGGGCCACAGGATCTCGGGGCCGAGTCCGTACGGCGCGAAGCGCTCGAGGAAGGCACGGCCGGTGGCGCCGACCACCGCCTCCCCGCCGCTGATCAGGTGCCGCAGCGAGGACAGGTCGAGGGGCTCGGCTCCGGGCTCGGTCGTCAGGAGCAGTCCCAGCAGGAAGTTGGGAGCGAAGGTCGCCGTGACCCGGTGGCGGGAGAGCAGCCGCACGAACTCCAGTGGTTCGCCGAGGACGGCCGACGGCTCGGCATGGCACTGCCGGGAGCCCGCGTACAGCGGCAGCAGATGGCATTCGAGGAGGGCCGCGACATGGTCGAACGACACCCAGTTGAGGGTGGTGTCGGCGGCGGTGAGCCGGTGGTAGCCGTTCTTGCCGGCCATCGACGCGAGCAGGTTGGCGTGGCTGAGCCGGACCGCCTTGGAGTTGCCGGTCGACCCGGAGGTCAGCACGAGCACGGCGATGTCCTCGGGGGCCGCCCGGTGCGGCTCGGCGGCCGGCGCGGAAGGCTCCACGCCGTGCAGCGACTCGATGGCGGCGACCCGGAGCCCGTCCGTCGCGGGCAGTTCGGCGGCGAGGGACGCCTCGGTGAGCACCAGCGGGCTCTCCAGCAGGGTGTTCACATGGGTGAGCTGGGCGGCCCAGCGGGTCGGGTCGCCGCGCTGCGGGGAGAGCGGACACGGCACGAATCCGCCGAGCAGACAGGCCCAGAAGGCGGTGAGGAAATTCCGGGGGCGTTCGAGAATCAGGACCACTTTGTCGCGCGGGGCCAGGCCGCGGGCGCACAGGGCGGAGTGGAGGAGGCGGGCTTCCTTCAGGAGCTCGGGGTAGCTCTGGAACTCGTGCGGTGCGTCGGCACCGCCGAGGCAGTAGGTGAGCCCGGATTCCGCATGGTTCCGCGCGGTTCGGGTGAGCAGGTCCGTGATGTTCGAAATCGGGGAGTTGTTCGTCAGTGCTTTCTTCAAGGAACGCTCCGGAATCGAATCCTGAATGGAAACACGGAGACCCTAGGCGCCGGAATTTTCGTGGAGTGCGGAAAGACCTGTAGCGGCCAGCTCTTGCAGGTTGCTGACACATCGATCACCGCATGGCCACGACTTTGGTTGGCGATTCAAATAAACAGGCGAGTGTCTCGTGTGCGGTGCGCCACAGGAAGAGTGGGGAAGCGATTTGACAGACAACTGCCAGCGGATGAGTACAACCCCGCTCCGGCCTGGCGAATTGGTCAGCTTTCTGCCAGCGTATGCGGTTCGGTTTGGGGAGATTTACGCCCTAAGTCTTGTTTTTTCTTGAGCGATAAACCGGCCCTTGCCCGACGCGCGGGCCGAAGATTTGTTGACTGAAAGTGAGCGCCCGAACTATCGTGGGCGGTGATTTGTCAACTGGCTGCCTGTCGCGGTTCGACGTCTTTTCCGGGGCGCATCGAACGCGTCGACAGGAATTTGCCAATTGTGCGGTCCTGGTTGACGCCGGGGCAGTATGTGCGAATGCGAGATGCCTGGACGGACGGGGGAGTCGTCAGTGACAGGTGCCGATGGGCCGACCGGAGCTGCGGTCGGCGGGGACGGCGCCGAGACGGTCGTGCGGCCGCCCGCGCAATCGACGGCGGACGACGACCACGGTGCGTCTGTGGAGGAGGCGCTCCTCAAGGCCCATGCGCTGATCGACTCCACCGTCGACCTGTACCACCGCCGATCCGCCGGCCCCGCCGCACTGCTGCGCACCAATGGAGTCCCGGTCGGCGGATCCCTGGAACAGCTCATCGGCCGGGCCCGGCACACCGTGAGCATCACCCTGACCCACGCCGACGAGTGGGCGGAGGCCGCGCGGAATCTGGTGCCCCGCATACCGGCCCAGGTCACGGTGCGGGCACTGTGCACCGTCGAGGCCGCGGACCTGCTGCCGGCGCCGCCCACCCCGCCCGACGACGTACGCCTGGAACTACGGGTGACCGCCTGCCCCGTGCCCGAGACCCTGGTGGTCGACGGCACCTCGGCCCTGGTGCGTACGACCGAGAAGATGGGCGGCCACACCGCCGTGGTGAACGACGTCGCCGCGGTGCGTGCCCTGGAAATACTCTTCGCCGGTGCCTGGTCACGGGGGCGCGGGCTCACCGAGCACCTGCTGATGCGCGAACGGCTCAGCACCGAACTCGCCCGGGAGATCCTGGTGCGGCTGAGCGAGGGCAAGACCGACGAGGCCGCGGCCCGCGAGCTCGATGTCTCCCTGCGTACCTACCGACGGTACGTCGCCAGGTTCCTGCGTGAGCTCGATGTGGACTCCCGCTTCCAGGCGGGTGTGAGAGCGGCGGAGCTGGGGTTGATCGCACCGGCCTCGGCGCGGAACGGCGGTGCGAGGGGCCGCGGTGGGGACTAGGCCGCGCGGAGGTGAGCCGGAGCGGGGAGCACTGCGGCGCAGGGCGGGACAGCCGGCGGACGATCTGGAGCAGGCGCTGCTCAAGGTGCGGACACTGATCGAGTCGACCGTGGCGCTGCACCGCGACCGCAGCGTCGAGGAGCAGCTGATCACCGAGGTCGAGGGCGGCTACGACGTGGTGCTCGACACCGCGCGCCGCCTCATCCGCGAGGCCACCCGCACCATCGACATCGTGCATGCCCGGGTGTCGGGCACGGACGGGCCCACCGGCGCGGAACCGGAGCTGATCCACGGTGCTGCCGAGCCGGTGTCGGTGCGGCTGCTGACCGTACCCGTGTTCCTGGATGCCTCGCCCGACCCCGAACAGTTCGTCAGGGAGCGGCCGATGGCGATCCGGGTGGCTCCGGTTCCACCGCTGCAGGCGCTGCTGGTCGACGGCGCCCGCGCCCTGGTGGTGGCCGAGTCCCCGACCGGTCCGCGCGCCTCGCTGATCCGGGCGCCCGAGTTCCTGCACACCCTGAACTCCCTCTACGAGACGGTCTGGGGCCAGGCGGTGCCCGCGCAGGAACGGATCGTCTTCGCGAGCCCCGAACGGGCCCAGCTGGCCCGGCAGGTGCTGGGCGCGCTGCGGGCCGGGGTCACCGACGAGGTGGCCGCCCGCGAGCTCACGGTCTCGGTGCGCACCTACCGCCGCCATGTGGCCGAGATCATGGCACTGCTCGGCGCCAACTCCCGCTTCCAGGCCGGGGTCCGGGCCGCCGAACTGGGCCTGCTGCCACCGCTCCCCCAGGGAACCGACAGCTGATCGCCTGCCCCGGAATTCCGCTGGCAGCTTCCTGAAAGTTCCGTTGCCGCGTGCAATGCCAGGCATTTGGATGAAGGTGTGGAAGGCACTCAGTCCCTTCGCGGATGTCTTCCCTGCGGCATGCTTCCCCCGGCGTGCCGCCCTTGCGGAACACGCCTGCGGAAGACGGAAATCATGAATCAGCCATCCATCGGCCTGGTGTTTCCCGGACAGGGGACACAGAAGGCGGGAATGGGCGAGGTCTGGCGGGACACCCCGTCCTGGAAACTCACCGAGTCCCTTTCCGAAGCCACTGGAGAAGACCTCTCCGAACTGCTCCTGCATACCCCCGCCGAGCAGTTGCTGCGCACCGACCTGGCCCAGCTCACGGTGTTCGCCGTGGGCGTCGTCGCCCATGCCGAGATGATGCGCCGTGACGTGTTGCCCGGCACGGTCGTGGCGTGTGCGGGGCACAGCCTGGGCGAGTACACGGCCCTGGTCGCGGCCGGCGCGCTCACCGTCGACGCGGCGGCTCGGCTCGTCGCCGCGCGGGGCCGGGCCATGCGCGACGCCACGCGGATGCGCGAGGGCACCATGGGCGTCCTGGTCGCGGCGCCGCTGCCGGATGTGACGGAGCTGGTGCGCGAACTGCGCGACGAAGGCGCCGAGTTGTGGGTCGCCAATGTCAACGCGCCGGGCCAGACCGTGGTCTCCGGCTCCGCCGAAGGCATTGAGCTGGCCGCCGAGCGGGCACCGTCGATCGGCGCCAAGGCGATCCGGCTCAAGGTGGCGGGCGCCTTCCACAGCCCCTATATGGCGCCCGCCGCGGACGCCCTGCGGCTCGCCCTGCGGGACACCGTCTTCGCGCCGGCGCATCTGCCGGTGGTGGCGAACGTCGACGCCCGGCCCCACGGCGGCGACGGCGACTGGCCGGAGCTGGCCGCCCGCCAGCTCACCTCGCCGGTGCTGTGGGAGCAGTCGGTGCGCACCCTCACCGAGGAGCTCGGCTGCCGCCGCCTGGTCGAGCTCGGACCCGGCAGCACCCTCGCGGGAATGATCCGCCGGATCGCCCCCGCGATCGAGGTGCTGTCGGTGGACGGTCCCGACGCCCTGCCCACCGACCGAGTGACGAGGGGAGTTCACGATGACGCCGGCCGAGAAGGTCGATGAGCTCGCGCGCATCCGGGAAGGCGTGCTCGCCGGGGTGGACCGGGCCACCGAGGCGCAGCACGCCAAGGGCAAGCTGACCGCGCGGGAACGCCTCGCGCTGCTTTTCGACGAGGGTTCGTTCACCGAGGTGGAACAGCTGCGCCGGCACCGGGCCACCGGGTTCGGACTGGAGGCGAAGCGGCCGTACACCGACGGGGTGGTGACCGGCTGGGGCACGGTTCAGGGCCGCACGGTCTTCGCCTTCGCCCATGACTTCCGGATCTTCGGCGGGGCGCTCGGCGAGGCCCATGCCACCAAGATCCACAAGATCATGGATCTCGCGCTGTCGGCGGGGGCCCCGCTGGTCTCGCTGAACGACGGCGCGGGGGCGCGCATCCAGGAGGGTGTGAGCGCCCTGGCCGGTTACGGCGGGATCTTCCAGCGCAACACCAAGGCGTCGGGCGTCATTCCGCAGATCAGCGTGATGCTCGGCCCGTGCGCGGGCGGTGCCGCCTACAGCCCCGCACTGACCGACTTCGTCTTCATGGTCCGTGACACCTCGCAGATGTTCATCACCGGGCCCGATGTGGTCAAGGCGGTGACCGGCGAGGAGATCACACAGAACGGCCTCGGCGGCGCCGATGTGCACGCGGGGACCTCCGGAGTGGCGCACTTCGCGTACGACGACGAGGAGACCTGCATCGCCGAGGTCCGCTATCTCCTGTCGATGCTCCCGGCCAACAACCGTGAGCTGCCGCCGTCCATGCCGGTCGAGGACCCGGTCGACCGGCGCTGCGAGCGTCTGTCCGATCTGGTGCCGGTCGACGGCAACCGGCCGTACGACATGCGCGAGGTCATCGCCGAACTCGTCGACGACGGGGAGCACATGGAGGTCCACGAGCGCTGGGCGGGCAGCGTCATCACCACCCTGGCCCGGCTCGGCGGCCAGGTCGTCGGCATCGTCGCCAACCA
The DNA here is from genome assembly GCF_042657965.1 of Streptomyces coerulescens. Lineage (NCBI taxonomy): Bacteria > Bacillati > Actinomycetota > Actinomycetes > Kitasatosporales > Streptomycetaceae > Streptomyces > Streptomyces coerulescens. Next base: position 364,386 of record NZ_JBHSKM010000012.1, read on the forward strand.
GCCCCAGGCCCTCGCCGGGGTCCTGGACATCCACTCCTCCGAGAAGGCGGCGCGCTTCGTGCAGATGTGCGACTCCTTCAATATCCCGCTGGTGACCCTGGTCGATGTGCCCGGCTTTCTGCCCGGCGTGGACCAGGAGCACGGCGGCATCATCCGGCACGGCGCCAAACTGCTCTACGCCTACTGCAACGCCACCGTCCCGCGTGTCCAGGTCATTCTGCGCAAGGCCTACGGCGGCGCGTACATCGTCATGGACTCGCGTTCCATCGGGTGCGACCTCTCGCTCGCCTGGCCCGCAAACGAGATCGCGGTGATGGGTGCCGAGGGCGCCGCCAACGTCGTGTTCCGGCGTGAGATCGCCGCCGCCGACGACCCGGACGCGACGCGGGAGCAACTGGTCAAGGAGTACAAGGCCGAGCTGATGCATCCGTACTACGCCGCCGAGCGCGGACTCGTCGACGATGTCATCGACCCCGCCGACACCCGCTCCACGCTGATCGGAGCACTGTCGATGCTGCGCGCCAAGCACGCGCCGCTGCCGTCGCGCAAGCACGGCAATCCCCCCGCATGAGCGGCACGGACACGCCGGAGCCGCCGCTCGAAGGGCCGCTCGGAGCCACCCTGTTGAAGGTCATCAGGGGCGCCCCGACGGCCGAGGAGCTTGCCGTCGTCACGGTCCTGCTCACCACCCTCGCCACGGCGGCCGACGACGGGCCGCAGCCCGGCTCCGAGCCGGCCGCCGCGACCTGGGACCGGCCCGTCGACCGCTCGCCCGTCTCCTGGCCGGCCCTCCGCTGAGCCCTGTCACCTGGCCGGCCCCTCCGCTGAACCCCGTCTTCTGGCCGGCCCTCCGCTGAACCCTGTCACCTGGCCGGCCCCTCCGCCGGGCCGCGTCACAGGCCGGCGAGCAGCGACGCCGCGGACTCCTGCGCGAGTTGCTCCGCGTGAGCGGGCAGCTCCTCGCCCGCGCGCAGCGGCCGCCGTACGACGGTCAGCGGCAGATCGATGACGGCCAGGGCGACCCGCTCGGCCGCCATCCGGTCCTGGGCGCCAAGTGCTTCGCACAGTTGGGCGACCGCGCTCCGGACCCGGCGGCGGTTCGCGGCGGCCCGCCGTGCGTCGTCGGCGGGCCAGTCGGGCTGCCCGAACGCGTCCGGACCGTGCAGCAGGACGGCCGCCGCATGGGGGTGGGCGCGGCTCCAGGCGACGACATGGTGTGCGGCGCCGCGCGCGGCGCGGTGTGGATCGACGTCGTCGAGGGCGGCGAACCAGCCCTCCTGAAAGCTCTCGACGGTGCGCACCCACAACGCGCCAAGGAGCGCCGAGCGGGACGGGAAGCGGTGATAGACCGACCCGCTCGGCGCGCCCAGCTCCTTCGCGACCGCGGCCATGGTGACGCCGTGCGGGCCCGTCGCGGCGGCCAGCCGGAGCGCCGTGTCCAGCAGCTGGTCCCTGTCGTACCGAGATGGCCTCGCCATGTATTGGAGCGTACCCTCCAATACAAATAGAGACTGCTCTCTGAAACGAGGTTCCTGGTGGCTGTGCTCAATGTTCACGAGCGTGTGTTCCCGGCGAGGCCCGAGGACGTGGGGGCCCTGCTCGACTCCCTCGCCGGCCCCGACGACCAGGTGTGGCCCGGCGGGCAGTGGCCGGCGCTGCACCTGGACCGGGGCCTGGCCGTCGGCTCGCACGGCGGGCACGGACCGGTCCGCTACACGGTCGCCGCGTATGTGCCGGGGCAGTGGGTCCGCTTCGAGTTCAGCGCCCCGCGGGGCTTCCACGGGTTCCACGAGTTCACCGTGCATCCGGCCCGTGACGGCCATGCCGCACTGCGCCACACCCTGTCGATGCGCGCACGCGGAGCGGCCCGGCTGACCTGGCCCATGATGTTCCGCTGGACGCACGACGCGCTGATCGAGGACGGCCTCGACGGCGTCGAGCGCACCCTGACCGGTACGGTCGCGCATCCCGCGCGCTGGAGCGCCCGGGTGCGATTCCTGCGGCTGATCCGCCGGGTTGCATCCGGCTCACGTCAGAAACCTGCCAGCCCGGCCGAATGACAGCGATGTCCACCGCTCGTCGACGGCACCTTGTGCCCCCGCCCATTGCCTGCTCTCGCGCGCGCACGTAGCTTGATCGAGACGCCCGACCGGGACAGTGTCGTCCCAGGTCACCGGCGTCATATTCCATGTCATGTACGGGGGTACGTGCCGAGGGGACCGCGCGCCGACGACCAAGGCCGCCGTCCTCGGAACGCTGACGCCCCGTCATGAGGGAAAGACAAGAGCGGGGGATCAAGAACATGACGGGTCACGGGCTTCACCCGGACCGTAGTGCCACACCTATCGGAAACGACCTGGAACACGCGTTGCTGCGCATGCGGGTTCTGGTCGAGGAAGCGGTGTCCAAGGCGCGGGACACCAGCGGACCGGCCGGCGGCGCGCTCGCCGTACTGCCGGACCCCAGCGACGAGCGGATCCGAATGAGCGCGGAGCGGTTGATCTCCACCGCGCGCCGGTCCGTGTCGCTCGCGCTTCCCTATCGCGCCCCCACCTCGGGCCGCGCCGGCGTGCAGAGCCTCACCACGCTGATGGACCGGCTGCGGCAGATCAACGCCGCCGGCGTCACCGTCCGTATCCTCGGCGGCCCGGGGATCCTCGACGACCCCCATGTCCGGCGCCATCTGGACCAGTGCGGCCCCGACACCGGCCTGCACCTGCGGATATCCAGCCAGCGCCACCAGGCGGTGGTCATCGTGGACGAGAGCATCGCCCTGCTCAACGCCGAATTCGGCAGAGCCGGGCGGCAGTCGCTGACCGTTCGGGTCCCGGCCGTGCTGCGTGCCCTGGACACCCTGTACACGGGGGCCTGGTCCAAGGCCACCCCGGCCGCCTACTACCGGAAGATCTTCGTGCGCAGCCGTAACGAGATGACCCGGCGGGTGCTGGAGTCCCTCTTCTCCGGCAGCACCGATGAGGCCGCGGCGCAGGCCCTGGGCCTGTCCGTGCGCACCTACCGGCGTCATGTCGCGGGCCTCATGCAGGAGCTCGGTGCCGGCTCCCGGTTCCAGGCGGGCGCACGGGCCGTCGAACTGGGGCTCCTGGAGCCGCAGTTGGCCGCCGGGTAACCGCCCCGTACGAAGGCCGCCCCCCGGCAGCTCACGCTGCCGGGGGGCGGCCTTCCTTCAGCTGTGGCGGCGGCGCACTCACCACGCCCCTGCGGCGCGCACGAAGGGCAGGGGGGTGTGGGGGCGTACGGGGGCCAGGGTTGCCCGCATCACGCTCCACGCGTCGGCGACGACCTGCTCGTAGGGCGGGCGCGGACCGTGGGTGACCGCGTCCTCGACCACCGCCCACAGCGCCGCCGTCGCGGCGGTCGACCGCACCTCCACGGCCGGGGTGAGCGAGACCCGAACGACGCTCAGGCGCCGGGCCAGCGCGGTGGCCTGGGCACGCCTGGCGTCGCGCATCGCCCGGCCGGGCGGGCGCGCGAAGACGGCCGGGGACAGCGGGTTGCGGTACACCTGGTGGATCCAGGCCGCGACCCTCAGCCGCTCGTCGCCGAGGCGGCCGGTGGCCGGGGCCCGGACGGTGCGGTCGACCGCCCGCTCCAGGGCCTTGAAATAGTGGGCCACGTCGTGGTCCGTCAGCCCGGTGCGCTCCCGTGCCGCCGTCGGCGGCGGTTTCGCGGCCATGACATCAACTCCCCCTCGTGCGGGCTGCTTCCCAGCGCCGGACGGTCGGTCAGCGCACGGTCGCGTACACCGCGATGGCGCCGCTCATGAGACCCAGCGCGATGCACAGCGGCGAGTACAGCACCGCGTTGAGCCGCTGGAACTCGCCGGTGGCGTTCGCCCCCATCAGATAGCCGCCGAGGCCACGGCCGAGCAGCACCAGAGCGAGTCCGTAACTGCCCGCGATGCACAGCCAGTCCGGTCCGACCTCGGGAACGGACCCGTTGGTCATCAGGCTGACGGCGCCGCCGCCGAGCAGGACCACACCCACCAGGGCGGAGAGCGGCGCCGGCGGCATGGTGCCGCTCGCGTTGCCGAGCACCGCCTTGGTGAAGGCCACCTCGTCCTTGAGCGGCCACGGCGAGAACGCCCAGATGAAATGGAGCACGCCGATGACCGTCAGTCCTGCCGTCAGGACTGCCGTGACCAGGGTGGGGATCATGACCGCCTCTTCTCTCGGTTCATACGGGGGGGGTGGGCGGGCGCGGACCGTGCGCGCCCGCCGAACACGATCGGGCCGAACGCCGGACCGGTGCCCTAGACGACGATGCCGCCGTCGATCTGCACGACGGTCCCCGTGATGTACGCGGCCCGGTCGGAGGCCAGGAAGGCGACGAGCTCGGCCACCTCGTCGGCGGTGCCGACCCGGCCGAGCGGGACCCGCTCGACCATCTTGCGCATATGGCCGGCGTCCAGCCCGGCCACCATGTCCGTCTCGATGAAGCCCGGAGCGACCGCGTTGGCACGGATGCCGTACGGGCCCACCTCCTTCGCGACGGACTTGGTGAATCCGATGATCCCGGCCTTGGTGGAGGCGTAGTTGGACTGGGTCGGGGTGCCGTGGACGCCCGCGACCGAGGAGACCGTGATGATGCTGCCGGAGCGGCGCTTCAGCATCTCGAAGACGACCGCCCGGCAGGCGTTGTAGGTGCCGGTGAGGTTGACGTCGAGGGTCTCCTGCCACTGGTCGTCCTTCATCAGCAGCAGGGGGTTGTCCCGCACGATACCGGCCGAGGTGACCAGCACGTCGATCGGGCCCAGCTCCTCGCCGACCTGCTTGACCAGGCCGCGCACCGAGTCGGCGGACGCGACGTCGGCGCGGGCGGCCAGGACCCTGGTGCCGTACTGCGCGGCCTCCTTGCGGACCAGTTCGGCGGCCTCGGCCTGCGACGAGTAGCAGAACGCCACGTCGTGGCCGTCCTGGGCGAGGCGAAGGACACAGGCGCGGCCGATGCCCCGGGAACCTCCGGTGACCAGGGCCACCTTCGCGGCCGGCTTGTTGTCATGCTGCTCAGGCACGGGTGGACTCTCCTTGTTCCGTACGGACGGGTGCGCCCTGGTCCTCGGGGGCGGCCAGTTCGCCGCCCGGGCGCATGGTGATCACGATCGAGCCGACGGTCAGCAGCGGCCGGCCGTCGAGCAGGCTCTCTCCCTCGAAGATCAGCGTCGTGCCGACGCTGCGGACATGGCGCACCCGGTGTTCGACCAGGCTCCCCGGCAGGGCCTCGCCGTGTACCTCGATGCCGCTGATCGAGCCGAAGAGCATGACCAGACCGGCGCGTTCCTCGGCGCTGACCCGCTCCCAGGTCGCGAGCACCCCCGCCGACTGGCACCAGGACTCGACCAGCAGGGAGACCGGATAGGCGTGATCGGCGTCGTCCGCGCCGTCCGGCACATCGGCGTACCAGGGCTCGTTGCAGGTGATCGCCTTGACGGCGGTGAGGGAGACGCCCGGGTCGATCTCGGTGACACGGTCGACGAGCAGCATCGGGTAGCGGTGCGGCAGCGTCTCCTTGATACGGCTCGCGGTGATCATGCGGCTCCCTCGATCGCCTCGGTCGCCTCGGAGCCGGAATCCGCCAGCTCGTACCCGAGGCGTATCTGCGCGGTTCTGCCGCGGGCCGTGGACAGCGTCGCGTACGCCTTCCAGGCGCCGGACTTGAGCTTCCAGGCCAGTTCCACGGTCAGGTCGTCGCCGGGAAACACGGGGCTGAGGAAGCGCACCGACTCCACGGCGGTGAGCACGGGGCGGCCGGTGGCGGGCGGGTGGGCCCGGACCGCGTGATGGACGCACTCGACCAGGCAGACCCCCGGGAAGATCGGGAAGTCCGGGTAGTGGCCGCGGAAGACCTGCTCGTCGGCGGCCACGCTGATCCGGGCGACGGCGCCTTCCGGGCGGGTTTCCGGGATCTGCACGGTGCGGTTGAGCGGGGTGGCGAAGCCCACGGTCATGGGACGTACAACTCCTTTCGTCTGAGGGCGGGTTCAGTGCGGCCGGGGCGTCACATGGGTGAGCGAGACATTGCCCTGGGCGGAGACGCCGACGACCAGCTGCGGCCCGGCACCTGGTTCCCGCAGGGCCTCGGTGACGTGCAGCACCGGAGTCAGGCACCCGACGCCGGCCGGGTGGCGGGCGACCGCGGTGCCGAGCCCGGCCGCGACGGCCTCGGTGACGGCGTCGTCCGCCCCCACGAGGCGTACGGGAGGGAGCGGTCCGGACAGGCCGAGCCCGTCGAGGGCGGCGCCGAGCAGCCGGGCGGCCGTACCGGCCCCGTCCGCGGCCGCGGCGACCGGCGGCGGCAGCAGGAAGCTGCGCACCCGGACCCGGCCGTGCACCCGGCCGCCGCGTGCCGCGACGACCGCGGCCGGCTCCACGACCAGCGCCACAGCCCCGTCCTCGCTGCCCTCGCTGCCCGGTTCCGACCAGTCGAGGGGGGACTCGGCGGCACCGGCCAGGAGCCACCGTGCCCGCCCGGCGAGAAGCGCCCTGCTGCCGTGTTCGAGGGCCTCCAGACCCGCGACCGCGGGGCTGTGCACGCCGAGGCTGTAGCCCTTCAGGGCGTGCTCCATCGCCACCCGGCTGCCGACCAGGTTGACCGAGAAGTACGGCACCGACGCGGGGCTCAGCAGCGTCGAGTCGCTCTCGATCACCGTGCGGTCGAACTCGCCGTACAGCCGCGACATCCCGTTGTTGGTGCCGATGGTGACCGCGCGGTGATGCTCGGGCACGTCCGCCAGGTCGGCGCCGGTGTCGGCGAGCGCCCGGCCGGTCGCGGCGAGGAGATACTGGCTGGCCTGCGGCAAGTACTTGTAGCCCCGGCCCAGTTGGGCCCGGTGGTCGAACCAGGCGCCGGTCCGCTCGCCCGCCGGGTCGAGGACCTCGGGGGTGACCACACCGATACCGGTGATCACCGGGTCCACGGCGGTGGTGGTCGTGGCGGTCATCGCGGCTCACCTCGCAGCAGAAGGGACATGTTGTTGCCGCCGAAGGCATAGGAGTTGACCATCGCGACGCGGCCGGCCGGGGTCCGCTCGACCGGCACCCGCACCGGGCACTCGGGGTCGGGGTCGGCCACGGGCAGGTTCGGCGCCATGACCTGGTGGTGCAGGAAGAGCGCGGCCGCCACGACGGCGAGCCCGCCCGAGGCGCCACCGGTGTGCCCGAGCAGCGCCTTCAGGCTGTACAGCGGAATCTCGGCCGTGCGCTCGCCGAACACCCCGTACATCGCCTGGGTCTCGATGAGGTCGTTGAGCTTGGTCCCGGTGGCGTGCGGCACCACGAAGTCGACCTCGTCGGGGGTGTGGCCCGCCTCGGCGAGGGCGTCCCGCATCGCCCTGATGATCTGGCCGCCGTCCGGGTCGAGACCGGTGGCGTGGTACGCCTCGCAGCTCCATCCGGAGCCGGTCAGGGTCGCGTAGACACGGGCACCACGGGCTCGCGCCGCATCCGCCCGCTCCAGGACGACCGCGCCCGCGCCCTCCCCGAGCACGGTGCCGCCGCGGGTGGCGTCGAAGGGACGGCAGCTGACCGGGTCGAGCGCTCCCACCTGGTTGAACGCGGCGTGCGCGACCCGCGAGTACGTCTCGAAGCCCCCGGCGATCACGGTGTCCGCCTCACCCGCACGGATCATGTCGACGCCGGTCGCCATCGAATAGCCGCTGCCCGAGCAGGCGTTGCTGAAGGTGCTGGCCGTGCCGTGCGCTCCGAGCTCCCGGGCGACGACGGACGCGGTGGCGAACACCGGGGTCCAGCGGTCGTCCTCCGGGAAGGACTCGGTGCCGCGCCACTGCTCGATGACATAAGCGTCGGCGATGGAGGAGCCGAACAGCACGGCGGTGCGCGCGGGGTCGGTTCCGGTCGGGCCGGCGTCGGCGACCGCTTCCCTGGCCACCGTGAGGGCGGCCCGGGTGGCACGGCCGATCGCGAGGCCGTCCACGTTCGTGGGCACCTCGGGCAGCGCGCCCTCGGGCAGGAAGTGGAAGGCCGGGATGGGCACATGGGCCAAGGGGTCCGGGGCGACGGACGGGGTGGGGCGGACGGGGTCGAGCAGTCCCTGCCAGAACCGGTCCACGCCCGCGCCGAGACGGCACAGCGCCCCCAGGCCGGTGATGACGACTTCGGTCACCTTGAGTCTCCCGCTTTCAGTTGCTGATCGTGGCGGCGCGCGCCCGGTCGGTGACGGCGCGTCAGAGGTGGAAGATCCGGTCGTACTCGGGCCAGCGGGCGGCGAGTTCACCGGGGGCCGCGGTCCGTACGCCGTCGATCAGCCGGTCCCGGCCGATCCCGAGGGCGGCGAGTCCGTCCTCCTCCACCCAGATCCCGGCGCCCGCGTCACGCAGTCGCCGCAGGTCGTCCCGTGGTGTGTCCAGGGTCGTGAGCAGCCGCCCGCCGATCCGGACCGGTGGTGCGGCGGGGGCCGCCAGCGCGTAGCCGACCGCCTCGCCGCGCAGCAGGACGTCGAGTCCCAGCTGCCGGTGGATCTCGATACCGAGGTAGAGGGCGTCGAAGTACGCGACCTCCAGCGCGCCCCGGTAGGCGCGCTCGACGATGGCCAGTGAGGTCATCTCACGCCACCCCCATGAACAGCGTCCGGGTGGCGGAGCGGACATGGCCGCCGAAGGTGTGCGGCGCCCGCGCACGGACCTCGGGGATATGGCCGGTGGCGCCGCGGTGCTCGCTGCAGGCGCGGCAGCCGAACCAGAAGAGCCGGCCGGGGAAGGCGTCGAGGAGTTCGCGGATCAGGGCCACCGTGGTCGGGTACTCGGCGTACCGGTCGAGCAGGTTGGCCGGCTTGTGTTCGCCCAGGGCCTCCTGGCTCAGCATGGCGCTGTAGCCGCAGGCCCACACCTGGACACTGGCGCCCCGCTCCAGAAGTGCCTGGAGGAGCCGGAACACCGAGGTGACGAGCTCGCCGCTGTGCGGCGGTCCCATCACCACGAGCAGCACATCGGTCTGCGGGGTACGGGCCATCAGTGCCACACCACCTTGGTGTCGTCGGCGAGCAGCTCGCCGGCCACCTCGGCCATCCCGATCGTCCTGGCTTCAGGCACCAACGCCTCGATGGCCAGGCCGCGTTGGGCCAGAGAGAACTCGTCGACCCACAGCTCGGCGCCGGCCCGCAGTGCCTGGTCGAGCTCGGCCAGGGCGCCGGGCAGCGCGGCGGTGACGCCCTCCTGGAGGAGCACCACCCGCACCGGGTGTCCGGCCCGGGCCAGGGCGGTCGCGTCGGTGAGGAAGCGGGCGCAGCCCGGCCCGGACTCCCGTCCGTTCGACTCGATCAGTACGAAGCCGGTCATGCTCGTCACTCGCCGCGCAGGGCCGCAAGGACGTGCTGGTCGAAGTTGACGAGGGACCAGTCCTTGCGGTTCTCGAAGACCGCGTAGCCGTGCACGATGGTGCCGGTGGCGGTGGGCACGAGCTTGCCGTCCCGGATGACGTAGCAGTCCATCCGCGAGGTGTAGGTCACGTCCTTGAAGACCTCCTCGACGGTGAAGACGATGTGCAGCTCCTCCTCCATCAGCGCCTCGTCCAGGAAGCGGATCTTGGAGTGCGGGACGACGGGGATCCACTTGCGCTCGTCCAGCAGGGTCTTGATGGAGATGCCCCGGTGCGCGACGAGGCGGTCCTTGGCCTCTTCCATCAGGCGCAGATAGCCGGACATCTGCAGGCGCTCGTTGTTGTGGCAGTACGGGTAGGCGATCCGCCACCGCCAGGCGATGGCGTTGCTGCCCTCGGTGAGCTCCTTGAGCAGCGGGTCGGTGTTGTGCGTGGCGGTCAGGCCCAGGTCGGCGGTGGGGAGGAGCTCGGCGTCGCGGACCGGCTCGGCGGTGGCGATCCTCTCGACGGCGAACCGCTTCAGCTCGGCGGGCACCGCGTAGGCGTCGTCGACGTAGCGCTCGCGGCGCAGCGCCACCTTGACCTTGGAGGTCACGTCCTTGTTCTGGCCGTCCTTGGTGAGCACGACCCGGAAGGCGAGCGTGTCCCCCTCGCCGACCGGCTCGACCCGGGCCGTGGCCGTCTCGTCGAGGTGGAAGGCGTTGAGGATGCGCGTGTCGAGGTCGGTGATCTCAAGGCCGAGGCCGTACTCCTCGAAGAGCGTCCGCGAGGGCAGGCCGTGCGCGCGGAAGTGCCCCAGGACGGCCTCCTCCACGAGGTAGTTGACGTGCTTGAAGCCGATCCAGGTGTTGATGTTGTTGCCCTCGTAGCGGGGGCGCACCGTCGTCTCGGTGGGCTGGGTGATCAGGGCGGTCACCACCGCGTCCAGGGCGTATTCCTTGTTCGTGGCAGACATCGGCTGTTCCTCTTCGGGAGTCGTCGGAAGTCGCCCGCGGGCTTCGATCATGCCCGGGCTGCCCTGAAAGCTAGGACGAACAGCCCCTGGGACCCGTGGTCTTGACAGGTTCCTGCGCCTGTGCGTGCCGCCGGGCCGCGGAACCTTACAGCTTGCTGCCGATCTGCTGCTGGGGCCGTCGTGACCTGCCTAGTCTCGGCCGGGCCCGAGGTCCCCAGCAGATTGGAAGGGTGCACGGTGAGTGAGATCGCCATAACCGGCCTTGGCGTCGTCAGCCGCCTCGGCTCCGGGGCCGAGGCGTTCTGGTCCGGGGTCCTCGCCCGCGACACGGCACCTCCCGACCGCGTGCCCGACCCCGACGCCCGAGTTCCTCTGCCCCTCTACTACTTGGTGCCACCGGAGCCGTCGACGGCGGACGCCGATCTCGGTCCGGCGACCCGCTACACCCTCAGGGCGGGCCTGGAGGCGGGTGCGGACGCCCGGGTCGATGAGGTGGCGCCGGACCGTGTGGCCGTGGTGACGGGGTCCAGCGTCGGCGACGCCCGCCAGGTCGAACTGGTGCGGGCCGGGCAGGCGGCGTCCCGGCCGGTCGCGTCGCCGCCGTTCGAGCAGGCCTCGGCCCTCGCCGCGCGGCTCGGCGCGGGTGCGGGCGCCGTCAATCTGAGCAACGCCTGCGCCGGCAGCGGCTACGCGATCACGCTCGGCGCGCAGATGATCCGGGACGGCGAGGCGGATGTGGTGGTGGCGGCCGGCGCGGAGGCCTACTCCAGGGTGACCGTGGCCGCGTTCAACCGGATGGGCGCGCTCGGCGCCGACCGGCCCCGTCCGTTCGCCCGGGACCGCGCCGGTGTGATGCTCGGCGAGGGCGCCGGAGCCGTCGTACTGGAGACGGTCGCGCATGCCCGGGCGCGCGGGGCGCGGATCTACGCGCGGCTCGCCGGCTCCGGGTGGAGCTGCGACGCCGCCCACCTCACCGCGCCGGACCCGGCGGGCACACAGGCCGCCCGGGCCATGCGGGCGGCTCTCGCCGAGGCCGGCGCCGAGCCCGCGGACGTCGCGCTGATCGTGCCGCACGCCACCGGGACCAAACTCAACGACTCCACCGAAGCCGCCGCCATGGCCGAGGTGTTCGGACCGCGGCTCGGCCGGATCCCGCTGCACAACCTGAAGGCGATCGTCGGGCATCTGGCGGGCGGTGCCGGGGCGCTGGGCACGGTGCTCGCCGCTCTGTGCCTGCACCACCGCACCGTCCCCGGCAATGTGCCGATCGCCGAGCTCGACCCGGAGTGCCCCGTGCACCTGCCCACGGCGCCCACCGCGCTGGACTCCGGGGTGGCGCTGGTGAACGCCTACGCCTTCGGCGGCAACAACATCTCCCTCGCGCTGACCGGAGCACCGTCATGACCTCAGGCTCCCTGGCACCCACCGACTTCGTCGTCACCGCCGTGGGTTCGGCCCTGCCGCCGGACCATCCGGCCGACGCGGCATCCCCGTGGTTCGACCACCGTGCCGAACTGGGCCGCGGCTACCGCCATCTGCCGCCGTCCTGCCAGTACTTGCTCGCCGCCGTCGAGCGTGCCCTGGCACCGGACGGCATCCGGGACGCGCTGCTCGCGGTGCCCGAGGAGGAGCGCGCGGTCGCGGTCGGCACCAACCACGGGGTGTCCGGTGTGCACGCCGAGGTCGACCGGGCCACCGTGTCCGGCGAGGCGCACCTGATCTCGCCGGCGGGGGTGCCGTACTTCTCGCCCAACCTTCTCGCGAGCCGTGTCGCCATGGAGCACGGGCTCAAGGGGTTCAGCCTGGCCGTGCACAGCCCCCGCTCGGCGGGGCTCGAAGCGCTGCAGGAGGGACTGCGGGCGCTGCGCTCCGGGCGGGCCCGCTGGCTGCTCGCGGGCGTCACCGAGGCCCCGGTCCCGGAGGCGGACAAGGCGGCCGTGCACAGCTCCGGGCGGACCGAGGACGGCGCGCTCGCGCTGGTCGTCGAGGACGCGGCCGCGGTCCGGGCCCGGGGCGGGCGGGCACTCGGCCGGGTCCGGGTGCGCTCGGTCTTCCTCTCCCCGCACACCGCCGGCTCCGCGTCGGGGACCGAGCGGGCCCGGGCCGCGCTGGCCGCGGCCTTCGCCGGACTCGGGGTCGTGCCTCCCACGGACCGGCGAACGCGCCTGATCGGAGACGGCTCTGCGGTCGCGCGAGCCGTCGCCGAGGTGCTCACCGACCCGGTGCCGGCCGGTACGGGCTCTCTGCTCGCCGTCCGGGAGGTCGCGGACGCCCTGGTCGGCGCCGCCGGTGAGCACCTGGTGGTGACCGCGACGGGCGCGGGCGCCATCACCGTCGCCCGGGTGGTGCCGGAACCAGCCCGACCCGCATTCCCTCATCTCAACCCCGCTGGAAGGAACCCGATATGACAACGGCCACGCTCGACAAGGAAGAACTGCGCGAACTGGTCGCGGACGCCCTGGACGTCGAACTGGAGGAACTCACCGACGACGCCCACTACGTCGAGACCCTCGGCGTCGACTCCCTGATGGGCCTGGAGATCCTCGTCCAACTGGAGAAGCGGTTCGGCGTGAAGATCTCCGAGGAGGAGTTCGGACAGATCACCAACTTCGGCCAGACCTTCAACCTGCTCAACGCGAAGATCTCCCATGTCTGAGAGGACGTCATCCGCCGTGGGAACCACAGAGACGGGCACGGGAGGGCGCGGCTGGACCCTCGCCATCGTCTCCACCGCCACCTTCATGCTGTTGCTCGACCTCACCGTCGTCAACGTCGCCCTGCCCGACCTGCGGACCACGTTCGAAGCGGACTTCACCGAGTTGCAGTGGGTACTCGACGCCTACGCCCTGACGCTCGCCGTGTTCCTCCTCACCAGCGGGTCGTTCGCCGACAAGCTGGGCCGCAAGCGGGTGTTCAACGTCGGCTTCGTCGTCTTCACCCTGGCCTCCCTCGCCTGCGGACTCGCCCAGGACATCGTCGTGCTGAACCTGGCGCGCGGCGTCCAGGGCATCGGGGCGGCCGTGCTCTTCGCCGTGGGCCCCGCCCTGCTCAGCAATGAGTTCCAGGGCAAGGACCGCGGCAAGGCCTTCGGTGTCTTCGGCGCCGTGGGCGGGCTCGCCATCGCCTTCGGACCGATGATCGGCGGCGGGCTCACGGAGTATCTGAGCTGGCGCTGGATCTTCCTGCTCAACGTGCCGATCGGCGTCCTGGCCATCCTGATCGGTGTCCTGCGCATCCGCGAGTCCAAGGGCAGCACCGAGCACCCGGTGGACTGGGCGGGCCTGGTGGTCTTCTCCGGTGCGCTCGGTCTGCTGGTGACCGGGTTCCTGCGCGGTCACGCGGAGGGCTGGACCAGTGCGCCCATCCTCGGCATGTTCGGCGGCGCCGCCGTACTGCTCCTGGTCTTCTACGTCATCGAGCGGCGGCTCGGCGAGGCGGCCATGCTGGACCTCTCGCTCTTCCGTATCCCGACCTTCAACGGGGTCTCCACGTCGGCGCTGGTGTGGAACTCGGCCGTGCTCGGGTCGATCTTCCTGGAGATCTCCTATCTGCAGAACGCTCTCGGACTCACCGCCTGGGAGACGGGGCTGCGGTTCCTGCCGATGACCCTGACCATCTTCGTGGCGGGCGCGCTCACCGGCCCGCTGACCACGATGGTCTCGCCAAAGCTGCTGGCGACCGCGTGCGGGACGCTGATGGCGACCGGGATCGCCCTGATGACGTTGATCGACGAGAACAGCGGCTGGACCGCGCTGCTGCCGAGCATGGTGGTGCAGGGCATCGGCATGGGCATCTACACGCCGATGCGCGCGGCCTACTCGGTCGGTGTGGCGGAGCCGGAGAAGGCCGGCATGGCCTCCGGCATCGGTGAGACCTTCCAGCAGGTCGGCATCGCCGTCGGCATCGCCGCGTTCGGCGCACTCTTCCAGAGCCGGGTCACCCACGCCCTGGAGGAGACCGCGCTCGGGGCCCAATTGGGCAGCCGTACCGATGAGTTCGGCGAGGCTGTGGCCTCGGGCGCCGGGCCGGAGGCGGTGGCCGCGCTGCCCGGCGAGGCCACCGGGCAGGCGGCGGACGCCGTGCGCGCCGCCTTCGTCGGCGGACTCGAGGACACCATGGTCGTCTGCTCCGTGGTCGTCGCCTTCGGAACCCTCATCGCGCTGCTGTTCGTCCGGGCCAAGGACCTGCACGAGAGCGCACGGGGCGACCGGGCACCGGCCGGACCGCACGACGAGCGCACCGCCGGGCCGGAACCGGTGGCCTCGGCCCGCTGACACGGACGGGGCCGCTCGACCGCGCTCTCCCGTTCGCACTCTCTTCCCGCGCCCGATCGCCCGGTGCGTACCGAAAAGAACCGGAAGGACTGGAAAGGAACAGCATGCCCACCATCACCACGCGCCGCGCCACCGGGGCGACCGTGCAGCGGGCCTGGGAAGCGCTCGCGTACCGGGCCACCCTCCCCTCGTACGTCCCCGAGATCGCGGCGGTCGACCTGCTGTGGCAGGACGCGGACCGGCAGGGCAGCCGCTGGCGCGTACGGCTCGGCGAGGCCCTCCTCACCTGGCAGGAGGAGGCCGTCGTCGACCACGCGGCGCGCCGGATCGACTTCTCCCAGACGCACGGCGACCTCGCGGCCCTGTCCGGCCACTGGCTGGTGGCGCCCGAGGGCGCCGGATCCGTGGTGGAGCTGCGGCTCGACTTCGATGCCGGCATCCCGCTCCTCGACGCCATGGTCCACCCCATCGCCGAGGGCGCGTTGCGGGACTTCACCGAGGTGGTCCTCGACCGGATCGCGGAGCGGGTCGCCGTGCCGGCCGCGAGCGCGCGATGACCACCGCCCCAGCCACCCGATCCCCGAGGAGTACCCGATGAAGATCCTGCTGACCGGTTCCGGCGGCGTCGTCGGCAGTGAAGTCGCCGACCGGCTGGCGGCGTTGGGCGGGAGGGCCGAGGTGACCTCGGTGACCCGCCGGCCCTCCCGGCCCGGCGAGACCGGCTGGGTGCTCGGAGCCGAGCCGGCCCCCGCCGAACTGCGCGGCCACTGGGACGTGATCATCCACAGTGCCGCGTCCACCCGCTGGACCATGACCCCGGACGAAGCCGTCGCGGCCAATGTGCGCACCACGGAGGCGGTGCTCGACCTCGTCGACGCCGACACGCATCTGGTGCACATCTCGACGGCGTACGTCGAGGGCCAGGACCCGGCGATCCTGGGCTCCGGAGCCGGATTCGGCCGCTTCCGCAACACCTACGAGTGGTCCAAGGCCGAATCCGAGGAACTGGTCCGCTCGAAGCACCCGGGCGCGCTGACCATCGTGCGGCCGCCGCTCGTCTTCGGCCGCCGCGCCGACGGGGCGATCGCCCGCCTCACCGGTCCGTACGCCATGGTCCAGACGCTGGTCTCCGGGCTCGCGCCCGCGCTGGTCGGGAACCCCGCCGGGTTCATCGAGCTGGCGCCGGTGGACCAGGTGACCGAGGTGATCGTGGCCGCCGCCCTGGGAATGCCGCCGAGCGCTCCGGTGGTGGAGACCATCGCGGCCGGGCCGGCCGGCTGTCTGCGGGTGACCGACCTGGCGGAGGGCATCTGCGGCGCGGTCAACGCGTGGCGGGCGGAGCGGGGCATCGCCCCGGTCCCGGTGGCCCCGGTGATCCCCTCCGAGACCTGGCGCCGCTTCCATCTGCCGCTGACCGCACGGCACTTCTCCACGGTGCAGAAGCGCGCCCTGGAACTGCTCTCCGCGTTCGAGGGCTACGCCTGTATGCCCACCCCGTTCCGCCCCACCCAGACGGTCGTGGACCCGGCGGACGTGCTGGCGAAGTCGGTCCGCTGGTGGGCCGACGCCAAGTCCCGGCACGCCCGGCGGGCCCCCGAGCCATGGACCCTCATAGCGGCCTGACCGCACCCGACCACCCTGGAAGGAACCCGATATGACAACGGCCACGCTCGACAAGGAAGAACTGCGCGAACTGGTCGCGGACGCCCTGGACGTCGAACTGGAGGAACTCACCGACGACGCCCACTACGTCGAGACACTCGGCGTCGACTCCCTGATGGGCCTGGAGATCCTCGTCCAACTGGAGAAGCGGTTCGGCGTGAAGATCTCCGAGGAGGAGTTCGGACAGATCACCAACTTCGGCCAGACCTTCAACCTGCTCAACGCGAAGATCACCGGATGACCCGGTACCCGACGAGCCGGTCGGTGCGTGCCCCGTTCACGGAGGTACGCACCGACGGCACCGGCTCCGACGGCGTGGCGGTCAGCCTGCCGCTCGACCCCGGCGAGTCCGTCTTCCACGGCCACTACCGAGGTTTCCCGATCTTCGCCGGCGTCTTCCTCGTCGAGACCGCGCACCTCGCGGCCCTGGCCCACCCGCCGGCCGCCGCCCCTCGACTGCGCCTGGCGCGCCTGGAGTCGGCCCGTTTCCTGCACCCCTCGTACCCCGGCGACACGCTGGTGTTCACGCTGCGCTGGACCCATGACGCCCGGGGCTGGGTGTGCCGTGCGACGGCGGCCACCGAGGAACACCAGGTCGCCCGGATCCGGCTGCGGTACGAGACGGCGGACTCGGCGGTGCGACCGCTCGCGGGCGATGACCGGCCGCCCGGTGACACAGCCGACTTGGGGCCGCTGTCACTGCCCGAGGTGATGGCCCGGATCCCGCACCGCGACCAGATGCTGCTGATCGACCGGGTCGACGAGTTCCGCCCGGGCGAGCGGGTCGCCGCGGTCAAGGCGGTGACCTTCTCGGAGCCGTGCTACCGCCATCTCGCCGACGAGGCCGCGGGACCGGCCGCGTACGGCTATCCGATCGGGCTCCTGATGGAGTCCTTCAACCAGGCCGCCGCCGTGCTCGCCACCGCCGAGCGGGCCAACACCGACGTCCTGGCCGAAGAGGTCCTGATGCTCGGCGGCTACACCGACCTCGGCTTCGGCGCCCCGGTGCTCCCCGGCGACCTGCTGGAGCACTCGGTGCGGCTCACCCGCACCGTCGATGACATCCAGATCTTCGAGGGCTGCACCCGGGTGCGCGGCGAGGTGGTCCTGACCGTGGGCGCCGCCGTGCTCGCGCGTCGCCCCGCGGCCGTGCTGCGCGGCTGACCGAATTCCCTCTGGCAACTTCCTGCAGATTCTGCTTTCCCACTCCGGGATGCGAACGAGAATTACGTGACAGGAAGCCGATGAGGCCCCTTCGCAAGAATTCCCGAGAATGACGAATCCCTTTGCCCAAGGAGGGCTTTGCATGTCCGAAACCCAGCTGGCCGAGCGTATCGACGCCATCAAGGAGATTGTCTGCGACATTCTGGAGATCGAGGAGGACGAGGTCACCGGGACCAGCCTCTTCAAGGAGGACCACAAGGCGGATTCGCTCCGCGCCATTGAAATCCTCGCCGCTCTGGAGAAGAAGTTCGGCGTGGTCATCGACCAGAGCGAACTGCCGCGGATGGTGAACATCGACGGCGTGTACCAGGTGGTGGCCGAGGCCGCCCGCTGGTAGTCGCGTCCGGCGCCCGTCCACGGGCGCACCGGCCAGTCGGCGTCATACGAGAACAATCGGGTCAACCGGATCGGAAGGGTGGCATGTCAGCACAGCAGGGCCGGGTCGTGCTCACCGGCTTGGGGGTGGTGTCCAGTATCGGCCTGGGCGTCACGGAGTTCCTCGCCGGACTCCGCGCGGGCCGCAGTGGGGCAAAGCCGATATCGGTCTTCGAAACCAGCGGTTACTCCCACTCGACCGGGTGCGAGGTCACCGGCTTCGATCCGGACCGGTGGATCGACAACCTTCCGCTGGGCCAGTTGGGCCGGGCCACCCAGTTCTCGGTGGCCGCGGCCCGGATGGCCCTCCAGGACGCCGGCCTCGATCCACAGCGGCTGCGCGAGCAGCGCGGCCTGATCTCCATCGGCACGACCGACGGAGAGTCGTACGACCTCGACCAGCTGGTGGAGGCCGACATCGGCCTGGGCGCCGAGAAGATGGACCCGGAGGCGGCCCGGCGGGTTCCCGCCGGACGCCTGTCGGTCGCCATCGCCCAGGAGCTCGGCCTCTCGGACGTCGAGGCGGTGACCGTACCGACCGCCTGCGCGGCCGGCAACTACGCCATCGGCTACGGCTTCGACGCGGTCAGTTCCGGCGAGGCGGACTTCGCGTTCTGCGGGGGCGCCGACGCGATGTGCCGCAAGACCTTCACCGGGTTCTACCGGCTCGGCACCATCGCGCCCCACCGCTGCCAGCCCTTCGACATCGACCGCAAGGGCATCCTGACCGGCGAGGGCGCGGGCGTCCTGGTCCTGGAACGCCTGGAGTCGGCGGTCGCCCGCGGGGCCCACATCTACGCCGAAGTCCTCGGCTACGGCCTCAACTGCGACGCCTACCACCAGGTCGCCCCGAACCAGGCGAGCGTCGCCCGCTGCATGGAACGCGCCCTGGAGAACTCCGGGGTCGCGCCGGAACAGGTCGACCTGATCTCCGCGCACGGCACCGGCACCAAGGCCAACGACGTCACCGAGGTCGGCGCGATACGGCAGGTGTTCGGCGGCGTCCCGCCGCGCACCGTGTCCATGAAGTCGATGCTCGGGCACAGCATGGGCGCCGCCAGCGCGCTCGGCGCGATCGGCTGCGCACTCGCCATCGACAACCGCTTCGTGCCGCCGACCATCAACCACGTCACCCCCGACCCGGCGTGCGACGTCGACTGCGTACCGAACCAGGCCATCGAGGCCGACCTCAAGGTCGTGCAGAACAACGGTCTGGCCTTCGGCGGCAACAACGCCGTCGTCCTCTTCGGCCGCTACGACGGGGCCGACACGGAAGAGAAGGAGCAGGCGCTGTGCTGAACCAGGCCATCACCGGCATCGGGGCTGTGGCGAGCACCGGCCGGGACATCGACGAACTGTTCCACAACCTGTGCGCCGGAGTGACCGGGCACGCCCCGCTGCGCGGCTTCGAGCGCGCCAACTTCCGCGCCCGGCACGCCTACGAGGTGGACGACCGCCCGGTCGAGGGCCAGGACGTCGCGGGCCGCGCCACCGCCCTGCTGCTGCAGGCCGTCGCCCAGGCGGCGAAGGAGGCCGGGCTCAGCGAAGACCTCAGCGGCATCCCGATCCTGGTCGGCACCGGCCTGCGTGAGCTGCGCTCCGCGGAGCTGTGGTGGCGCGGCGAGCATCAACTCACCGAGCACGACCTGCACTTCGGACCCGCGCTGCGCGAGCGCTTCGGCGCCGAGCAGACGTACACCTTCTCCAACGCCTGCTCCGCCTCCCTGTACGCGCTCGCCCTCGGTTCCGATCTGCTCGCCCAGGAGGGCGGCCCGGACACGGTGATCGTGGCCGGCGTCGACGTTCTGACGGAGAGCATGCACGGCCTGCTCGAACGGGTGCACCCCACAGCCCCGGAACGCGTCCGGCCCTTCGACCGCAATCGCACCGGAGTGCTGATGGGCGACGGCGCCGCCGCCGTCGTGCTGCGCCGGGACGGCTACGGGGAGCAGGTGCACGGCCGGCTGCGCGGCGTCGCCGTCAACTGCGACGCGTACCACGCCACCGCGCCGTCCCCGGAGGGAATCGCCGTGGCGATGCGCGAGGCGCACCGGATCTCCCGGGTCACCCCGGCCGACCTGGATCTGGTGATGCTGCACGGCACCGGCACCCTGCTCAACGACGAGGCCGAGGCGGTCGCGCTCGCCGATGTGTTCGGCGCGGACCGCGGCCGCCCGCTCATGACCGCCATCAAGTCGATGACGGGACACACCTCCGGTGGTTCCGGACTGCTGAACCTGGTGGTGGGCCTGCGCGCGCTGGGCGAGGGCAGGGTGCCGCCGACCGTCGGCCTGGACGATCCGGTCGCCGAGGCGGAGGGCTTCCGCTTCGTCACCGGCGCACCGCGAGACGAGGAGATGACCCTGATGCAGCTGAACGCCTTCGGCTTCGGCGGGATCAACGCCGTCGCGATCGTGGAGGGGGCCCGATGAGCCGGTCCGACCGGATCGTGATCACCGGGGCCGCCGTCCTGATCCCCGGCGCCGACTCGCCCGCCGCCCTGGTCGCGGGCCCCGCGCCGGACGCGGAGCCGGTCGCCCCCGAGCAGGTGGTCGGCAAGAAGGGCCTGCGGTACAAGGACCGGGCCACCCAACTGGCGTACGGACTCGCGTGGAAGGCGCTGCGGGACGCGGGCCTGCTCGACGAGGACGGTCCGACCGTGCCGGCCGAGAGCCTCGGCGTGGTCGCCAGCTCCAACTTCGGCAACCTGGACACCGTCACCCGGGCCCTGGACACCCTTCACACCGAGACGGTGTCGGGGACCTCCCCGATGGACCTGCCGAACGCCTCCAGCAATGTCATCGCCTCCTCGGTGGCGATCCGGTTCGGCCTGCGCGGTCCCAACCTGATGGTCTGCAACGGCGCGACCTCCGGCCTGGACGCCCTGCACTGGGCCGCCACCGTCCTGGCGGCGGGCCGGACGGACCGGGTCCTGGTCATCGGAGTCGAACCGGACAACGACACGGTGCGACGGCTGCTCGGCGACGGCAGGGTCGCCGTCGACGGCGGCGCGGCGGTCGTACTGGAGCGGGAGGCGGCGGCGCGCGAGCGCTCGGCCCCGGTCCGTGCGGTCTACCTGGGCTACCGGGCCGCGGCCGATGTGCGCTCCTGCCTCGATCGGCTGAGCGCGCTGGGGTCCGGCGCGGCACCCGCCCGCTGGCAGACCCCCCAGACCGATTCCGGCGCGCTCCCCGACGACCTGCTGCCCGGCGTGCCCCGGGCCGGCTTCGGACCCGGCCGGGCGTCGGGCGCCCTCGGGGTGCTCCAGGCGGCCGCGGCGACCGGCTGGTTCGACGGCGGCGGCACTGGCCCGGTGTTCACGGTGGCCGGTGCGGACGTGGCGGACCCGGCCGCCGGGGTGGCGCTGCTGGCTCCCCAGGGAGCCTGAGGTGCTGGGAGCCGACGATCCCGCGACGATGTCCCCGGTCGAGGTGCGGCGGTACGGAGCCGCCGCACCCGGCGCTCCCAAGGTCCTGTTCCTGCACGGGCTCGCCGGGAACGACACGATGTGGCAGCGGGCCGGGGACGTTCTCGCCGGGCGTCAGGAACTCTGGTTCGCTCAACTGCCGTGGCGGGGACAGGGGCTCGCGGGCTGGGGGCACGACCCGGATCTGGGCCGGTGGGTGGAGCAGGCACTGCTCGCGGTGCCCGGCGGCCCGGACGCGGTGGTCGCCCACTCGATGTCCTCCAACGTCCTGCTCGAACTGCTCGACCGGGAGCAGCGTGCGGGCCGCGACCCGTTCGCCCTGCACGGCATCCGGGCCCTGGTGCTGACCGCCCCGTTCTACCGGGGACGGCACGACGCCTTCGACTGGCCCGCCATCAGCTACTACCTCAACGACTTCCATCTGATCCTGCGCGAGGGCATCCACGCCCAGTCCCGGGGCCGTATCGCCCCGGAGACGGAGGTGGCCATGGCGGAGCGGGTCCGGGAGTGGATCGGGCCCGCCGGCTGGATCCGCTTCTTCGACCTGTACCTGCGCACCCCCGATCTGCGGACCGACCGGATCACCGCGCCGTGCCTGGTGCTCGCAGGTGCCGCCGACTTCGCCGCCCCGCCGGACAACGCCACCGCGATCGCCGCGGCGCTGCCGGATGCCCGGCTGCGGATCCTCACCGGCAGCGGCCACTTCCCGATGGTGGACGAGACGGAACTGTTCGGTGCCGAGCTCCAGACCTTCTTCGACGCGGTCCTGGAGCCCCGAGAAACCCTCACCACCGGGTCCCGACCCGCGGGGCCCGTCCGCACAGAAACGTGACGAGCATGACTGCTACCGCAACGGCCGCGCACCGTCTGGTCATCACCGCGTGGTCTGCCGTGTCGCCCTTCGGCATCGGCCGAGCCGCGTTCATCTCGGGCATCCGGGCGAACCGTCCCACCCGTGCGCCGCTCGGCCCCGACCACACCGACACCCCGAGCCCCGACGCCTGTCTGGTGCCCGGCTTCGACACCCGCAAGGAACTCGGCCGCAAGGGCACCCGCTCGATGGACCGGGTCACCGGTCTGACGGTGACCGCGGTCGGTACCCTGCTCGGTGAGAGCGAGCGCAACCAGCGGGTCGGCACCGGCGAGGGCGCGGCCTTCGCCCTCGGCACCACCACCGGCAGCGCGCAGTCCATGATGGACTTCACCCGCGACTCGCTCACCGGCGATCAGCCGTTCTTCGTGGACCCCGCCCAGTTCCCCAACACCGTGATGAACTGCGCGAGCGGCCAGAGCGCCATCTGGTACCAGCTCAAGGGCCCCAACACCACCATCGCCGGTGGCCGCAGCGCCGGACTGCACGCTCTCAACTACGCCCGCCGGCTGCTGACTTCGGGCCACGCCGAGAGCGTCCTGTGCGGCACGGCGGAGGAATTCTCGCGGTCCCGGGCCTGGCTGGAGCACCACTCGGCCGAGCAGGACCCCGAGCAGGCGCCGCCGCTCGGCGAGGGCAGCACCATGCTGCTCGTCGAGGCGGCCGGGGACGAGAGCCAGCCGGTGCTCGCGGAGATCCTCGCCGTCGAGCTGGGCGTCGTCCTCGACGACGATGTGCGCTCCGCCCTCACCTCCTGCCTGCGCCGTGCCCTCACCCGGGCCGAGGTGAGCGCCGACGAGGTGGCCGTGGTCGTCCGCTCCGGAAGCACCGACCGGGCGGGCCTGGACGAGGACGCGGCCCTCACCGAGACCCTGGGCGCCGCGCACGGCGCCGATCAGCTGGCGCCGCACGAGCTGATCGGTGACACGGGCGCGGCGGCGGGCGGCTTCCAGCTGGCCGCCCTGCTCGCACACGCCGAGGTCCACCCCGCCGGACCGGCGGGCCGCATCGGCCTGGTCACTTCGGTGGACCGGACGGGTTCGGTCGGCTGCGCCCTGCTGCGCCTGCGCTGACCGCCGCCGCCCGCTCCCCCGGTACGTTCCCTTCCCTGGAGGCTCCCATGGCCCGACGCGGGCCCCGCTGGTACTTCTCGCTCCGCAGCCCTTACTCCTGGCTCGCGTACCGGGATCTGCTCGACCGCTACCCCGATGTCGCGGAGGAGATCGACTGGCTCCCGTTCTGGGAGCCCGACGCGGCCACCACCCAGGAGCTGGCCGGGCGGGACATCACACTGCCGTATGTCGCGATGTCCCGCGAGAAGCACCTGTACATGCTCCAGGACGTGCGTCGCCTGGTGCAGGAACGTGGCCTCGCCATGGCCTGGCCGGTGGATCAGGAGCCGGTCTGGGAGGTGTCGCACCTGGCGTACCTGGTGGCCGAAGGGCTCGGCAGGGGCCGCGCGTTCATCGACGCCGCGTACCGGGCCCGCTGGGAGCAGGGCAAGGACATCTCGGACCCGGAGGTCATGGCCGCGATCGGCCGGGAACTCGGTATCGACCCGGGTGCGCTGGCCGGTGCCCACACCGACCCGGCCCTGCGTGCGGAGGGCATCCGCCGGCTCGAACTGCTGCATCGTGACGGGGTGTTCGGGGTGCCGTACTTCATCGACGGCTTCGAGCGGTTCTGGGGTGTGGACCGGCTCGCGGCCTTCGCCGCCTCGGTCCGGTCCGGCCGGACCGGGGCCGCCGAGTCCCTGGTCCCCTCGCTCGACCAGGGGCACGCGGGCGGGTGCGGCTGAGGGCGCGCGTGCAAGCGCGTTCTGCCACCGAATGTTGACAATTCCACGTCAGGTACGCGTCAGCCATGCCAGGGTGGGGCATACACCCCATCCAACTCCTCTCCCCCCACCAGCACTTCAGGGAGTCCCCCCATGATCCGCGGCATCGACGTAAGCGCGTACCAGTCCTCGTCCTACGACACCGACGGCATCTCCTTCGTCTTCATCAAGGCGACGGAGGGCCGCTCCTACACCAATCCCAAACTCGCGGCCCAGACCAAACGGGCCCGGGACGCCGGCCTGGTCGTCGGCTTCTACCACTTTCTGTGGCCCGGCAACCTCTCGGCCCAGGCGGACTACTTCGTCGGCAAGGCGCCCGAGCGGGCGGGCGACATCCTCGCCGTCGACTGGGAGACGACGAGCGAGGGGACGCATGCGAGCAACGCGGAGAAGGATCTGTTCATCCGGAAGGTGAAGGAGAAGCGGCCGAACAATCCGGTCGTCCTCTACGCCAACAGGCACTACTGGCTCAATGTCGACACCACGTCCTACGCGGGCGACGGCCTCTGGATCGCCGACTATGTGACGGCGGGCAAGCCCCGCATCCAGGCGAAGTGGCGCTTCCACCAGTACACGGACGATCCGCTGGACAAGAACGTCGCGAACTTCTCGAGCAAGGCCGCACTGCGCGAATGGGCCGAGAACGCCTGACGGCCGCTCCCATGACGAAGGGGCGCCCTCCCGTTGGAGGGCGCCCCTTCGTGGGTGTCACTTGCTCAGGAAGGCCCAGAACTCGTCGAACGACAGAAGCTTGTCGCCGTTGAGGTCGCGGCTCTTGATGATCGCCTCGGCGACGGCCTCGGTGACGTTCCAGTCGCCGCCCTGAGCCAGGGCGGTCTTGAACTCGGCGGCGGTGATGGTGCCGTCACCGTCCGCATCGATGCGCTCGAACTGCTTGCGTGCTTCCTCGATGTCGATGTGCGCCACCGGTCCGCCCCTTTACTCGCGTCTACTCGCGTAAGTCGTTGTTGTGCTGGCTTGCTGCCGCAGGTCAGATTAACCGCCCCCGCGTCCCTCCAGTACGGCGACCACCCGGGCCTCGGGGGCTAGCGGAAGATGCCGGTGTGGCCGAGGGAGTAGCGCCCCGGCTGCGGGTACACGGCGAGGCCGTGCGGGCCCTCGCCCACCGGGATACGGGCGAGCTCGGCGCCGGTGCGGGTGTCGAGGGCGTACACCTCGGAGTCGTAGCGGCCGGAGAGCCACAGCACCTTGCCGTCGGCGGAGACGCCGCCCATGTCGGGGCTGCCGCCCTCGGGGAGGTGCCACTTCTTGGTGAGCTCGTTCCGGGTGAAGTCGAAGACGGAGACGGTGCCTTCGCCGCGGTTGGAGACGTACATCTCGCGTGAGTCGCGGCTGACGTAGAGGCCGTGGGTGCCCTTGCCGGTGGGCAGCAGCGTCGGGGTGTCGAAGGTGTCGCCGTCCAGCACCCACATGCCGTCGGCCATCATGTCGGCGATGTAGAACCGCTTGCCGTCCGGGGAGACCTTGACGTCCTGCGGCATGGCGCCGTCGAAGGGGAGTTTCTGCTGCCCGACGACCTTCATCTTCTCGGTGTCGACCTTCAGCAGTTCGCCGCTGAACTCGCAGGAGACGATGAAGTAGCGGCCGTCGAGGGAGAAGTCGGCGTGGTTGACGCCGTAGCAGGTGACCGGTTCGGTCTTGATCCGCTTCATGGTGTGGGGGTCGCGGAAGACGAGTTCGCGGTCGAGGGAGGCCATGACGACGGCGTACTTGCCGTTGGGAGTGAAGTAGAGGTTGTAGGGATCATGGACCTCCACCTCCTCGCCCGCCTTGCCGGTCTTCGGGTCGATGGGGGTGAGGGTGTGGCCGCGGTTGTTGTTGACCCACAGGGTCTTCAAATCCCAGGACGGGACGACGTGCTGGGGCTGGCGGCCGACCGGGATGGTCTCGATGATCTCGTACGTCTCCGGGTCGATGACGGAGACGGTGTCGGACTCGCTGTTCGGGACGTAGACGCGGGACGGGAAGTCCTTGACGACCGGGGAGAGCTTGTTCGGGCGGTCGGCGGCGTAGACGTCCTTCGGGTCGAGGACGGGCGGCATGCCGGGCAGCCCCTTGACGGTCTCCTCCTTGACCGGGGCGGGGACGGCGGCCTGGGTGCCGTGCGGTGTCCCGGTGTCGTCCTCGCCCCTGGGGGAGTCGGTGCCGCAGGCGGCGAGCGCGAGGAGGGCCAGGCCGGCGAGAAGGGTGCGGTACGTGTGGTTCATCGGCAGTTCTTCCGGTGCGGCGGCGGGATGGGGACGCAGCACTATTTAATGAGGATTACGCCGAAAACCATGCTATTTACCCGATTGGCCCAACTGCGGGTCGCCGATCCGACCGGCAGGGATCCGGCTCCGGAGCCGACCGCTACCGGTCCGCCACCCTCATCTCGAACCATGTCGTCTTGCCGCGCGGCAGCAGGTCCACGCCCCAGCGGTCGGCGAGTTTGTCGACCAGGAACAGACCCCGGCCGCTGATGTCCATCTCCTGTACCGGCATCAGACAGGGCAGACCGCGGGACGGGTCGCGGACCTCGATACGGATCCAGCCCCGGCGGCGGCGCATCCGCAGGCCGAAGACCCGGGCGCCGGTGTGGCGGACGGCGTTGCCGACCAGTTCCGAGACGAGCAGGACCGCGTCCTCGGTCATCTTGGGAGTCAGGCCCCACTGGCGCAGAACCACCACTTGCGCGAGCCGGCGCGCGGTGGCGGCGGACTCCGGCCGGGACGGGAGCGGAACCTCCGCCTCCGTAGGATTACCGAACAGCTCCAGCGCCTTTGAGGCAGCTTCGTCCTCGACCGCCGGCGACCAGCGCGCCGCAGTCACACGGCCGTTTCCCCGCGGGTGTTCCACACCCTCCAGCCCCGCCATGCCCCCATCATGGCGGCCCGTGGGACCCTCCGGGGCCGTTCCGGAGGAATACACCCCCCGGAAGCCCTCATTCCGCACGAGTCGAACGGCATATGACGGTGGCAGTTCGGAGCCTTCAGGGGCCCGCCCGACCTGCGACGAAGGGTCCGCCGGGGGCAATCGACAGACTCCCTCGACAAGACAGGCTTAAGGTTGCCTTAAGGCTGCCATAAACCGCCCCATCGAGGGACCCGGATCAGACACCCCGTCAATTGCAAGTGGTTCGGGCGCGTTTCAGGGGTGACCTTGCTCGCCGGACGACCGGCCGTCAGAGGAACTTGGCCTTGCCCGGCCCCTCCTCCACGAAGCTCCGCATGCCCCGCTCCCGGTCCTCCGTCGCGAACAGCCCGGCGAACCAGCCGCGCTCCACCGCGAGGCCCGTCTCGATGTCCGTCTCCAGACCCGTGTCGATCGACTCCTTCGCCGCACGCAGCGCGATCGCCGGACCCTGCGCCAACTTCGCGGCCCAGGCGTGCGCCTCGGCGTAGACCTCCTCCGGCGCGACCACACGGTCCACGAGGCCCAACTCCCGCGCCTCGTCGGCCTTCACCATACGGCCCGTGAAGATCAGGTCCTTCGCCTTGGACGGGCCGATCAGCCGGGCCAGCCGCTGGGTGCCACCGGCGCCCGGGATCAGGCCGAGCAGGATCTCCGGCTGGCCCAGCTTGGCGTTGTCCGCGGCGATACGGAAGTCCGCGCACAGCGCCAGCTCGCAGCCGCCGCCGAGCGCATAGCCGGTCACGGCCGCCACGACCGGCTTGGGGATACGGGCCACCGCGGTGAACGACTCCTGGAGGCCGCGGGCGCGCAGGACCATCGCCGTGTGGTCCATGGCCTGCATCTCCTTGATGTCCGCGCCCGCGGCGAACACCTTCTCCCCGCCGTAGATCACCACGGCCCGCACGTCGTCACGGCGGGTCGCCTCCTCGGCGAGCTCCTTGAGCCGGTCCTGGGTGGCGACGTCCAGCGCGTTCATGGGCGGGCGGTCGAGACGGAGGGTACCGACACCTTCGGCGACTTCGAGATTCACGGTCATGCGAGCAGGTTAACGGTGCTTAACGGGAGCGGCCCCGGTGCCGTACCTCACATCGAGGTCGTGCACCGGGGCCGTGAGCCCGTCAAGGGGAGAGCTACGCCTTCCACTTCTCCCAGGACATGTTCCAGCCGTTGAGGCCGTTCTCCGGCGCGACCGTCGCGTCGGCGGAGTTCTTCACGACCACCACGTCGCCGATCATCGAGTGGTTGAAGAACCACGCGGCCGGCGTGCTCTTGTCCCACGCGCCCTTGACGTCGCGCAGGCCGATGCAGCCGTGGCTGGCGTTGTAGTTGCCGAAGGCGCCGCCGCCCCAGTAGTTGCCGTGGATGAAGGTGCCCGAGTCGGTCAGGCGGGTGGCGTGCGGGACGTCCTCGATGTCGTACTCGCCGTCGTAGCCGACGGTGTCGCCGTTCATCCGGGTCTGCACGAACTTCTCGGTCATCACCATCTGGCCGTTCCAGGTGTCGTACCCGGGCTTGCCGGTGGTGACGGGGATGGTCTTGACGACCTTGCCGTCCTGAGTGACCTTCATCTTCTTGGTCTTCACGTCGACGACCGAGACCTGGTTGCGGCCGATGGTGAAGGAGACCTTCTTGTCCTGCTCGCCGTAGACGCCGGGGCGGCCCTCGACGCCGTCGAGGTTGAGCTCGACGGTGACCTTCGTGCCGGTCTTCCAGTATTTCTCGGGACGGAAGTCGAGGCGGTCGTTGCCGAACCAGTGGCCCGCGACCTCGACGGCCGGCTCGGTCTTGATGCGGATCGCCTTCTCGACGTCCTCGGGGTGGGTGATGCCCCGGTCGAAGCGCAGGGAGAACGGCATTCCGACGCCGACCTTCGAACCGTCCTCCGGAGTGAACCGGCCGATGAAGGTGTTCTTCGGGGTCAGGGTGGTGAAGTCGGCCTCCTTGGCGGCCTCCAGGCCGTCGGCGTCCTTGGCGACCGCGTGCACCGTGTACTTCGTGGCGGCGGCGAGGTGCGTGGACGGAGTCCATGTGCCGCCGTCGCCGGATATCTTCCCGTCTATCGCGTTGCCCTTGGCGTCCTTGACCTCGACGTCCGTGAGCTTGCCCTGGGCCGCGGTCACCTTCAGCGCCCCGCTGGTGTCGACGGACTTCGCGCCGTCGCCCGGCGCTATGGTCACGACCGCCCGGGACTTCTTGGACTCCGCCGCGCTGGAGTCCCCTCCCTTGCCGTCGCCGGCACCCGAGTCCGATCCGCCGCCCCCGCCGCACGCGGTGACGGTGATCAGCAGGACGCCCGCCAGTGCCGCGAGGCCGGTGCGTCCGCGCCGCCCCCCGCGTCCGTCAACCGACGCCCCCGATATCGGCCGCACGTTCAAGTCGTTCTCCCCTCCCCGGGCCTGGTCCGGCCCGCACCCCCGCGCGTCAGCCGCGCGCATCGGCGCATATTAACCACAAGGCCAGGCGCGTTTGCGCCGCGCGTTTGTCACTGTTCCGTTCCAACATCGCCGGGCGGCCGGCCGGTCGAGCGGTCCGCCGCAACTCACCCCCCTGTCCGGTTACTTCACCGCACTCCCCGCCTTCCACTCCTTCCAACCCATATTCCACCCTCCGAGGCCATTGTCGGGAGCAACCTTTTTGTCATTGCTGCGGACGACCTCGACGACGTCCCCGACCAGAGTGCGGTCGAAGAACCAGCCCGCGGGCGTCTCGGATCCGCCGCCCTTGACATCCCTGAGGCCCACGCATCCGTGGCTGACGTTGCTGTGTCCGAAGATGGCTTCGTCCGCCCAGTAGTTGCCGTGCAGGAAGGTGCCGGAGTCGGTCAGGCGCATCGCGTGCGGGACGTCGGGGATGTCGTACTCGCCCTTGCCGTCCTTCTTCTTGAAGCCGACCGTGGCGCCGTTCATCCGGGTGAGTTCGAACATCTCGGTGACCACCATCTTGCCGTTGTAGGTGGTCATCTTCGGAGCGCCGGCAGTGACGGGCACGGTGGCGAGCAGTGCGCCGTCGCGACGGACCTCCATGGTGTGTTCGGTGGCGTCGACGACGGAGACCTGGTCGCGGCCGACGGTGAAGGAGAAGGTCTTGTGCTGCAGCCCGTACACCCCGCGTGCCCCCTCGACGTCCCGCAGTCGCAGCGCGACGGTGACGCGGGTGCCGGGCCGCCAGTAGGTGCGGGGGCGGAAGTCGAGGCGGGACTTGCCGAACCAGTGCGGGCGGATGTCCACGGCCGGCTCGGCGGTGACCTCGACGGCGCGTTCCACCGCGGCCCGGTTCTCGATCTCCCGGTTGAACTCCAGGGAGACGATCATTCCGGTGCCGACGGTGGAGCGGTTCTCCGGGGCGACGTACCCGACGAACCGCTCGTCGGGTACGTATGTGGTGAAGGTCGTGTGCCGTGCGCTGCGGCGGCCGTGGGCGTCGAGGGCCACCGCGTCGACCGTGTACTTGGCGGCGAGCGCGAGCCTCGGTTCCTCGGGCTCCCAGCGCAGGCCGTCCTTGGAGATGCGCCCGGGCACCGGTGTCTCCTGGGCGTCCTGGGACTTGACGACCCGCACCGACTCCAGGCGTCCGCCGGGCACCCGGACGAGGAGTTTCTCGTCCGGGCGCGCGCCCTTGGAGCCGTCGTCGGGGGTGACCTTGATGACGTCCTCGGCCGCCGGCCCTTTGCCCAGCATCCCGTCGAGTCCACCGCCGTCCGTGGTGCATCCGGCGGCCCCGGCCAGCAGCCCTGCCCATGTCAGTACGGCGGCCAATGCGGCCCCCGCGCGCCGCGCGCGCCCTTGTCCATGCCTCACGAAGACCCCAACGACCGGGGCGGCCCTGGGGAAACGTGAGTGCGACCCAGCGGGTGGGCAGAACATGTGGGAGGACGACGCGACGGGGAGCCGCGGCCAGGGACGACCGCGTGCTCTCCTTCCTTCCTCCACGTCGTGTGGTCCGTGAGCCGTGGGAGGCCACAGGTGTCGAGCGCAGCCGAGCAGGAGGCGGTGGCCGGGGTGGTCGCCGCTGAGGAGGGGCGCCCGGCCGCCGTCGTGAACGGCGCGCGGCACAAGGCCCCCGGTGTGCCCGTGTGGCCGGGCACGCCCGTGCCGCTCGGCGCCCGCTTCCGGGTCGGCCCGGACGGGGTGGCGGGCACCAACTTCGCGTTGTGGGCGGGCGGGGCGGAGGCGGTGGAGCTGTGCCTGTTCGACGCGCAGGGCAGGGAGACGCGGGCCCGGCTGTCCGAACTGACGCACGAGATCTGGCACGGCTTCGTGCCCGGTGTGATGCCCGGTCAGCGCTACGGCTACCGGGTGCACGGCCGCTGGGACCCGTGGACCGGCGGCCGCTGGAACCCGGCGAAGCTGCTCCTGGACCCGTACGCCCGCGCGGTGGACGGCGACTTCAGTCTGCCGCCGGAGGTCTACGGGCACGTCCGGGACTGGCCGCAGCAGCATGTCGCGGACACCGTGCGCGACGAGCGGGACTCGGCGCCGTACGTCCCCAAGGGGGTCGTCGTCCACGATGACGACGACTGGGCGGACGACCGCCGGCCGAAGACGCCGTGGGCCGACTCGGTGATCTACGAGGTGCATGTGCGGGGGTTCACGAAGCTGCACCCCGACATCCCGGAGGAGCTGCGGGGGACGTACGCCGGTCTCGCGCATCCGGCGGCGATAGAGCACCTGGTGAAGCTGGGCGTGACGGCGGTGGAGCTGCTGCCGGTGCACCAGTTCGCGCACGAGGACCATCTGCTGCGCAAGGGCCTGCGCAACTACTGGGGCTACAACTCCATCGGCTACTTCGCCCCGCACGCCGCGTACGCCGCCTCGGGCACGACCGGTGAGCAGGTCGGCGAGTTCAAGCGGATGGTCCGGGCCCTGCACGCCGCCGGGATCGAGGTCATCCTCGACGTGGTCTACAACCACACGGCGGAGGCGGGCGAGCTGGGGCCGACGCTGTCGCTGAAGGGCATCGACAACCGCGGGTACTACCGGTTGCAGCCGGACGCGCGCCGGTACGCCGACTACACGGGCTGCGGGAACACCCTGCATGTGGTCCAGCCGCAGGTGCTGCGGCTGATCACCGACTCGCTGCGCTACTGGGTGACCGAGATGGGCGTGGACGGCTTCCGCTTCGACCTGGCCGCCGCGCTGGCCCGCTCCATGCACGACGTCGACATGCTGTCGCCGTTCCTCGCCGTCATCGCGCAGGATCCGGTGCTGCGGCGGGTGAAGCTGATCGCCGAGCCGTGGGACGTCGGCTCGGGCGGCTATCAGGTGGGGGCCTTCCCTTCGCTGTGGACGGAGTGGAACGACCGCTACCGCAATGCCGTACGGGACTTCTGGCGGGGCGCGCTGCCGGACGTACGGGATCTGGGGTACCGCCTGTCGGGGTCCAGCGATCTGTACGCCTGGGGCGGCCGCCGGCCGTACGCGTCGGTGAACTTCGTGACCGCGCACGACGGCTTCACCCTGCGCGACCTGGTGTCCTACGAGCGCAAGCACAACGAGGCGAACGGCGAGGGCAACCGGGACGGGTCGGACGACAACCGGTCCTGGAACGGCGGCGTCGAGGGGGAGACGGACGACGAGTCCATACGGGCGCTGCGGCGCCGGCAGCTGCGGAACCTACTGACGACGCTGCTGCTGTCGACGGGCGTGCCGATGCTGGTCGCGGGCGACGAGCTGGGGCGCACCCAGCGCGGCAACAACAACGCCTACTGCCAGGACAACGAGATCAGCTGGCTGGACTGGAGTCTGCTCCAGGACCCCGGCTGGAAGGCCCTGTTCGAGCTGACGGCCCGGCTGATCGAACTGCGGCACCGGCACCCGGTGCTGCGCCGCCGGGCGTTCTTCTCCGGGCGGGCGCACTCGGCGGACGGGCTGCGGGACCTGGCCTGGTTCACCGCTCGGGGCACGGAGATGACGGAACGGGACTGGTACGCGCCCGCCGCCACGCTTGGCATGTATCTGTCCGGACGGGACATCCCGGGCCGGGACGAGCGCGGGGCGCCGATCGTCGACGACAGCTTCCTGGCCGTCCTGCACGCCGGGGACCGCCCGGCGAGCTTCGTGCTGCCGGGACCGCCGTGGGCGGAGCGGTACGAGGTCGTCGTGGACACCTCCCAGGAGGAACAGGGGGAGGCGCCGGGGGCGGAGCACCGGGCGGGGGCGGTGATCACGGTGCCGGGGCGGGCGGTGCTGCTGATGCGAGTGGAGTGACGGGAGTTGCGCGCGGCTCGCTGATATCAACTCCCTTTCTGAAAAGAGGAGTTCATAACAGCCATCTCGTCGGTACCCTCCCTGCGTGAGCGGACAGATCGACAAGCTTCTGCCCTACGGAATCGGTGGCGTCGCCTTCCTGGCCTTCCTGTTCTTCGTGGCACGCCCGTTCTTCACGACACTGGCCGGCGACGCGGCGAAGGCGGCCCCGGGGGCCGCCAGAAAGCTCTATCGACGGCTGCGCCCCGTGGGCGGACGGAAACTGAAGCGGTACCGGGACCAGGTGCGCGTCGAGAACTCCCGAGTGCGACTGGGGCTTTCCCAGGCGTCGGGCAGCGGCAGCCAAGGGGCGCCGGGGCTGCGCGACGTCTACGTACCGCTGCACTGCGAGACGGACGGTGGCCGCGGTGACGCCGCGACCCAGTTGCGCGGCCATCGAGCGATGCTTCTCGGCGCACCGGGCGCGGGGAAGTCCCTGCTTCTCAAGCACGAGATGCTGGAGTGGGTCGACGGCGGGGACGACAGCAGGCTCCCCGTGATCGTCAGCCTGCACGCGTGCAACACCTCACCGGACCCGTTCGAAACGCTCATCACGAAGAAGTTCGAGAACTCCGGCATCAACGCGGCCACGGCACTGGACATGGTGCAGACACGTCTGGCCTCGGGCGGGCTGCGCGTGTTCTTCGACGGCTTGGACGAGGTGGGCACCGATCACTTCGAGCGGGTGATCCAGCGGCTCAGGGAGTTCGCGGTCCAGTACGACAGCTGCGACATGGTCGTCTCCTGCCGGACCGCCGCCTATGACGGGCAGTTGCAGGACCTGTTCGACCAAGAGGTCCGCGTCGCCGAATTCGACGACGCCTCCATCCTGCGGTTCCTGTCCAAGTGGCCGGACTTCGCGGACTCGGTGACTGCGGCGCGGCTCTTTCAGGCGCTGCAGGAGGACCCCGAGCTCAAGGTCCTCGCACGCAGTCCGCTGATGCTCACCATGATCGCCTATCTGCAGTCCGGAGACCGGCCCGAGAGCGTGGGCCCGCTGCCCAACTCCCGGGCGAGGTTCTACGACATGGCGGTGGCCCATCTCCTCGACCGCGACCGGCTGTTGAACCGCAGCGAGGCGATCGGCGCATACCACGCCGGCCGCAAGACCCTGGTCCTGCAGCGCCTCGCGCTGACGCAGCTGGGCGAGTCGTCGGCACGCGGCGACCGGCAGGAGGTCACACGGCAACGGTTCGAGTCGGTCATCGACGAGTTGCTGCCCGGCTTCGACCTGGAACGGGATCCACACCTGCAGCGCATGCTGATCGAGATCGTCAGCCGCAGCGAACTGATCAAGGACATAGACCGGGGCAGGCACTACCAGTTCACCCACCTCACCCTGCTGGAATATCTCGCGGCGTGCGAACTGCGCACCGATGAGCAGCGGCTGATGGACCACTACCGCCGCGCACCACAGCCCTGGCGGGAGACCGTCCGCATGTGGTGTGCGGTCACCCGCGGCGACTGCACGCGCGTGGTGCGGGAGATCTTCGAGGACAGCGACATGTGGAGGAAGGTGCTCGCGCTGCAGTGCCTGGCCGACGCGGTTCACATCGAGGAGGCTCTGGCGGAGGAGATTCTGGCGTTCTTCCTGGACCGGCTGGGGGCGCCCGGCGACACGCGGGGCGACATCGCGAAGGGCCTCGGCACACTGGCGGCCAGCAGCAGCCCCCGGGGACGACGGGTGCGTGAAGCGCTGATCGCGGCAGCTCGGGGCCCGGCGTCGGACCGGCGGTCGGCGGCTCTGCAGGCGCTCACGGTGTCCGGGCGCCAGGAGGCGGCACAAGCCCTGGCGGAGCTGCGGGACGATGAGGCGCGGGTGGCCCTTCAGGCGATGGGTGACGTCGCGGTGCTGTCCTTGGCGCGGGCGGCCGAGGAGCGGGGGGAGATCTGGGCGGTGCGGTCGCTGGGTGTCGTGGGTACGCCGGCTGCCGCGGTGCAGTTGGCCGGGATGCTCTGGACGGATGGGCTGGGCCCTGTCTCCCGCACGGCGGCGTGGAACCTGGCGTCGCTCATGCGCAATCCGGAGGTGTGCGACGCACTGAACGAGTGGGCACCCGCCCACACGCCCCTCGAAGGGGCTTACACCGGGATATGGGACGGACTTCACCAGCTGAAGGGGTTGACCACGATCGCGGCCCGTGTGGCCTGGCTGATCGACGGCGCAGGCTGGGAATCTGGCTCCGTCTCCGGGCTGATGGACGAGGAAGAGCACTTCCAGGGGGTCCATGCGATTCACCCACTCATCGGCATCCCTCTGTTCGCGTGCGCCGAATTCCGCACGGAGGCGCCCCCGGACGGAGACAGGCCGGCCTGGACCGGGATCGACAGCCGGATCGCCGAGGCTCAGGCGGTACTCGGCTCTCCGCCCTCCCACATAGCCCGGACTGTGATTTCGAATCGTAGGACCGGAACCATCTACTGGCTCTTCGGCACTCAGCAGGTGCCCACGATCGAGGCGCAACGAGCCCTCGAACCGCTTCGTGACGAACTACTGGCCCAGCGGGGGGTCACAGCGGGCCACCAGGCAGTGTTGCGTGCTCTGCCCTGGGTCGTTCAGGCGGAGCTCATGCGGCTTCGGTTCGGCGCCTTCTCTCAGGGAAAGGCCCTGAGGGAGAAGTGGCGGCATGTGCACGAACAGCCCGACCCGCCCCGGATCCCCAATGCCGTCGCCTGGATCATGGGCTGGCTGCTCGCCATCCTCGCCGTCGGGGTCGGCGGCACCCGTCTGGTGTCGGGCGCGTTCGGATGGCGGCCCTGGGAGCTGGGGCCCTATGGACCCCAGTGGCTGGCCATCACGATGACCGCCGTCATCGTGGGTGCGGGAGTGGTGGCGTTCGTCGGAATCAACCTGTTCGATGAACAGGACTGGGCGCTGGAGGCGGGAGTCGTGGCCGCTCTCGTCGAAGTGCTCTGCATGTGCTACCTGTTCTGGCTCGCCCTGGTCACCGGACGGGACTTGATCGGCTGGTCGGTGCCTCTGGGGCTCGCAGCCGTCCTCGCCGGTGCCTGCGTCAGCGCCGGGATCCTCACCGCGCGCATCAACGACAAACGCAACAACCCGCTGCACGCCGCCCTCTCGGCGGCCGCGCCGGCGTGAGCGGCACGGCCCTGCTCCCCCTACCTCGTCACCCGAGGATCCCCCGCTCGTACGCCGTCGCGACCGCCGCCGCGCGGTCGTTGACGCCGAGCTTGGCGTACAGGTGGGTGAGGTGGGTCTTCACGGTCGCCTCGCTGATGAAGAGCTCGCGGGCGATCTCGCGGTTCGCGGTGCCCTTGGCGACCAGGGCGAGGACCTCGCGCTCGCGGGCGGAGAGGGGCTCGCTGCCGGGGGTCCTCGGGGTGCGCACGGCGGAGACGAGGCGGGAGGCGACCGCCGGGGAGAGGACCGTGCGGCCCTCGGCGGCGGCCCGGACCGCGGTGAAGAGTTCGTCGCGCGGGGCGTCCTTCAGGAGGTAGCCGGTCGCGCCCGCCTCGATGGCGGGCAGCGTGTCGGAGTCGGTGTCGTACGTGGTCAGCACGAGGACCTTGGCGCGGGCGCCGGTACGGGTGAGGTGGGCGATGGCCGCGACCCCGCCACCGCCCGGCATGCGCAGGTCCATCAGGATCACATCGGGGTCGAGTGCGGCGGCCCGCTCCAGGGCCTCCTCGCCGCTCGCCGCCTCGCCGAGCACGACGAAGCCGGGCGCGGACTCGAACATGCCGCGCAGACCGTCCCGTACGACGGGATGGTCGTCGACGATCAACAGGGAGATGGACGACTCGTCGCTACTCATGGCGCACCAACGGTACGCGAGCCGACAGGGCCGTGCCGCGCCCCGGTTCGGACTCGACGGTGAGGCAGCCGGCCATGCGCTCGGCGCGGGCGCGCATGCCGGGCAGGCCGAAGCCGCCGGTGCGGCTGCGCTCGCGCAGGGCGAGCGGGTCGAAGCCGGCGCCGTCGTCGCGGATGTCGAGGATGACCTCGTCGCCGAGGAAGGACAGGGTGACGCCGACGCGAGTGGCGCGGGCATGCCGGGCGGCGTTGGACAGGGCCTCCTGGGCGATCCTCAGCAGGGTCGCGGAGACCTCGTCGTGGAGCTGTTCCGCGGTGCCGGTGAGGGTGAAGTCGGCGCGTACACCGGTCCGTTCGGACCACTCGGCGACGGTGCCCTTCAGGGCCTGCGGCAGCCCGTCGTGCTCCAGGGCCACTGGGGCGAGGTTGTGCACCGAGCGGCGGGCCTCGCCGAGGCTGTGCCGGGCGAGGTCGGCAGCGCGGTCGAGGTGGGAGCGGGCGGTGGGCAGGTCCGGGGCGTTCGCGACGACCTGGAGCTGGGCGATGATGCCGGTCAGGCCCTGGGCGATGGTGTCGTGGATCTCGGCGGCCAGCCGTCGGCGCTCGTCGGCGACCCCGGCCTCACGGGCCTGGACGAGGAGCTGGGCGTGGAGGGCGGCGTTCTCCTCCAGCGCCTGGTGCAGGGCCGTGTTGGTCCGTTCGAGTTCGGCGATGGTCTCGGCGCGGGCGCGGGAGCGTTCCTCCTGCTGGGTGGTGAGGTGGCCGACCACCGACAGGATGACGTTGTTGACGACCAGCAGCCCGGCGAACACCGCCCACTGCACCGGCTCGTGGAACGGCATCCCGCCGGCCTGCGAGCCGGAGACGGCGATGGAGCAGGCGAACGGGCCGAGCAGCCGCAGCCGCCGGTGCGGGATGAGCTCGTCGGAGTCGAAGTAGCCGGTGACGGCGTAGAACGCGAAGAACGGGTTCAGCCAGGTCAGCACGAAGCCGAGCGCCCAGCGCAGCCCGTAGTAGACCGTGCCGGCGGTGGAGGGGCCCGGGCGGGTGCGGCTCGCCCGGCCCCAGCACAGCTGGAGTACGAACCCGGCGGCGACCAGCACCGCCACCGCGATCCGCTCCCCCGTGCCGGGCATCAGTTCGGCGGTGGCGACCGACAGCAGGGTGCCGACCCCGAGCAGCGCGTAGGGCCCCTTGCTGCGGATGAGTTCCCAGCGCCGCTCGATGTCGGTGTCCGCCGCGGTCATGCCCCCAGTCTGCACGGCCCGCCGCCTACTCCCAGCGGAACCAGCGCGCGGCCGCCGCGGACAGCGCCACCGTCCACACCGCCATCACGCCGAGGTGGGACCAGCCCGGCCAGTCGCCCGCCATGGCCGCGTTCAGGGCCTGCGCGGCGGCGCCGAACGGGGTGAACCCGACGATGTCGGCCATCAGACCGGGCATGGCCTGCACCGGCAGCCACACCCCCGCGCAGAACAGCATCGGGAAGAACACCGCCGTCCCGACCGCACCGGCGATCTTCACCGTGCCGGACACCGCCGAGATCACCGAGCCCAGCGCGAGCGCGACGAGGACCGCGAGGACCAGCGCGAGCAGATAGCCGTACGGCTGTCCGGGCAGTCGTACGTCGTAGACGAGCCGGCCGACCGCGAGGGCGAGCAGCGCGGAGAGCAGCGCGGCCAGGGCGTGCACCAGCATCTGCGCAGACAGCAGCGCCGACGGCCGGACCGGAGTGGTGGACATCCGCCGCAGGATGCCCTGTTCGCGGTAGCCGGTCAGACCCACCGGCATCGACTGCACCCCGGCGACGATCATGCCGACCAGGACGGTCACGGGCACGTAGGTGTCGACGATGCGCAGCCCGCCGAGGCCGTCCTGGTGCTCGCGGAACGCGGGGACGGCGCCCAGGATCGCCAGGAGCAGCGGCGGGAAGGCCAGGATCCAGAAGAGGCTGCCCGGTTCGCGCGCGAGCAGCCGGGCCTCGGTGCGCAGTACGGCGGTGTTCATGGCGTGCTCTCCGTCATGCTCGGGTCCGTCACGGTCGTGTCCGTCAGATCCAGGAAGGCGTCGTCCAGCGTGGCGTCGCTGACGCGCAGTTGGTGGGCGGTGATGCGGTGCCGGGCCAGCAGTGTGATCACGGCGTTGACCGTCTCGTCGCTGCCGGCCAGGGTGATCCGGCCGTCCCTGTGTTCGACGGAGGCGAGCGCGGGCAGCGCGCTGAGCTCGCCCTCGTCCAGCGGCTCGGACGGCGTGAAGGTGATGACCGTGGCGCGGGCGGAGCGGCGGATCAGTCCGGCCGGGGTGTCCAGCGCGGCCACCCGGCCCTTGTCGATCACGGCGATCCGGTCGCAGAGCCGCTGCGCCTCCTCCATGAAGTGGGTGACGAGCAGGACGGTCACACCGCTCGCGCGGACGTCCTCGATGAGCTGCCAGGTGTCGCGGCGGGCCCGTGGGTCGAGGCCGGTCGTCAGCTCGTCCAGGACGACGATCCGGGGGTTGCCGACGAGGGCGAGGGCGATGAACAGGCGCTGCTTCTGGCCGCCGGAGAGCTTGCCGAACCGGGTGCCGAGCCGGTCGGCCAGGCCAAGGCGCTCGGCGAGCGGGCGCCAGTCGGCGGGGGCGGGGTAGAAGGAGGCGTACAGCTGGAGCGCCTCGCGCACGGTCAGCTTCTCCTGGAGCCGGCCCTCCTGGAGCTGGGCGCCGAGAACATGGGAGACGCGGTCGTGGTCGGCGACGGGATCGAGGCCGGTGACCCGCACCCGGCCCGCGTCGGGGACGCGCAGGCCCTCGACGCACTCGACGGTGGTGGTCTTGCCGGCGCCGTTGGGGCCGAGGACGCCGAAGATCTCGCCCTCCTCGACGGTGAAGGAGACGCCGTCGACGACGGTGCGGCCGCCGTAGGACTTGCGCAGGTCGGTGACTTCGATGACGGACATGGCATCAGGGTCGCGGCCCGGCCGGCGCCGCCACATCCGCCGTCGCGCTCGACGCACATCCCCCGATCGGTTGATGGCAGTCGTACGACCCGTCGAACGCCCTGGTCGTAGGACCAGCGACCGAGCGCGGACCGGCCAAAACTCGGTGGGCAGTGTCAGTGGCGATCCGTAGGCTCGCTGCTGATGGTGACGACACGTGCAACCGACCGGAACACATCCGAACGATCCGCCGTACGTACGCTGCTGCGCCTGTGGCCGTACGTACGGCCGGTGCGGGTGCGGCTGTTCGCCGCCGCGGGCGTGGCGGTCGTCGCCTCCTGTATGTCGCTGGTCATCCCGCTCCTCCTGAAGTGGATGGTGGACGGGCCGGTCGCCGACCGGGATCCGGCCGGGGTGTGGCTCGGGGCGCTGTATCTGCTGCTGCTCGGGCTCGCGGAGGCGTTGCTGTTCGGGCTGCGGCGCTGGTTGGTGGCGCGGCCGCTGGCGGGCGTCGAGGCGGGGATGCGGGCGGATCTGTACCGGCGTCTTCAGCGGCTGCCGGTGGCCTTCCACGACCGGTGGGCGTCGGGGCAGTTGCTGTCACGCGGCACGACCGATCTGATGCTGCTGCGCATGTTCCTCGCCTTCCCGCTGACGTTCCTGCTGGTCAACAGCGTGACGATCCTCGTCGGCGTGATCATCATGCTGCTCCAGGACTGGACGCTGGGGCTGGTGATCCTGATCCCGGCCGTGCCCGTGATGGTCACCTGCGTGATCTTCGAGAAGCGGTACGCCGAAGTGGCGCGACGCGCTCAGGACCAGGTCGGCGATCTGACGACGGTCGTCGAGGAGAGCGTGCTCGGGATCCGGATCATCAAGGGCTTCGGCCGGCACCGCAGCCAGGCACGCGCCTTCCGGGAACTGTCCCGGACCCTGCGCGGCACGGAACTGCGCAAGGCCCGACTCCTGGCGACGATCTGGGGCGTCATCGTGACGCTGCCGGAGCTGGCCATCGGGGCGGCGCTGGTCCTGGGCGCCGTACAGGTGGCGGACGGCGAGCTGTCGGCGGGCACGCTGGTGGCGTTCCTGTCGACCGCGCTCGCGCTGAGGTGGCCGGTGGACTCGATCGGCTTTCTGCTGGCGATGAGCCAGGAGGCGGCGACGGCGACGGAGCGCTATTTCGAGGTCATGGATGAAAGGCCGGAGCAGGAAGCGTCCCTGAGGGACGCGCCCCAAAGGGGCGCGGGGCTGTATCAATATGCGGCGCCGCCGCGGGGCGCGACAAGCCCCCACGGCCCCGCAGCCGAAAAAGACGGCATCCGCTTCCACAACGTCCGTTTCCGCTATCCCGACGCCCCAGAAGACTCCCCTCCCACACTCGACCACGTCGACCTGCACATCCGTCCCGGCGAATCCATGGCTCTCGTCGGAGCCACCGGCAGCGGCAAGACGACCCTCACCACTCTCGTCCCCCGCCTGCATGAGCTGACATCCGGCCGGATCACCCTCGACGGTACGGACATCACCGCCATGCCGAGGGAAACGCTGCGCGAACTCGTCGCCGTCGCCTTCGAGGAACCCACACTCTTCTCGGCCAGCGTGGCCGACAACGTTCTCATGGGGGCCGGAGCGGGCGCGGGCGAGCCCGAGTTGGAGCGGGCGCTCGGCGTCGCGCAGGCCGCGTTCGCGCACAACCTGCCCCACGGGACCGGGACACAGGTCGGCGAGCAGGGCCTCAGTCTCTCCGGCGGCCAGCGCCAGCGCCTCGCGCTCGCGCGGGCGGTCGTCGGCCGCCCCAGGTTCCTCGTCCTCGACGACCCCCTGTCCGCCCTCGACGTGCACACCGAGGCCGCGGTCGAGGCGGCCCTGCGGGACGTGCTCGCGCAGACCACCGCCCTCATCGTCGCCCACCGCCCGTCCACGGTGCTGCTGGCCGACCGTGTCGCCCTGCTCTCCGGCGGCCGCATCACCGCCGTGGGCACCCACCAGGAACTCCTGCGCGGCAACGCCGAGTACGCCCATCTCATGGCCGGAAACGAGGAGACCGACCGATGACGGCGACCACCACCGCACCGGGCAAGGAACAGCCGGCCGAAGAACCCTCCAAGGACGTCGACCCCTTCGACCACGACGTCCTGCCCACTCCCCCGGGCGCCACGATCACGCTCCTGCGCTCGCTGCTCGCCCCCATGAAGGCCCGCGTCGCCCTGACCACGCTCCTGCTGCTGCTCCAGCAGGCGGCGGTGCAGGCGGGCCCCCTGCTGGTGGCGTACGCCATCGACTCGGCCGTGCCGGCGTTCCGGCGCGACGACCTCGGGCCGCTGATCGCGGTCGGCGCCGGCTATCTGGGGTGCGCGGTCGTCTCCGGCGTGCTCCAGTACGCGTTCATCCTGGCGGCCGCCCGCGTCAACCAGGACGTACTGCTCGACCTGCGCGGCCGGATCTTCCGGCACGCCCAGGCCCTGAGCGTCGACTTCCACGAGCGCTACACCTCGGGGCGGCTCATCTCCCGCTCCACCACGGACGTGGAGTCCCTGCGCGAGCTCCTGAACGAGGGCCTGCAGGAACTCGTCACCGTCATCCTGTCGTTCGTCTACATCTCGGCGATGCTGCTGTGGCTGGACCTCGGCCTCGGCGCGGTCGCCGTGGCCTCGTTCGTGCCGCTGTATCTGCTCGTACGGCTCTACCGGCGGCGTGCCGCCCGCGTGTACACCCTGCGGTCCACCGCCATCGCGGCGGTGATCGTCAAGTTCGTCGAGACGATGAACGGCATTCGCCCGGTGCGCGCGTTCCGCCGCGAGGCCGCCAACGACGCCGACTTCCGGGTCCTGAACACCCGGCACGAGCGCACCAACGGCGACGCCCTGCTGGAGATGGCCCGCTATGTCGTCGGCTCCCGGCTCGTCGCCAACACGGCCGTCGCCGGGATCGTGCTGTGGGGCGCCTACCGCGTCGCGGGCGGCACGCTCGCCCTGGGTGTGCTGGCCGCGGCCGTGCTCTATCTGCGCCGGCTGTACGACCCGATCGACCGGCTCGGCATGTTCCTGAACTCCTACCAGTCGGCGGCCGCGTCCCTGGAGAAGATCGCCGGCCTGCTCGCGCAGACGCCGTCCGTCCCCGAGCCGCAGACGCCCCGGCAGCTCCCCGCACTGCGCACCGAGCACCCCGGCCGCGAGGTCGTCTTCGACGACGTCCGCTTCGGCTACCGCACCGGCGGCGAGGTGCTGCCCCGCTTCGACCTCACGCTCCCGGCCGGGCAGACGGTCGCGGTCGTCGGCTCCACCGGCGCCGGCAAGTCGACGCTGGCCAAGCTGGTCGCCCGGTTCTACGACCCCTCCGCGGGCCGGGTCCTGCTGGACGGCGTCGACCTGCGCGAGCTGCCCGTGGCGGAACTGCGGCGCGGGGTGGTGATGGTGACGCAGGAGGCGTTCCTGTTCTCCGGC
The DNA here is from genome assembly GCF_042657965.1 of Streptomyces coerulescens. Classification (NCBI taxonomy): domain Bacteria; kingdom Bacillati; phylum Actinomycetota; class Actinomycetes; order Kitasatosporales; family Streptomycetaceae; genus Streptomyces; species Streptomyces coerulescens. Next base: position 407,652 of record NZ_JBHSKM010000012.1, read on the forward strand.
ACGGTCGCCGAGAACATCGCCATCGGCCGCCCGGACGCCACCCGTGAGGAGATCGAGCAGGCCGCGAAGGCGATCGGCGCGCACGACTTCATCAGCTCCCTGCCCGACGGCTACGACACCGACGTACGCAAGCGCGGCGGCCGTATCTCCGCCGGTCAGCGCCAGCTCGTGGCGTTCGCGCGGGCGTTGCTCGCGGACCCGGCCGTGCTGATCCTGGACGAGGCGACCAGCTCCCTCGACATCCCCGGCGAACGGGCCGTGCAGCGCGCGATGACGACGGTCCTGCGCGGACGCACGGCCGTGGTCATCGCCCACCGCCTGTCCACGGTCGAGATCGCCGACCGGGTGCTGGTCATGGAGCACGGCCGGATCGTGGAGGACGGCACACCGGACGAACTCATCGCCGGGACGGGCAGGTTCGCGGATCTGCACCGGGCCTGGCGGGACAGCCTGGCGTAGCGGAACGACGAGCGGGACGACGAACGGGGCACGGGGACGATGATCGACGCGTACGAGGATCCGGGTGAGCCCGACTGTCGCGGCGGGTGGCGGTATCTGTGGTGGTTGGTCATGCGCCAGAAGACGCGGTCCGTCGTGGGAGCGCTGATCTCCAGTGTGTGGATGGTGCTGCTGGCGGCGACGCCGTATCTGATGTCCCGTGCCGTCGACGACGGGCTGACGGCCGGTGACCAAGGAGCGTTGGCGGGGTGGACGGGCGCGCTGTTCGCGGTGGGAATGTTCAACGCCTGGCTGAGCATCATGCGGCACCGCACGATGACGCGGGTGCGGATGGACGCCAACTTCCGCACGGTCAAGGTGCTGATGGGGCAGGCGGTACGACTGGGCGCCACGCTGCCGCGCCGGATCGGGGCCGGGGAGGTCGTCACGATCGGTGTGGGCGACGTGCAGACCATCAGCCAGTCCCTGACCGTCGTCGGCCCCGGGGTGGGGGCGGTCGTCGCCTATCTGGTGATCGCCGGACTGCTGGTGTCGGTGTCGGTGCCGATCGCCGTGGTGGTGCTGCTCGGTATGCCGCTGGTCGGCGTGCTCGTCGGGCCTCTGCTGGGACGGCTGCAGGCGACGGAGACGCAGTACAGGGAGCGGCAGGGCGTACTGACCGCACGGATCGCCGACCTCGCGGGCGGTCTGCGCGTCCTCAACGGCCTCGGCGGCAAGGGCCTGGTCGCCGACGCCTTCCACCGCGACTCACAGCGGCTTCGGGCGCAGGGGTACCGGGTCGGGGCGGTGACCAGTTGGGTGCAGGCACTCGGGGTGGGGCTGCCGACCCTGTTCCTGGCCGTGGTGACCTGGCTGGCGGCGCGGCTGGCCGCCCAGGGGGCCATCACCGTGGGCGAGTTGGTGTCGGTGTACGGCTATGTCGCGGTGCTGGTGGGGCCGGTGGCGTTCTTCATCGAGTGCGGCTATCAGGTCAGCCGAGGCGTGGTGGCGGCACGACGGGTCGTACGGTTCCTGCAGCTGGAGCCGATGGCGGACACCGGGACCCGGGACGCGCCGGCCGAACCGGCGGTGCTGTACGACCCCGATTCCGGAGTGCGGGTGCTGCCGGGCCGTCTGACCGCGCTGGCCGGGGCGTTGCCCGCCGACGCCGTGGCCGTCGTCGACCGCCTCGGCCGGTATGTGCCGTCGGCGGCGACCTGGGGCGGGGTCACGCTCGACGAGATCGCCTTGTCGCAGGTGCGGGGGCGGGTCCTGGTGGCCGACCACGAGTCGGACCTGTTCGCCGGTCCGCTGCGCGAGCTGGTCGGCGGCGCGTGGGATCCGGACGACGCGGCCGTCGCACGGGCGGTGCGCGCCGCGGTCGCCGAGGACATCGTGCGCGGCCTCCCCGACGGCCCGGACACCCCGATCGACACCCAGGGCCGCAACCTCTCCGGGGGCCAGCGCCAGCGGATCCGGCTGGTCCGCGCGTTGCTGGCCGACCCGGAGGTCCTCCTGGCGATCGAACCGACCTCGGCCCTGGACGCCCACACGGAGGCACGGGTCGCCGAACGCCTGCACGCCGAGCGCGCCGGCCGCACGACCGTCGTCACCACCACGTCCCCCCTCGTCCTGGACCGCGCGGACACCGTGCACTACCTGGTCGACGGCAAGGTGGCGGCCACGGGCACGCACACGGAACTGCTGGACGGGGAGCCCGGCTACCGAGCCCTGGTGGCCCGGGACGAGGACGCCGAGGAGGTCATGAGGTGACGGCACGGCAACGCCCCCCAGGGGCGCGGGGAACTGCGCGACAAACCACGACGCACCAGCACCCGGCGAACAACACAAAGCCCCGAGCTCTCCCCCGCACAACCCTCCCCATCGCAAAACCCAAGGCAGTCCGCCGAGCCACCGTCCGCCTCGTCCGAGCCGACGCCAAGGCCTTCACCGCCGTACTCGCACTGAACGCGGCCGCCGCGATCGCCGGCCTCGCCGCCCCCTGGCTGGTGGGCGACATCATCGACGAGATCCGCGCCGGCAACGGCGTGACGACCGTCGACAAGCTGGCCCTGGCGATCCTGGTGGCGGCGACAGCCCAGTTGCTGCTGGCCCGCTGGGCCCGCTACATCGGCCACCGCTTCGGCGAACGCATCCTCGCCCGCGTCCGCGAGGAGTTCGTGGACCGCACGCTCGCGCTGCCCGCGTCGGTCGTGGAGCGGGCCGGCACCGGGGACCTGACGGCGCGCGGCACCGCCGACGTGGCGGCCGTCGGCACCACCTTGCGTGACGCCGGGCCCGAGCTGCTCATCAACTCCGTGCAGGTCCTGTTCCTGCTGGGCGCGGTCTTCGTGCTGGACCCCCTGCTCGGCGCCTGCGGTCTGCTCGGGCTGGCTGGTCTGTGGCCGGTGCTGCGCTGGTATCTGCGCCGCGCCCGCAGCGGGTACCTCGCCGAGGGCGCGGCCACCTCGGACGTCGCGGAGATCCTGGCGGCGACCGCGGGCGGCGCCCGCACGGTGGAGGCACTGCGGCTGGAGCGGCGGCGGGTGGCGGCGAGCCGGGACGCGCTGGAGACGGCGCGCCGGACCCGTCTGCACACCCTCTTCCTGCGCTCGGTGTTCTTCCCGTCGGTGGAGATCGCCTATCTCGTCCCGGTGGCGACGGTCCTGCTCGTCGGCGGGGCGCTGCACACGCAGGGCACGATCAGCCTGGGCACGGCGGTCGCGGCGGCGCTGTACCAGCAGCAGATGGCCGGTCCGCTCGACGAGATCCTGATGCGGATCGAGCAACTCCAGAGCAGCGGCGCCTCGTTCGCCCGCGTGGAGGGCCTGGCGCAGGCTCCGCGGGCGAGGGAGACCGACTCCCCCACCCCCGCCGGCGACCGGATCGACGTGACCGGCGTGCGCTACGCCTACGACCGCGGCGGCGAGGTCCTCAGCGGGGTCGACCTGACCGTCCGGCCGGGCGAGCGTCTCGCGGTGGTCGGACCGTCCGGCGCCGGGAAGACGACCCTGAGCCGGCTGCTCGCGGGCGTGGACGCGCCGACCGACGGCTCGGTGACGGTCGGCGGTGTGCCGGTCGTCGCGCTGGGCCCGGAGCAGCTGCGCCGCCAGGTCGTGCTGGTCACCCAGGAGCACCATGTCTTCCTCGGCACGGTCCGCGACAACCTGCGGATCGCCGAGCCGTCGGCCACGGACGAGGACCTGTGGGCCGCCCTGACCGCGGTGGGCGCCGACTCCTGGGTACGGCGGCTGCCGGACGGCCTGGACACGGCGCTGGGCGACGGCGGCCGCGCCACGGACGGCTCGCAGGCCCAGCAGCTCGCGCTCGCACGGGTGGTGCTGGCCGACCCGCACACCCTGATCCTCGACGAGGCGACGGCGCTGCTCGACCCGACGACCGCCCGCCACACCGAGCGCGCGCTGGCCGCCGTGCTTCAGGGCCGTACCGTCATCGCCATCGCGCACCGGCTGCACACCGCCAGCGACGCGGACCGCGTGGCCGTGATGGAGAACGGCCGGCTGACCGAGCTCGGCACCCATGACGAGCTGGTCGCGGCGGACGGGGCGTACGCGGCGCTGTGGCGGTCCTGGCACGGGGAGCGGTCCGCCTGAACAGGCGATCTATGCTCGTTGCCGTAGGAGATCCCTGGCACGCTGAAGAAAGCCACGGTAGAAAGCCACAGCAGAAAGCCGCAGTCCATTGAACTTCTGGTCGATCTACCAGCACGGCTTCGCGCGGGTCGCCGCGTGCACGGGCCACACCGTCATCGCCGATCCGCTCGCCAACGCGGAGGCGGTGCTGCGGCAGGCGCAGGCGTGCGCGCGCGACGGCGTCGCGGTCGCCGTCTTCCCCGAGCTGGGTCTGACCGGCTACTCGATCGAGGACCTGCTGCTGCAGGATCCGGTGCTCGACGAGGTGGAGCAGGCGCTGCGGAACGTGGTGGCCGGGTCGGCGGACCTGCTGCCGGTGCTGGTGATCGGCGCTCCGCTGCGCCATCGCCACCGGATCTACAACTGCGCGGTGATCGTGCACCGCGGCCGGATCCTCGGCGTCGCGCCGAAGTCGTACCCGCCGAACTACCGCGAGTTCTACGAGAAGCGGCAGATCGCCTCCGGCGAGAACGAGCGCGGCGGGACGATCCGGGTCGGCGGCCAGGAGGTGCCGTTCGGGATCGATCTGCTCTTCGAGGCCGACGACGTCCCGGGTCTGGTGCTGCACGCGGAGATCTGTGAGGACATGTGGGTGCCGGTGCCGCCGAGCGCGGAGGCCGCGCTGGCCGGGGCGACCGTGCTCGCCAACCTCTCGGGCAGCCCGATCACGGTCGGCCGGGCCGAGGACCGCCGGCTGCTGTGCCGGGCGGCGTCCGCGCGCTGTCTGGCGGCCTACGTCTACTCGGCGGCCGGTCTGGGTGAGTCGACGACGGATCTGTCCTGGGACGGACAGACCATGATCTACGAGAACGGCGCCCTGCTCGCCGAGACGGACCGCTTCGCGAGCGACGACCAGTACGCGGTGGCCGACGTCGATCTCGACCTGCTGCGGCAGGAGCGGCACCGGATGGGCACGTTCGACGACAACCGGCGTGCGCACGCCGGGCGGACCGACGACTTCCGGAGAATCGGGTTCCGGCTCGACGCGCCCCGTACCGATCTCGGGCTCAGGCGCCGGGTCGAGCGCTTCCCGTTCGTGCCCGCCGACGCCGACCGGCTCGCGCTCGACTGCTACGAGGCGTACAACATCCAGGTCGCGGGCCTTCAGCAGCGTCTTTCGGCGATCGGCGGCCCGAAGGTCGTCATCGGTGTGTCCGGCGGCCTCGACTCCACGCACGCGCTGATCGTCGCCGCCCGTGCGATGGACCGGGCCGGGCGTCCGCGCAGCGACATCCTCGCCTTCACCCTGCCCGGGTTCGCCACCAGCGACCACACCAAGGACAACGCCCACAAGCTGATGAACTCGCTCGGCGTCACCGCGGCCGAGCTGGACATCACGCCGACCGCGCGGCTGATGCTGAAGGAGATGGGGCACCCGTTCGCGGCCGGCGAGCCGGTGTACGACGTCACCTTCGAGAACGTGCAGGCGGGCCTGCGCACCGACTACCTGTTCCGGCTCGCGAACCAGCGCGGCGGCATCGTGCTGGGCACCGGTGACCTGTCGGAGCTGGCGCTCGGCTGGTCCACGTACGGCGTGGGCGACCAGATGAGCCACTACAACGTCAACTCCGGTGTGCCGAAGACGCTGATCCAGCATCTGATCCGCTGGGTCATCGGCAGCGAGCAGTTCGACGCGGAGACCGGTAAGACCCTGGGCGCGATCCTCGACACCGAGATCAGCCCCGAGCTGGTGCCGGGCGAGGAGATGCAGTCCACCGAGTCGAAGATCGGGCCGTACGCGCTGCACGACTTCACGCTCTTCCACGTCCTGCGGTACGGCTTCCGGCCGTCGAAGATCGCTTTCCTCGCGTGGCACGCGTGGCACGACCCCCGGGCCGGCAGCTGGCCCCCCGGGTTCCCCGAGGCGAAGCGGGTGGCGTACGACCTGGCCGAGATCCGGCGCTGGCTGGAGGTCTTCTGCCGTCGCTTCTTCGCGTTCGCACAGTTCAAGCGCTCCGCGATGCCGAACGGCCCGAAGGTCTCGGCGGGCGGTTCGCTCTCTCCGCGCGGCGACTGGCGGGCACCGTCCGACGGCAACGCGGCCGCGTGGCTGCGCGACCTCGGCCGTATCGACGTATGAGGCACTGAGCCCGTCGGGTCCGTTTATCGAACGTGAACTCCCGGACAACGAACGATTTCCGGCCAACTTTCTGACGCGGTCCTGACAGAAACCGCAGTCACCTGCCACTCTTCCCACGGCCGCGATACAGCAACCCCACAGCACCGTCACTCGACGGTGCCCGCGGCCGAACTCCCGCACGCGCACGTCGTTCTGCGTACCACCCCGTGTCGCCCGGACGGCCCACCCGCCGGCCGGTCTCCCCTGGCCGCGTGATCCGCGGCCGCGCAGAAGGAGTCAGTGTTGAGAGACAGTTCCTCCCACAGACGCACCCCCCACACGACGCACCGCAGGGCCGCCGCCGTCGCCCTGGTCGGCGTCTCCGCCCTGATCGCCGCGGCAGTCCAGACCGGCGCCGCCACCGCAGCCCCGGAGAAGGCACCGTCGGCCGCGGGCAAGGTCATACCGGGCGCCGAGTCGGTCAAACTCTCCCCCGCCCAGCGCGCCGAGCTGATACGCGAAGCCAACGCCACCAAGGCGGACACCGCCAAGGACCTGGGCCTGGGCGCCAAGGAGAAGCTGGTCGTCCGTGACGTCGTCAAGGACGGCAACGGCACGGTCCACACCCGCTACGAGCGGACCTACGACGGTCTGCCCGTTCTCGGCGGCGACCTGGTCGTCGAGACCACGAAGTCCGGCGTCACCAAGGACGTCGTGAAGGCGACCCGTGCCGCCATCAAGCCGGCGACCACGACCGCCGCCGTCCCCGCCGCCAAGGCGGAGAAGCAGGCGCTGGCCGCGGCGAAGGCCGAGGACGCCAAGAGCCCGGACGTCAACAAGGCGCCGCGCAAGGTGATCTGGGCCGCGAACGGCAAGCCGACCCTCGCCTACGAGACCGTCGTCGGCGGCCTCCAGGAGGACGGCACCCCCAGCGAGCTGCACGTCGTCACCGACGCCGCCACCGGCGCCAAGCTGTACGAGTACCAGGCCATCGAGACCGGTACCGGCAACACGATGTACAGCGGCACGGTGACGCTCGGCACCACGCAGTCCGGGTCGACGTACAACCTGACCGACGGCGCGCGCGGCAACCACAAGACGTACAACCTCAACCGCGGCACCTCCGGCACCGGCACGCTGTTCTCGGGCCCGGACGACGTGTGGGGCAACGGCGCCGCGTCCAACGCGGAGACCGCGGGCGCGGACGCGCACTACGGTGCCGCGCTGACGTGGGACTACTACAAGAACGTGCACGGCCGCAGCGGCATCCGGGGCGACGGCGTCGGCGCCTACTCCCGGGTCCACTACGGCAACAACTACGTCAACGCCTTCTGGTCCGACAGCTGCTTCTGCATGACGTACGGCGACGGCTCGGGCAACGCCAACCCGCTGACGTCGATCGACGTGGCCGGCCACGAGATGACCCACGGCGTCACCTCCAACACCGCGGGGCTCATCTACAGCGGCGAGTCCGGCGGTCTGAACGAGGCGACCTCCGACATCTTCGGCTCGACCGTCGAGTTCTACGCCAACAACGCCTCCGACGTCGGTGACTACCTCATCGGCGAGGAGATCAACATCAACGGCGACGGCACCCCGCTGCGCTACATGGACAAGCCGAGCAAGGACGGCGCGTCCAAGGACGCCTGGTACTCGGGCATCGGCTCGATCGACGTGCACTACTCGTCGGGCCCGGCGAACCACTTCTTCTACCTGCTGAGCGAGGGCAGCGGCACCAAGGTCATCAACGGTGTCACCTACAACTCGCCCACCTCGGACGGCCTTCCGGTCACCGGCATCGGCCGCGCCAAGGCGGAGAAGATCTGGTTCCGCTCGCTGACCACCAAGTTCACCTCGAACACCAACTACGCCGCAGCACGCACCGGCACCCTCGCGGCCGCCGGTGAGCTGTACGGCACCACGAGCGCCGAGTACAAGGCCGTGCAGGACGCCTGGGCGGGCGTCAACGTGGGCACGCGCTCGGACGGCGGCGGCGGTGGCGGCACCACCTTCGAGAGCGGCACCGACGTGGCGATCCCGGACCGGGGCGCGGCGGTCACCTCGCCGATCACCGTCTCCGGGCGGACCGGCAACGCGCCGTCCAACCTCCAGGTCGGCGTGGACATCGTCCACACGTACATCGGTGACCTGAAGGTGGATCTGCTCGCCCCCGACGGCACGGTGTACACGCTGAAGGGGTACGGCACGGGCGGCAGCTCGGACAACCTCAACACCACCTACACGGTGAACGCCTCCTCCGAGGCGGCGAACGGCGTCTGGACGCTGCGGGTCCAGGACAACGCGGCCATCGACACCGGCTACATCAACAGCTGGAAGCTCACCTTCCCGTAGGCCCGTGCACGGTCCGCCTCTGACAGGGCGCCGTCTCGGTGGGTTCAACTCCCGCCGGGACGGCGCCCGTTCGCATGTCTGAAACGTTCACCGTTCAGTCAAATCTTGGCCAACATCACCGAGCACTCCTGACATGTACGCGTCCCAGGTGTCACGCTTCCCCCACCCGCCGCACCAGCACCAATGCACCTCCCCCACAAAAGGAGCTCGTGTGACCCCCCTCTACGCGCGTCGCAAGCGCACCACCCTGGCCATCGCCACCTCCGTGGCCGCCGGGGCCCTCCTCACCACCGCCCTGACCACCGGTGGTTCGGCCGCCGCGGCCCCCGCGGACGCCGGCACCAAGGCCGCCCCGCTCGCCGCACCGGTCGCGCTCGCCCCCGCCGCGCGCACCACGCTCATCCAGGACCGGCAGGCCAAGGCCGCCGCCACCGCCGACGAGATAGGCCTCGGCGCCCAGGAGAAGCTTCTCGTCAAGGACGTCGTCAAGGACGCCGACGGCAGCGTCCACACCCGCTACGAGCGCACCTACGCGGGCCTGCCCGTCCTCGGCGGCGACCTGGTCGTCCACCAGTCGGCGTCCGGCGCGAGAAAGGGCGTGACCAAGGCGACGACGGCCACCATCAAGGTCGCCTCGCTGAAGCCGGCGATCACCGCGGCCAAGGCCGAGGGCCAGGCGGTCTCGCTCGCCAAGTCGGCCGGTTCGAAGAAGACCGAGGCGGACAAGGCGCCGCGCAAGGTGATCTGGGCGGCGAACGGCAAGCCGGTCCTCGCCTACGAGACCGTCGTCGGCGGCCTCCAGGACGACGGCACCCCGAACGAGCTGCACGTCATCACCGACGCCGCCACCGGCAAGAAGCTCTACGAGTACCAGGGCATCGAGACCGGCACCGGCAAGAGCCTGTACTCCGGCACGGTCACCCTCGGCACGACCAAGTCGGGCTCGACGTACCAGCTCTACGACACCACGCGCGGCGGCCACAAGACGTACAACAAGGCTCGCAGCACCAGCTCCTCCGCCGGCACGCTGTTCACCGACGCGGACGACACCTGGGGCACCGGCACCGCCTCCAGCTCCTCCACCGACCAGACGGCCGCCGTCGACGCGGCCTACGGCGCGCAGGAGACCTGGGACTACTACAAGAACACCTTCGGCCGCAGCGGCATCAAGAACGACGGCAAGGCCGCCTACTCCCGCGTCCACTACGGCAACGCCTACGTCAACGCCTTCTGGGACGACAGCTGCTTCTGCATGACCTACGGCGACGGCACGGGCAACACCAACCCGCTGACCTCGCTGGACGTGGCCGGCCACGAGATGACCCACGGCGTCACCTCCAACACCGCGGGCCTGAACTACACCGGGGAGTCCGGCGGCCTGAACGAGGCCACCTCCGACATCTTCGGCACGGCCGTCGAGTTCTACGCCAAGAACTCCTCCGACGTCGGTGACTACCTCATCGGCGAGGAGATCGACATCAACGGCGACGGCACCCCGCTGCGCTACATGGACAAGCCCAGCAAGGACGGCGCGTCCAAGGACGCCTGGTCCTCGTCGCTGGGCGGCCTGGACGTGCACTACTCCTCGGGCCCGGCGAACCACTTCTTCTACCTGCTGTCCGAGGGCAGCGGCAAGAAGACGATCAACGGGGTCAGCTACGACTCCCCGACTTCCAACGGCTCCACGGTCACCGGCATCGGCCGCGACAAGGCGGCGGCGATCTGGTACAAGGCGCTCACCGAGTACATGACGTCGACGACCAACTACAAGGCCGCCCGCACGGCGACCCTGAGCGCGGCGTCCGCCCTGTACGGCGGCACGAGCAGCACCGAGTACAACTCGGTGGCGGCCGCCTGGTCGGCCATCAACGTGAGCTGACGCGCGCGCAGTTGCCAGGGGCGGCACCCGGGACGAAGGCATCCCCGGGTGCCGCCCTACTCTTGGGAGCTATGTCCCCAGGGCCTTTCACGTACGAAGACGTCGGCGCGACCCGGGAGAGCGGCTTCTGCCCGCCCGGCTTCCACCCCCTGCACGTACGCACCCGCATCGGCGAGGGTGAGGACGTCTTCCGCAGAGCCGCCGAAGCGGTCATGACCTGGGAGATGCACCGCGAGCTGGGCGTCGGCATCGATGTCTCGGCCGACCGCGCGTCCCCCGACGTGGACGTCACGGTCACCCTCGCCGGCGTCATCAAGGCCCCGTGCCGGGTGGTCTGGACGGTCGAGGAGCACCGCCGCATCGGCTGGGCGTACGGCACTCTTTCCGGCCATCCCGAGTGCGGTGAGGAGTCCTTCGTCGTCGACCGCACGGGCGACGGCACGGTCTGGCTGACCGTCCGGGCCTTCAGCCGCGGGGCCAAGTGGTACGCCCGCGCGGGCGGACCGGCCACGCGAGGGCTGCAGCACGCCTATGCGCGACGGTGCGGCCATGTGCTGCGGCAGCTGTGCGAGCGCGAGGTCAAGGAGTACTGAGGAGTACTGAGGCCAGCACCCCCCGCGACCTCGCGCCCGCGACGGCGTCACCGCATCAGGACCCCCGCCCCCTCCCCCAGATCCTCGGCGGGCACCGCCACCAGCCCGAGCTCCGCGCTCGACGCCAGCAGACGGTGGGCCGGCAGGATGCGGACGGTGTAGCCGTAGGGGCCCGTCCGGTCCAGGGACAGCGGGCCCTCGTAGGTCCAGCGGCCCTCGGTGTCCGGGCCGCCCGTCGGCTTCAGGGGCGCCGTGGACGCGTCCGCGATGCGGTCCTCCGGGTCGACGCGGCCCGAGACCACCTGGACCTCCACGTCGTCCGGGGCGAGCTCGCCGAGGCCGACACGGACGCGCAGGGTGAGGGTCGAGCCGAGTTCGGCCGTGGCCGTCACCGCCGACACGGACGTCTCCACATGGTCGACGCTCACGTCGTGCCAGGCCGAGCGCACCCGCGCCTTCCAGACGGCGAGTTCACGCGCCGCGTCCGGCGTCATCGCGCGGTGGGCGTGCGCGGCGGGCGTGTAGAGGCGCTCCACGTACTCGCGGACCATCCTGCCCGCCAGCACCTTCGGGCCGAGCAGGGTGAGGGTCTGGCGGACCATCTCGATCCAGCGGTCGGGCAGACCGGACTGGCCGCGCTCGTAGAAACGCGGGGTCACCCGCTGCTCCAGCAGGTCGTACAGCGCCGCCGCCTCTATGTCGTCGCGCCGGTCCGGGTCCGTGCCGGTGCCGTCCGCCGTGGGGATCGCCCAGCCGAAGTCGGGCTGGAACCACTCGTCCCACCAGCCGTCCAGGACGGACAGGTTGAGGCAGCCGTTCAGGGCCGCCTTCATGCCGGAGGTGCCGCACGCCTCCAGCGGGCGCAGCGGGTTGTTCAGCCAGATGTCACAGCCGGGGTAGAGCTTCTGTGCCATCGCCATGCCGTAGTCCGGCAGGAAGACGAGGCGGTGGCGCACCCGCGGGTCGTCCGCGAACCGCACCAGCTCCTGCACCAGCCGCTTCCCGCCGTCGTCCGCGGGGTGCGCCTTGCCCGCCACCACGATCTGGATCGGCCGCTCGGGGTGCAGCAGCAGGTCCATCAGCCGGTCGCGGTCGCGCAGCATGAGCGTCAGGCGCTTGTACGAGGGGACCCTGCGGGCGAATCCGATGGTGAGGACGTCGGGGTCCAGGACACCGTCGATCCAGCCCAACTCGGCCGTTCCGGCGCCCCGTTGGCGCCATGAGGTGCGCAGCCGCTCGCGCACCTCCGTGACCAGCTGCTCGCGCAGCACCCGCCGCAGCTCCCAGATGTCCTGGTCCGGGATCTCCCCGACCGCGTCCCAGCGGTCCGAGCCGCCCACCGTCATCGCGTCCTCGGTGCGCTGGAGGCCGATCTGGCGGGTGCCGAGGCGGAAGACCTCGGGGGCGACCCAGGTCGGGGCGTGGACACCGTTGGTGACCGAGGTGATCGGGACCTCGTCGGGGTCGAACCCCGGCCACAGGCCCGAGAACATCTCGCGGCTGACGTTGCCGTGCAGCAGCGAGACGCCGTTCGCCCGCTGACCCAGGCGCAGGCCCATCACGGCCATGTTGAAGAGGTTCGGCTCGCCGCCGGGGTAGGTCTCCATGCCCAGCTGGAGGATGCGCTCGACGTCGATGCCGGGGAGCTCGGCTTCGGGTCCGAAGTGGTGGGCTACCAGCTCGCGGTCGAAGCGGTCGATGCCGGCCGGGACGGGGGTGTGGGTGGTGAAGACCGTGCCCGCGCGGACGGCCTCAAGGGCGGGGTCGAAGTCCAGTCCCTGGGCGGCCAGTTCGGCGATGCGCTCCAGTCCGAGGAAGCCGGCGTGTCCCTCGTTGGTGTGGAAGACCTCGGGGGCCGGGTGGCCGGTGAGACGGCAGTACGTCCGGACGGCCCGTACCCCTCCTATGCCCAGCAGCATCTCCTGGAGCAGCCGGTGCTCGCTGCCGCCGCCGTAGAGCCGGTCGGTCACCCCGCGTTCGCCGAGGTCGTTCTCCTCGACGTCGGAGTCGAGCATCAGCAACGGCACCCGGCCGACCTGGGCCAGCCAGACGCGGGCGTGCAGCGACCTGCCGCCGGGCAGGGCGAGCGAGACCTGGGCGGGGGTGCCGTCGGCTTCCTTCAGGAGCGCCAGCGGCAGCTCGTTGGGGTCCAGGACGGGGTAGTGCTCCTGCTGCCAGCCGTCCCGGGAGAGGGTCTGGCGGAAGTAGCCGTGCCGGTACAGCAGCCCGACGCCGATCAGCGGCACACCGAGGTCGCTGGCCGCCTTGAGATGGTCCCCGGCGAGGATGCCGAGGCCGCCGGAGTACTGGGGCAGGGCGGCCGTGATGCCGAACTCGGGCGAGAAGTAGGCGACGGCGGCGGGGAGTTCGGCGGACTGGTCCTGGTACCAGCGTCCACCGGTGACGTAGTCGTTGAGGTCGCCGGCGACCACGGTCAGCCGGCGCAGGAAGCGTCGGTCCTCTGCCAGTTCCGCGAGGCGCGCGGGCGAGACGCTGCCCAGCAGCCGTACGGGGTCGTTGCCCGAGGCGGCCCAGCGCTCGGGGTCCACGGACTGGAAGAGGTCACGGGTCTCCGCATGCCAGGACCAGCGCAGATTGCGCGCCAGGTCGCTGAGGGGCCGGAGGGGTTCGGGGAGGACAGGTCGGACGGTGAATCGACGGATCGCCTTCACGGTTCACCTCGGGCAGCACGTGGCAGGGGACACACGGCGGTGTGGGTCCCGTCATCGCCCCCGACGGTATCGGTATGCGGGGCTTCGTAACCACAGGGCGTTTTTGCGAGCGTCGAGCGAAGAGGACCGAGCGCCTCCGTCCGAAATCAAGCGCAACCTTTACGGATCCCCCATAGCCGATATGGCCGATTCCGCCCCCGTAGGCGTCCTTGTGGCGACTTCTCACATCACGAGAGGGTGACAGTGGCGTACCGGCCACGCCGGGTGCACCCGGCGATCTCGGCCGCCGTGCGCCGAGTTGAGGAGGGGAACTCACACCATGGCACGGACGCGCACGCGGCGTCTGCGCCGGGCGGGTGCTCTGACCGCGGTGACCTGTGTCGCCGCGCTTTCGGCCACCACCATGCCCGCGCACGCCGGACCGGAGGGACAGATACTCGGCGCCGGAGACCCCGGCTCCGTCAGCGGCAGTTACGTGGTGACACTCAAGGGGGGAACAAAGGCACCGACGGCGGCCGGAAAGAGCCTTGCCGAGAAGTACGGGGCGAAAATAAGCCACACCTACGGCACGGTTCTCAACGGCTACTCCGTCCGGGCCGACGAAAGACAGGCCAAGCGGCTCGCGGCCGACCCCCGGGTCGCCTCGGTCGTCCAGGACACCCGGGTGACCCTGGAGCACACGCAGAAGAATCCGCCGTCCTGGGGTCTCGACCGCATCGATCAGGCCAATCCTCCGCTGGACCGGAGCTACACCTGGCCCGAGTCCGCGGGCGCCGGGGTGACGGTCTATGTCATCGACACCGGGATCCGTATCTCGCACAAGGACTTCGGGGGCCGGGCGAGCTACGGCTGGGACTTCGTCGGCAACGACCGGACGGCCGGCGACGGCAACGGCCACGGCAGCCATGTCGCCGCCACCGTCGCGGGCAGGACGTACGGCGTGGCCAAGAAAGCCGAGGTCGTGGCCGTGCGCGTGCTGGACGACGCCGGCGGCGGCACGACGGCCCAGGTCATCGCCGGCATCGACTGGGTGACCAAGCACGCGAGGAAGCCGGCGGTCGCCAACGTCAGCCTCGGCGGCCACCGCAACGCGCAGCTGGACGCCGCCGTACGCAACTCCGTCGCCGCCGGTGTCACCTACACCGTGGCGGCGGGCAACGACGGGCTGCCGGCCGGCCTGTACTCCCCCGCGGCGGTGCGGGAGGCCATCACCGTGGGAGCCACCGACAAGAAGGACGCACGGGCCGGGTTCTCCAACACCGGACCGGTGCTGGACGTGTTCGCGCCGGGCGTGTCGATCACCTCCGCGTCCCACACGAGCGACACCGGCCGGGCCACCTACTCGGGTACGTCGATGGCGTCACCGCACGTGGCGGGCGTGGCCGCGCTCTATCTGGCCGACCACCGCAAGGCGTCGCCGGCCCAGGTCTCCAAGGCGCTGGTGGCGCAGGCCGCTTCCGGCAAGGTCTCCGGCCGCGGGCTCGGCTCACCGAACAAACTCGTGCAGGTACCGGGCTCGTAGCGGCCACTTCACGGCGAAGTGCGGACACCGGCCCCGTTCCTGAGGAACGGGGCCGGTCTTGTGCGTAGACATACGCGTGAGTAGTTAACAAAGTGCCGGATTGCCCACACGAATAGGGTGGGAAGGCTCCTCCGGTACACCCCACCCGTGCGCCCCCGGGCGTGCACCCCGCGGCCCAGCCGCACAGCTACACCGTCACCACGCAGGACCCACCTCCCCACAGCCATCCGCCCCAGCAGAGTTGACGCGGACAGGAGCGGTCATGCCCGCCATGCACCACCAGTCGTCCACACCCCCGACGCCTCGCACCGAAGCGCCCCCGGTCCCCCGCACCACCGCCGCCGACCCCGGGCCGCCCGTTCCGGAGCGACCCTCCACGACCGACCCGACCGGCGGTGTCGGGCGCATACCGGTTCTCGACGTCCGCCCGGTCGTCCAGCAAGGACGCAGGCCCGCGAAGGCGGTCACCGGCGAGACCTTCGAGATCTCGGCGACCGTGTTCCGCGAGGGGCACGACGCCGTGGCCGCCAATGCCGTACTGACCGACCCGGCCGGCCGCCCCGGCCCCTGGACCCCGATGCGTGAACTGGCCCCCGGCACCGACCGCTGGGGCGCCGACGTCACCGCCGGCGAGCCGGGCCACTGGACCTACCACGTGGAGGCCTGGGGCGACCCCATCAGCACCTGGCGGCACCACGCCGAGATCAAGATCCCCGCCGGGATGGACACGGACCTGGTCCTGGAGGAGGGCGCACGGCTGTACGAGCGTGCCGCCGACGGCGTGCCGAAGAACGAGGGGCGGCCGGTGATCCTCGCGGCCGCCGATGCCCTGCGGGACGAAAGCCGCCCGGCCGCGTGGCGGTTGGCGGCCGCGCTGACGCCCGAGGTCGACGCGGTGCTGGGGCGTTATCCGTTGCGGGATCTGGTCACCGCGTCGGATCCGCTGCCGCTGCTGGTGGAGCGGGAGCGGGCCCTGTACGGCTCGTGGTACGAGTTCTTCCCCCGCTCCGAGGGGACCGCGGAACGGCCGCACGGCACCTTCGA